>NZ_JHAC01000094.1 GCF_000599865.1 Deinococcus phoenicis | reverse complement strand
GATCAACTCGGACTGAAGGGCCGCATCGTGCTGCTGGTGTCCGCCCTGCTGGGGGCCATGCTCGGGGCGGTGCTGGCCGCTGGGGGCATCGCGGGGCTGGCGGCCCTGGGCCTGTTCCCCCGGCCTGTCTCCGGGGCCGTGCTGGGCCTGCTGGCCGGGCTGGTGGCGTCCGGGGGCAAGGCAGCAGTCACGGGGATTCAGGTCAACGGCGCGTGGGCGCGGGCGAAGGCGCAGGCGGAAGTGGGGCGGGCGGCAGATTCTGACAGTCTGCCCGCACCCCCAGCTCCTGCCGCCCCCGCCGATGACTGGCAGCCCGCCTCGCTCGACGACCTCGCCCGCACGCGCACGGATTGGCCCGCCGTGGGGCTGGACCGCTGAATACCATCCGCCCTCTCGCCACTCTGGAGGCCCCACCATGAACACCCACGCCATTTCCGCCGCCCTGCAAAACCGCATCGGCAACGTCCTGACCGTCTCCGGCCTCAAGGCCGCCGCCAAAGCCGCCGCACAGCTCGCAAAAGACCTGCTGCCGGGGGCGACGGGAGTCGAAAAGGCCGCCTACGCCGAACGCTGGCTGCTGCTGGCGGTGGAGGAGTACGACAACAAAATCCCCGTGCTGGGGAAGTGGCTTGACCTGCCCCTGGCCGACCGTCTGGAGGCCGCAGCGGTGCGGGCGGCGGTCGCCTGGGGGTACGCGGCCATCGAGTCCGGGGAGGCGGTGACAGACCCCATCGACCCCGCCAGCCTGAGCGGCGGCACCATCGGCACCCCGACCACCGACGCGGATTTCGGGCCGAGCATGGGGGACGTGCCCCCTGGGCGGCGCTGAAGCATCGGACAACTTGAGCGGTTATCCCTCCCTCCCTGGTTCCGGCTGGGGCGGGAGGGGCTTTTTTGCTGCCCGCTTCACTCCGGCTTCATCTTATCTACTGTCTATTGACAGATAACGCGAGGGGGAGTAAACTCTTTTCAGGCAAGGGAGAGAGAGCCGACACCCGGAGACACCGGACGGAACCCGAAGCCTA
>NZ_JHAC01000093.1:160000-166273 GCF_000599865.1 Deinococcus phoenicis | reverse complement strand
GATCGCGTACCCTCCATCCCAAAAAGGGGACTTGCCCTGACCAGCCGGATACAGTCCTTCACCGACCCGCGCATTCCGCTGGCGGCGGGCCTCTCCATGCTGGCGGCGGTCCTGCACGGTGGGGTGACCGGCGCGCACTTCACCGAGTGGTTCGGGTACGGCCTGTTCTTCCTGGTGGCGACAGCCACGCAGTTCGTCTGGGGCGGCTTCCTGCTGCTGCGTTACTTCGAGACGAAAGCGGCGCAAAGTGACCCTTTCCCCCGCGTGGGGAGCAGCCGGCTGGAGGTGCCGTATTACTGGGCTGGCGTGCTTGGAAACCTGCTGATCGCCGGGATGTACTTCGTCACCCGCACGGTCGGGATTCCTTTTTTCGGACCAGAGGCGGGTGAGATTGAGCGATGGGACGCCTTTGGGCTGATCACCACCTCCCTGGAACTGCTGCTCGTGGCGCTGCTGCTGGTGATGATCACCGAGAGGCGGCATCAGCAGACCTGACCGGGTGAGCCTGACCGGGCTGCCAGCGACCCCAGGACCGCACTCTCGTCGCTGCCAATGTTCCCAGTCCTCGACCTGGAGGCCCGCGGTGGCCGCCACTTCACGGCCAGACGCCGCACCGGCCTCGTCTATCGCCTGCACGTTGGCGTCGTGGACGGGGAAAAGAGAAAGCACGTCCGGTTGGGCGGCATGGTTGTGCGGGGGTTGCTCGGCAAGGTACAGGAGGTCCACCCGCGACGGAAAGTCCGCAAAGATAAATTGCCGCCGGGCGTGCTGATCGGGAAGACTGCGGCCGTCGTGGGGAGGTGAGGCGAAGCCCAGCCCCGTGGGAGGAACAAGGGGTGCAGCCGATCAGGTCAGGCCACTTGCGCCCGTGGGCACGACGAAGTGCTCATCCCTCCTCATTCCAGCCCTTCCTCGTAATGCACGCCGCCCAGGGCGTTGTTCAGGCCCTCCGCCAGGGTCGGGTGGATGTGGATCATGTCCTGCAAGTCGGTGTACCGCGCACCAAGCTGCATCGCCGTCACGAACTCATGCACCAGTTCCGCTCCCTCGGCCATCAGCACCGCCGCACCCAGGATGCGGTCAGTCGCTGCGTCCGCCACCACCTTGATCATTCCGCGTGTCTCCCCGAGGGCCCGCGCTTTGGCGACCTTGCGCGCCTCGTACGTCCCGATCTTCAGCTTGAACCCCGCCCCCCGTGCCGCGCGTTCGGAAAGTCCCACTCGCCCGAGCTGGGGGTCGGTGAACACTGCCCACGGCACCACCCGGTCCCGGATGCTCAGGTCCTGCCCCTTGACGACGTTCTGGTAGATGATCCGCGCGTCATCCCGCGCGGTGTGCGTGAACATCGGCCCGCCCCGCACGTCCCCCAGCGCCCAGACGCCGGGCGCGGTCGTCTCCAGCCGGTCGTTGATCCTGATGAAGCCGTGCTCGTCGAGGTCCACGCCGGTGTGCTCCAGACCGAGCCCATCCGTGTTCGGCACGCGCCCTGCGGCGATCATCAGGTGCGTTCCCGTGTAGGTACGGTCCTCGCCGTCCACCCTGGCCGTGACCCGCATCTGCCCCTCGCTGCCCGCCACCCGCCCCACCCGGGCCTTCACGACGACCTCGATGCCCTCGGCCTCCAGTGCCTCCCTCAGCGCCGCCGTGATGTCTTCGTCCTCGCTCGCCAGCAGCTGCGGCGCGCTTTGCAACACCGTGACACGGCTGCCGAAGCGGCGGTACATCTGTGCGAACTCCACCCCGATGTACCCACCGCCGACGATCACCAGGTGCGGGGGAACCTCGCGGAGTTCCATCGCCGTGGTGGAGTCGAGGAAGGGCACGCTCTCCAGGCCCTCGATCACAGGCACCCGGTTGCGCGTTCCGACCGCGATGAAGACCCGCTCCGCGCTGATCTCCTCCCCGTCCACCTCTAGGCGGCGCTCCCCAACGGACCGCGCGTTCCCACGAATCAGGGTGAGGTTCTTGTTCTGCGCGACGTTCCGCTCGGACCCGGCGCGGATGCTGCGCACGAGGTCGTCCTTGCGGTCCACCACCCGCCCGAGATGCACGCGCACCTCGCCGGTCTCCACGCCCCACTGCTCGCTCAGGTAAGCCAGGTGCGCGACCCGGGCGCTGGCGATCATCGTCTTGGTGGGAATGCAGCCCCGGTTCAGGCACGTCCCGCCGAGTTCCGCGCGTTCTATCAGGGCAGTGCGCAGGCCCTTGTACGCGAGGCGGTGCGCAAGGGGCACGCCGGCCATCCCACCGCCCAGCACGATGGCGTCGTAGTGCGTACCCGTCCCTGTGCTTGGGGCCACCCCTTGGGCCTTCTGCGGGGCGTCACTGGAAGGATCGCTGGGGCGGGCGATGGACTCGAACGTCGCCTGGTCGCGGGTGTCCTCAATCTTGTTCACGTCGGGTTGAGTGCGGTCGTTCGTCTGGTCCGGCATGTTGACCTCCTGGGGAGGGGGAAGAGAGCGGCTGTGGCTCGTGTCCGGCGAGCTTTGGTGCTCAGGGGTGAAGAACCCACGCCACAGGCGCGGTCACGACGAGGAGCAGGCACCTGGCAGCAGTCCTCGTGCCTCCCAGCCCCGGGAGTGGCGGCGCTGGCCTGGTGCCTTAGGAGGCGCTGGCCGAGCCACAGGGCGAACACGAAGTACCCGGTGGCGAGGGCCAGGACGAGCGGCATGTTCCGGCTGAGGACGCCCGCCACTGCACCGCTGCCGAGGCCACCGGCCACCACGGTGAGCAGGACGGGCAGGTGACAGGGGCACAGCAGGAGCGCGCTGCCGAGCAGCAGGTCCGCGCGCAGGTGGCTCACCGGCTTCCTCAGCAGCATCCGGTACGCCCTTTCTCAGCGGGGGTCTGGAGGGCGGCCAGGGTGCGGTTCACGTTCCCCAGGCAGCAGCTTCCCTGGGGGTTATTGACCTCGCACCCGCAGCGTCCGGCCTGGATATGGGCCTGGACCGACTGGGGGATGACTCCGGCACGTCCCTCCCGGGCGGCGTGCTCCAGGTCAGCACGGGTGTGGCCGAAGCAGTAACAGACGGGGGTAGTGCCGCGTCCGTCCTTCTGGAGGACGGGCACCTTCACCTCCGCCTGCCGGTAGGTCCGGGAGGCACTGAAGTACACGACGTCGCAGGCGGCGTCCGGGCAGAAGCGGTGCGCCTCGCTGGGATCGAGGACGGCGAGCGCCGCTGGGGTCAGCAGGGCCTTGAGGGTGACGAGCTTCACGGCCCTGCCCGTGGTGCCACAGGCGGGACAGGTGGTCACCGCGACCGGCGTGGTCGGAGCGCAGCAATCAGGGGTGGTCATGCCCCGAGGCTAGGGTCTCCCGCCAACGGGAGAGTCAAGCCCTGGGCGTGTCTTCCAGGTAGACACATCCTGCGGAATCGCAGGCCGGGTCGGGGTGTTCCTCCGCCCACGTCACCCTGGCCTGCAACTGCGCTTCGAGCGCCTGGAGTTGCGCGATCTGCGCCCGCACCGTTTTCAGGTGTGCGTCGAGGTCAGCCTTGACGTGCGCGCAGGGTTTCTGACCGTCCTGACGGGCCAGGAGAATCCGGCGGATCTCGTCGAGGGTGAATCCGGCGGCCTGCGCGGAGCGGATGAAACGGACCTGCTCGGCGGCCTCGGGCGGGTAGTGTCGGTACCCGCTGGGGCGGCGCTCCACCGTCAGCAGGCCGAAGTCCGTCCAGTAGCGCAGCGCCTTGACGCTCTCACCAGTCAAGGTGGCGAGTTGACCGATGGGCATGTCAGAGCGGTCCGTCATGCCCTGATCCTGACCGATCCGTGGGGAGTGATGGTGACGCGGCGGGGCAGGTAGGCCAGACCGGAGTGAAAAACGCTTCAAGTTTCCCGCAGTCATTCGGGTGAGCAAGTCCGAGGTCGTGTGGATGAACCACACGCGCTCGGCGCTCCCGGGCCGTCCACTTGATTGGGGAGCCCGAGGTGGGTTCAGGAATGCGGGCCTTGATGGTCTCGCCGGTCTGGTGGGCGAGACGCTCCCTGGAGCGCTCGTCCGGCAGGGTCATCCCAGGGGTATAAGGGCGCTTGGGCGCGGACGTGGGGTGGCGGCTCCCGTCGGCCAAGTCGAGGCGAAGCAGGCGATGGAGCTAGGCACCGGGCGCCGGGACCTCTCGCGGCGCAGCTCCCCAGGCTACCCACACGGCCAGACCCGCCAGGAGGGCCAGCAAGGTCAGCGACCACCCGTACCCACCCGAGACGGTGTAGAGCCAGCCCACGCCCAGCGGCGTGAACGCCTGGGCGAGGTTCACGGGCCTCGCCATGCGCCCGTTCGCCGTGCCAAAGTCCTCTGGACGGTACTGCCGGGCCAGCAGTTCCGCCCGTGCCAGGGTGAGAGCACCGCTCGCCATCCCGAAGAGGACGATGCCGCTGATGGTCAGGGGCGCAGCCGCCGGGAAGTGCAGCAGGAGCGCCCCGAGGCCCAGCACGGCGAACAGCAGCAGGGTCAGCGGCAGGGCGCCCAGCCGCCCAAGCAGGGGCACGAACAGCACCCTTCCGGGGAGGGCGGCGAGCCCGGCCAGTCCCGTCAGCCCGGCGGCGAGCGCCGGGGGATACTCAGTGGCGAGCAGCAGCGGGGCCAGTTGTAACCCCACTCCGACGGTCACGATCCGGGCGAGGGTGAAGGCCAGGGTCAGCCGGACGAAGGCGCGGTCCGGGGTGAAGGGAGGCTGCACGGTTCCGGGGGCTGCTCCCCGGTGCTTCGGCAGCACCCGCCAGGCCAGGAGGCCGACCGCGAGCAGCAGCGCCGCGAGCCCGAGCAGCGCCCCGCGCAGGCCGCCGGTCAGCAGGGCCGTGGTGAGCGGGACAAAGATCGTGCTCGCCAGCCCGGCCACCAGCGTGATGGTCAGGGTGGCCCGGGTGCGCTCAGCTCCACTGACCCGCTGCCCCAGGACGGTGAACACGGCCTCGTAGAAGGTCAGGGCCATCGCCGCGCCTGCCAGCAGCCAGCCGAGTACGAACAGGAGATAGCTGGAAGCAGCAGCCAGCCACACCAATGCCAGTCCCCCCAACATCGCGCCGCCGCCGACCAGCACCCGGCCCCCATGCTCATCAAGGAGGCGGCCCACCGTCGGGGCGATCAGGGCCGTGACCAGCAGCGCCAGAGTGAAGGCCAGGCTGGTCTGCGTGCGCGTCCACCCCCATTCATGCTCGGCGGCGACGGCGAGGAGAGGCTGCGCGTAGTACAGGGCACCGTAGCTGACCGTCGTGAGGACGGCCAGCGTCCAAACAAGGGGATGCTGGCCGTGAGCAGAATCCGGCATCAGCCGAGCGTGATCAGGTCAGCCGTCACCGGGCCACAGCAACCACTCTCGGGCGCACACCCCCCAGTGGCTTCTGCTGCCACGGGTTGACCGCAGGCGTCGGCAGCTTTGCACTGCACACCCGGCGTCCGCAGGTGAACGATGACGCGTTCCGCCTGGGGTTCGACGTGCGTGACGTGATACTGCATCGCAGGTGTGGAGTTGTTGCCGTACTCGAAGCGCACCTCGGCCTCCCCGCGCACCGGGACATGCTTCGCCACCCGGTCATAGATGGCGAGGAACTTGCGGGTGGTCATGAACCCGGCCTGCGCCTCCTGGGCAGTACCATCCATAAGCTGAATAACTGTCTCGCGCCAGGCATTCGCTCTTCCGCCGCAGTCCATCGCCGCGATAGTCACGGCCTTGACCTCGGTGACGTGGTAGCCGGGGCCGACCAGCAGCTCGCCGTGCAGCCAGAACTCCAGAGGCCGCTGGGGCTGAACGCGCAGCGCGCGGAGCAGGGTGAGGGTGGAGGTTTGGTCCGCGAGGCCGGGGATCGTCTGGGTCATGGTCATTTCCTTATCTAAGTTCTTCGATGCGTGAGGGCAAAAAATCAGCAGGTGGGGCAAGGGGTGTTGGAAGTGGACAGGGACACGGCCTTCGCCTGCCGGGGCAACTGGACATTTGCCTGCCGGGCAAGCTGAACGCGGCGCTGCTGTTCGGCATCGCGGAGCAGGTCCCGGTGGTGTTCGAAGGCGAGGGTCTCGGTGGCGATGAAGTTCATACGGCCTCCTTCTGCCGCTGCGGCGCTGCGGCCAGCAGGGCGTCGAGTGCGGTGCGGGCGATCAGCAGGCCCCGGGCACTCAGGGTGTAGTACGTCCACTTGCCGCGCTTCTCGGCTTCGACCAGGCCCGCGTCCACCAGGATTTTCATATGGTGGCTGGTGGTGGGCTGGCTGAGGCCCAGGACTTCCTGGACATCGCAGGTGCAGACGCCCTGTCCGGTGGAGCAGCATGCCGTGTCCGCC
>NZ_JHAC01000093.1:112500-125000 GCF_000599865.1 Deinococcus phoenicis | reverse complement strand
TGAACCGGGAAACCGTTGTGCTCTAGTCCCGCCCGCCAGGGCTTCCACCCAAGTGTGGTTATACCCAAGAGGATTCAGCTTCCATTGCCGTGAACAGGACCACCTTCGGGTGGTCCTTTCGTTTGCTGCCGTCAACCACTCACGCGGGTGTGTTTGCCCACTCGGGTGTTATGCAGCAGAATCTCAAACCGCACAGGCTTGGTCTTTGGCCGGCTTGCCAGGCGTGAGGGGTCGCGTGGAAAGGCGCTCTCCACCACGAGACGCAACTGCTTGCCCACCCTGTACGGCTTGAAGTAGACCTCGTACTCCACCTGTCCCCATTCTCGATCAGTTCAATGGTGAAGTAGTTGCCATGCCCGGTGTGATAACACTTACGGCCGACCAGGTCGCGGATCAGGGCTGGCAGGCGCCGAGACAGCTCGTAGCGCGTCACGTCGAACGTCCGGAAGTCCCGGTTGGACACGTGGCGGTACTGCCACGCCGGGTCATCCCCGAGCTTGACCCCCTCGGTGAAGCAATGGTGGCTGAAATGGACCCACACCGGATACGTCACAGGGGGTTTGCCGTCCTTGCCGGGCTGCACGAAGTCACACTCGAAGGGGTCCAGATGCCTCAGGTCGAAGGTGGTTCCATCGTGTTCGAAAGCCCGCCAGCGCGTCACGCGCCCTACCATAGCGCGGGCTTTGCGAGAGCCGGAGGACCCACACGCCGCTTGTGGTGAGGACGGGCTGGGACTGCTGCTCCAGCCAAGTCTCACGTTGCGGTAGGTATCTCAGGTCTGAGCCCACCTTGACCAGCCCGGCTGCCTCTCCCTCTTATTCTTGGTCTAATCTCTATTATAGGTAGTTTAAAAGCAGGGGCAAGAGGGGGGGCAACGGCAGAAATGGTAAGCTTGCCCCATGAGCGCAATAGAGGCATTCACTTTAGAAGTGAAGGAGAACGGGCGAGTGTTCTTGCCGGTAGCCTTTCGCCAGAGTATGGGAATAGAGCCAGGTGAGCGTCTGATAGCACGGGTCACGGAGAAGGGTAAGGCAGAACTTGTGACGGCAGGGCACGCCGTCGCCTCGGCGCGGGGGATGTTCGCCCATCTGGTTCCTGACGGCGTTTCCCTGGCTGACGAACTGGTGCGGGAACGGCATGAAGAGGCAGCACGGGAATGAGTAGCGTCCTTGATGCTTCCGCCCTCTTAGCCTGGCTTCAGGGGGAACCCGACTCCGAACGAGTGGACACGGCCTTGAATCAAGGCGCAACCATCCACACGGTGAATTGGGCCGAAGTCGTGACCAAGCTGGCCAGTCGAGGCGCTACACCTTCGGACGTCACCCGGCAGCTTACCGAGCGCGGCATCCTGGGCCAGCTTCTGACGGTGGACCCAGGGCAACCGCAGGACGCCGAAGCGGTGGCCGACCTGTACCCGACCACCCGCAGCGCTGGGCTGTCTCTCGGCGACCGTTACTGCCTAGCCCTGGGGCAACGGCTGGGCGTGGCGGTCCTGACCACGGATCGGGCCTGGAACAGCGTGAGTCTCAGCGTTGAGGTCACAGTCATTCGATAAACCCTGCGTCTGCAACCGAAAGGCGGAATCTACCCGTAATCCAGAGTGAGGCGAGTGCCCACGAGCCGAACCGGGAGAACAGGGGGATGCAATCCAAAGCGGCCCAAAATCACTAAGCTGAGAGATAGGGAGGGTCCACATGGCACGACTGGAAGAAGTGCATGACGACGGCGGACGGCGGTACTACCTCGGCGGCCAGCCCATCTCCTGCGGCCAAGTGCTGGAGGTCTCGCTGGAGCAGGGATGGCTCCCGGTGCGCTTCGAGATGGACGCCCAACAGTACGGGGTCTTCTATCTTCGCCTGGGAAGCGGCTGGGACAACCAGGTGAGCCTCCGGCTGCCTGACACCGCAGAGCTGCGGTGGCCGCCCGGAGAGGCACAGCGGGAGGAAACGCTGGTTCGCAAGCTGCGCCGGACGGTCGAGGAACTGGCCGAGATGGTGAGCCACCCGGAGGAGTACAGCGACGACGAACGCGAGCTGGCCCTGTTGCACGCCCGGGGTGTGCTGAGGGCCACAGCACCGCGTCTCCCAGAGGAGCCGGGCCGTGTCCGCTGAGATTCCAGAGGAGATCAGGGAAGGCACGTCGCAGTGGCTCGCGCTGTCCGAAGAGGCCCGGACAGCGGTGATGGCCGAATGGGGTCGGATGGAACGCTTCTTGCGTTCAGGTTTGACACACGCGGAGAGCGCGGAAACCCGCGAGGCCTGGCAAGAGGTTCTGGACTGGGTGGAGGGACGCCGCGTGCTGCTGGAAACGGCAGCGGCGATCAAGAAGCGGATGACCTCTTAACTGGGCGGCCCCTAAGTTGGAAAGCAAGACTGCTCGGCCCTCGGGCAGTCTTGAGAGGAAGATAGGGACTTTCCCTATCATATTCTTGATGCCCGCCAGCCCCGATCTCCCCGACCCCACCCCACAGCTCGCGGCGCTGCAAACCCAGTTGCGCCGGTACGCCGTGTGGCGGGCGGAAGGGAGCGAGCGCCCCGCTCCTGGGGAATGGCAGTTCGAGCGCTTCCTGGCCGTGATCGAGGACGAGCACCTGCTCATGCGGTATGCCCGGCAGGTGCAGGAGATCGAGCAGGCCTACCGGGATGCGAAGCTGCTGCTGGCCCCTGAGCGTCGGATGCCCGCCCTCTTCAACGAGGTCTGGGACCACTGCGCGATGCACGTCAACCAGGCCTGGGAGAGTCACCGGGTCCGCGAGTTCAAGTTCCCCCTGGAGGGCAGTGCCACAGCGGACGAATGGCCCGCGATTCAGGCGAAGCGCACAAGTGAGTACGCCCAGGTTATCCGCCAGCTCCAGGACCTCGGCCTGAAGGTCGTCGAGGTGCGGGGCGTGCAGCTTGCCCCAGGCGGGCCGATCTCCCCCACCCTCTATTTAGAGGCCCGCCGCAGCCACCGCTTCACGGTGAGGCGCAGCACCGGGAGTGCCTACCGCCTGCACGCCACGACGACCGAGGGGGAACTCCGCAAGAACGTGCGCGTGGGTGTGGTGGTGATCCGAGGTCTGCTACATCGCGTGCACGAGCACCACCCGCCCCGGAAGGTTCGCAAAGACAAGCTGCCGCCCGGCGTGCCCCTCGGGAAGTTCGAGGTGGTGGTGCCGGAATGAAGTACCGGTAGGACGGCCTCAACGTTAGGTGCCACTGTGATGAAGAGGAAATGAGGGGCAGACAAGCATGAATTTCTTCACATCACACCTGTTATTCTGTCTCTATCACTCAGGTCTTGCACCTAGATAGGGTGAATGAATAGCCGTGCTGGCGCAGGAATTCTTCCTCCTCCCAGAGTTGTGCAGCGAGTCGCTGCACAACCAGCAGTGGCAAGGCAACCCGGGCAGCAACTTCCGCCGCCTGTTCCAGCGAGCGGGTGTCGGCTCGGCAGAGCATCGCCAGGGTGAAGGCCGCGAACACGAGCAGCACCCAGCGGTCCAGTCCCTGAGCCGTCCGCAAGGCGAAGCGATTCAGTCCAAAGCCGTGCTTGGCTTCTTTGAAAAACGATTCGATGGCCCACCGTCTTCCCCCCTCCCGGGCGACTTGGTCGCCCGGAAGCAGTTGGGAGGCCACTGAGAAAAAGGTTCGCTCCCCCCGCTCGACTCGTGCCAGGGTGAGTGTTTCCCAGGGCCAGTTGGCCAGGTGAATCCAGCTTCCATGCGCGCAGTCCTCCACGGTGACGTGGCCGGGATGGTCGGTCCGCCGGGTGGAACGCACGCCTACCACGAACTCGAAGCCCAGGTCCCGCACACCCTGAAGGAAGTTGGCCGACTCGAAGCCGCTATCCGCCAGGACCCAGACGTCGAAGCGGTGACTCACCTCGGCGGGAACGGTCGCGAGCAGCTCCAGGGCGAGACGCACGGGGGAAGGGGTCCCCTTCCCCCGGTACACCCGGTAGCCCACAGGGAACTTCAGGTCCCCATACACCGCGTACAGCACCACCAGATGAATGCCGTAGACCTCGTTGTAGACACGAACGAAGGGCAAATCACGTCCCGTCTTCGGGACGCTGGTCAGATCCACGCACAGCCGCAAGCGAGGATGATGTTTGCGCCGAGCCGCCAAGAGCAGGGCGTCCCATTGGGCCTGGACCAGGGTCGTCCAGCACTCCGCCGTGTCCCACTCGTACACGTTCAGCAGGCGACTCAGGGCGCTGGCACTGACCGTATATGCCCGGTGGAGCGCCTTTTTCGTCTTCAGATCGAGAAACAGGCCCAGCGCAGCCTCTAGGCTGCGCTGCTGATACGGACTGGTTGGGACAGACAGGAGCGCGTCTGCCAGAATGGAGGCGCGCTCCCCGCGAAGCTTGAGGTCATACACATCCTCTTTCTCGCGTCTGGGAGCGCCTTTTCGCTACCTATTCAGGTGCAAGTTCTGAGTGGAATGTACCTCCTTCAAGTTCAATCACAAGAAAACCTTGCCCCTTTACTTCGCGGAAGCGGCCAAAGACGGCACAGCACCGCGTGGCACCAACCTTTGCACGTCGTGAGAACGGCGTTCACGCACTGGGGAAGGGAGGTGAACAGATGAAGTACGTGGTGAAGCCCAGCAAAGCCCGCCGTGGCGATTGCGGCGCCAAGAGCGGCTGAACACCGCTTCCAAAACATCCATCTCGTGGGCGCGCCAAGCTGCGCGCCCTCCTCATGGTGCCAATATGCGTGTTCTTCTTTGTACCCTGAGTAGTCCCGGTTATCTCTTTGCCAGCATCCGGCTGGCCCTGTCCCTGCGCGAGCGCGGACATGAAGTGACCTTCTTCAGCGACGCCACCGAACTCCTTCGGGACCTGGATTTTCCTTGCCTCTTTGGTGAGGCCGCAGGCAGCTTTGACCCGGGGGACTGGTTCCGCCCGGAAACCATTGCCGCCCACTTCGACGCACTGACCGGCGCCCTTTGTCAGGCGCGGCCGACCCTACTCCTGACGCATCAGCTGATGCTAGGGCCTCTCCTAACGGCGCGGCAACAGGGGCTCCCCCTGGGCGTGATCGGCCTCGCCGCACCGATGTTTCCGCTGTCGGGCGAGCATCTGGAGCAAGCCCGCCTGACCGGAACGCGCGCCGCCGTGCGGTACACCCAGTTGCTCGACATCTTCGACCGCGCCACACGCGTTCTAAGCCTCCCTCCAGACCACGTCTCTCCGGAGTACTTCTCGGGAGAGGTCTTTTTGCTGCGCAGTGTCCCCGAACTGGAACTGGAAGCCTCGGTGCTTCCCGAACACGTTCACTACGCCGGGGACTTGTGGTGGGAACCGCCCGGCGGCGATGAGAACCTGGCCCGCTTTTTGGAGCGGGCGCAGGAACGGCCAGTGGTGTATCTGCAGCCCGGACGGACATTTGACGAAGGGTCGTTCACCTGGGCGCTGACCTGTGACCTCAAGGAACAGTATGCCGTCATCATCGATACCTTTCGCTCCGATGAGGAGGAGGAGACCTTCTCCACAGACGGCAACGTGTTGATCCAACCGTACATCCCTATGGGCCTGGTCCTGCCCCGGGCAACCCTGATGGTGTCACACAGTCACACCACCGCGGCGCTGGCTGGGCTGCGCTTCGGCGTGCCGCACCTCGTGGTTCCCAACGGCAGCGGCACGGAGGACATTGCCCAGCGCCTGGTCGCGGCCGGGGCAGCGCGGTGTGCGCAGGCCTCCGGCGTCGTGGCAGGAGCCCGGCAGGTGCTCGGTGAACACCTGCGTGCCTCCCCCAGCCTCAGGACGGCCCTGCAAGCGGGTGCCGCCAGCGGCGGGGCATGCCGCGCGCTGGAGGCGCTTGGTTGAGGTCAGGTCAGCTCGGCGGTGAGTCCTTCCGTTTCTGGGCGATGCATGTGCCCGCGCGTCACCCAGAAGGTCACGCCCGCCAGGAGGAGCAGCAGACCCCCGCCCGCGTAGGCGGTAGCCGGACCGCTCAGTTGACTGACGGCGCTGGTGGCGACGGGCGCCACGATCATTCCCACTGCATTCAGGGTTTCGAACATCCCGAAGACCCGGCCACGCTCGCTGACCTGGGCCGCCGACTGCAGCACTGTGATGATGACGATTGTCGCCATGCCCGCACACCAACCAAAGGTCACCGCTCCAGCCCACAGCCAGACCGGCGAGCCGTCTCTCGCCAGGGCAAAGCCGAGGAAGGCGGCGACACCCACCGACAAGGCCAGCACCATGCGCGCCGGCAGGGGCCAGCCTTTCGGGAGCAGCCCCGCCGAGACGATACCCAGCAGGAGCCCACTGCTCAGGCAGGCCTCAAAGACGCCATATCCCGGGGCGCCCGCACCGTTGACCGACATGGACAGGGGAATCAGGACATTGAGCAAGGCGACCAGACCGTTGATCAACAGCGCCACCAGCATCACGCTGAGCAGCGACCAGGTCATGACGACCAGCCGGGCGCCCCCGATGACGTCCTGCAGAAACGTCCCCTGCGACCGGACCTCTCGCAGGGGGAAGCGAATTCGGCTGCCGGTCAGCAAGCTGCCCAGGAGTGCCAGGGCGGCACACCACAGGGCCACGGCACTTCCGAACCTGTGGATCAGCAGGCCCGCCAGCACATAACTTCCGATTGGCACGGCATTCATCGTAGCCTGGGTCAAGCTGTTGGCCCGGGGGAGATCGTCGGCATCCACCAGGGCCGGAATGAGGGCCCCGGTCGCCGTAGTCGTCATCACGGTACTGAGGCCATTGATCACAACTAGCGCGCCGAGGAGCCAGAGTCCCAACAACGGCCGATGCTGTAGGCCCCAGACCACCCCGACGAGGCCGAGCAGGGAGAGGCAGCGGGTGGCAATACTGCCGAGAAATGGCCCACGCAGGGGCAGGCGATCAATCAGGCTGCCCAGCAGCAACCCGAGGAAGCGCGGGACAGCCCCCAAGGTGAGGATGAGCGCCAGTGCGGTCTGGTCCACCTGCCCCACGACTTGAAACACCGCAAAGGGGAGGGCCACAAACAGGAAGCTGTCCGTGATCGACGTGAGGGCACGCCCCAACCAGTACCAGCGGAAAGCTGCATTTTCGATCAGGAGATGCATGCCGTCATGGTGAGCGTCCCCAGACTAAAAAGAGAAGCGGCCGGATGGAGTTGAACAGGGACGCCTCGAGTGTTGATGTCCAGACAGCAGGATTCGTGACGGGCTTGCGACAATCTATTCGCCCGGCCGTGACTTCGTCCTGACGCCAAGTTAGTCAGGGCTGTCAGGAAGACGGGGCGAAGAACAACTGGACACCTTGCATCGTGCGCCAGAAGTGCGGCCGGTTGACTGGATTGATGGGGGGTGGGATCAGGTATTAGGTTCTACGGACCGTCTCCCACCTGTCCAGAGGATGTAGAGCGGCTGTCCCCCTTGCGGTTTGAGCACATTCACCTGGAGGGGCGGTATGCCCTTACGCTGGCCGAGGCGGTCAAGCAGGGCAAGCTGCGCACCTTACGTGTCCCGGAGGATGTGCTGCACGAATAAAAAGGGCGATAGGCCGGTTCACCGTTCCATTGCTACCGTGAGGCCGAGCTGAGCGACATGCAGTGCGCGGTCAGTGTGGCCCGCGACGGTCAGGAAGCTTTGGAACTGCTGCGCCACACCGAACACCTGCCGGACCTGGTGCTGCTGGACCTGAACATGCCGCGCATGACCGGGCATGAGGTTCTGCGGGCGGTCAAAGGGGACGCGGCGCTGCGTGAGGTGCCGGTGGTGGTCTTCACCACGTCGAGCGAACCGAGCGACCGGGCGACGTGCGCTGCTGCTGGTGCCGACGACTACATCCTGAAGCCGAGCGAGTTTGAGGATCTGATCGAAACGCTGAACGCACTGGGGCGACGCTGGCTGGCCACGGCGAGTGGCGGCACTCGCCGCCTCGCGTCCCCCTAGGAGGGGTCGCACTAGAGTTGGAAAACGGTGAAGGGCGCTAAGCCGGGCGCCTGCGGCACCTCAAACGTCCGCAGATACGCCCACGCTTGACTGTCGAGCGAGGGTCCGGAGCGTCCACGCCGAGAACAGGCCCAAAGCCGCGAGCAGCAGCAGCGCGGGTGCATACCTTCCCGTCCACGTGAACAGCAGGCCGACTCCCAGCGGTGTCCAGGCCTGCGCCAGATTCACGGGCCGCGCCATCCACCCGTTCGCCGCCCCGAACACCGCCGCCCCCGAATGCCGGAGCAGCACCTCCACCCGCGCCAGGGTCAGCGCGCCACTGGCCAGCCCAAAGGCCACGATGCCCAGCCCTACTAGCAGCGGCCAGTGGGTGAACAGCAGCAGCAGGGAGGCCAGCCCCAACTGTGCCAGCAAGACCACGGTCAGGGGGAGCGCCCCCACCCGTGCCAGGAGGGGAACGAACACCACGCGGCCTGGAAGGGCCGCGAGTCCCAGCAGCCCCGTGAGCGTCGCCGCGAGCGCCGGACGGTATCCGGCGGCCAGCAGCAGGGGAGCCAGTTGCAGCCCCACACCCACGGTCACCACGCGCGCCAGGGTGAAGGCCAGCGTGAGGCGCACAAAGGGCGAGTCAGGCGTGAACGGCACGACCTGGACATCACGTTCCTTCCGTGCCCTGGGAGGAAGCACACGCCAGGTCAACGCCCCGACGCCCAACAGCAGGGCGGCCAGGCTGACGAACGCCACCCGCAGGCCGCCCCCCTCCAGCAGGGCGGTCGTCAGGGGCACGAAGATGGTGCTGGCCAGCCCGGCGATCAGCGTGATGGTGAGGGTAGCCCGTGTGCGGGCCGCCCCCTGCACCTGCTGCCCCAGCACCGTGAAGACCGCCTCGTAGAAGGTCAGGCTCATGGCGACCCCGGCCAGCAGCCACCCGGTGATGAACAGCGGGTAGCTGGAGGTCAGGGCCAGCGTGAGCAGCGCCAGGGCACCCAGGAAGGCCCCTCCCGTCAGCAGCGTCCGCCCTCCCCGCGCGTCCAGGGCGCGCCCCACCGCCGGGGCGAGGAAGGCCGTCACCAGCAGGGCCAGCGTGAAGGCCAGGCCCGTCTGCACCCGGCTCCATCCCAGGGCGTGTTCGGTGGCCACCGCGAGCAGGGGCTGGGCGTAGTACAAGGCCCCATAGCTGACGGTGCTCAGCAAAGCCAACGTCCACACGAGGGGACGTGTGGACGCGGGTAGGGAGGGCATCAGCCGAGGGTGATGAGATCCGGGGCGGCGGGCGTGCAGCAGCCGCTCTCCGGGGCGCAGGAGGCGTTGATCCCGGTGGCAGGTGTGCCGCAGGCGTCCGAAGCCTTGCACTGCACGCCGGGCGCCCGCAGGTGGACCTGGAGGCTTCCCGGCAGGATCTCCAGCCCGGCGACGTGGTACTGCATGGCGGGAAGGGCGCTGTTCCCGTACTCGAAGCGCACCTCGGCCTGACTGGACACGGGGACGCGCTGGGCCACCCGGTCGTAGATGGCCAGGAACTTGCGATTGGTCATGAAGCCTGCCCTGGCCTCCTCCGCCGTGCCGTCCATGAGCTGGATGACCGTCTCCCGCCAGGCGTTCGCCTTGCCGCCGCAGTCCATCGACTCGATGCTGACGGCCTTGACCTCCGTGACGTGGTAGCCAGCGGGCACGAGCCGCTCCCCGTGGAGCCAGAACTCCAGTGGGCGCTGCGACTCGGCGCGCAGGGCGGCCAGGAATTCATGGGTGGTCACGTGGTTCTGGAGGCCGGGGATGGTCTGGGTCATGGCAGGCTCCTTCAGGGGCAGGTGCATCAGGGTGGCAGTCTGGGGGCAGGCGTCCTGGAACTCGCGGGAGGCCAGCAGGGCGGCGGGGGCGCTTACGCGGGGCACTTCCGTGAAGCCCAGGCGCGGGAAGTACGTCGCGGCGGTGGTGGTGAGCAGGTAGACCTCCTCCAGCTCCAGGGCGCGGGCGTGGTCGAGCACTTCCCCGACGAGCTGGGCGGCCAGCCCCTGCCCCTGGGCGGCGGGCGTGACGGCCACGGAGCGCAGGAGGGCGACCCGCCCGTGCCGTTCCAGGCCCGCCATGCCGAGGAGGGAGGACCCGTCCTCCGCCAGCCGCAGGTCTTCCAGGTGGTCGGCCACTCCCGCCAGGGGCAGGCTCAGAGCGTTGAGCAGCGCCTCGATGCGGGGCAGGTCGGTGGGGGTCGCTGGGCGCGTCAGCATCCGCATCCTGCTTCCCCGTTCAGTTCCGCCTGGAGCGCGGCACCCAGGCTGGTGAGGAGCCGGAGGGCAGCGGCGCGGTCCTCCTCCGGCAGGCGGGCCAGCACGCGGGCGGACTGGGTGTTGAGCTGCGCGTCGAGGTCACGGGCCGCGCTCTGCCCGGCATCGGTCAGCCGCAGCAGCAGGGCACGGCGGTCGCCGGGGTGCGGCGTCTTGGCGAGGAGGCCCTGCTCCACGAGGTCATCTGTGCTGCGGCTCAGCCACGCCTTGTCCAGGTTGAGGGTCCGGGTCAGGGCGGTGAGGGTCTGGTCACCCTCCCGCGCCAGTGTGGTCAGGATCGAGCACTGCGTGGCGGACTGTACGTCGCAGCAGGCAAAGTTCCGCTGCTGTAACTCCCCGAACAGCCGCGTCACGGTGCGGAGGAGCGCCCCTGCCTGCGTAGCCTCCCCGGTTTTGTTGTCAGTGGCAACAGTCATGGCTTGACTGTAGGCTTCCCCCACTTTGTTGTCAAGAGCAACAGTTGAGGGAGACAACAGACTGCGGGCAGCCCAGGGGAGAGCGGAGGTGCAAGCTCTCAGGCAACGTGGACGGCAGGGCCAGCCTGGTAGGCGGGCGGCACGGGCTGACCTGCTTCGAGCGCCTGGACGAAGGCCGTGAACTGCTCTGCGAGCTGGTCACGTACGGCCCGCCAGCGGTCCAGGCTGCCCCCACTGGGGTCCATGAAGGGGTAGTGGAGGCGGGTGGTCCTGCCGGGGTAGACCGGGCAGGCTTCCGCCGCGCTGTCACACACCGTCACCACGTAGTCGAAGTTCTGCGGGTCCGGCACGTCGTACAGCGTCTTGCTGGTGTGGCCGTCCAGATTCAGGCCGATCTCCGCCATGACGGTCTTGGCGTCGTCCTTCACCCGCGTGGCCTCCGTTCCGGCGGAGTGCACCTCCAGGTCGAGGCCCACTTTTCGGGCTGCCTCACGGGTGAGGGCTTCCGCCATCTGAGAGCGGGCGCTGTTGTGGGTGCAGAGAATCAGGACGCGGGTCACGCCTTCAGCATATGGAGTTCTTTTGATGGGTCGAGTGCGCCCCATCCGCAAGCATCCCCGTCAGCCGTGCCCCACCCGACGGAAAGAGTCGGTCCTCACACAGGGTGGAGGAGGTGTTCTTGCCCCGCTGCTCGGACGCGACCAGCTCAGCGTCGTGCAGGATGGCGAGGCGGATTTCATGGGAGAGGGCCTTAAGGTGGTCAAGGACACCAGGTATGGTGAAGGCGTAGGTGTAGGCCCGCTCGCCGGTCACCATCGTCAGTTCCCAGCGACCCACCGTGGTGTGCAGGGTTCGCTGGCGGTACCGGGGTTCCCCAGGGATCCACAGCGGTGGGCATGTCGGGCCTACCTGGGTCAGGATGGTATCCGGCACCTTCGCGGGCAGGAGCCGGTTGGCGTTGGCTGTGCCCGTGTAGGCATCCTGGAGGCTGGCGAGCAGTGTGAGCCAGCCACGGTGCAGGGTGGGCAGGAGGTGGAACAGGCTCGCGCTCCTGTCCTGGGAGGGAATCTCAGGGGACAGAAAGCGCTGCACGCCCATCCGCTTTCCATCCAGCGCCGCTCTCAGGCGCCCATGTTGGACCCGAGGGCGGTGCGGGGCGTCCGGCTGAACCTTCTCACAGGTGCCGAGCATCAGGACGTGTGAGCCCCACCTGTTCGGCGAGGAAGTGCAGGGCTGCGCAGGGGGTCAGGAAGCGTGTGGGAGGCCAGGAAGTCGTAAGCCACGACCGTGAGGCTGCCGTCCGTCCAGATGATGTGGGCGTGGGCAGTGCCGCTGGCGGTCGCGTGCAGGTTCCCCTGGGGTGGTCGGCGCTCGTTTTCGGGTCGAACAGGGCGCCGTCCCGGTCCGCCAGCGGCACGCGGGCCGGCGGGTTGAGGCGCTGCACCTCCTCCCCGGCCTCCTGACCACCGACGTGCAGCGTGAAGCGGGTCAGGATCGTGTCGCTCCCAAGGGTGTGGAGCTCGGCCTCGTCCCCGTGGAAAGTCGCACCCCAGGCGTTCCGCGTGAGGTCGGGATGCACGGTGATCAGCGGGCAGCGGGCGTGGTGCCTCAGGCAGGGTGCCCCTCTCCCCTGCCCTGAGCCAGCACGGCCTCGCCGAGCGGGGTTAGTTCCCGAGTTCGGGTCCACCAGCCACGGCGCTTGAACAGCCACACCTCGTCCGGGGCGGCCGGGTACTTTCCGGCGGTGACGTTGGCGAGGATCTGAACCAGAGCATGCTCGCGCTTGCGGCTGATGGCGGGGGCGATGAGCCGGAAGGTGAACAGCAGGCCCAGCACCGCGCCGCCCAGACCCAGGAGGAAGATGGTCACCGGCAGGCTGGAGACGGGCAGGTGCCTGCGGGCGATCAGCACGA
>NZ_JHAC01000093.1:0-105000 GCF_000599865.1 Deinococcus phoenicis | reverse complement strand
TCGCTTCGCGCCTCGGTGGAGCGCACGAACTCATTGGCGTCGAAAGTCAACAAGGCGATGTTTTCAACCCCGGGAAGACCGAACGACGTGCGGAAGTCGAGTCCTGCGAGGAACACAAACTCGTCGATCGGTCGGGGGCGCGACACGAGGAACCGCTCATGCAGCGCGCGCCTTGCCTCCGCGAAGCGGTGGAGTGTGAGCGGTTGCTCGCGGTACGCGCGCGACACGACCTCCAGATCGTGCGGTCCGAGCATGATGAGCCGCATGGCGTCTTTGTCCGACGTGTGCAGCCGGACGGCGTCCCCATGGGTGGCACTCACCACAAGGGCGGGGGCGTCCGGTTCGCCCAGGTCGTCGAGGTACGCCCGCAGGCCCTCCAGGTCACACACCCAGCGGCTGACCAGCGAGTCCGGCCGCACGTTCTCCGCAGGCTCGATAACTTCGATGACGTACAGGCGACGATGTACGTCATACGTGTAAAGCCCTTGGTACACGGCGCACGGCCAAGGCGGTGGACCAAGGTCCCGCTCAGCCGGGTTGAGGCCGAGTCGAGCGAGCGCCACCAATGTTTGACCATGCACGCCGTCCGCCACACAGGCGTTGAGAACGTCCGTGACCTTCATGTCCTGCGCGAGGCGCAGGAGGGCGCGCGTGGCTGCGGCCAGCAAGGCGTGCGGGGCCGCCACGACGATGTCGCGCCCAAAGCGGACCAGGGGGCGCAAGGGCAGCGGACCGCACGCCTCACGCTCGAAATGCGACAGGTCGAGCGTTCCGCGATCGACGGCGAGGGCCGTGAGCAACCACTCGCTCTCCTCAGGACCCACGCACGCCATAAAATCGGCGGGGGTGAACACGACGGCCCGGCGGAGGTCAGTCAAGCGCTCAGGGGAAGGCAGCGTCACGTCCCGTTCCGGAAACTCCTCGTGCGATTCCTGTGCCGGGGGGATCACGCTGCGCGGCAGGTGGGCGCGCCTGGCGAGTTCGTCCGAGAGCCGCACCACGCCGTCGATGAAACGGGCGGCGCGTTCCGCAAACATCGTCGGCAAGCGCCCGTTGTCGAAGCGCAACGCCGCGTGAAGTTGCCCGAGAGGCTGAATGCCGCCCGTGACCGGACCGGGGAACACGGTGAGTGGCCCTTCGGGTGAGGGGAAGGCTTGCGTGAACAGGTGTTCGTGTGGATCCTCGTTCAAGGCGACGTCGCCGAGGCGAAGCGCCGGTTGACGCAGGAGGCGCCGCAGGTCCCGCCCCTTGGGGCGGCGGCCGGGCTGAACGCGGCTGGCGGCAGCGGTGGCCAGCACTTCGAGGCGATGCCACACGTCCGCGTTCTCTGGCAGGAGCTGCAAGGCGGCGGCCGACATGAGGACATCAGCGGCGTCCCAGCCTTCGAGGGAACGGCGAACGGCCTGGACAGCGTGCGACATGCGGTTTCGGGGAGGGAAAGACGTATCGACGTTGGAAATCCTAGCATGGCGGCTGTGGACTTCCGCGTGATTTCGGCGTCATGGGCGAGCATGAGACGCACGACGGCAAAGGGACGCCACATGGTCTGCATCGTTTGGGCCTGGTTGGGTACAGCGGGAGGGGGACAGGCCGGTCAGAGACTGGCAGAGGGGACAGGCGCATGACGATCTCCTTGCTGAGAGCTTCCGGTGATCCTTCCCTTGAAGGACCAGCTCTGCTGATTGATGTTTTTCTCTTTAAAAACATCTTGAAGACTTGATGACATCATCATATGAACGTGCAATCTACCCTCCAGAACGGCTTTTTCCCATTTTTTCCCCGAAGTTACCCGATATTTTCCCCGAAGTTACCCGATACTTCCCCCCGAAGTTACCCGATAGTTCAGCGCCCAAACCCCCGAAGTTACCCGATACTTTCCCCCGAAGCTACCCGATAGTTGGATCCGTCAAACCCCCGAAGTTACCCGATACTCGGTGCCCAAACCCCCGAAGTTACCCGATAGTCCAGCGATCAAACCCCCGAAGTTACCCGATAGCGTCCACTGGAGGACCTAGTTAACGTTCTAGACAACAAAAATTGCGGATTTCCCCGAAGTTACCCGATAGTTGGATCCATTAAATTCCCGAAGTTACCCGATACCCGGTTTCCGGGGTTCCACCCCGTCTCTCGTCGGAGAGAACAGGAATTCGAACGGTTCCGCCGGAATCTGTTGGGGAATACAGGAACGGCGTTGAGGTCGGCAGACCAGAAGAGGCAGAAAGCAAAGCGTCTCTGCCCCAGCCCACGTCTGTTTCACAGCAACTGCCGGAGCGCCTCCAGGCCCTCGGCAGACATCAAAGCCCGGTTCACCGCAGCGTCCATCTCCGAGGCAGTCACCTCACCAGCCAAGACCCGCGCCCGCACCTGATCCAGCTCCTGCAAGCTCAGTCCCCGGCGCTCGAGCTGCCTGGCCTTGAAAGGAGACAGCACAAACTCCAGGGCCTCTTCCGGGGTGGCTTCCAGCACGCTCTGGCGCTGGGCCTCGAAGAGCTGATGTTGCTCAGCCTCAGCCTTGCCCTGAGCCCCCTGGGCGGCCTTCCGGGTGCGCTGCACCTCCTGCGTCCTCAGGGCCTCGACCCGGGCCTCCTCGACGATGGAGGCGGCCTCCTTCAGCAGTTTGGAGAGGTACCCGCCTTCGTTGTTGATCTTCTCCCCTGTTCTCCGACGCTCCTCGAACTTCTGCACCACCGGGAGCACGTCGTCGCCCAGTTCGCGGACGTACTTCTCGGCCACGCCCCGGTGCACCCCGTACCGGGTCAGCAGCGTCACGTGTTCTGGATTGATCGGTGAGCTGGCCTCGCCGTATGTGTAATGCACGCTGGTCTTGCTGCCCCGCCCTATGAAGTCCACCTCCTTGAGGTACCCGATGTTCAGGAGCGGCGCGTGCATGCTTTCCAACGTCTTCCGCATATGGTCCGTCCGGCGCCCGAGCAGGCCGCAGCTTTCCGCGAGGGCCATCATCGGGACAACCACCCGGTACGGTTTCGAATCGCCCCTGTGTGCGGCCTCGTCCAGGTACACGTCCAGCAGGCGGTAGAGCGCGCGAGACCCGACGCTGGGCAGATGCTGGTAGACCGTGAGGTTCAGGGGCTTGATATACCCGGCATTGATGCTCTTGGTGATCTCTTCGTTCAACCGAATCCGCAACGCCGAGCGGCGGTCGAGGCGGATGCGGCCCTTCTCGGGCTCGCCATGGGTGCGGCTCAAGTTGTCGATGATGCGAAAGGACACGGTGGTGTAGCGCTTCTCCCGCACGTCGAACCACCCGTCCGTCACATGGTAGGTAGTGTGCAGCATCCTCTCTAGGCCTTGTCCGAGCGCCTGATAATGCTGGCCTCCGGTGTCCAGACCAGCCAGCTTCAGCAGGGCGTACGCCGTGGTGGTGATGACCCCGTCCGCGGGGCAGCCGGCCTCGATGTAGGTGTTGATGAGCGCAACCAGGAGATCGTTGTCGCTGCCACGGGCGAGCCCGATCTCTGACACACCCACGCAGACGATCCTGGCAGGCTGCCCGCTGGGACGGAACACGATCCGTTCGAGCCGGAGCATGTCCTCGGGCAGACGTTCCTGAGTCGGAACGAAGATCAGGGACGCGACGTTCTTCTCGTCATGACCCCTCAGCATGTCTCCTTCCCTCCCGTCTCCATGCGGGAAGTGTATGGAGGATGTGGTTTTGTCCAACGTAGGGGTCGCTGAAGAACTGGTACGCCCCCGCCCGCCCTTGGGTGCCATCAGAAGGGAGGTGGCTCACTGCCGCCCAGGAGGTCCGGCGCGCGCTCGATCTCCGGACTGGACAGGTGCGCGGTGCCGTGAGCGGTGATCACCGTCTCACGCCACTGGGGGTTGAAACTGCTGCTGGCGGCGATCTCCGCCTCTGTGTGCTTCACCGGTGTGTGTAGACCGGCCTGCACTTCACCCCGGTACCGCAGCGCCTGCACGTACTCCCGGACCACGGCCTCCAGCAGGGCCGCAGTGCCGACATCGACGCCGGTCACGCTCGTGGTGGACTTCAGCGCGGCCAAGTCGCCGTGCTCGAAATGCATCTGGCCCCGTTCCACGTCTTCTGGGGAGAGCATGGGCGCCAGCAGGTTCCGGAACGTCTCATCGCCGAGCAGGGTGGCCACCGGGAGGGTGCCCTGGAGCGTGACGTGCAGCCGTACCTGGCTGTGGCGCGAGGCGGCCTCCACGGTCAGACCACTGAGCACGGGACGCAGGGGACTATCCAGCATAGGCACCTTCATGGTGGCCACGGCCTCACGGTAGGTGGCGAAGGGATCGGCAGGATCGGTCATCTGAGCCTCCTGGGGGTGAGTGGTAAGGCCATCAGTCGGCGGCACCTGGTTGATGAAGCTCGAGGAGTTCGTCGGCGGGCCAGCGGGTGGGGGACGCCAGGTGGCGGATCTCGGCGATGTGGCGCCGTCCCATGATCAGGGCCTGGAATTTGTCGACGGCGATTCGCTCGCCCGTGAGTTGTACGTCAGGGTGAGCCGCGGCGACGCGCCGGGCCAGCTCGCGCAAAGCACCGAGCTGGGCAGGGTCACCGGGGTCAACGAGGGCGAGTACCCGGTAGCGAGGCAGACTCACAGGGTCTTCGACGCGAATCGACAGCAGCAGAATGCTGGGCGAGGCAGCCGGCAGCTCACCAGGGTCGCCCGTCAGCAAGGCCAGCTCTAGGCTGCTACGCTGGGCCACCCGTTCGAGCACGTCGTCCGCGAGTCGCTCTGTCGGTATGGTGCCGCCGGTCAGGGAACCGACCTCGCGGCCGGGGCGGGGGTGGACGCCGAGGAGCCAGTCGGGATCGACCTGCCACTCGTCGGCGACGTAGGCCAGGAGCGTGGCGGAGGCGTTCGTTCCGAATTCGGACAGGCTCCGTTGCAGCAGCTCCAGGGTCGCCTCGTTGTTCGCGAGCGTTGCCCAGGGCAGGAGAGTTGCCTGCGCCGAGGGAGGCAGCAGCCGGTGCAGCTCGGCAGGACCCGCGCCGTGCCAGCTCAGCAAGGCGAGCAGGCGCCGGTGCGTGTCTTGCAGCGGCGCGGCCGGCAGGGCGAGCTGGTGGGTGAGGCGACTGAGCACCAGTGCCATCATGGAGGCCCCGCTCAAGCCCAGCGGCCGCCCCTGCGCCGCGAAGTATTCGGACACCCCCCTGGGAAGACTGAGGGTATGGCGTACCACCTCAGTCGCCCGCAGGGAATGGGCGTCCGGCGGGTCGCCCAGCAGTGGGAGGTCGACCACAGTCATACCCCACCCTATAACGAACATCAATCCGCATCAACGTATGAATACGAAGAAGAAGGTCACCGCTTCATGACCTCTGAGCCCAGCCCGGTAGTCTGCGCTTGTCCGCCTCGCGTTCCACTGGAACTTCCGCTGGCAGCGGCCGCCGGGGTGCCCAGCAACAGTTTCCATTTCATGTTCTTACTCCTCACGCAGCGTCCACCACCACAAGTCGTTTTCCTGCCCACTGTTACGTGAGAACGGGACGAAGACTTTCATCTTCTTATGGAAGGCGAAGGCCGGAAATCTCGGTGGGCCACAGGTTATACCTGAAGCGGGGGGCACCCTGCGCGGTCAGGTTGAGGGTGAACGTCTTTTGCAGAGGCCCGTCCACCGCCGCGGGACTGACTGGCACGCCCGTGGTGACGGCGGTGCCCTGGACCGCCGCAGGAGGCAACGTTCCCACTTGCACCGGGCCGATGAACGGCGAGCCGGAGGCGGCCTGCGCCGGGAGATTGACCGGCGTGACGTCGCGTACCAGAACCTCGCGGGCCGAGGCGCGCACGTCCTGAACCTCGACCACCTGGGTGCGCGCGAGCGTTACCTGGGCCACCTGCTCCGCGACCGCGACCGTCCAGGCTTGCAGGACCTGCGGCACGGCCTGAGCCTGCCCGTCGGTCAGGGACAGGGCGAAGGACTTGCTCCACTGCTTCGCCCCCGGACCCTGGCGGGCTTCGATCACGCCTGTCCCGGCGGCGAGCGGGATCTGGGTCCAGCGACCGCGCGCGCCGCTGGGAAGCAGCATGATCTTCCCGTTTTCGTACCGAAGACGCAACTCCAGCTCCCGGGCACTGTCCCCGTTGTAGAGCCGCAACGTGGCCTGCCCCCCCAGACGCACGGTGTTCACCGGCGTCCACTGGCGCCCCCTCACGGTGTTGTTGATGGTCGTGGCGCTGACCTCGACCGGGCCGGTCACGCTCAGGCCGACCGCGCGTTTGGCCGCGCCGGTGACCGACATGGTCAGCCGGTAGGCGCCGGGCTGGAGGGCGCCGGAAAAGAGCGTCTGAGGTGCCACCTGTCCGGGCGCGGAGTCGCGCCGCAGCAGGACCCGCCCGGCCGCGTCGCTGAGCTGATAGGTGGTGGTGACCACCCCGGGCCGATACTGCTCGTCGCCGGTGGCCGTCCGGCGTGCCGTGTACCCCGAGCCGTCAAAGCCGGGGCGGTCCACCGTCAGGGTGACGACCCCCGGCTCGCGGACGTTCAACGTGAGGCTCTGGTCGCCGGACGGCCAGTTCAGCGCCTGACCGACCGCCACCAGGCGGTGCGAGGGTGTGGCCGCGTGGGCCACGCCTCCGAGGGCGAGCAGCAGCAGGGAAAGAGACAAGGTCCGCATGCTTTCAGCGTGCACCGGGAGCGGTTCTTCCCGAGACCTCTTCCCTTCCGCGGGGCAAGGGGGGTTCAGTGCGGTGCTGGGGAGGCTGGGAAGCGCCGGGGTGGCGTCTCACGCAGCACGACGCCGAACTCCTGGCCCGTCTGCTCCAGACGGTAGTGGAAGTCCCGCCTGAACCGGCGGCCGTCCTCTTCGGCCACCACCAGCGGGTGGTAAGCGGAAGAGTCACCCTCGAAGAGGAGGAAGCGCCAGTCCTCGTGATGGGAGGTCAGATCGGACCGGTACTCGAACAAGCGGCTCCCGTTGTAGAACAGCGCGCGAAGCTCGATCCGCTCGCAAGCCGGGGGATGCGGGTCCAGAAAGCCGCTGCTGAGAATGGCCGCTGGCCCGACTCGGCCCGGGAGGACGGCCAGAGCCGGGGCAACCAGCGGGTTGCACTCGTCGCCGAACGGTTCCTTCGCGCCCAGCGACTGCAAACCGAGCGCTCGCAGCAGGCGGAGGAATCCCACCGCAAGCGACAGGCGCGACAGCGAGAAAGGCAGTCCTTCGGCACTGGTCTTCTGCCTGTCGGTCTTGGTATCGGGCATCATCCGGATCAACTCCTTTGGTCTCTGGGCCTGGGACCGTGTGTGGACGGTCACTGCCCAGCTTGGCACGGTGGGGTCGTCGTCACTCGCGGCTCACCTGGTTGACGACCGCCGAGCATGGCAGGTCGACTTCCTCGTCGTCGCTGCCATTCCTGACAGGCTCTACGTGAGCACGGGTGCCGGTTGCCGCCGATTTTGGAGCCCTGCCGGTCCGTCTGGTCATGCGGCCCACGCAGATGCAGGCCCCACCCCGTGCCCAGTCTCCCCTCCCCTGCCTCCTTCGGGGCGCAGGCGTGCCCGGGCTTCGCGAAGGTAGCCGTCCGGTGGCCGTGCTCACCTCCACCACCCGAGGCTGACCGGCGGAAAGGAGGGCTCGCCCTCACCTTGAGCCGCTTCTGGCACGTCACTCGCCCGGCGGGTTTTGGCGAACACCTCCCCCAGGCCACTACGCAGGGGGCCGGACCCCGGCGGAATCGGCACGGCCGTCAGCATGCGCGGGTTGCCCGGGTCGATCAACAGCTTCAACTCCTCGCGGTCGAGGTCGTGCTCCCGGCGGATCAAGGCCCCCAGCACCGGCCAACCCAGCCGGGTCATCCCGGGTTTTGCCCGCAGCGCAACCGCTGGACCATTATCCAGGTCAGCCCCCGGTCGGCGTCGTGCAGGGCTCGGGGTGGTCACCCGACACCTCGTGCAGCCGGAGTGCGGTGTTCTCACGCAGCCCATTGGGGGACACCGGGGTCATGCGCGAAACGATACGGACGGGTAGGTTCTTCCCCGCTTAGCGCTTCTTGTCCTGACCCAGCAGGGCGCGCAGTTCTGCGATCAGCTTCTGGGCCTGGGCCGCCTCCTTGCCGGTCAACTGCTTGAGGCGCGGAAGGTCACCGCGCAGCCCTTCCACGGAGGACAGCAGCGGGTGAGCCTTCTTCGGGGTAAGCGCTTGGACCGCCTTGCGGACATCCTCCGCCTTCCAGCCGTGCCGCACCGCCTCCGCAAGCAGCTCGCGCCGCTTGTCCTGATCCTTGACGTTCAGCAGCTCGTACACCGCCTTCACGTCCAGTTGCCTCGCCTGGACGGCGCTCAACTCCTCGGGGGTAAAGTTCAGGATCTTGCTGCGCTGTTGAGCCCACACGCTGATGCCGGTGCCGTAGGTCGCCTGGAGCCACTCCCCCACGCCGTGAGTGTCCTTAAGCTGCCCTTTGCGCACCCCGTTCAGGTGGCGCACCAGTTCCTCCTGACTCATCTTCGTGCGGAGTGCCAGCAGCTTGAAGCCGCTGAGGGTCTGGTCGACGATGGACGGGTTGGTCCGGTGGGCGTTCTCGATCAGGGCCAGTTCCTCGGCCCGCTCGTCGCTGACCGCACCGAAGTTCAGGACCGGCAGGTGGGTGAGGTCGGCAATCATTGCGGCCCGGTACCGCCGCTCACCGGCGATCACGGCGTACTCCCCGCCGTGCAGGCGAACCCACAGGGGTTGCAGGACCCCGTGTTCCCGGATCGACTTCACCAGCTCCTGGAGTTTTTCCGAGTTCAGCTCGTCTCCGCTGTACCTCCCGCGCGGGTTGAAGCCCGGCAGGACATGCACGCTGGAGATCGGGGCGTTCACCAGCACGGCCTGCTCCGTGATGGCGGCCAGCTCGTCCGCGGACGGCACCAGGTTGGCGAATCCGGCACCCGGCTTCTTGCCCTTGACGGTCACGCGGGCACCTTCACGCCGAGAATCTTGAGCACGTTGTGGGTCATGGCGACGATGTCCTCGCTGACTTTCGCCTTCGGCTTGTAGAGCACGGCCGGGAGGCGCTGCTGGGTGGCCCCTCCCATCGTCGCCAGGCTGTCGCGCACGTTGGACGTGACCGGCGCGAGCCGGGACAGGTCGGTCTGGAGGTGGTGCAGCAGCTCCTTGTGGTGATCCACGTTCTCGCGGATGCGGTTGGGGATGAACGCCCGCAGGGTCAGGCTGGGCGCGATGCCCCTGGCCACCTTCACCAGCTTCAGCAGCACGTCCAGGTTTTCCAGGCCCTTGATGCCCGAGACCGGCACCAGCAGGTGATCGGCCGCGGCCACGCTCGCGGTGAGGAAATTGGTGCGCTGCGGCTTGGTGTCCAGGATGACGAAATCGTACGGCTCCGCCATACCGCTCAGGTAGGCGTCAAGCGCCTCGCGCAGGTTGGCGGCGCGGGCGAAGTCGTTGTTCAACACGTTGTCGACGCTGTTCAGGGAGTCGTTGGCGGGCCACACATCCACGCCGTGCACCTGCATGGGCTCGGGCAGCGGGGGCGGCTCGTCGCGCGAGAACACCCGGCCGACGGTCGCCTCCTCGGTGCGTGCTGGGGAGGCTGGATCGTCGTGCAGGCCCAGCGCCTTGGTGAGGCTGGCCTGCGGGTCGAGGTCGAACAGCGCCACCTTGTAGCCGAGCAGGGCCAGGCTGTACGCCAGCTCGCGAGCGACCGTGGACTTCCCCTCCCCTCCCGAGGCGTTGGCGATCACGAGACGTTGGGTGGGCATGAATTCCTCCTTGGGGCGGTGCTGGCGGGCGCGCCGCATGATCAGCTCCCAGTAGTCGGTCATGGGGATCAGAGCGGCCATGGGCGCGGCGTGCCGCTCGATCACGACACGCCGTCCCGCCTTCACCTGGTCGAGCGTGGCATACAGGTTCGTGCGGAGGGTCGCCGACTTGCAGCTCGCATCGCTCTCCACCCGCTGAGCTTACGAAAGGTTGTACAACTCCCGCAAGCCTCATGGTCCTCCTCATGCCCTCGTCTGATCCTGTTCCCTGATGACCTATGCAAATGGAGGCACCCCAGGGTCCCTCCGCATCGTGGAGAGGTTGGAAGTCAGTTCAGGAGGCTGAGCATCGTAAAGAAGCCCAGGACGGACACGACGCTGCCGAGGCCCAGAACCACGTACTCAACGGCTCGCCGCCCTTCTCTTGGAACCTCCACGAGACTGCGGCTGAGAAAGGCGAGGGTGCTCATGGCCAGCCAGCACAGCAGGATGATCCCCACCGTTCCCCAGGAGATCGAGTGGGCGATCCATCCCGGGGTCAGCAATCCCAGGAAAAGCAGAACCATGTTGATGACGCTGAAGAAGAGCAGTGTTGCTGTGAGGCCGTGCCGGAAACCTCGTAAGGAAGGGATGGTGGGGACGGTCGGCCTGGGCACTGGCACGCTGTGCCTGGCCCGGCGATCCCCGAGGGCTGACCAGCCCCAGATCAGCAGGAGAGGCAACAACAGAACAACGGTTAGCCAGGGACCATGCCGAATTCCCAGTTCAATCAGGGAGGACAGCACGGGAACGGCCTGGACCCGCGCCATGTCGAAGTCAAGCGTGTTGGAAGAGCTGGGAGCCTGAAGGTTCAGCGAGATCAGGCCCGCCACCATGACGACGGCACCATATGCCGCGAGGAGCGCGGCGGCCATGCTGGTCAGGGTGAACCGGAGAGGTTCGCGCAGAAGGGTGACAGTGGTCAGCATAGGCTTACTTCCTCTCGGGGACGGGTGAGCGACACGATTTTCGCCATGCCCGGTTCACCGCCAATGCATCAGGACGGTCGTTGCCTGATTGGTAAACGCTTCACTCCAGCCCAGGGCCTCGCGGAGAAGCGCGTTGGCACCGTCCGCGTCCCCCTGGTTCAGCAGGTACCAGGGATTGGGCGGCGCGTCATACGGCGCGCTGGTCTGGACCGAGGTGACCTGGACGTTCTCGGGGTCCACCTCCGGGTAGAGCTGCCGCAGGATGAGGCCGAGCAAACTTCCTTCCCGGAAGGGTTGGTGGACCGTGCGGTACTCACCCACCAGTTGGCTGATCTGTTGCTCAGCGGTGGCCACCCGGTCGAGGAGACGCCGCATCTGGCGCTCCGGCTCCAGCAACTCCTGCTCGACCGCGACCTCGAGCACAGCCCGTGGCCCCCGAGTCACAGGCAGGCCGCAGGCCTCGGTCAGGAGTTGCGTGGCATCGGCAGCCGTCAGCCCCTCCAGCAGGTTCACCCGAACGCTTTCGCCAGCGAACGGTTCAAGAATCAGCACCTGGCCTTCTTCGATGTTCGGCCGCCTGCCCGCACCCTCTTCGTTCACACATACTCTCCCCTCTTCCCACGTGCCGCCGGGACGAATCTTCTCTCTGTCGTCACCGCCTGCTGTTACGCGCATAGCATAACCCTTGCTCCTCTTTCCTGATGGGACGTGAAGGACACCTGGTGTCCTCAACTTTGCGGTTAGGCCATCTCCGGCAGTCCACCCCTCTCCCCTACCCCCATAGGGGCTGTTCCGGCACTTTTTTCGCGGTCATGCCCCTGACCGCGACTTCACTTCCCCGGCCTCAGAGATTGGGCGCGGGAGAGAAGCACCACAGGGCACCTCCCTTCACGGTATGAGGGTAGGCGACTCCTGCTTGCGCCCGGAGCCGAACCGGCAGTTCCATGTACTCTGCCGGTTCGGCGTCTCAGCCCGCCGCTCTGACGGGGAGCGGGGCGGTCAATCGCAACATGCCCAGTACGTCACCCCCTTGCAGACTCTGGGTACCCGGTTCACCGCTGTACGGGCACGTGAAGTGCCAGGCGGGGGTCGGGTACTTGTGGAAAACCTGCCCCGTCAGGCTGTTGCCGTGTCGCACCACGGCTGGGATGCCCGCCAGTCCCAGGTTCACCAGCGCCATGTCTACCGCGAATGGGTTGAGATCGGTGGCCACTACCTGCATGTGGAGGCGGCTGACCCCCAGGTCCTCGAGTGCCTGGGCCGCGGCCAGGACCAGGGTGCCACTCCCGACCGCCGGTTCCGCCACTTTCAGGGTTTCACCGGGCTCGGGTGGGTGCATGACCAGCTTCGTCATCAGCAGGGCCACCGAGCCCGGTGTGTAGACCTCCCCCAGATGCTGCCGCGCGTGCGTGCTCAGGCGTTCCATGTAGGTCGCGCTGAACAGGTCCAGGAACGGATCTTCGAGCTTCAGGCGCATCAGGTCCCCGAAGGCCTCGCATAGCCCGCTCAACTCCTCCGGCTTGTACTTGCCAGCGGTGCGCCGGTACTCGTCCTCGCGCTGTCCCGAGCTACACACGCAGGCGGCCAGGGTCACGAGGTCCCGGAACACGTCGGAGTGCCGCTGTTCGAGCTTGAGGACGATCTTCAGCCAGGATGGGTTCGTCAAGGTGGTGCCTCCTCGATCTCCCCTGGCGCCGCCTGCGGCGCGACCCCTGCGCCTGCGCGGCGCCGAACGTCCGGCAGCGTCAGAAAGGCGCCCAAGGTGAAGGTCGAGCCGTCCTCGGAACACAGAACGCTCCCGGCTGCACACCGCTCCTTCAGAAAGGTCACCCAGGCTCCAGGCGAGGACAACGGCACGCCGTCTTCCGTCACCACACTGGAGCGGAACTCGAACTGGCTGGCGATTCGTCGCCCGACCTCCAACACCAGGCACGCCTCGGGGTAGGGAAACGGGCGGCCCGCCGCCGCAGCCAGACAGTTCATGGTGCTCTGCCGGATGCGCTCGGGAGAGTCGTCTTCACGCGGCCGGACGGGCGTGATCAGGAAAACGGTTTGCATGGTGGTCTCCTTCAAAACGGATTGTCGTTCCTTCCTGAAAAGGCAGGGGGGGACTTGGCGAGAAGCCAGTCGCCGTGGCCAACCAGTTCCAGCAGTTGGTCCAGGAGGTCGAATGGCAGCGCGCCGTCGCCGCGTTCCAGGTCCAGCGGGTACCCCAGCTTGTTGCGGACCAGGAGGCTCAGGCCGGTGCGGTGCCCGGAGTGCGTCGCGACAAGTTGGACGGCGTACGCGCCGGGAAAGCGGGCGCGGATCTCGTCGCTGAGCCCCTCGTAGGCCGCTTCACACTGGTCCTTGTCCATGTGGGGTGGCGGCGGCAGACGAACGGGGTACTCCCGTACCGGGGGCTTTTTATTCGACCCCTCCGGCGCTGCCCAGGGGGCGCGGGGCAGGGGCGTTTCCTGGGCAGCTGGGGCCGCCGCCACAGGTGGGGGAGGCTCTGGCGCAGGAGTTGGATGGGACTCCGGTGTGGCGACCGGGGAGTTGGTGGGGGTCTCCGAGCGGCGCCAGAGGTCCGGGTTGAAACGCTGGGGTCCGGATGGCATGGCGAGCCACTGCTCCCCGTCAGGGGAGCGACGCCTGCCCCTCGGGGCAGGACTCGCCCAGAGGTCTCTCGATCCGTTCCCGGGCCTGCTCCACTCCTTGGGCCAGGGCGAGCCACTGCCCCTGGACCAGTCGTGCCTCGTCCCAGACCAGGCCCCGCAGGGTCATGACTGGGTCCAGGGCGCCGGGGTGCTTCTGGCGAGCAGATGCGCGGGGCGAAGTTGCAAAAGCTCGTCCACCAGGCTGCAACAGGTGAAGTGGAACAGTTCCGGGTCCTGGCGGTGGGTCTGGTCCACGTGGGGGCTGCCGCAGTTCGGGCAGCAGATGGGGGAGGAGACGGGGGCTCCGGCCGGTGCGCTGGGGCTGATCATGACCTTCCTCCTTGGCAAGCAGGGTGAGGGGCAGGGGAGAGCCTGCCCCACCGCTCCTCAGCCCAGGGGCGGCTTCACGATTCGCACGGTGCGAGTCTGGACCCCGGTGCTGTGCCCGGTGGTGCTGACCTTGAAGGCGTCCGGGTCGTTGCTGGTCACCTCCGCGCTCACGCCAGCCAGCCAGGCCCGGAAGTCCCGGGCCACCAGCTCCTGCCGGAAGAAGGGTCCGTTCCCCATCACGGCCACCAGCACGCCGCCGGGGGCGAGCAGGCGGTAGGCATGCTGCACGTGGCCGATGTCGGCCAGCCCCTCGAAGGGCGGGTTCATGACGACGCGGTCCCACTCGCCGCTCAGGGCCATGCTGTTCTCGCCGATCACCCGGTACCCCTTGGCCTCGAGCACTTCCCGCAACCTGCCGTTTTGCTCGCAGACCTCCACGTGCAGCTCGGGCTCCAGGGCCAGCAGGGCGTCCACCAGGTCGCCCTTCCCGGCCTGGGGCTCCAGGACCCGCAGACCCGGACGCAGCTCGGCCAGCGTCGCCAGGTGGGTGGCGAGCGGGGCGGGGGTGGGCCAGAACCCCGGGACGCGGTACCCGACCAGGTCCCGTTCAAGCGCCGCCACCCGGTCCCTCCAGGCACGCTCGGGATCGACTCGCGTCCCAGCCAACTGGCGCAGGGCGGCGGCGGCCTCCTCGGCGAGGGCCGGGGTGGTCAGCCCACAGGTGTTCATGGCTTCCCAGGTCCTCGCCTCGGACACGAACCGCTGACAGTTCACAGGGATGTGGTCGAAGGGCTTGCGCGGCGCGACCTCCCGGTAAACTGCGAGGACCCCGTTCACCTGCTCGGGGAGGAGTTTGCGCGGCCAGCCGTACTTCACCGGCAGCGCCTTGACGCTGCCCAGGACCAGGGACGCTGGGGCGTGCGTCCGCAGGGCCTCGAACTCCTCGTTGGTGAGGCAGACCCCGGCAAGCGCGGCGGCGTGATCCGGGCCGAGATGCACCAGTCGCTCGATCAGCTTGGGATCGGTCACCCGGGCCAGCACGGGCGGGAGTGTGCCCGCCTCCAGTCCGTCCGCCACCGCACGGTAGGCGCGTTGCAGGCGGCGCAGGCGCGAGGCGTCCTCGGCCCGGCTACCCGCATCCAGGCTGCGCTTGCGGGTCATGTTCATGCCCACATAGGAGGGCGTCTCTTTGTCCTGCGCCCGGCGTTCCAGGCCGTCGGCACGTCTGCGTAGCAGGGCAAGGACTTTGGGGTCTGCGGCGCCGGACGTGATGGTGGGGGAGGGCGGGGCCGTCTCGGGCAGGGTGTGGGTCATAAGAACCTCCACCCCTCCGGGGCGGCCCGGCTGGGCCGCGACCCCTGCCCTACTTGGAGGGCAGGACCTGCTTCAGGGCGCGGTAGACCTGACTGGTGCTCAGGCCGAAGCGCTCGGCCACCCGCTCCACCGCGCAGCCCGCCCGGCGCTTGGCGGGAGGCAATGCCGCCTGCACCTTCCGCACCAGGTCCTCGGTGATGCGTCCGCGGTGCCGGGTCGCTGGCACGGGGGAGACCATCTCATCCTTCTGTTCCAAGAGGCCCGGCGGGGTCACGGCGGGGTCCACCGAGTACACGAAGGTCGCCCCCACGGCAACGCCGCACAGTTGCCCCTCCAGGTGCATCACCTTGCACGTTTCCGCCACGTTTTCCAACGGCTCGCCGAGGTCGCGGGCCACACCGGAGGCCAGGGCCGGACGGCCTTGCAGGCAGGCCCGGATACTTGGCCGCAGACGGTCGAGGACCAGCCGCGGCTGCACCGGAGTCTGGGCACGCTCGTAGAGGCGGCGGCCACCTCCTGCGGGCCGGGCCAGTCCACGGCCGCACAGCTCGTCGATCAGCGGACGGGCGGCGGCGCAGGTCAAGCCCAGCGCGTCCGCGAGCTGCGTGGGCGTGGCCCGGATGTGCCGGTCCAGGCAGGCCAGCAACCGCTCGACGCGCTCAGCCGAAAGGGACAGTGGCACGAAGGCCTGCACGTGAGTTCGTGGGGCCTGGGGTGGGCGGGCGGTGGTGCGGGCAGGAATGGGATTTGGCATGGTGACCTCCACCCGGTCAGAGCGGCCTGGGCCGCGACGCCTGAGAAAGTTCGCTTCCCTCCCAGGCGGGCAAGGGGGCTTCAGCGTTCGAGGTGGGTGAGGGCGTCCTGTTCCGCCAGGGAGAGGCGCAGGCCCTCGCGGAACAGCAGTCGGATGGCTTCCTCGGCCGTGACCACGCGCCGCAGTACCTCCTCCGGCTGAGGCCCGGTCAGCCACGGGTGCCGGGCGTGCTGGCGCCCGAAGTCGCTGCTGCCCGGGTGGGGCGTGCGCTCGACGACCACCAGCAGGCCGCCGCGGCAGGGGGTGATGGTGGCCTGGACCCGTCCCTGTTCGATCTGCATTTCCCGCCGCCGCGCCCGGCGCGACACCTGAGGGTTTAAACAGGTGAAGAGGGGCAGCGCCAGGCCGCCCCCCGATCCTGATGCCGGTGCCTTTACCCGATGGCTAGGGCGCAGCGTTCGGGCAGCAGCGCGTTCAGGCCCGCCTCGTCGAGGGTGGGCACGCCCAGTTCGCGCGCCTTGTCCAGCTTGCCGCTGCCTTCCTCGCCCGCGATCAGATAGCTGGTCTTCTTCGTGACGCTGCCGCTCACCCGGCCCCCGTGCAGTTGCAGGTGGGCCTTGATGACGTCGCGCGGCACGCTGAGGGTCCCGGTGATCACGAAGGTCAACCCGGCCAGTTGCTCGCCAGCCTGCACGTCCTCGCCCGGCGTGGGCCGGACACCGGCCGCTTCCAGCCGCTCAATGAAGGCGCGCATGTCCAGGTCGGTCAGCCCGGAGACGATGCTCTCGGCCGTCTGGCGCCCCACGTCGGGAATCCGGGTCAGGTCCTCGACCGAGGCTGACTGGAGGGCGCCGAGGCTCCCGTATACCCGGGCCACGCGGGTGCTGGTCCCCTCCCCACGAAGGGCAGGCCCAGCGCCCGGACGAGGCGCCAGAGTTCCCGGGTCTTGCTCGCCTCGATCTCGGCCACCAGCTTCTCGGCGTTCTTGCGGCCCACCCGGCGCACGCCGCCCGTGGCGGTCTCGCCCATCTCCAAGGATTCGATCCGCTCGGCGGTCAGCGCGTACAGGTCGGCAGGGTCTTCCACCAGGCCCGCGTCCACGAGCTGTTCGACCAGCCGCTCACCCAGGCCCTTGATGTCCAGCACATCCCGGGAGGCGAAGTACCGCACCCGCAACGTCGTCTTCGCCGGGCAGGCCGGGTTGGTGCAGAAGGTCCCCGCCGCCCCCTCGTGCCAGACGGCCTCGTGGGCACAGACCGGGCAGTGGGTGGGGAAGACGAAGGGCAGGACGCCCTGCGGGCGCTTCTCCAGCAGCACGCCCAGCACCTCGGGGATGATGCCGCCCGACTTGTGGACCCGCACCGTGTCGCCCACCCGCAGGTCCAGTCCACGGATGAAGTCCTCGTTGTGCAGGGTCGCCCGGCTGACCGTGCTGCCCTCGAGCTGGACGGGCCGCAGCTCCGCGACGGGCGTGAGCTTCCCGGTGCGGCCCGTCTGGACGGTGATGGCCTCCACCACTGTCGCCGCCACGTCCGCCGGGAACTTGTAGGCGACGGCCCACTTGGGCGCGCGGCTGGTGGACCCCGCCTCGTCCTGAAGGTGCAGGTCGTCGAGCTTGACCACGCTGCCGTCCGCGTCGAGGGGGAGATTCGGGCGCTGCGCGGTCATCTCGGCGTGATAGGCCGCCGCCGCCTCGCTGCCCACCACCCGGCGCGAGTAGGGGCTGGTGGTGAAGCCCTGGGCCGTCAGCCACTCCAGGATGTCCCACTGGGTCCGAACCGGAACGTGATCGCGCTTCCCCAGAGCGTAGAGGATCATGCTGAGGTTCCGGCGGCGGGTCTCCTCGGGGTCCTTCTGCCGCAGGGCACCCGCCGCACCGTTGCGGGGGTTCTTGAGCAGCGGGCGGCCCTCTTCCTCCGCCCGGGTGTTGTAGGCGAGGAAGGCCTCCTTGCTCATGTAGACCTCGCCGCGCACCTCCAGTTCCCCCTTCAACCCAGGCAGTTCGGTGGGGATGCCGGGGATGCCCAGGACGTTCGCGGTGACCTTCTCGCCCACCTCGCCGTCGCCGCGGGTGGCGGCCCACTGGAGCACGCCGTCCACGTAGTAGAGATTCACGCTCAGGCCGTCGATCTTGAGTTCGCAGGTGTACGCGAAGTGCTGCTCTCGAGGAGCTAGATTCAGCGCGCGGGCCACCCGCTCGTCGAACCCGGCGAGTTCGGCATCGGAAAAAGCGTTGTCGAGGCTGGTCATGGGCGCCTTATGCCGGACCTTCTCGAACAGCGTGCTGGGACGGCCGCCCACCGTCTGGGCAGGGGAGTCGGGGGCCGCGAGGTCCGGGTGCTGCGCTTCGAGGTCACGCAACTCGCGCACCAGGGTGTCGTACTCGAAGTTGGGGATGGTGGGCGCGTCCTCTTCGTAGTAGGCGCGGTTGTGCCGGGCAACCTCGGCGGTAAGCTGGGCATGGCGCTGGGCGGGGGTCTGCGTCTGGGTCATGTCTCTCCTGAGGGTGCGGCCCTCATCTTATTCTGTCGTGAGCGAATTCATGCGGCGATATTTGCTTGACGGGCGGTGCGCTGCTTCTCTCCCGCCCGGTCGGGTGGAGAGGGTCGCTCCCCCTCCACCCCCTGAAGTTCAATCGCCCGCCTGTGCCAGGTACTCGGCGTACACGGGATTGACGATGTGTGAGCTGGCGTCCAGGAACACGCCTATCACGTCCAGCTTGCAATCCAGGATCACCCGCCACAGGATGTTCAGCGCGTGCTGCGCGAGCAGGGCGTTCAAGAAGAGGTCCTGGCGCTTCAAGCTCTCCAGGGCGCTGCACGAAGGCTGCTCGTCCTCCGCGAGGCGGGTGTTGGTCAGCTCGGGGTACAGCTCGCTGGCGATGGGCAGCCGCCCGGTCCGCCGGGAGCGCCAGTTGCGCAGGTTGCTGGGTTCGCCCAGGACCACCTGCCCGCCGAAACGTCCGTCCGGGAAGCGGGCGTTGCCGATGTCCAGCCAGAAGCGCGTGCGGGCGCAGGGACCACTGGTGATCATGCGGCGGATCTCGGCGCGGCCCCAGCGCGAGTCCACGCACCCGATCACCAGGTCGAAGTTGGGAATGCCCGGTCCCTCGGCGAAGGTCCTGGGTACCGCGCGCCAGTGCAGGCCGTGGGCGCGGTTGATGCGGCTGATCAGCACCTCACACTTGTGCTGTCCCACGTCGCCCGGATAGAAGCGCTGGCGCACGACGTTGTGCGCCTCCACGGTGTCCGGGTCGTAGGCGACGACCATGAGCCCCTGGCCGCCCAGCGCCTGGACGGCGTGGTGCAGGTGGGTCAGGCCGCTGAGGATGTGACTGCCGGTGCCGCCGCAGCCGACCACGGCGACGGTCATGGGGCGTTTCAGAGGACGCAGGTACCGGCGGATCATTGCAGGGCCTCACCGAGGGTGCGGCCTGCGGGCACGAGCCAGGCCGGATCGAAGGTGCCCGCACGCTCGGCGGCGAGCCACAGCTCGGCGTGGCTGCCACCGAAAGCGGTGATCTTGCGGGTGCCTGCCGCGTTGTGCGTGAAGTTAGACCCGAAAAAGGCGCGCTCCCACTCGTCTGTGCGGCCAGCGTCTACCTGCTCGGGGTACGGCGTGGTGCCCCGGCACACGCCGTGCCCCTGGAAGATGTTGAAGTAGGGCGCGCACATCAGCGGCGTGTCGGGACCCGGGCGGGCGTTCTCGGCGAGGGCATACACGGTCAGGCTGCCACGCCGGGCGATGAACAGCAGCGGGGGTTGCGGGAAGACCCGCCCGCTCAGCTCGTTTACCGCCTGGTCCGTGTGGCTGAGGAAGAACATGGCCCGGTTCTGCGCCGGGGTCCACCAGGCGACGGCGAGGGCGCTGACCGCCACGGCATGCTGGGGCACGAACTGGAGCGCGGTGGCACCCAGGCTGTCGAGCAGCTCCTTCACGTCGCCGGCGGTCAGCGGGTGCGCCTCCGCGACGTGGAACTCCTGGCCCTGGCGGTAGGCGGGGTGGAATTCGGCGATGGTCTGACCGGACTGCCCGTCGCGGTAGACCAGGATGGCGGCGTGAGGTTGATAATCGCGTCCAGCGTCGATCTGGATGTCCACGTGCATAGGAACCTCCTTGACAATTCATTCCGGCGCCCCGGCCGGGGCGCGACGACCGTGGCAGGGGGTAAACGTGAGACTCCCTGCCACTGCACATCCCCGTTACGTCTTGAGCAGTTCCTCCCAACCGCAGCCCAGGGCGCGCCAGGCCTGGCCGTCCGGCGTGACCACCACGTCCCCGACGCACATGGAGTGCGCGCTGTGTGCCCGGGCACGCACCTGCGGGTCGTGCAACCAGCCTTCCTGGGTAAAGTGTTGGCAGATCACGAAGACCGCCTCGGGCTCCGGCACGTCAAGGGTGGCGACCAGTCGGTACGCCTCCGGGAAGGGTGGAAACCCGGCCCGCCAGGGCGTGAGGGCCTGGAGCTGGAACTCCTTGGTTCTCGGCTGCCAGACCTGCACCGGAAGCATCCCCGCGCGCACCTGGTCGCCCTGGCGTTCGAGCGGGAGGTCTCCGTCGGCGGGCGCCTCGATGGAGCCGGAGGTGAGGACCGCTCCCTCCTCCTCGGTGATACGCCAGACGACACGGCCGTCCGCGCCAGGCTGGTGGTCCATCTGGAGGGTGCGGACCTCAAAGCCGTCCTGGTAGGTGGTGAGGTGCCGCCGGGAGTGGAGCCCGGCGTCAGAGTTCCTGAAGCAGGTCGAGCAGCGCCTCGGTGTGGCGGAACAGCGTCCGGGCGTGTCTGGCGTAGGTGTTGAAGACCCCCAGCCCCCCCTGGTCCACGTTCACCCGCAAGGCCGGGCCGAGGTCAACGGTTTCCAGAAACTCGGCGGCGAACTCCAGGCACAGGCCGTCATCCCCGTCGTAAAAGGCGAGCACGTGGGGGCAGGGCCGCTGCGGCGACATGTGGGCCGGAATGCGCCGGTCGAGGCGCACCAGCGCCACGAGCTGCTCGGCGATGCGGCGGTGCAGCGGCGTGGCGGCCTGGCGCTCCAGGGCAGGGAGGGAGAGCAACTTGCTTCCCGGGTCGAGGCGAAGCTGCCGCGCCACCGTCCAGGGATCGAGCATGTCGTGCATCTCGGCCCAGGCCTGCACGTCCCGGTCGGTCAGGTCCTGCTCCAGCACCTGCTGGTCTATCGCGCACTGGCGCCGGAAGCTCTCGAAGTCGCCCCACCCCCGGGTATAGTGGTGCCAGGCGTCGTAAGGGGTCCAGACGGACAGGCCCTGCGAGCTGGCGGTGCTGAGGTAGGCCATGACCGTTTGCAGCCACAGCGGGTCGGTGGCGTCCAGGAACTCTGCCGAGAGGCCGCGGTACTGGGTCACCGGCTCATAGCTCACCTCCAGCGTGGCCGGGTGGTGGCGGAGGGGGTGGCCCGCGACCTCCAGGCGGAGCGTGGGAGCGGCCGTCTCTGGAAACCGGGCCCGCAGGCCGCTTTTCAAGGCACGTCCGGCAAACACTGGCAGCGTCTCGCCCGGCTCGGGCCGCCCAGGCAGCAGCCGGTGGCGCGCGAGGTGCTCGAACACGCCCGCGTGCTGCGTCACGGTGCCGCTGCGGAGGTGGGACCTCGCCCCGTGGATGTTCATGGCAGGAGTTCCGCTTCGTCGGGGTGTGGGGTGTGCAGCGCCGGGCCAGCGTGCTTCAGGTTGGCGACGGCCTGGGCGAGCGTGAGGTGCTCGGGTGGGCGTTCCCCCTCCAGAATCTTGGCCCCGGCGTCCCTGGGGTCCTGGGGGGCGGTGCGCAGCCACTGGACCAGTTCCTGTTTGTTCATGAAGACCTCCGTGCAAGTTCTCTGAGGACCGCCTGCGCGGCGCGTTGCACGCGCGGCGCGACGGCCGCGTAGTCCAGCAGCCGCCGCGCGGCGGCGGGGTCACCCAGATACACCGCCCAGTGCGGTGCGAACTCCGTGTTCATGCCCCGGTCACCCAGATCGTCCAGGGCGTGTTCGACCTGGCAGGGCACGTGGCGCTCCCCGGACCGCCCCGGCGCGGAGACGAACAGCGCGGCGGCGAACCCGCTCACCGTGGCGCTGTAGAAGGGGCCGTCCTCCCCGGCCTTCCAGTCGTCCCATTCGGGCGTCGGCACCTGCCGCGAGGCCTCGTGCAGGGCCGTCAGGGCGCGAACCACCCGGCGCAGGTGGGGGTGCCCGGCGGCCAGCCGCGTGAGGCTTTCCAGACTCAGTGGGGCGTCGGTCAGGTAGGGCGCCAGCGCCTCGGCCATGACGGTCGGCGTGGTCGTGCCCTCCTCGGCCAGGGCCGCCTCCAGGGTGGATAGGTCGTCGGCCTCGATGCCGTACTCCTCGGCCAGTTGCCACAGTCCCTTCTCGCGTCCCGAGGCGGTGGTCGCGTCGATCTCGGGGAAGGTGTACTCCAGCGCGAACTGCGGGGTGAAGACCGGGTAGACCCCCGCCGCCCCCTCGCACAGGTGGTACAGCACGCTGCCGAGCATTCCCTCCGGCAGTCCCTCGTACAGCGCAGGCAGATGATCGATGTGAGGGATGTTCATGCCCTGGGTGTGGCGCACGAACCCCACGGCCAGGGAGCGCGTGCGCCGAGTGATCTCGTACACCCGGCACGCACAGTCCAGTTCGTCGAGCGGTGCGAGGAGCGGCGTCAGCACCTCGCGAAGTGCCCAGACGCTGGGGTGGTCGTCCGGCAGGGGAGGGGAGGCCAGGGGTACGCCTGCCCGGATCAGGTGATCGTATCCGGCGGGCGGCGGCGAGCCTGGCGGCTGGTACAGGTGGTACCGGGCTCCATGAAGCTGCATGGTCTTCCTCCAGCTCGCCGCAAGGCGGGCGACTCCCGGTCACGCGCCGCGAAGGTCGGCCAGGATCGCCCGCAGGTGCCGCGTCAGTTCCGAGCCGTGGCGCAGGTAAGCGGCGGCGGCGAGGCGGTGCTCGGGCCGGTGCAGGTCCCAGGCGTGCAGGGGGCGGACGCCCGCCTCATTCATCTGCCCTTGAAGGCTATGAAGGGCGTGCTCAACCCAGCCCACGTCCTGGCTGCCCGATGGCGTCGTCGTGAGCAGCACGGCCACGGGGTCTTCGCCGTCCAGGCTATAAGGCGCGGTCATGGAGTCCGGCCAGTCGCCGGGGGACATGGGGTAAAGCCTCGCTGCGATGTCCTCGGCCTGCTGGAGCCGCCGCACCACGGCCAGCGCCCGTCCGGGGAGTGCTGCGGCCTGGCTCGCGAGCTGCTCCAGGGTCGCAGGGAGAGAGAGGAAGGGGCCGAGTTCCCGCATCAAGACGCGGGGGGTCGGGCGGCCCTGAGCTTCCAGCGCCGTCTGGAGGGCGTCCAGGTTCTCGCCTAGGGCACCGTACCACTCGGCCAGACCCCTGACGATCTCCTCGTGTTCACCCGGCACGGTGAAGTTGCCGTACATGCCCAACAGGTGGTCCCCGGCATCGAAGGGAGAGATCACCGGCATGACGGGCCGCGCCACGGCGTGCAGGTGAGGCAACAGCCCAGCCACGAAGGTGTGCCCCCAAGCCCGCGCCGCCCCAGCCAGGGAGACGGTCTCCTGCACGTCGTCCAGGTTGACGAACGCGATCAGATCCTCCTGATCGGCGTAGACGCCAAAGTGCCCGGGCAGCCTGAGGCAACGCAGGGGACCCAGCAGGGCGTCCTCGATATAGGCCCGCGGCGTCTCATCCGGTCGCGGGTCACGTCCAGGTCGGAAGTCGGCTTCCAGGCAGAGCTGGCCGAACTCCACCAGGGACGGTTCGTGACCGCCGCTGCGCAACCGGGCCGGGGCGGCGTGAATCTGCATCACTTCCCTCCCAGGGCATGGAGGGACTTCAGCCAGGTTCGGACGCCCTCTTGCAGGGCCGGGACCTGCGTGAGGTAGGCGTCAAGGCGCTCCAAGTCGGGCTCGCCCTGAAGCACGAAGGTGCGCAGTGGGTACTCTTCGCCGCCGTGGTACTGGAGTTCCCCGTGCATCTCGCGGGTGAAGCTCAGTCGCTGCTGGTCGCGGGTTGGGAAGGGGTCCACCAGCAGGCTCTCGCGGTAGTACGGCCACAGCCCCTCGGGGGAGACACAGCACTCCGCGTTGGAATACTCGGGCAGGGCCTCTGCCTGCCGTTCGAGCGCCTCCAAGTCCGCCACGACTGCCTGCACCCTGGGGGGCAGGGTCAGCCCGGGCAGCACCGATTCCGGACGCCACAGCTTGAAGCCGGGCACGCGGCGTTCCACCTGGCTGGGCAGGCGGACACCCGCCCGCCGCGCGAGGTCCAGCGCCGCTTCCACGGGAAGGTGCGGCTCGGCGTCCCACATGCCGAGGTCGGTAATCAGGTCCGCGTAGTCCTCGTCGCTCTCTGCCCCGTGGAGATGGTGCTCGGCGTAGAAGCCCAGTGCCTCGACGGGCGTGAACAGCGGCAGGACCTGACGGCTGGCGTGGGCCGCGCGGCTCAGCAGTTCGGGCAGCAGCAGGCGGTGAAGTTTCCCCAGCGCGCGTCGTGCGCCCCCCAGGTGCATCGCGGTGAAGGTCTGTACAGGGACGTAGTGGAACTGCACCCGCAGCACCTCCTCGCCTAAGTCGCGGGAGGTATCGACCACCGCCTCCAGGTGGTGGGGCAGGGAGCGCAGCTCGCCGGGCAGGGCACTGAGCACGTAGTCCAGCACGGTGCCCGGCGTGCCGGTGAAGTCCCGTTCGGCCATCGCTAGGGCGAGCGGGCGCAGGTTCAGGTGGGTAACGGCGGGGGAGAGGGAGGCGAGCAGGGTCGCGGGCGCGGCGTGGAGCAACATGGTCACCCCGCGGTGCGTGAAGGGTGCCGCCCCCGGGGAGGCGGCGGCACCGGGTGGCAGGCCGGGTTCAGCCCTTCGTGCCGACCGCGCGGCGGAAGGTGTACTTGTGGACGTTCCCCTCCACCTCCGGGCCCTCGATGCTGGCGTTCGTCAGGGACGGGGTATTGACGGCCAGCAGCTTGCGCACGTCGTCCGGCGTGCCCGAGGGGTTGGGGTCGTTCATCGGCTGCCCCCCGTTGAGATCGGCGTAAACGAACTTGCGGACCACGACGTTTGCTTCCATAGGTGTTCCTCCAGGGAAGGTGACTTCCCGTTCTGACGGTGGAGGGGGCGCTTCCGGCCCCCTCCGACCCCTGTCAAGACCCGAAGAGCGTCGGGGGCGCGTCGTCCAGCGTGGCCGTGACCTGGGTGGGCGGACCCGCCTTCACCGTGCCGTGCCAAGTGAAGGGCTTCTTGTGCTCGGCCTCGACCAGGACCTTGTACATGCCCTCCGGCAGTGGCCCGGCCGAGTTCACCGGGTTTCCTGCGGCGTCGAGCACCGTGACAGCCGCCCCGCCCGGGGCATGCACCGTCAGTGTGCCGCCCAGCGTGAAGGCGAGGTCGGCGGTCTTCCCGCGTTCGACCTTCACCGTCTGCTTGGCCGCCTTGTAGCCCTCGGCGCTGGCCTCGACGGTGTACCGGCCCGGGGTCAGGTCGTTTTCCCCCACCTGCACGCTGATGCCGTGGCCGCCCAGGGTCGCCTTCAAGGTGGTGCCGGGGACATCCACCGCGATCCTCAACTTGCCCTTGTTGCGGTCGCTGGCCGCCGCCAGTGCGGGACTCGGCGAGGCAGGCTTGGTCGGAGCGGTGGCCTTCGTCTGCACGGCCCTGGCCTGGCTGCGCGCCTGGTCCCGCAGGCCGCCCTGCACGGCCGGGCGGTACTCGCGCAGCGCGTACAGCAGCTCGGCGCTGTCGAACTCCTTCACCGTGCCGGTGAGGGTCAGTTCCGGAAGCGCGGGCAGGTTCAGCGGCTTCACCTGGGCGGTGAGGCGGCCGTCCTCACCGAGGCTCAGCGTGAAGGCCAGGGCGCTGCCCGGGCTCATCAGGCTCGCCAGGTATCCGAAGACCTCTCCGGTCGGGGTAGGCAACTCGGGGGCGTCCCTGGCCTCCGGCACGCTGGCCGCTTCCTCCACCTCGGTGGGAGCGGTCTCACCGGACTCCTCCTCAACCCCTTCCTCTTCTTCCTCGTCGGTGCCCTCCGGGTCGTCTGCCTCGTCCGCAGGCGCGCGCTGCTCCGGCGCGGGGGACTGAGGTTCGGGGGCAGGGGGCAGGGGTTCCGCCACGGCCTCCGGTGCGGCCGGGGGAGGCGCGGCGGGTGCGGGCGGCGGGGGCACGGCCGCGGGGGGAGCCAGCAGCGCGGGCGCGTCCGGCACTGGTGTGGTGGGGGCCACCGGCGGTTCCTGCACCGGCGACGGCACGGGGTCGGGCTGGACCGCCGCTGTCGGTGCCGCCTGGGGACCAGGGGTCGGCGCCGGGTCGGACCCCCAGTTCTTGAAGAAGCTTCCGAAACTGCTCTTTCCGACGTTCATCCCGTTGCTCATTTCGACCTCCACCTGCCCCGAGCGCCCCCCAGGCGCGACACCTGCAAGGAGGCGTCCTCGCACTCCGGGTGCTTGAGGAGACCGCCCCGCCCCCGTTGCGCGTAGGCGTGACGCCGGGTGACCCGCCGGGGCCGGGGAACACGCTGCCCTCCCCGGGGAGCCAGGCCGCGCTCGGGATGCAGGGCGGTGTGCAGGAGCTGCCGGACCGGCGAGTAGACCAGCAGCAGCGCCTGGCCCTTCCAGACCACCTGCACCACCTGGCGGTTCTGTCCGTCCTTCCGCAGCACCCGGAAGGGGATACGGCGGGTTTCGATCAGGCGGCACAGGCGGAGGTATTCCCCGCCGCGCAGCCGCAGGCCGTAATACTGCTCGAGGCGGTGGTTGACGTGGGCCAGACGGCACAGCACGTCTTCGTCGAGGGAGGGTTGGGCGAGCACCGAAGGGAACATGGCGAACCTCCAGGGAGAGTGGGCGCCCACCCCGGCATGGAGGTGGGCAGGGCCCCGCTTAGTGACGAAAGGCGCGCAGCCGCGCGCGGATGACGCCCGCGAGCTGGGTGTGGTCGTGGGCCAGCAGGAGTGTGCCGAAGCTCACCTGCCAGGCCTGCGCGACGCTGCCGTTCGCGGCCTCGCCGATCAGCACGGGCAGGACCCGCACGTCGCGGTGGTCACCGATCAGCCGTCCGCAGGCCGCCATGTCCTCGGCGTCCAGACCGCCGTCGCAGATCACGATGTGCAGGTGCTGCTCGCCCGCCCGGCGTGGACTCTCCAGCGCCCGGCGCATCGCGGGCGCGAGTTCGGTGTACCCGCGCGGGAAGATCGTGCGCAGGGCCGAGGTCGCGGCCGCGGGGGACAGCCCGAACGGCACGGGCTCCTCCACCACGTCGTCGAAGGCGATCACCCGCACCGGCACGTCCGCGATCTGCGCGGCGCGGATGCCCATGTGCAGCGCCCGGACCGCGCAGCCCATGCGGCCCTCCTCGTTCATGCTGCCGCTGCGGTCGACGATCCAGGTGACGTGCAGTTCGCTGGGCCGCGTGGGCTCCTGGCGTTGCCGGAACAGCCTGGAGCGGCCCTCGATGTAGCGCGTGAGGTCCAGGTTCCCGCGGGTCTCGTGCGGGCGGGTCCGTCCCGGCCGGGCTCGCTCGCGCAGCACCGACGCCACCAGCCGCGCGGGACCCTCCACGTCGCCCACGGTGAGGATGTCGGTCGGGTCGGGGGCCGGATCGGGGGGTGGCCGGTCCCCGGGGTCTCCGCTGCCCTGGCCTCCCGGAGACCGGCCGCCCTCCGGGCCGCCGTCCCCATCGTCGCCCGGCTGCTGCCTGTCCGGGTCGCCCGCGCCGACCAGGCCGTCGAACGGGTCGCGCTCGTCTTCCTGATCCAGCCCCAGGAGGCCCAGGATGCAGCTCGCGATCCAGGTCACCCGGTCGCTGTCCGGCGCGGTCCAGGCGGCCTGCACGAGCGGCCAGACGTCGGCCCACTCGTCTGGACGGGCGGGGGCCCACTTGGGGGCGGCGCGGTCGTGCTCGAAGCGCATCGCCAGGCAGCCCTCCAGCGAGTCGAACCGCCACTTCGGGCTGACCTTCTCGGCGAGGGTGTCGCCCAGGAAGTCGAAGGCGGGCGCCAGCTCCGGGTAGCGGGCGGCCATCAGGTGCTCCATGCGCTCGTCCTCCAGCGCGTTCCAGAGCTGTCCAAGCAGCGCGGGCGGCTTGTCGCCGCTGAACTGGACGTGCCCGGCCTCGTGGGCCAGGATGGCCCGGAGCAGCAGCGCCCGCCTGCCGTGCTCGTCCCCCGGTGCGTGCCGGAGCACGTCGGGATCGGTGACGGGCAGCAGGTCCGGGTCGAGGTACACCACCTTCGACTCCGGGTCGACGGCCGCCGTGCCGCCGCGCCGCGTGAGCAGCACCGTGAAGTTGCTCTTGCGGCTGTAGAAGCGGAACAGTTGCCCCGCGAACGTTCGCCAGGACGGTTGTTGCGGCCAGGGGAGGGTGGAGGGTCCGCTCGGTACGATCATCAAAGCTCCTTTCTGCCCCTCCCCGGCGCCGCCCCGGGGCGCGACCCCTGGCGGGCAGAACCAGCGGCCTCCTACCGTTGGGATATGCAGAAGTTCGCAGGCGAGACGTGGGGCGATGTGGGCTACCGTGCGCTGGGCATCCTGGGAATGGCGGGGTTGGTCGCTCTTTCGGGAGGCGACCTGGTGGCCCTGCTCTCCAACTTCCGGGCCGCGACCGGCGTGCCGCTGTTCATGGCAGTCGTCACCCTGCTGCTGGAGGTGCTGGCGCTGGTCTTCGTGTGGCGCAGCGGCGGGCGCGATCTGCGCCCCTCGCCCCACGGGTCACCGGCGATGCTGGCCGCCCTGGCGGGGGGCGGGGCGGTGGCGCTGGACGTGCTGGGCTTCGGCGTCCCGCTGTTCATGGCGATGGCCGCGCGCCTGGTGGGGCTGGTCGGTCTGCTGACGCTGCTCGCGCTGCTGGAACCCAGGGCGATCTGGGAGGCGCCGGAGCTGGAAAGCACCTGAAGAGGAACCGCTGGCCGCCGGAGCACCCTTCAGTACTCCGGCGGCCAGCTTCTGCTACACCAGCTTCAGCGCCTGCTCGTTCAGCACGCGCCGCAGGTCCTCCAGCGCGGCGGGCTCCAGCCGCCCGAAGTCATTCCGGGGCACGCAGAAGGGGATCAGGGTCGTCTCGGCCGCCCGCCGGAACGCCTCGTGCCGCTCCCACCCGTCCTCCACCAGGGCCAGGATCGCCTCCAGCCAACTGATCACGACCCGGGGATTGGCCTCGCGCTCCAGCAGCCCCGAGCGGCTGACGTGGTTGGCGCGGGTGTCCACCTCGATGCTGTACAGGTGGGCCGCGAGCTGGGGATCGCCGGAGAGCCGCTCGTACAGCGCCACGGTGACGGCCGGGTCACCGTACTCCATGTCGAGGTGGAGGTTGAAGCGCCCCAGCAGCGCGGTATCGATGCTCTGCCCGGCCTGGATGTACCCGTCGCCGAGGTTGGTCGTGGCGATGAGGAGGACGTTCTTCACCGGCGCCCAGACCAGCTCGCCGTTTTTCAGGCGCAACAGGTAGTAGCGCCCCCCTTGCAGGTGCGGCACGCCCATCAGTCCCGCCTCCTCGGCGCTGACATGGTCGAGGAGGCCCACGGCGCTGGAGAGGTTGATCGGGTCCGAGCGCAGCAGTTCGTCGAACAGCAACACCACCGGCCCTTCCTGGGCGCGCAGGAAGGCCTGGGTGAAGGGGCCGTCCACCCACTCGGGCTTGCCCCCCACCATCTGGTAGCCGCCGAGGAAGTCCTGGTCGTCCATGTTCGGGCTACCCTTGACCACGAACAGCGGGCGTCCCAGCCGCACGGCGGCGGCCTTGGCCGTCTCGGTCTTCATCACCCCGGTGGGGCCGGTGATCAGCACCCGCCCGCCTCGGCGCGAGACCCGCAGCAGTTCGTCCAGCGGCGTGTTCCCGGCACTCGGCTGCGGCGCGGTGGTGGGCAGGCTGCCCTTGAGGATGGTGAACTCCTCGGGGGGCAGGAACAGGGTGGCCTGGGTGGGCTCGGCGTCCAGGTGGTCCATCTCGCCTGCCAGGAACAGGGCCTTCATGCTGTAGTAGAGGCTGTCGATCAGGGCCATCATGGCGAGCGTGGCGTCAGGGTCGTTGCTCGCCTGGCGCAGGTCGGCCTTGGTGAAGACCGCTTGAGCGGACGTACGCGGGCCGCGTAGGCGGGAGAGTTCGCCCACCAGGAGCCACCAGCGCGCCTCGACTTCCACCAGGGCGGGGTGGCATTTCAGGACCGCCAGCACGACCGTCAGGGCGAACGGGCCGGTGCGGCCGATGCCCCCCTCGAAGGTGATGTGGGTGCCATGCACCGTGGCGCCCAGCCAGCGGTTCCCACTCTGGCCGCCTGCGGTGGTGGGGTAGCAGATCAGCACGTCCTGCCCATGGCCCGGCGTGGCCTGGACGTCGCCGGTCAGGACCCCGCAGATGGCGGTGAGCACACCGAAGCCGACGACGCTCTGCGCCGTGGTGTCCTTATGCTGTGAGTGCGCGCTGGGCGGGATGGCCTGGTTATAGGCCAGGCTGGGCCACACCAACTGGCTCTTGGTGTGGGTGAACGCGATAGCGCTGACGGCCGACCAGAAGTTCTGGGACACGGGGCACCTCCGCCTCCCCGCTGCCCCCGCGAGGGGGCGACTTCTGCCCGGCACGTCGGTTCTGGTCAGCTCACGAAGGTGGTGCGGGTGCCTCCAAGGCACGGCCCGCAGGTCGCACGTCGCGCAGCCCACCCTGCTGATTCCCGGTGCGGGCCTTGCTCGTCAGCGGTGGAACTCAGATCGGTGCCAGGCCGACCCTCACAGCGTGAGGAGGGTCAACGCCGGAAACGCCAGGCCGTAATGCTGCGGGTCCAGCGTGGCCAGCCGGTCCGCTTTCACCTGAGCATGCGCGCCAATCAGAAAGTCTGCCAGGATGCGCAGTGGGGCACCTCCGCCACTCGCCTTCCTCCGTACTGCATACGCCTGGAAGGCCACGCCTGCCGCCTCCCACACCGCCAGCGGGAACGCCTCCTCCAGCGTGATCCCCGTGTCGTGCAGGAACTCCCCGACGAACTCTGGGGTGGGGGGGGGCGTGCCGAGTAGCTCGCTGTACACCACCGGACTGATCAGGAGCGGACCGCTTCCGCGTGCCCGCTCCAGCAGGTCGATCAATGGCAGGGAATTCGGTTCGGCTTTCAGGATGGCACTCAGGACGTTCGTGTCGATGGCCGTGCGGGTCACTCCTCCGCACCGTCGCGCTGCTGGCGATAAAACGTCACGCTGTCCTGCCCGGCCTCGAAGGGCGGGGATCGCCCGACCCAGGCCAGGAACGGACTGACGGGCGCAGCCGGACGGAGCAGTTCGCCCTGGACCTCGACCGTATCGCCCTCCTTGAGACCGAGTTGCGCGGTGACTTCCTCGGGGAACACGAGCTGGCCGCCTTTGACGACGCCTTTGATGGTGGTCATGTGAGGCCTCCTGAACGAAGTGTAGGGCTGGGAAACCGTCACAGGCGTGCCGCAGGACAGGATCGCCTGGCAGGACAGAGGGAGGGGTGATTGCGGCCGCTGGAGACGACGTATATCAGAGACTCAAGGGGACGGAGCATCCCCGCTCAGTCTCGCCGCCCCATCAGAGGAGGTGGGGAGCCAGCAGAGCCAGCGCCTCAGCGAAGGTAAGAGTGCAGGCCACGGGCTGGCCGTGCACCTGACGCGCCCCCTGCCACACCAGGCCCCGGAGGGTCATCACCTGCCGGGTGATCACGCCGCCGAATGGATCGAGGGTGGCCTGCACCGCCAGCACCAGCTCGGTGTCCTCGTCCTGGGTCAGCAGTTCGAGGATGCAGCCCTGAGCATCGCGTTCCTCGCCGGTGGCAGGCTGCACGAAGCAGCAGTCGGCACCGGAGTGGGTGGCCAGAACCTGGGAGGCCTGCTCGGCGAGGGTGCGGGTGGCGCAGTGCGCCAGGTGGGTGCCGTGCGGCGTGGAGAGGACGTAGGCGGGAACTTGCGGGGGCTGGGTCATGGAAGCTCCTTTCACGCGGGCCGCTGCGCCCCCCGGGCGCGACGCCTGACCTCCTGGCACGTTCTGGTCCCGGAAGCGGCCCTCTCCCTCACCGCTTCCGAGGTCACCCGCTCAGGCGGGGGTGTCCTGACTGCGTTTGAACGCGTCAATGCTGCCGAGCGCCGCCTTGAGGTGCTTGTACACCTCGCGCTGGAGATCGAGGTCCTCGGGCAACTCATGCCGGAGCTGCTCCATCGCCTGGGCGAGGTGGGCCCCACCGGCGGTACGCTCGTACTCCGGCCGCGCCCACTCGGGCAACTCGGGGGTGGCGGCAGGCTCACGCCGCGCGTCATTCCAGTCCACCCAGGTTTTGGGCAGGTCGTACAGGTAGCGTCCGATGCCGAACTGCACCGCGCAGCGCTTCAGCGCGTCCGAGGACGCGGCCCCCCGGGTGCCCGCCTCCCCCTCGCCCGCCTCGCCGATGTCCTCGCGGGTCACGCCGAGGACCGTCAGGCGGCCCTTGACGGTCGGGGTCGGCGTGCCGGGCACGACCGCGATCTCGAAGGACCAGTCGTCCGGGCACACGGCATCCAGACGGTCCTGGACAGCGCGAGCGTCCACGTAGGCCACCAGCAGGGCGCGGCTGCGGTCCTTGGTGAGGGCCTGCGGTTTCCAGCCCACCAGGTGGCTGGGAAAGGGAGCCTGGAGCCGCCGCTGGACCTGGGAGAGGTGGGAAGTGGGCAGGGCAGGGGAGAGGGGTAAGTGACTGGGCTGGTCGGGCATGAGCATCCTTTCTGACCTCGCGGGGTCACCCCTCCCGGGCGGGCGCCGGGCGCCCGCGACGCCCGGCCCGGCCAGAGGGGGACCTGCGTCCCTTCCGGCCGGGCAAGGGGGGCTACGCCGCCTGAAGCTGCACGGCGAGGATCTCCTCGCGGACCTGCATCAGCAGCACCCCCAGCCGATTGAGGCCCTGCCCCCGGTAGACGCCCCAGTAACGGTCGCGCCACGCGTTGTCTTCCACCAGCGCGGCGTCTCCAGTGGCCAGTAGGCGCTCGCGCAGGTCGGGCTGGCGAAACTTCACGCGCAGCATCGCCAGCATCACCTCTTCCTTCATGTCGTCCCAGCCCGGGCGCAGGGTGACCTGTTGCCCGGCCTGCCGCGCCTCTGCCGGGGTCGGCAGGCCGGCGATGACGGCCCGCTCGGCGAGGTTCTCGGTCTTGCAGGCCTGGAAGGCGTGCTCCACCGTGGGATACCGCACCCCACGCACCCGGATAACGGCAGGCTCGAAGTTGCTCAGGAAGGCGTACTGACCACGGAACCCTCGTATTTCGGTCATGCTGGACCGTTCCCCCGGCCCCGCCGGGGGGACCCCTGAAACCCAGGCGGGGCGGGCAAGGTGGGGGAGGCGGCCACAGGCAGCGCCGCTCCCCCGAAGCTGGCTTGCTGCCTGGCGGCGCAAGGCTCCTCCAGCGGCACGACCCGGAAGGTCTTTCGATTCTCCGGCAGATCATGGACCAGGCATCCCCGCGACTGCCGGTGCCGCCGCACTTGTCGCGGGCACGGGTGGTGGGTTCAAAGCGTGCCAGGCGGGTGGACCGCGTGGTGGCGGCCGCCTGGTCGAGGAGGGTCCAGAGGGAGGAAGCGGGGTGGACACGGTCCCTTCACGCTCAGGGAAAACAACTTTCTTCCTGGTGACCAGGCTTTTATCTCAACCGGGTTCAGGGCGGAGGAGGCGGAGGGCGGCGAGAGGGTCAAGGCGGAGTCGGCGAACGAGGGCCGTGACGTGGCGTGTCTGTGAGGCGAGCAAGGTGAGGATCACGCCATTGAGCATGGCTTTTCCCTGAGCGCCCTTTCTTGAACGGCAGCGATCTTCGTGGAGGACGGTATCGCGGCGGTGATGGCTCCGATTTTCAATGCCCCAATGTCCTCGCCAGATGTCCTCGGCCTCTCTGGCCGTCAGCAGCCTGCTGCTGACGGCAAAGCGCACTTCAAGGGTCTGAGTGCCATTTCAGCGAGTTACTCGGTGTTCCCGGTGAATCAGGGTCTTCACTTCGGGGAGCGCCTGGGAAATCGCTTCGGGAATGTCAGTGAGAACATCGGTGCGCCGCTCCCAGACCTCCCCACTGCGGTGTTCCACATCCACCACGCCGTTCTGCACAGGGTAGCTGAAAGCTAAGACGGCCCATTCTTTCAAGTCTTTGACGTTGTTCTTGAGGGGAACGAGGTAGGCTCCGCCTGCCCCGGTCACTTGTGTGGTGAAGCCTCACTCGGTATAGGCCGCATCCAACGTCAGCAACCAGTTCGGCCCGAAGACGGCGGTCAGTGTCTCCAGCAGTTCCCCCATGCCTTTGGCCTCGTGCCGTCCTGCCTGGTCCGCCTGCGTCACCGTCAAGGCCAGCTCGTGGAAAAATACCGACAGGAACGAGAGGGCCAAGCGGCCCTCTCGTCCACTCCCCTTGAGCACCTTGCCGTCCCCGGCGAGGAGGACAAGCTTGTCGTGCGCTGTAGGATGCTGGGCTTTCACCCAGGCCAGCAGGACGGTCTGGAGCTGGGTGAGATGCTGCTCCAAGACCCAGAAGAAGCGGTAGATCATCGCTTGTTGCGGTATCCGGTCCAGCGCGAGGTGCTGACACAGCACCTCGCGCTGCCCTTGCAGCCACTGGGAGAGCGCCAAGATGTTTTCTGGCCCCGACAGCAGGCCCACGAGAATGACTGTCCAGAGCGTCTCCCAGGGGTAGTGGATGCGCTTCTGGTCACGCCAGTCCGGGATTTGGGTTAAAAAGGGCAGTGGGCTGATGGGTGGTCGCACAACTCCCTATCAGCCCTCTTCCTTGTCCTCAGTCAAGATAAAAGCCTGCCTGGTGACCTCTCGTCTTTCATGGTGGACCGGTCCCTGGCCCCGTCTAGGGGACGCCTGAAGCTGAAACCCTCCCGTCGGGTGGGCAGGGTGGCTGTCCCCGGATGCTGGAGCTCGCATCAGTTCGGGTCCCTCGGGCCGCAGGGCTGGTCCCCAGAGTCGATCCCGCCCGTGTCCGCGTGCTGCCGCTGGTAGCGGAGGGCGTCCCGGTAAGCGACCGCGAATGCCAGGAAAGGTGTGGAGGCACAGGCGGCGGATGTCCGTCCGGTGGCCGAAGTGACCTGAGCGTCGCACCGGCCAGGCTGCTCCTCCAGGGCGTAGCGCCAGTTTCGTGCCAGAACCGCCTCCCGCAGGGCGAGCTGCACCAGGGGTTGCAAGCCCGACCACTCGAGTTGCTCGGGCTCGGTCCAGACCATGCCCGCCCAGGAGAACGGCACGCCTTGGAAGGCGAACCCGTCCGGGTCGAGGACCGCGAACTCACGGACGACATCCGCCAGGGCTTCTTGCGTGAATTCAGGTGCGAACAGGGTGACCGGGGCGGGCCGTGCATCCAGCGCGGCGAGCAGGGAGGCGGCAGCATCCCGGGCGATCAGGCCCCGAGCGGCGGCCAGGGCCTGGCGATAGGCCTCCTGTTCCTGCCCACCCTTGAAGGTGACCTGGCCGCAGTCCAGCGCGGCGAGCAGGGTGGAGAGGGCCAGGGCAAGTTCACGGCGATCTGCTGGCAACATGGCTACCTCCCGGCCGCGCTGGTGGCAGTGATGAAGGGTCAATCCCGGCCACCCAGGCGTGCCAGGGCCTCCCGCTCGGCGCGGCTCAGCCGCAGACCTTCCTGCAAGAGAAGGGACTCGACCTCGCTGGCCTGGACCACCCGCCGCACCACCTCCTCGTGGACGGGAGCAGTCAGCCAGGGCCGCCGTGCCACCTGCCGCACGAAGCCGCCGCTGCCCGGGTGGGGCGTGCGCTCGATCACGACCAGCAGGCCGCCTCGGCAGGGCGTGATCGTAGCCTGGGTCCGTCCCTGTTCGATCTGCATGGCCGCCCGCCGCGTCCCATCCGGGGCGCGACGCCTCCTGCAAAGGAAACCTGGCAGGGCGGCTGGGGGAAGGGCACCAGGACGACGTCAGGCGGGCCGGTCCTGGCCGCCCCAGTGCGGCAGCCGGCTGACGCGACGGAGCGTGCTCACGACCCCGACTTCCTGCGCAACAGGACGAACGTTCTGGCCTGCCTCAACCGAGCGATGCAACCGATCATGCTCACAACGGTCAACGCGATCACCAGCACGAGGCTGTTGCCCAGCGGCTGGGGAAGACCCAGCACGGCGTCACACGGCCGCGCTGAGGGTCAGCAACAGGAGGCCGAGCAGGATCGGCAGACCCAGGCCGCTCATCAGTTGGGCTGCCTTTCGCCAAGGGCACGCTCCTCGCGGGCGCGCTCCTCGGCTTCCCACTCCTCGACCAGCTTAGGGCCGACATGGCGCGTCTCCAGGGCGGCCTCCACCCAGGAATCTGGGAGGTTCAGGCGGCGGGCCAGGCGTTCGTGCTCGCTCAGGTGCTCCTCGCCCTTCACGGGTTCGGTCTGGTCCTTGGAAAGGTCAGACATTAGGGTTCTTCCTCCTGTGTTCCTCCCTGTGGAAGGCTGAGGGGTGCTCGATCTTCTCGCCCGGACAGGGGACCCGGGCCCGGCCTTCTCCGAGGGTAGGGGGGAAGAGGTTGCCTCGCCGCCTGTCCCCAGTGCTGACCCGCAAAGCCAACGGTGCGTCCATATCCGGCACCTCCGCGCTTCCTGAGCACATGGAAGCGCGCGACACCTGGAGTCAGGAACACTTACCCGTTGTCGTGCAGGGCCTCGAACGCACGGTAGGGGCGGGCGACCTGGCGCGCGTCACAGGCCAGTTGCGCCAGCTCGCGCAGGCGGGCGCGGGTGGTCCGCTCGGGGGAGGGGTGCTGGATAGCCGAGTCGTCGATGTCCCGGCCATTCAGGCCGTGCAACCAGAAGTGCTGGCGGTGGCACTTCACCAGGTACAGCAGGTGCCGGGCCCTAAGGTACTCCCCACCACTCAGATTCCCCCGGCAGGCCGTGACGAAGAGGCGGTCGGCGAGCGCAAGTGCCTGGTCGAAATCCATACAACCTCCTTAGATGCGGGCGCCTCACCGGTGGCACGCTCCAGCGGCAGGAGCACGTTCACCACCCGCTTACGGGCGGCCTCGCGCAACCGGCCCAGCTCGTCGGGCGTGTACTGGTCGGCACGCGTCCGCCTGGGCAGCCACGGCCGTAAGTTGGCCAGGGCCGCTAGGCAGGCGAGCGGCTGGGCCTCCTCCGGGAACGCGGCACCTGCCAGTTCCTCCAGCGTGGCCCCTTCGAGAAAGGCGCTGAGGTCCCGCACCAGGCGGTACAGGTCCTCGGCGCTGCCTCGCCGGTCCCCGTCCCCCAGCAGCGCCTCCGCCTGCTGCCGGAGGGCCGCGAGGTCCGGGGGGCTCACACCGGCACCGCGTAGACGGGCAGGCCGCTCTGCTGCGCGGCCGCGAACTGCGCCTGGTTGGCCCCCTGTACCCCGCCCTGACCCACGATGCGGCTGATCCCAGTGATCGGCACCGACGCGAAGATCGCCCGGGCGTAGCGCACGGCGGGCGCTCCGGCCCCCAGGCGACCCCGTAGCTCGTACTCCCCCTCGCCGAGGTACCGTGTGAGGGTGCCCGGCGTGGCGCTCGGCGTGACCCACCAGTGCAGTCCAGTGCAGTTCGTGTGGCCGGGGTGGCGCTTGCCCGTCGGGCAGACGTGCGTCCCGTCCAGGTGGGGCATCAGGGCCTCGGGGTTGGCGATCAGGGCCTTGTTGTGGATGAACAGGAAGCGGCTCTGGGCGCTGAGCTTGCCCACCGGCAGGGTGGGGGAGATCTTGCGTGAGAAGCCCATGCGCCGCGCTTCCTCCCAGAAGTCCGGCACGAAGGGGTAGTGCCCCTCGCCGATCAGGTCCACGACGTGCGTGACCCCCTTGGGGTCGGTCCAGAGCGTGACGCCCAGCGCGTTCACGGTGAGGTGGGGGGGCACCAGGGTGGGGAAGTCCACCAGGAAGTGGTCGAGCGGGTGGGCGCCGCTCGCGCTGACTGCGCATTCCAGGTACCACCCGCCGAGCATCCGTCCGTCGCCGCAAAGCCGCCGTCCACCCTGTGCCAGTCCGTGCATGCTGCACCTCCGTCCCCCTCCGCCTGCGCGCGCGAGCAGCGCGACCTCCGCTCAGGGCGGAAGGCCATGCCCGACGGGGACCCCAGGCGTGGGCGCTACGTGGCGGAGGAACAGGGTCATGGGGACCTCGGGGGGTGGCGGGACACGGCGGCTTCTGGCAGGCCTGAGAAGGGGTCTGCGCGGGCAGGAGGGTTTCACCCCCAGGCCCATGCCGCCCCTGGCCTTGCTGGCGCTCAGGTGACCCCGGAGCGGGTCGCGCGAACCCGGCTCGGGGGCCGGTTCACGGCGGGCGGGGCTGGCACCCCCAGCGGGGCGGGCTCCGGCTCAGCCTCTACGGCGGGTGAAGCGGCCGATTCCTCCTCGGCGGTCCCGTCGCTGGCCAGGTCCAGCAGTGCCTGGGCCAGCGCGCCGAGGTCCACGCCCTCGTTGCGGGCCATCGCCATCACCCGGCTCGCCAGGTCAGTCGCCGCGTCCACCTCGATCAGCGGCGCCGGGGTGTCCAGCAGGGCGGCGCTCAGCACGTCGCCCAGGTCCTCGGCGTGGGCGACCCGCGCGCCCTTGAGGTCGTCGGCCGTGAACTTCGCGCCCGGGCCCCCCGCTACCTTGGCCTGCAAGGCCTCGACCGCCTGCGTGCGGTACGGCTCGTTCAGCGCGGCGATCTGCTCGACCACGCCGACGGCCACCCGCTCGCCGACCAGGTGCAGCACCCACTCGGGCAGCTCGAGCAGCTTCGCGCGCTTTTTCAGGGTGCCGAGCGACGCACCCCACAGGTCCGCGACCCCCTTGAGGTTGTAGCCCTGATTCAGCTTCTTGCGCAGGGCCAGCGCTTCGGCAACCGGGTTGTTCGAGCGGCCCAGGTTCTCGATGCCGGTGATATCCGCGGCCGACCCGTCGCTGCTGCTCACGAACGCGGGCACCTCGGTCAGTCCCACGTCCCGGGCGGTGTGGAAGCGGCGGCTCCCGGCGGAGACGCGGTACCGGTAGGGAGTGCCCTGGGGTGCCGGGTACAGTTCCAGCGGCGTGAGGATGCCGAACTCCCCCACGCTCGGGCCGATGGGGTTGCGCGCGCCCCGCAGCTCGGGCGGCTCGATCTCCGCCAGCGGCACCACCTGGTACTGCCGCTCGCTTGAACCCTGGAACAGTGGTGTTGCATTCATGCCGACCTCCATTGCGATGGGCCGCGCCGGTGCGGTCCTGGCGCGACACTCTCCCCGCGCCGCTGCCCGCCCTGCGCCCAGTCGTGCAGCAGAGTCCAAATCCAGATGTCCGCGAAGCCGCCGACCAACCGCCTGATCACCTGTGGCACGTTCGCAGGTCCGGCGTGCTACGGCCAGCCGCTCAGGGATGCCGAGCAGAACGAAACGAAGGAGCGAAGGCATGGACACCTCCACGGAAAAGGGGGTCCTGCGGCGCGCACGGCACCGCAGGACCCCGGAAGGGTCAGGTCACATCACTGTGACTCGCTGCCCAGACCTGAGGGGTCAAACCGCCGCCTGGTCTGGAACAACCACGACCAGAGCGCCGAGAAGTCCCACATGTGTTCACCTCCTTTCGCACCCGGCCCTGCGGCGGCTCCGTCCGCCGCGACCCCCACAAAAAAAGGGGGAGATGCGCCCTCTGCTTACGTGCCTCCCCCTGCTCACGCCGAATTCAGTCGGCAGCGTTCTCCACCCCAGGTCCCAGCCCGGCCGTCTGCCAGAACGCCGTGACGTACGCCCGGGCGCCTTCGAGCCACTGCGCACGCTGCTCGCATCTCACCCCCGCCTCGCGGTACAGGGACAGCAGATCCAGGCGCCGGATGCCCACCCACGTCCGCCGGAAGTGGGCGCGCACGCCGGCGTACCCGCCCAGCACCGCCCCGTCGAACACGCGGCGGCTCAGGGCGAACGACAGCACGTCCGGCATCGCCGCGTGCAGTGGACATTCCCACAGCAGGTCGCGCGCCTCGGCCAGCGTGTTGAAACGCACGCTTACCCCCGCCACTGGCGTGTCCGCCCGGCCCACCGCGTGGAAACGTTCCTGGTGGAACCTGAGGTTGCAGTGCGTCAGCCGGAAGTCCGATCCCTGGAAAGCCGCCGTCACCTCCGCGCGTTCATCCTCATGCATGCCCCCCAGCCGCGCGCGTCAGGCGCGCGACACCGTGACCCCTGAGTACCGCGCGCACGGCACTTCACTCCAGCGGCTGCCAGCCTGTAAAGGGCAGACACAGTAGCGGCTGGCCGTTCAGGACCACCACGTCCCCCGCCCTGGTGCTGCGGGCGGAGTCCTCGGGGACCAGGCAGTGGACGCCGGGCTGCCGGGCCCAGTGCGAGGCCCCGAAGTGCTGCACCACCCGGAACGCCAGGTCCGGGTCGTCACACCGCTCCACCTCCGCCACCAGCACGAAGTCCTCCGGCCACCGGGCATGCGGGCCTTTGGCATGAAACACTTTCGCGACCATCCTGCACCTCCGCTGGCTCGGCAGCGCCGGGGGGCGCGAAACCTGCGGGTGCCGAAAAAGAGGGGGAAGCGAGGTGGACTTCCCCGGACGCGTCAAAGCTCCGGCAACGACAGTTCCGGAAAACCCAGCCGGTAGGGCTGCGGATCGAGGGTCAGCAGCGCGGCCCCGAGCCGGGCCGCGTGTGCGCCAATCAGGAAGTCCACCAGCAGTCGCCGGGGCAACCCCCTCCCCCGCTGCGCTGACGGCGGGCACTGTAGGCCCCGTAGGCCGCGCTCGCCTGCATCCACATCTCTGGGTCCGTCTGCCAGTCCACGCGGATGTCGGTCGTGTTCAGGAAGTGATCGGCACCCTCACGCGTCTGCCCCGGCGCGGCGAGCAGTTCCGCGTACACAGACACGTGGATCACCAGCGGACCTTGCTGCCGGGCGGTCCAGAGGGCCAGGGCCAGACGTTGGGCGCCCGGCTCGTTGCGGAGCCGGGCGCTGAGGACATGGGTATCGATGCAGGTGGTCAATCTTCGTGCCCCCGCTCCCGGCGGTAGCACGTGCGGCTGTCTTCTTCCAGGGGTGGCAGGTTACCGATGAACTGCAGGAAGGGGTTGGGGGGTGCGGCCTGCACGTCGAGTTCGATCACGACGGTCTGCCCGGCCCGCAACTGACACGCGACCTCTGCGGGCAGGGTGAGTTGGCCCTGCTCGTCCACGGTGGCAGTGATCTTCGTCATGTGGCCTCCAGGTGTCATGGTAGCGCTGGCTCATCCCGCCAGGTGAGCCGCTCGAGCGCGCTGGCGGTGCCCGGCCCCCAGGGGACGCGCTCGAAGAGGGTTGGCCAGGCCACTTCCGGCTCATCCTCCCAGCCGATCAGGCGGTGGGGCGACCACGTATCGGTGGTGTCCAGCGCCCAAGTCACGGCGGCCAGGAAGGCAGAAAAGGACATGGGTTCCTCCACGCTGGAGAAACCCGCAGCCCTTCCTGTTCAGTAGGTCAGGCGACGTTCGCCGTATCTTCGGGCGTGTTCACGTTTGGCGTACCTCTCGCCAGCGTCACCACCCGCCGCGCCTCCACCTTGGTGGACAGCCGCTTGTTCCCCTCGCGGTCGGTCCACGCCTCGTTGAAGAGCCGCCCCTCCACCACCACGCCCGTCCCCTTGCGCGCGCCCTGCTGTGCCAGGGCCAACTGGCGCCACAGCACCACGTCCAGCCAGTGGGTCTTCTCCTGCGGCTGCCCCTGGCGGTCCCGGAAGCGGTTCGTTAGGCCGAGGCGCAGCTCTAGCACCGGCTCTTTGGCAGCCGTGTGCCGCAGCACCACGTCACGCGCCAGGTGACCGGAGACCAGCACCTGGTTCAGGCCGAGGACCGCGTCTGCGGGAACGTCCAGCACCGCGAGCTGCAAGGCCTTGACCTTGAGCGCGCTGCGCTTCCCGCCCGCCGGGGTCTCCCACTCGCTGTACTCGAGCGAGCCGTCCAGCACCATCGGCGTGCCTTTCGCGCACGGGCGCTCGGCCGAGTATTCGGCAGCCTTCCCGATCTGCTCGAAACGGTGGTACCACTCCACCATCCGCACGCTCTCCCCGACGAACAGTTCCTCCTGCCCGTGCAAGGTGCCCTCCAGCACCGCCACGCCGGACGGCGTGTACCGCAGCGCCGCGTCCTCTGCCAGCCGCCCGATCAATGTCACCCGGTTCAGTCCTAAAGCCATGATGCGTTCCTCCCTTTGCGCCTTTGCGTGATCTCGAATGGCCGAACAACTCCCGACACCTCATCCCTGGACGCGCCAGCGTCCGACGCCTGGCGCGTCCCGCTGACACGGCGCCTACCAGCCTCTTCCGCGCCGCCTGCGCTCCGGGCGGCAGGAGTGTCCGGCACCCAGCGTGCTGTTCTGCGGCTGGGGGCGCGAGAACGGACTGGCCAGCTTGTGCGTCCACGAGCCCTGTGGGGCCTGCGCCGCCAGCAGCAACCGCGCCGCCTCCGCGTTGCCTTCCACCAGGTGGCACAACTGCCGCGCCAGCGCCCGCCCGGACGGCGCGTCGAGGAACACGGTCTCCTGCACCCCGTACAGGGACAGCGACACGACCTCTGCGGAGGCGCGCACCTTCAGCTCCCCGTTCGCCAGGCCCTGCCAACCCTGGTCCGCTCGCGCCACGACCACCATCAGGAGCGTCACGGCCTCTGCCCAGGTCAGGTTCACGTGCGCCGTCCCGGTCGTCAGCAGCAGCCCCCCCAGCAGGCTCTCTGCCACCTCCACCCGCGGCGGTGCCCCGGCGCTCCAGACCGGGCGCAGTCGGCCGTCCAATTCCTCCAACACCTCTCCGGTCTCCCGGTCCCAGACCGTCACGCGCTGCGGCATCTCCCTGAAGACCACACCCGCGAGCGCCAGCTTGTCGTTGACCGTGACCGAGCGTCCGCCTTGGAAATGCACCTCGTACCTTTTCTGCGACATGACCCGCCAGCGCGCATGTCAGTGCGCGACACCTCTTCCCTGCGGCGGCACGGAAAGAGGGAAGGGGCCACCACTCTCCCTTCCCTTCCTGACCACTTCCCGGGTCAAGTCATGCGGCTTTGGCTTCCGGCCTTTTGGCAGCGCCTCCTCGGGGCTTCGATTTCTTCCCCGAACGGCGTGGCCCTCGCCCCGCCTTCCCTTGTGCGAGTGTGGCGTCGCGGCGGGATTGAGCGCTCCGTGTCCTGCCACACGGCGCTTTGGAGCCAGCAGGGCCGCGAGACTCTTGCGGGTCCGCAGGCCCTCTGGCAGGCTAAGTTCCCCAGTCACTGCGGGCCAGTCGCTGCGAGAATGCCGCCAGCAAGGAAGAACGAAAAAGGGTAACGCTGGCCTGCCGGGTTTGGGTGCCCAACCGAGCAAGGACGTGTGCACCCAGGATCTACACAGCGCTGCCAACTGTTGGTTTCCGAAGTCAAGGCGCGCCAATGGCACGAAGGTCTCGCAAGGCCGCCTGCGCACGTGCCACGTTCGCCTGCACGACCTCCGCGTCGCGCTTTGCCTCGATCGTGTCGGTGAGGGCCGCATCGTGGCTGCTGGCGTTGCCCTTCTTGAGGGGGTAGGCGGCGGAGAGTCCTGGCTGCCCCGCGCCGATCACCATGATGTCCGTCCGGGGGGCGACAGGCGGGTGGGCCGCGCTTCCCCGTTCTCCCGGTGGGAACCGCTGGCTGTGGGGGGAGGCATCACGTCCCCCCCTCCGTGCTCTCCGAGCGCGGGTGAGGCACCAGCAGTTGCCCAGTGATCAACTTCGCCCGCCGCAAGGCGTCCCGATCCTGCCCCACACCGGCCAGCAGGGTGGCACCCTCCAACACCAGGTGCAACTCCGCCGCAAGCCGGTCGGGGTCGGGCTGTCCGGCTTGCCGCGCCAGAACGGTCAGGTACTCGCGCACGCGCCGCCGGTGGTCCTGAAGCACCTGGACGGCCGGGTGGTGAGGATCAGCCAGTTCGATGACGAGGCGGGTCAGCAGGCAGCCCCGGAAGGTGGGGCGCGCGAACCACCCGGTGAGCGCGTCGAACACGACCAGCAGTTGCCGCTCGGGACGAGGTTCCAGGTGCGCGACCGTGTCCTGAAGCCATTGGAGGAAGTCCTGCGCCTCCAGCCGCAGGACGGCGAGGATCAGGTCGTCCTTGCCGCGGTAGTACTTGTAGAGGGTGGCCTTGGTGCTCCCGCCCTCACGCACGATGTCGTCGACGGAGACGTGGTGGAGGCCGCGGGTGGAGAGCAGGGTGTGGGCCGCCTGCAGCAGGCGCTCCCGGGCGGGGGAAGTCATGGGATGTCCTGCATCCGGAGGGCGGTTCGCGGTCAGGGCGTGCCGATCGCCTGAAGCTCTCGCAGCGCCGCCTGCGCGCGGGTCACGTTCGCCTGCACGACCTGAGGGTCACGGTTCGTGTCGATCGCATTGGTCAGGGCGGCCAGGGCCGCCTGCGCTTCGCGGTACCCGCCCGGGTTCAGTTGCCTCAGCAGTGTCGCCGCGTCCAGTTCCGCCTGCGCCTGTCGGGCGGCGCTGCGGGCTGCGTCACGGCTGCTGGCGTTGCCCGGTTGCGCGCGGGCGTACTCCAGTGGGACGATCTCCAGCGCGCCGGAGGCCTTGCGGGCGTGCTCCACCCCGGGCGCGACCAGGCCCGCCAGGGTCGGGGTGGGCGCGGTCGTGCGGCCGGCGAGGAAGCCGAGCGCGAGGCCGACCAGGGCTGCGACGGTCACGAGCAGCGGGGACAAGTTACGTTGACGGCGGTACAGCATGGTTCATTCTCCTTGCCCGCAGCGCGGGTGGTCAGAGCAGCCCCCGTGGCCGCAGGGCTCACCCCTCGACGATGAGCGCGACCTGGCCCTCCAGGCGCAGGTTCTCGGTGAGCTGACGCAGCAGCAGGGCCGTGTCGTGCAGGTGGGCGTAATCCCGCAGGCGGGAGGAGGTCAGTGCTGCGACGTGGGGCGCAACTGCCCGTCCGGTGAGCAGTGTCTCCAGTTGTCCCAGCGCCTCATGCGGGCGGCCTACCAGAACCTGCGCGTCCTCGAAGCGCAGCAGCCGCACCCCTCGCCCGTCCAGGACCAGGGCCGCCTGCTGCTCCACCCGGCGCAGCAGGCCGCGCCGGACGCGTGGGGCGACGAACAGCGTGTGATGCCTCCCGCCGAACGCCCGGTGTGCCTGATCCCCCAGCACCTGCCGCGCCTGCTGCTGCAACTCGTCCGCGTCGAGCGGGCGGGTACGGGCACTCAGCGGGTGGGCACCGGTCGCGACGGCCCGCAGGCGGCCCTCGCGGGCGCTGTACTCGGTTTCGACCCGCAACGAGGCGGGATCAGCGCCCAGCCGCACGGCCTCGTCGCCCACCTCACGCTCCAGCAGGTCCGCCACGGTGGGGTCCTGCCGGGTGACGCTGCGCTCCCGTTCCACCCGGATGACGGCGAGTGCCGCCCCGATGGAAGAGATCACGTCACTGTGCGGGAGCGGAACGAACCGCACCTTCAACCGCCGGGCGACGACCGGGCCGAGCACGCTGGCCGCGCCGCCCCCGCCGTACAGCGGCGTGCCGCGCAGCCCGTACTCGCGCACCAGGCCCTGCACCGTCCGCGTGAGCTTCTCCGCGCTGGCCTCCAGCACGGCCTGCGCGGCCGCTTCCATGTTGGCCCCCAGATGCTTTCCGAGCAGGCCCAGCGCGAGCCGGGCGCTCTCCGGGTGCGCGTGCGCGTACCCGCCCTCGGGGATTGCACCCAGGGCGTTCGCGGCACAGGTCGGGGTGATCGCGAAGCGTCGGCCAGCCGGTGTCCGCAACACAGCGTAATCCGCTGGGTCGCCAGTGCTCGGGGCGATCAGTTCGAGCTGGGCACCGGTGAGGTCGCCGGGCGGCGTGAAGCTCGCGTACGCGAGGCCCGCGATGTGGGCGCTTCTCGGGCCGACGTCCTCGATGCGCCGCCCGCGCAGGCGCACGAGGCTGCCGCCCGCCACCCCCGCGATGCGGATATCTGCCGCGCGCAGACCGGTGGGCACGTCCATCACGGTCATGTACTTCAGCGCGGGCTGGCCGTCCTTGATCACGCCGATGTTCGTGCTGGTCCCGCCCACCTCGAAGAACACGCCGTCCATCACGCCGTGCGCGAGGATCGCCCCGCCCAGGCTCGCGGCGGGACCGCTCACCACGGTGTGCAGCGGCGTTTCCTCGAAGGCGCGCAGGTCGGCCGCGCCGCCGTCTCCGCGGACGATCAGGAGCGGCACGTCCGGCAGGAGGTCACGCACGGCGTCGCGCACATGCCCGGCGGTGCGGACCATGGTGGGCAGGATGCTCGCGTTCACTGCGGCCGACAGGGTGCGCATCTCCAGCCCATATGCCCCGGAAAGGTCACTCCCCAGGCTCACCGGGAAACCCGCCTCACGCGCGAGTTCCCCGGCGCGCTGTTCGGGGCTGGCGTCGTCCACTCCAAACGCTCGCGACACGGCAACCGCGCCAACCCCCTCCGCGCGCCAACGGTCCAGCACAGCCCGCACCCGGGCGCCGAACTCCGGGGTATCTGTCGCGACGAAGGCGTGCAGGGCGCGCAGACCTGCCGGGGGGCGGGTGACGTTCTGCACCCGCCGTTCGTCACGGGCCTCCCCGAGCGCCAGGATGCCGACCAGGGCCGTGTCCCCCTCCAGCAAGGCATTGGTGGCCTGCGTGGTGGAGTGCGCGACGAGGGCCGGGACCGCTTCCGGCGCCAGGGCGCGCAGGAGGGCGCGCAGGGCTTCGAGGACCCCGGCGGCCACGCCCAGCGCGTCCCGGTGCGTGGTGGGCACGTGCGACACGGTCAGGATGTGTCCAGCCGGGGCAAGGGCGACCCCCTTGGTGAAGGTGCCGCCCACGTCGATGCCGATGCGAACCGGAATGGGCACCGGGGTATCAGCGGTCAAGGCCGGGCCTCCGCCGGATTCACGTGTGTGCTCCGCGCTCCGTACGGCGCTGTGCGCGTGAGCGGAACACGATGAAGCCCACGACATACACCAGGACCATCAGCAACTGTGCCGCCAGCGTCTCCACGGTGGGATGCAGGCCGGTCAGGGCCGCGACATTCGGGTCCAAGGTGGGCACCTTCCCGTACAGGTTGGTGACCGGCAGCCAGCCCGCCTCCTGGAAGGCACGCACGCCGTTGCCCACAAACGCGACCGCGAAGAGCGCGGTGACCGTCACCAGGACCGGGAAGAGGCGCTGGGTGGGCACCCGCCGCCCCAGGCGGAAGAGCACCGCGAACACGGCCACGAGCGCCAGCACCGCCAGCGCGATGCCCAGGTACATGTATCCCAGGACTGGACCACTCGCAACCGCGAGCGCCTGGTAGAACAGCACCGTCTCGAACCCCTCGCGGTAGATGGTCGTGAAGGTCACCAACGCGACGGCACCCAGGCTGCCGCTCTGCACGGCCTGCGAGACGCGCGCCCGCATGAACTCCGCGCTGCGCTTGCGGTCTCCCTGTTGCAGCATCCAGAACGAGAGGTAGAACAGGATCACGACCGCGATGACGCTGGTGATCGCGCTAATCAGCTCGCGCGAGATGGGCGCGATGGAAAGCAGGTAGGTGGCGGCAAACCACGTGACGGCGGTGGCGGCGAGGGCCGCACCGGCTCCCCACCACACGCCGCCCCGCAGGCGGTCGTTGCGGGTGCTGGCCAGGTACGCCAGGATCGCGGCCATCAGCAGGGCCGCCTCCAGCCCCTCGCGGAAGAGGATGGTGAAGCCCCCGGTCGCGGCTAGGGTGGGTGCCAGGACGCCGGTACCGTTCACGATGCTCTCGGCCTTGCGCAGGCTGCCCTCGATGTCGCCCGCAATCTCCCGCAGCTCGCCGAGGCTCGCCCCGCTCTTCATGCCGTTGCGCAGGTCCGCGAAGCGGTACTCCATCTCCAGGATCAGGTCCGGGTTCAGGACGCGCAGGGGCGGCTCGGCGTACTCGAAGTGGTCGAGGTAGGCGGCGCGGGCGCTGCGGAACGCCGCCTCCCGGTTGCCGCCCGCGTACTCGCGCAGACTCTGGGCCACCAGATCGTGCGCGGTGCGGAGTTCCGCCGTCACGTCCACCTGCCCGGGCGCGGCACAGGCCACGCCCAGCAGGGCCAGGAGCAGGATCAGGAACCGGTTCATGGCTTACTCCCCCAGCAGGGCGCGGGCCTTTTTCAGTTCAGCCAAGGCGGCATCGACGGCGGCATTGAACTTCTGGGCGCTGGGCTTGCTCTTCAAGAGGGCACGCAGGTCCTCGCGCAGGGTCTTTTCGAGCTTGGTTTCCAGTGCCTTGTCCTGCTTCGCCAGGGGGCTTTCCAGATACTCGAAGTTCTCGAGGTATGCGCCGATCAGGGCTTCCTCGGCATCGTCCGTCATCCCACCTGCGTAGTGTGCCTTGGCCGCTGCCAGCAGGCGATTGATGTTGGCGAAGTACGCTGCATTGCTGCTCTTAGGAGCTTGCTTTACCCCGCTGATCTCCCCGAGTTCCTCCTTCGCTTGGTCCACGGCCTTCTCCAGGGTCTTCACGTCGCCCTTGCGCGCGATGACCGCAGCAGCATCACGCAACGCTCCGGCAGTCTCGTCACGCTGACGCTGCGGGAAATTGCGGGCGCTCCGGTCGAACCAGGTCCTGGCGCGGGCCACGTAGGAGATCGCGTCCTGGTACTCGGCGAGGTTGGTCACCTTGCCGCCCTGCACGCCTTCCTCGTACTCGTGTTCGGCGTTCTCGAGAATCTGCGCGATCACCTGCGCCGCGAACTTCGGGTCATTGCGCGCAGCCCCGAGGGTGGCGAGCGCCGTGTCCACGTCGGCATAGAAGGTATTCATGACCTTCTGGTATTCCGCGTAGGGCTTCTTCGCGGCCAGGGTCTGGTTGATGCGGGCGTAATCCGCCAGGAACTTCTGCTGTAGGGCGGGGGTCAGGTCGCCCCGGACCGCCGCATACAGCTCGTTGGCAGGGTGCTTGGCGTGCTTGGCCGCCATTGCCAGGTCACCGTTGCGGTAGTTCAGCAGGCTGGCGTCGTAGTGACCGCGCATCTGCTCCAGGGTCACGGCGAACTTGATGGGCTCTTTCGGGGCCGCCAGAGCAGCGCCGGTGAGGGTCAGGGTGAGGAGGGCGAGGGAGGTGGGGAGGCTCACGCGGAGAACTCTATGGACTCCCCTGGCCAAAGTCAACCATTCCAGTCGGAATTATAGACATTAGAGATGCAGGGCGAAGCAGTCTGCCACGTACGGAACCAAGAGAACCGAGCCGGTCGGCCAGTGGAACTATTCGGGGCAACGCTGGGAAAGCCTCGCTCATTGCCCCCGCCTTGTGCACGATTCGGTGTCAGGGGACGGGTACGTCTCGGTGCTTGATCTTCTCCTAGGTTCGCCATGGCTGGTGATGGTTACGCCTTCCACTTCGGCCCGCAGTGCTCCCGTCTTACTGTCATGCCCCCTGCTGGTCTCTACGCCAGGAGCGATGTGCCCGGCATCCCCGATGAGAGCCAGCGAACACGGCAGCAACCTGGCGGTGAGTCCCAGCACGACGAAGGCGACATTCAGGGTGATCCCGATAGCGAAGGGGCGGCCAGGGCATCAGTCATTGCGGACTCCTTTGTGGGGTGGTGTGGGTAAGGTGGGTAAACTGCACGGCGGCCAGCATGGCGAGCGCGATCAGGCCGCCGATCAGGAAGGCGTGCGAGGTGAACTGCGCGCCCAGGAACCCGGCCAGTGGGTAGGCGAAGGCCCACCAGAGGTGGCTCCAGGCAAAATGTGCGCCGTACACCCGGCCCTGCGCGGCCTCCTCGGTGCGTTCGGCGAGCAGGGTCTCGGTGGGCAGATTCACCCAGTTCTGCCCCACACCCGCGAGTAACCAGAAGGCCATCAGGGGAGCCAGAGGAACGAAGTCACCCGGCAGGATCGCCAGGGAGGTCAGCAGCGCGCCAAGCAGGATGAAGCGGGTGCGGGGCCAGCGCCTCCCGACCATGCCCACCACCAGCGAGGCCAGGGTGGCGCCCAGACCGTAGGCGGCCATCACCCAGCCGTAGGACGCTTCCCCAAGGTTCAACCCGCTGCGCACGCGGGTCACGGTCTCGACGAGGATGAGTGCCCCCGCGACCGCCGCGACGAGTTCCATCAGCAGGGCGAAGCGGATGGGGGGATCGCGCCAGAGCCGGGCGGTGCCATCCCGCACGTCGGCCCAGGTCTCGCCCTTGACTTCACCCCGCCCAGCGCGCAGGGCGGGCAGCGTCAGGATCAGCAGGCCGGAGAGCAGGAAGCTGGCCGCGTCGATGAAGAACAGGTCCCGTCCACCGGCCCAGGCGGCCACCAGACCGGCAAGTCCGGGGCCGACGATGCCGATGAGTTCCGTGGTGGCGCTGGAGAGCGCGAAGGCCTGGCCGCTGTCCTCGCGCCCCACGACGAGCGGCACGGTGGCCTGATTGGTCGGCGTGAAAAAGGCTGTGAGGGCGTTGAGCAGGAACATCAGCACGTACACCTGCCAGGTCGCGTGGATGAACGGCATGAACCCGATCACGAGCATCCGGCCGAAGTCACAGCCCACCAAGAGCCACTTGCGGTTCACCCGGTCCGCAACGACCCCGGCGAGCGGGCTGAAGAGCACGAAGGCCGCCACCCGCAGGGTCAGCGCGAAGCCCAGCACGGGGGCGGCATCCTTCCCGCCGGTGAGCTGGTAGGCGAGCAGGGCCAGGCCCACCCAGGTGAGTGCGTCGCCAATCTGGCTGACGGTCTGCGCGAGGTATAGCCGCGCGAAGCGAGCGTTCCGCAGGGGGGCGAACGGCGCGAAAGCGTTCAATGGACGCCCCCAGGCGCCGCATCGGGGGCCGGGTGGTCCGGCAGGTCCAGGCGTTCATGCTGGGCGTGGCTGAAGGCTTCCTGGACCAGGCGGCCCACATGCCCGTCGGCCAGACGGTAGTAGACGCTGGTCGTCTCGCGGCGGGTCCTGACCAGATCAGCGCTGCGCAGCAGGGCCAAGTGCCGGGAGACAGTGCTCTGGGGGAGGTGCAGCGCCTCGACCAACTGACCGACATTGCGCTCGCCGTCTTTGAGCAGCAGCACCAGTTGCACACGGATGGGTTCGGATAGGGCTTTGAAGAGGCCAGTGACGCGAGTGAGGTCTTCTGGATCGGCGTGTGCCGGAACAGGATGCTGCTGCATGGCCATACCTTAACATTTGCCTCTCCGAATATGTGGAACTTCGGATTAGGATAGAAAGGTGTCGTGTACCGCTCACCTTCCTGCCCAGCAGATCGCAGGCCCCATCATCCGCAGTGACGATCCGCGCCTCCCCGTCGGCTCATCCGTCGGGTTGCGCCTCGCGGACTTCGGGGGTGTCTCCGAGCCCAGCGTCACCTTTCAGGGAACCATTCATCCGATTCTCGTTCTGGGCCAGGACCGTCATCCCGATGGCAGCAGTGACGTGACATTTGCGCTGCTGCCTGCAGGAGAGTGAGCGGCCGGGATCTCATGGCCGGCTCCGTGACACGATCTTTACACACCTGCCGGACACTCCTCTCCATGGGACATCTCGCGGCTGGACGAAGCGTACGCCGGTGCCCCCGCTCCACGGGGGACCATCATTGGCCGACTCGCTATGGGGATGCCGCAGCATGAGGACTGCTGATCACGCCTGGACCGACACCTGCCGTTCCCCCGGACCCACCCATGGAAGCTGGAGGACTATCCCTGTGGTCGCGGGCGGCCCTGTCTCTCACCGCCGCCTGCCGGAACTCGCGTGACCATCGGGCCGGACGCCCTGACGGTCGGACCGCTGGTGCTCGGCTGGTCGCAGCTCACGCTGGTGCTCGGCCTGCTGGCCTGGTCCACCCTGGCGCGCTTCCGGGGGGCGGGCGTGGCCGCGGTCGTGGCCCTGTTCACCGCCCGCCTCTGGGCGACCCTTCCCGGCCTCTTCGGCAACCTGAGCCAATCCCTGGGCGCACAGTTGCTCGAACTGCTGGACGTCCGGCGGGGAGGCTGGGCGTGGGGGCCGGGCCTCGCCGCGGGCCTGTTCGCGCTGTGGTGGCCCCGCCGCCAGTTCCCCACCCACCTGGCCTTCCCGCTGCTCGTCACGGTTCTGGCGGGACTGCTGCCCCTGCTGCTCAAACCCACCCCCACGGTGCAGACGTTCCCGGCGGCACTCTTCCCGCGCCTCGCGGGCAGGACCGTCTCCCCACCCGTCCCGCTGCCGCGTCCCGGCGTGGTGAACCTCTGGGCCACCTGGTGCCCGCCCTGCCGAGCAGAGATGCCGCTCCTGATGCGCGCGGTTCAGGCGGGTGAACCCGTGGTGCTGCTGAACGTTGGCGAGCCAGCCAGCACCGTGGGCGCGTTCCTCCGCGCCTACCCGGCCACGAACGCCACCTGGCTGGGCGGTGAGGCGGTCACCGGGGCGCTGCGCGTCAGCGGCTTCCCCACCACCTTCGCGGTGAATGCCCGGGGCCGCATCGTCGCCCGGCACCTCGGCCCGCTCAGCAGCGCCCAGCTGCAAACGCTGATCCAGCAGGCCAAGGCAACGCCATGACGGGTGGGGCATCCAGACCCCCATGCACGCACCCGCCCGGCGACCCACGCCTGCTGTTCCCGCGTTTCATCCGGACCCGCACCGTGCGCCCTACACTGACCGTACCCGCTCGGCGAAGATCTTCCTGCTGCCGGCCCAGGGTGGTGGCGCGCCCTTCTCGCCCAACCTGCACCTCCCTTATCAGGAACAGGAGGAGACCCATGTCACGACGGAAGACCCTGCCCCTTGCCGCCCTGACCCTCGCGCTCTCCGGGTGCGCCAGCCTCATTCCGCCGGGACCACCCACCACCCTCCAACTGCTCGACGTCTCGGACTGGCACGCGCAGCTGGACCCCCTCACCGTGGGCAGCGGGTCCAGTGCCGTCCAGGTGGGCGGCGCGGCCGTCCTCAGTGCGTACTTCAAGCAGGACCGCGCAGCCAATCCCCACACCCTCACCGTCACCGCCGGGGACGCGTTTGGGGCGTCCCCGCCCCTGTCGAGCTTCTTCGGGGAGGTGCCCGCCATCGCGGCGATGAACGCGATGGGGTTCGATGCGGACACCTTCGGCAACCACAACTTCGACCGAGGCACGGCAGCCCTCCAGGCGCTCATCGACCGGGCGAAATTCACGTACGTCGCGGCGAACCTGCAAAACCTCGCCGCGAACCTGAAAAACGTCCTGCCGTACAAGATCTTCACCGTCGGCGGGGTGAAGGTGGCGGTCATCGGCCTGGTGAACCCGGAAGCCCCGACGCTGGTCGCGCCCGGCGCCCTCGGCACGCTGCAGATCACCGATCCGGTCGCCGCCGCCACCCAGGCCCGCGCCGCGGCCAAAGCGCAAGGTGCGCAGGTCTTCGTGGCGATCACGCACCTGGGCGTCACCCGCCAGGATCCCACCACGCAGGCCGCTTCGGGTCCGCTGATCGATTTCGCCCAGAGCGTCCAGGGCTTCGACGTGATTTTCGGGGACCACACCAACGAGCAGTTCAGCGGCGTGATCGGGGACGCGCTGGTCGTCGAGAACCTCAGCAAAGGCGCGACGTACGCGAAGGTGAACGTTATGTACGATCCCGCCAAAGGGCGCGTGACTGGCCGCACCAACACCTTTGTCGTGCCGCGCGCCGACGCGGTCACGCCCGATCCGGCGGTCGTGCAGGCGCTGGCGTCCTACCGCACGCAGCTCGCGCAGCAGCTCGACCGCAAGATCGGGGTGGCCACCGACCTGTTCCCGCGTGGCAACAACATTGAGCGCCTGGGGGAAGTCGCGCTGGGGGACCTGATTGCCGACGCCTTCCGGGCACGGTACGGCACGCAGCTGGCCATCCAGAACGGCGGGAGCATTCGCAGTTCGCTGCCCTCCAGCTACGCGCCGCAGGACAAGAGCCTGCGCCGCCCCGCGCCCGGCTACCAGCCCGGCCCCCCCTATGACATCGTGGCGGGGGACGTGTACAGCGTCCTGCCCTTTGGCAACACCGTCGTGACCCGCACCGTCACCGGGTCACAGCTGTACGCGGCGCTGGAGAACAGCGTCTCGGCGCTGCCCGCGGCCAGCGGACGGTTCCTGCAGATCTCGGGCTTCTCGTTCACGTATGACGTGAGTCGGCCGGTGGGCTCACGCGTTGTGAGCGTCACCCTGGAGGGCGGAACGTCGATCCTGAAGGACGCGGCGACCTATACCCTCGCGCTGAGCGACTTCACCAACAGCGGTGGGGACGAGTACACCATGTTCGCCGATGGCCAAGGCACCACCCGTGAGCTGGATGCCCAGGTGGTCCTCGAGTACATCCAGCAGCTCGGCACGGTCACCCCCACGGTCGGGCAGCGCATCCGCGCCGTCGGTGGAACCTGACCCGCACCCCTGGACTGGTGGGCGGCTGACACTGGGCTGCCCCCTCGCCGTTTTGGGGTGGGGCGGCAGACTCCCCCGAGGTCGGCACGTCCCCCAGGAGAGCTGCTCCGGCAGGCGTCCCTTCGCCTTCATCCTCCCGCTGCCCGCCAGCGTCACATTTGAGCCAGCCGCGTCCCGGCTCTACACTGCCGGGCAGAACGTTCATGCCGCAGACCGACCCCACTCCCCCCTTGCCAGAACCTTACGCCGAGCTGAGCCGCGCCTTGAGGCGCAGGTACCCTGAAGACCCTTCGCAACTGAGGCAGCGCGCGGCGGATGCCCAAACGGCCTATGCCGAGGCGCTGCAACTTCAGGGCAGGTTCGCCGAGCACTTGATGGCGCTGGGCGCCGCCGTGAAGTGCCCGGCGTTCCCCCGACCCGGCGGCATCAAGTCCTGGGCGCGGCTGGAGGAAAAAACCAACCTGTTCGGGTTTCCGCCCCTGGACATCCTGGCGGGGAAGATCGTGTTCACCTCCCTGGCCGACCTGTACGCTTCCGCACCGCTGGTCGGCGACCCATTTGTGATCGCGGGCTTCCGTGACCGCTTCCTCCAGCCGCGCGCCAGTGGGTACAGGGACATGCAGTTCATCGTGGACCTGGACGGCCACTACGCAGAGGTGAAGCTGGCTCTGGCCGCCTTCGACGAACTGGACCACTACGAGCACCGACTGTACGAGGTGCGGCGAACGCTGGAAACTCTGCCGCAACTGTCCAAAGTCCAGACGGTTGTCCTGGAAACACTTGACGATGCGAGTACACTGATGTTCTCCCGGGTCTGGCACAGCCTGGTGACGGAAGGGCAGGTGGAGGAATGACGAAGTACTACATGGTCGGCGCAGTCCCTGTGAAGGTGGTCCGGCAGGAAGGGGGCCAGACCGCCATTCTGGCCTTCAACGTGCACCTGGGCCGCTTCGAGTCCAACTCCCGCTACTACAGCATGATTCGCCGTGACGACACCGGGCTGGTGCGCCAGGTGACCGAGGAGGAATTCGAGTTCGCGGTGGAGCAACTGCGGCAGAAAGCTTCCTGAACGCCGGGGGCACTCCCCCTGCCGCCTTCACCTGAAGAGCGTGGGGGGCAGAACCTCCGGGGGGACCCCGAGGCGCTGCATCTGGGCCCGCAGATGCGCCACGGCGAGGTCCACGTCCGGCGAGGTGAGGGCCCGCGCTTCCTCCAGCGCCCGGAGAAGCACCGCCGGTGCCCGCTCATCGCCGCAGCGGATCAGCTCGCGGGCAAGATTGAGCTGGGCAATCACGGCGCGCTGCGGGAGCGCGCTGCGCTTGGCCAGGGCCGCCGCCGCCTCGTAGAGGTGGACGCCCGCGTCCGGCTGGCCCCGCCGGAACAGCAGCAGGCCCTGCGTGGCCACCAGGTTCGCCCCGTTCCAGACGTTCCCCGGTGCCGTGGCCGCCTGGGCGCGTCGCAGGTAGGTCTCCGCGTCGTCCAGTTGATCGCCAATGGCCAGGTAGTAGGCCATGTTGTTCAGCATGACCTCGTCGGCCGGATGCGCCGTGAGACCGAGCCGGGTCAGTTCAATCGCCCGGGTCGGGGTGGGATCCAGGGCACCGGCCAGGTACGCCGCCATGATCACCGGCGTGGCAGCGTACGGCTCGTCCTGCAGCCAGCACTCGAAGGCGTCCCGCGCGGCCTCAAAACGGGACAGGCTGTACCGCTCCCAGGCGCGCATCTCGAAGTTCCGGGGAACACTCTTCAACTGTTGCTCGTCCAGGGGCACCTGCACCTGCGGCGCCACCCACTGCACCTGCGCGACCGCGTTCTCGGTGGGCTGCTCGAGGGCCTGCCGGAACATCTTCCGCACGCGCTTGCTTTTCCCCCCATCCTTGAGTTCCAGCGTCCCCAGCGCCGCGGCCAGCTCACTGATGTGGAGGGGGTCAAGGTCCCAGTTCTCCACCAGGTCACGGGCCCGGCGAACAAACCGGGGCGCGACCCCCGCCACCATGGACGCGCTGATTTCCGCGGCGATCAGCCAGGGATCGTGCGGCGTGCGGTCCGAGCGGCGCAGGAGCGTCACGGCCGCGCGGGGGTCGTGCGTGTGCACGTGAAACCGCACGGCGGTGCGCAGGGCAAAGCGGTGCTGCGGCGCCAACGCGAGCGCCACCTGAAGATGCCGCTCGGCCCGCTGCGCCTGCCCCAGGGCCGCGTAGGCGCGCGCCAGGTCCAGGTGCATCAGGGGGTTGTGTGGAAACTCGCGCAGGAGGGGCCGCAGCCGGCGGACCTCCGCCTGGACGGTCAGCAGGCCGGTACCCTGCGGTGCCTGAAGGGCGGCCTCACCTGGCGCTGGGAGGGCCAGCAGTGTCCGGGCCGACGCCAGGGCGGCGGGCGTCGTCTGCTCGGCATTCAGCAGCAGGTAGACGGCGGCGTCTTCCGCCACGTCGGGCCGGTTCATCAAGGCCGCCGCACCCGTCAGTTCCGCCGCCCGGCCCACGCTGGGCTTCGCCCCGAACTCCCGTTGCAGGGTCACCAGCCGCTGCACGCCCGCCTGCTGCGCGCGGGCTTTCTCGTCCGCGCTGGCACGCTGCAAACTCCGCATTTCCCCGGTTTCGACGGCGGCGCGCGTGTCCCGCCAACGGGGAAGCACCCGGCGGTTCCTGGGCCTCGCGGGCAAGCTCACGGCCTGCTCCCCCGTTTCCGCGCGAGACCGGCTTTCATCACCAGGCGGTCGTACAGGCTGATGTACCGCTCCAGCCCGAGCGGGTTGAGGCCGGACAGGTTGCGGGGATGCCCCCGGCGCGCGGGGTCCGGGTGGCAGAGTTCCCGGATGCTGCGCGTCACCTCGCCAGCGACACTGGGGTGCAGGCGTGGCCGGAGCGCCACCTCCACCTCACGGGCGGCACGGTCGAAGGCCGCCAGCAGGTACGGCAGGGCCTCCTCGAACGGCCCGGTGAAGTCCCCGCCCCAGAAGAGCGGCAGCAGCTCCTCCGGCAACTCCCGCTTCAGGAAGGTGTTGAAGTGCTGGTGCGTGAAGAGAAACGTGATCAGGCCGCCCAGCATGTACAGGTCGCAGCGCCGACCATGCTGCCAGGCGTCCGCCTGCTCGGCGAGGCACGGCACTTCCGGAGGCGCGCAGTCCCAACTGCCCGCGAACGCTTTGCCGCCATGCGGGGAAGTCCCGGAGGCGTCCACCGCGGTCCCCAGGTCCCCGATCTTCGACCCCAGCGCCTCGAACACCAGCACGTTGGCCGGCTTGACGTCGTTGTGCGCGAACCTGGCGGTGTGGAGCTGGTGCAGGCCCACCACCACATGGTGGATGCACCTCAGCAGCCAGCCGTCGTCGACGGTCGTCGCCTCCAGATGGTCGCGGACGTCCCCGTCGGCCCGGTCGAACACGATGTACGGCACCGGGATGAGGGCGCCCGGGATGCGGTGCTCACCGTGATCAATCGCGTGGACGACCCGGCTCAGGCGCATGTCGCTGCAGTGTTCGAGCAGGCTCACCTCGAAGTTGAACTGCTCGGTGACCTCCTGGAGCGCCCGCATAACGTTCCTGGCCTGAATAATGCCCGACAGGTCGATGGCCTTCAGAAACCCCGGGTGCCCGTCTGCGCGCTCGACGAAGTACCCCACAGATTGATGTCCGCCGGCCGGCTGCCCTTTGACGGTGGTCGCCCGTCCGGTCACACGCCAGCCCCCCTCCAGGGTCAAACCGTGCAAAAACAGAGCGGGATGCGTGCTGATCGTGGGTGGGGGTGACGTCATGACGGGGAGCCTCCAGGCATGCAACTGAGAGACATTGTCGCTCAAAGGCCGCCTGCGGGGAAGCCACGTTGAGCAGCAACCGTGCGGAAACCGGGCAGCGTGGTGATCACGACCGCTGCGGCGGCCGGGCCGCCACGGGACTCAGCGGAACAGTCCAGCGGAAGGTGCTGCCCTGCCCGGGCGTGGAGGTCGCGGTCAGGTCGCCGTGCATCGCCCGCGCGAGGCCGCGGGCGATGGTGAGACCCACGCCGCTGCCTTCCCCCCGGGTGCGGGCCGCGTCTACCCGGTAAAACCGTTCAAACACGCGGTCCAGATGCTCCGGGGAGATGCCGCTGCCGGTGTCCACGACCGAGACCGTGGCCTCCGCCCCGTGGACGTCCGCCGAGACCCACACCCTGCCGCCCGCAGGCGTGTGCTTCAGGGCGTTGCCCAGCAGGTTCGCGAGCACCTGCTGCGCGCGCTGGGGATCCGCCCACACGGCCCAAGCGGCTGGGGGGAAGTCCACCTGCAGCGTCACGCCGCGGTCCTCGAAGGCCAGCTGGAAGCGGTCCTGCGCCTGCGTGAGCAGGTCCCGCAGCGGGATACTGGTCAGGTGCAGCTCGACGCGCCCGCCCTCGACGCGACTCACCAGGCTGAGGTCATGCGTCAAACGTTCCATGCCCGCCACCTCCCGCGCAATCGCCGCGAGGGCCTGGTCGGCGGGGAGGATACCGTCCTGCGCCGCCTCCGCGTACCCGCGCACGGCGCTAACCGGCGTGCGCAGTTCGTGGGCGACGTTCCCGATCAATTCCGCGCGCGTCTGCTCAATCCGGGCAAGGGTGCCGGCCATGGTGTTGAAACTGCGCGCCAGTTCCGTCAGTTCATCTTCCCCGACTTCCGGGAGGCGGCGGTCGTACTGGCCGCTGGCGATGGCCTGGCTGCCGGCCTGCAGGTGGCGGACGGAGGCCGTGACCCGCCGCGCCGCCACCCAGGCGGTCAGCGCGGCGACGAGCAGCCCCAGCGGCAGCGCCGCGAGCAGGGCGCGGGTGAGGGTGGTCCGCATGCCACTCGTAAGGTCCAGGCGCATGTGGTTGCCTTGTGATCCGAGCAGGTCCATCATCTGCGCCACGTGATGCCGGATGAAGGGCTGCGCGGTGAGCTCCGTGGCGATCAGCAACACGCTGGCCGTGACCGCCACGACGGCGAGGTGGTTGAGCAGCAGGCGGGGGAACAGTCGCATTCAGTCCTCCCGGAAACGGTACCCCAGACCCCGCACCGTCTCGATGAACGTCGGTGCGTCCGCATCGTCGCCGAGCTTGCGGCGCAGCGCGGTGATGTGCATGTCTACGACCCGCGTGACCCCAGGGTAGTCCGGTCCCCACACGCGCTCCACCAGCCGCTCCCGCGACCAGACCAGACCCGGGTGCTGCGCCAGCGTCGCCAGCAGGTCGAACTCGGTGCGGGAGAGGGCCAGCGGCTGACCCTGCAGTTTGGCGAACCGGCCCGCCAGGTCCAGCACGAGTGACCCCGTCTCGATGCGTTCCCGCACACCCACCCGGCGCAGCAGCGCGCGGACGCGGGCCACCACCTCCCGCGGGCTGAACGGCTTGACCATGTAATCGTCCGCGCCAGCGTTCAGGCCCGCCAGACGGTCCTCCACCTCGCCCCGGGCGGTGAGGAGCAGCACCGGCAACTGCGGGTGTTCACGCCGGGCATGCGCGGCCAGTTCCACCCCGCTCATCCCCGGCAGCATCCAGTCGATAATCGCCACGTCCGCCCGGGCCAGCAGCGGCAAGGCCGCCAGGCCGTCGTCCTCGATCACCACCGAGTGTCCCTCCGCCGCAAGGTACGCGCTGAGGATCTCCAGGATGGCCGGGTCGTCATCCACGATCAGGACAACGGCCATACGGGCTCCTGTGTCCCTCGGCCTGATCCAGCGGCAGGGCGTCTGTGGCGACTTGGGAGAACGGCCAGTTCGGTCATGGGTGCTCCGGGGGGGGAGAAGCCCTCAAGCTGGACGTGGTGGTCCCTCTGTCATGGGTGTCCGGCTTGTTCCGAATCCTCAGCAGCATCCAGAGACTCACCACAATCAGCGGGAGGCTGATCAGGTGGGTTTCGGTCCACAGCCCGATGCCCGCCTCGTGGAGGCCCTGGCTGAGATAGGTCTTGAGCGGCAGGGGGTTGAGGCGGAAGGTTTCTTCCACCCCCGCGCGCAGGACGCTATACCACAGCCAGAACTGCCAGAAGGCCCACCCGGCCTTGCGCGAGCGCAGCCAGAAGAAGGCGGCGATGGCCAGGATGATGCCGATGATGACCCCGTAAAGCTGCGTGAAGTGGACGGGCGCGGTCATCACGATTTGCCCATGGAGCTGCTGACAGTACTGGGACAGGTCCATCGTCGGATTTGGATTCTTGATGCACATGCCCTCGTGGAAGGCGCGGGCGGAGTCAGGCCAGCGGAACCCGATCGGCCAGCCGGTCACGCGGCCCACCGTGTCCGTCCCGTTCATGATGTTGCCGATCCGCCCGCCGATGATCCCGTAAGCCACGCCGGGCACGAACAGGTCGGCGTACTGGTAGAAGTTCAGCTTGTAGCGCCAGGTGTAGTACAGCAGCACCAGAATGCCGCCGATCAGCCCGCCGTGGATGCTGATCCCGCCCGTCCGGAGGTTGATGATGTCAAAGAGGATGCGCGGAAAGGGGATGCCCGCGAACTGCTGCCAGGAGGTCAGCACGAACACCAGCCGTGCCCCCACCAGCCCCCAGATGATCGCCCACAGGATCATGTCGTTGAAGAGGCCCACGTTCAGGCCGCGCTCGCGGGCCATCTTCGTCCCCACCCACACGCCCGCCACGATGCCCAGCGTGATCAGCACGCCGTACCAGGCAATCGTGAAGCTGCCGATTTTCAGGAATACCGGGTCCATTCCGCCTCCATGTGGGCTGAGAAGGGTCAGCCCACAGCAACGGTACGCAGCGTCTGTAAAGTTGCTGTAAAGGTGCCGAGGGAGGTGATGGCTTCCAGGCTTTACACGAATTTTACAGGGCCCCACTATCTTCCGGGCGTGAAACGGAATCTTCTTTTGATGGCCGCCCTTAGCGTGAGTGGGCTGGGCTTGGCGCAGGGCAGCATGGGTGGGATGAACCACGGCAACATGAGCGGCATGTCCGGCCAGAGCGGCATGACCATGAAGATGGACATGAGCGGGCTGGAAAAACTCCAGGGCAAGGCCTTCGACCGGGCCTTCCTGAGCATGATGATCCCCCATCACCAGATGGCGGTGGACATGGCGCGTGCCGTACTCCCCATCAGCAAGGACGCGACGGTGAAGACCTGGGCGAACGCGATCATCAAGGCGCAGGAAAGCGAGATCAAGCAGATGAACACGCTGCTCCGGAGCTACGGCGGCAGTGACGCGGCCATGGCGAACATGATGAAGGGCAGCATGAGCGGCATGGCGGACAGCGTGAGGAAGGCAAAAAATCCCGACGTGGCCTTCGTTCAGGGCATGGTACCCCACCACACGTCGGCCATCGACATGGCGACCATCGCGCTCCAGAAGAGCAGTGACCCCCGCATTCTGAAGCTCGCGCGCGCCATCGTCCGCGATCAGGCCAACGAGGTGTATGACTTCCGCCTGTGGTTGCTGAAGCGCGGCTTGTAAAGCTTCCCCCTTTGCGTGCCTCCTTCCCGGGGCACGCGCTTTTTTTGCCGCGCTTCGCTGCCGGTGTCCAGTGCCAAGCCCCCGAACTGCGAGCGTCTTTACGCAATCTTTACAAAGGTAGGGCAAGCTGGCACGCATTCATGCGACGTCAACTTCTGCTTACCCTCGTCCTGTCTGGTCTCCCTGTCGCTGCCGCAGCGACGGTGAGTACGCAACCGGGCGACACGCTCACCCGTCTGGCCGTACGGTACGGCACCACTCCCCAGGCTCTGGCACGTGCCAACCCGGCTCTGCCGCAAGGGGCCTTGAAGGCGGGGACGCGCGTCACGTTGCCACCCCCCGTGGGCCGGGTCTGGACCGTCCAGCCCGGTGATACCCTCTCTGGAATAGCCCGGCGTGAGGGGACCACCGTGGCCGCGCTCGTCGCCGCGAACCGGGGGTTGAATGCGCAGCAGCCCCTACAGGTGGGGCAGAAACTGACCCTGCCCTCCCGGATGGCCGCCTCCCAGCGGTCTCCCACCATGCCCGTCGTTCGCCCGGCGTCTATTCGCGTCTCGCCGGTCATGCCGGTCACCGGCCGCGTGACCACCCCCTTTCGCTCCGGACACGAGGGGGTGGATCTGGCGGTGCCGACCGGCACGCCCATCCGCGCAGCGGCACCCGGCGTGGTGACTGAGTCCCGCTTCGACGCGCAGAGTGGCTGGGGCTGGACGATTGTGGTAGACCACGGCAACGGCCTGCAGACCCGCTACAGCCACAATTCCGCGAACCTGGTCCCGGTCGGGAGCCGCGTCGAGGCCGGGCAGGTGATCGGCCGGGTGGGCAGTACCGGCAACAGCACCGGACCGCACCTGGATTACCGCGTGACGGTGCAGGGGCAGCCCATCAGCCCGTTCAGCCTGGACTGATGTTGGAGGGTGAGCGGGGCCGGGGGCTCGAGAAGAACTGAACGCCGCCGTGGCGGGAGACTCACCCGGGCAAGCCTCCCACGGTTGTCCCCTACTGCGGGCGCGTCGCCCTCGCCCTATTCATCGGCACTCGCCCCGGCTCAACGGGCAGCAAAGTGTTCCGGCGGGAGGTTGTGCAGTTCCAGCGGGTCCACCGGCGTTCCGGCCATCGTGACCCGGTAGTCGAGGTGAGGACCGGTGCTGTTGCCCGTACTGCCCACCCAGGCAATCGGCTGGCCTGCCGCCACTTGATCCCCCACCTGCGCCAGGTTCTCACGGTTGTGGCTGTAGCGGGTGCGCAGGCCATTCCCGTGGTCCACCACGACAGTCCACCCCCAGCCGGTGCGGGTGTCCAGCCGGGACTCCGTGACCACACCTGCTGCCGCCGCCAGGACGGGCGTTCCTGCGGACGCGGCGAGGTCCAGGCCCAGGTGCTGCGGCGAGAACGTGCTCGTGAGCCGCGCCCCGGACACGGGCAGGACCCACGGCCCGCTCAGCGCCGCGCGACTGGCCATTGGGGCCGCAACAGGACTGCTTATTCCCGTTGCCATAGGTATAGGTGCGGCTGGCGGCGGTACCGGTCCAGGGACAGCGGTCGGCACCACCAGGGCACGTCCGACCATCAGGGGCCGCCTCGCATCCACGGCCGGGTTCAGCGCCAGCAACTCGGCCAGGCTGATGCCGTACCGGCGGGCAATGCCGTAGAGGGTCTCGCCCGGCTGCACGTTCCACACGGCGGGCGTCCCTGAGGACCCGCCTGGCAAGGCGGGCGCGGCAAGCGGCACCGCTACGGGAAACGGGAGTGATTCTTCCGTGGCCACAGCGACGCTGGCACCGGCCAGCAGCAGGAGCATCAGTTGAGAACGCATCGACGGGAGGGAGCATCGCACACTTCTTCATCAAAGGTTCATGTAAAAGTTCACAGCGGGGCGTACCTCGGTGATGGCCAGGGTCAGGTCTTCTGGCGCCAACAGCGTGGCCGGCTCAACGCACGCAGGGCACCTCGCGCTTCTGGGTGGCAGGGAACTCTGTCCAGACTTACGACACTGGAGCGCCAGATACGCTTCCAGTGAATACAGCCGGCAGTTCCAGGGTCAAGGTCGTGCCCTCATCCTCGGCGCTGACCACCCCCAGGGTGCCCTGCATGGCCTGAGGGGCGGCCCTGGCGTCTGCGCTGCTGTCTCCAGGTCGACAGCGGGTACGGTGGCTGTGCAGGCGGTGATGCAGGGCTTCGTGGGCTTGCGCCTTTGATCACCATGCCGCCCGCCTTCGCGGTGATCCTGGTGGAGTTCAACCCCACGGGCACGCTCGTGCTCTCGCAGGTGGTGCTTTCCTTCAGGATTCCCTTCGCGCTGGTGCCGCTGCTGGTCTTCACCGCCTGCTGAGACAGCATGGGCACCCTGGCCAACACCCGGACGGTCACGGTGGCGGAGGCCGCTTCCCCCGTCACCTGCTGACACTCCATACCCCCCGCTGTTCGAGAGGTGGTCCCCTCCACCGCAACATCCCGGCTGGTAGGCTCGGCGCTGTGAGAAGCCGTTCTCAATTCCCGATCAAGGAGGGGTATGGCTGAAGTCATTCCAGCCGCACTGGTTCAAGGCTTTGGGGTAAGTGCCGCGCACCTGATCGGCGTAAGTGCGCTGAACGCCTTCGTGTTGCGCCAGGCCCTGCACCGCCACCACCCGCTCGTCGCGGGAACGGCGGGTGTCCTGGCCGACGCGCTGTTTATCACCCTCGGCACGACTGGCATCGGGGCATTGCTCACCGGGCTCCCTGCGCTGGCGCTGCTCGCGGCCTGGGGCGGGGCCGCGTTCCTGTTCTGGCATGGCTGGAAGGCCTTTTGTGCCGCCCGGCACCCGAAGGTCATCGACGCCCGGGCCACGCCGCAGGCCGCGGGTCCCGCCCGCCAGGTGGCGGTCACTGCCCTGGGCCTGACCCTGCTCAACCCGCACCCATACCTGGACAGCGTGGTGCTGTTCGGGGCCGTCGCCGCGCCCTTCTCGCCCGGCGGCCGGACGCTCTTCGCCTTGGGCGCCATCGCGGCGTCCTGCGCCTGGTACGCGCTGCTGGCCCTGGGCGGTGAACGCCTCGCGCCGCTGTTCCGTTCTCCCCACGCGTGGCGGGGGCTGGACGTGCTGGTCGGGTCGCTGATGTGGGCGTTCGCCCTGTCCCTGGTGTGGCGCGCCCTGCACGGTGAGGGAGGGGAACATCTGTGAAGGCCGTGGCCCCTCCTCGTCCACCACGCACCTGCGGGAACGTCCAGCAAAAAGGTGACGTAACGTACAGGCATGGACACTCCAGGAGTGTGGACCCGTGTGCGGGCCTTTACCTGTGGCGAGCGCGACGCCGAGACGCTGTACGCCTACCGGCGGGCCGGCGCGCAGGTCCACCCGCTGCTCGACGCCGCCGCTTCGACCTCACCGTCAGCGGAGAGCGCCCCTTCGCAGTGAAGCGCCACGTCGGCCTCGAACTCGCCTGCGCCTGGAACGCCTTCGCCCTGCAAACCCTGGGAGACAAGATGCTGGAGGCCGATGATGCCGCCGATCCGGACACGGTGGGCTTCGTGCCGCCCGTGACCTTCGACCAGGTGAACGCCTATTACACCGAAGTGGGGCGCTGGCTGGGCCACGCGAGCCAGGCGGGACACGACCCGGACTTCGCCCTGCCCGCCGGGACGTTGCCCGCCCGGCTTCCTGATTGGTCGCCGGTGGAACCCTGTCCCAGGCCCCACCTCGACGCGATGATCGCGGCCCTGGACGCTATGCGGGTCCACGCCGAGGCCGCCATGCACGCCCTGGGGAAGGCCACCCCCGAGGCCGATGCGGCCAGGCTGACCCGGTTGCGCGGACAGTTCGAGGGGGCGCTGTCGAAAGCGAATGACGTCGCGGGGATGTACCGGCCTGGGGCCTCCCTGGTCCTGCACGAGCAACGAGCAGATCGAGGCGCACGCGAAACAGGCCAGCGAGGGGCTGTACCGGGTCGGGCAGCTCATCAGCTATCCCGCGCTGCTGACCGAGGGTGGGCGCGCCGCCCCCAGGGTGCTCAGGGCTCCTTTCTCCGCACGCCCCTGCCCGGCGAGCTGGGCTGCGATCCCTGGGTGATGACCGACCCGAACAGCGTGGCCTTTCTGCGGCAGGACCCCAACGCCCGGCGCGTGATCGACGAGATGTGGGCGCTTGATCCCGACCCGGCGGTGAGCGTGGCGTTGTGAGACGAGATTCGCCAGGCTGTGGAGACGGGCGGCGCGGTGATGGCGAAGAACGGGCAGGGTCGGCCCCTGGGCTTCTACTTCTGCACCCCGTACTGCGCGATCTACGGGGCAAAGCGGCCCCTGGTGCTCGGGGACACGCCCGTGCGGAAGGGCCAGCGCTTCACTTTGGAGCGTGCGGCGGAGGGGGTACGCCTCGGCTACCCCTTCAGGCGGGAGATCGTGGTGGGCACCTTCCAGACCGGGGCGGCCATCGACTACTGCGATCCCGACCAGCCCCCGCCACATGAAGATTGAGACGGGAGTTGGGCGAGAAGGGTGTATGGACGCTTGGAAACTGAATTTCGCCCAGCCGGGCGTGGCCAGGCTGTCGCGTTCCCCCCTGGGCGCCAGTCCTGTTTTACGCGGGCTGAACAGCGGACTCTTCACCTGGCGACAAGGTGAGAGGCGCAGGAGAAGCTGAAGACCTTGCATACCGCCCTGCACAGAAGGAGGTTCGGATGTCCGATCAGAAGAAGCCAGATGAGCCGCGGCTGGGGGAGATCGTCCTCATGAACGTGCCGCACACGACACCCGGGGCGGCAGACAACGAGACGCCGACGGGACGCAAGGTGAGGCTGCTGCGGGCAGTCGAGCCGGACGACGACGTTGCCGAGCGTAACTGGACAGAAGGTCCAGCCCCGAGCGCCGAGACCAACACCTGGGGCAGCCAGAGACCAGAGGCCGGAGGAAACCAGATGCCGCGCAGATGGTCTCAGCGGAGAGAGGCGCGGTCTGGAGCTGGCAACAGGAACAGGAGGCCTGAGTGTTCAGGGGGTACCCGCCACGCCCTCCAGGAGCCCCTCGACCACGTCCCGGGCCACCTCCGCCGCCACCCGAGCCGCCGTGAGACTGGAGGCTTCAGGTCCGTCGGGGTTTGCCAGCAGGCTGGCGTGGTAGGTAGCAGTGGCACGCATCACGACGCCTGTCTCGTCCTCGCCCCAGCGCTGGCTCAGTTCCTCCAGAAACCAGAAAATGGCGGGGGAGTGGATTGAGGGTCAGAACAAGCCTGTTCTTGATGTTGGTCATCCACAAGTCATCGCGGACTGGCGCAAGTTCACGCGGGTCATCGGGAGATGTCCCTGGTGGATCCATTGTCCGGCGCGCTCACCCACCGCTGTGGTGGTTCTGTCCCCGTACCGTCCGCGGGCGGCTTGATCGCGTTCACCATGAACTGCAGGGTGGCCGCACACCACATGACGAGACAGGTTGTCGCTTCAGGTGTCAGTAAGGCGCCCAGGCTGGCATCAGATCTGGCTGCCGAGCACGTTCAGGGTCAGCGCGAGGATTGCGACGTTGAACCAGAACGCGGTCATACCTTGCCACAAGGCCACCTTGCGAATGACGGGGCTGGAGATGTCGACGTCCGAGACTTGAAAGGTCATGCCGATAACAAAGGCGAAATAGGCGAAGTCAAGGGCGGAGGGTGCCTTCGATCCGGGGAACTCCAGGCCACCGTCCGGCCCCGCCTCCGCATCCCAATCGCTGTAGTAGAGATGCGCGTAGCGCAGCGTGTAGGTGGTGTGTGTCAGGAACCAGCCGCTCAGCACGGCGATCACGGATACGGCGATGGCCAGCAGGGGCGCGCCCGGCTCCAGGCGTTTGGCGTGTTCGATCACGATGGCCGAGGCGACGAGACTCACGAGGCTGGAGCCGAGAACAACCGCATTCACGGCGGCGCGCCCGGGGTCTTCGGCAGCGGCGGCATACCGGGTGCGCTCAGGCGACGAACGCAGGATGAACCTCCAGGTCAAGGCCAGCAGGGTGATCGCCCCGGCATCCCAGCCAGCGACGATCCGCACCAACACGGACGAGGGGACCGGGAGGACGAGGGCCGCCGTGATTCCGGCGGCACTGGCGACGAGCAGACGTGACCAGGACCGCTGCCACTGGTCCTGAGCCTGTTGGAGGGAGGCAGGCTCATGCATGGCCCGCGCTCCCCGGCATCAAGCCGTGGAAGGGGCACAGGAGCAGACGGTCTCGCTCCGCGCGACGGGGCTGAACCCCCATAGCCCACTTGCCGTCGGGACGCCACCCGCGGGTCATCGATCCCACCTTCACCGGCCTTCCAGAGTTCAGCAGATTGAGCCAGGCGCTCAGCCCGGTAGGCTTCAGGAAGGTGGGCCTGCCACTTTTGGGACGCATGTTCACGGCGCGCAGCCTGCCTGGCGTCAGGTCGGGGGCGTTCCCGCGCAGCGGCCCCCGCCCTGGGAGCACCAGCAGGCCCAGGGCCAGCCCCGCCACACCGAGCATCATGCACCGTCCCCTTCCCGGAGATCGTCCGGCCGCGTCTTCCGCTGCACTTCCGCCAGGTAGGGGTCGAAGGGTTCCTCCGTCACGGGCGGGGCCGCCTCATCCGCGGGGTGCCGGCGGTGCAGGAAACGCCCCAGCACCGCGCCCCCGACAGCCAGCGCGGCGAGGGGCGCGCCCCACAGCAGCAGGTTGCTGCCCTCCTTCGGCGGGTCGAGCAGCACGAAGTTCCCGTACCGCGCGGCGAAGTAGGCGTAGATCTCACGGTCACCGCGTCCCGCCGCCACCTGCTGCCGCACTTCCCGCAGCATCTGCACGCTCAGGTCATTGGTGCTTTCGGTGATGGGCAGGCCAGTGCAGATGGGGCAGCGGAGGTTGTTGCCCAGTCGCTCGGTCCGGGCCTCCTGCTCGGGCGTCAGGGCCAGGGCGGCCGACAGCAGGAGGCCACAGAACACGGGAAGCAGCCGGTGCTTCACAGTCCCGCCACCCCGATCTTCTGCAGCCCCACGTTCAGCCGCTCGCGGGTCAGCCCACCGCGGTCCACATACTGGATCACGCCCTGGCGGTCGATGAAGAACGTCTCGGGGATCCCGCCCACACCGTAATTGATGGCCGTCCTGGAGCTGGGATCACGGAGGCTGGGGTAGGCGAGGGCAAACTCGCGAATGAACGCGCGGGCGTTCTGCTCCTGCGTCTCCTGAAAGAGGATGCCGACCACCGCCAGGCCCGTTCCTCCTGCCTGCCGTTCGCTGAGTTCACGGAAGAGGGGCGCTTCCTGGCGGCAGGGCACACACCACGACGCCCAGAAGTTCAGCACCACCGGACGGCCCCGGAGGGACGCCAGGCTCACCCGCGCCCCGTCCAGACTGGACAGGGTGAAGTCGGGCGCCGGTTTCCCGACGAGCGGGCCGCCGGTGGTGGCGCTCCGATTGGGGCTCAGCAGCGCCATCCCCAGCACGGCGACGACCCCGGCCGCCAGAAGAGGAGGGAGGAGACGCCGCCACAGGGGAACAGGCGGGACCACACGAAGTTGAGGCGAGGATTTCGTCACAGGTACGTCCAATCTGGCGCAGAGGGAAAGGGCACGCCATCCGTCCCGGAGACCGTCCGCAGGGCCGTCGGCCCTTCTCTGGAGCCGCACGCCCGCTTCATTTGCGGAACGGGCCGGAGGGTGCCGGGGAAGTGGGTTGGGGACGGTCAGCTTCAGGCGGCGAGCGCCGCAGGGTGAGGAGCAACCCCACCACGCCGACAAGCACGAGCACGTCGGGAAGGTGAGCGCCAGCGAGGCGCGTGCCCCCCGGCCAGCGCACCAGGGGGGCCAGCGGGTGAGCGGTCAGGAGGACCCCGGCAGCTCTGTCCAGCAGCCTGCCCAGGGTATCCCCAAACACACCTGCCACCAGCCAGGACAGCGCCCAGCCCAGGCCCCACGACAGCCAGCGGCTGAACAGGACGGCCACGAGCGCCAGGCCAGCAGCCACCCGAAGCGCAGCGGGCCACGGCAACAGGGGCGAGTTCGGACCGCCGATCCGTGTCCAGGCGGCCCAGAGGGTCAGGCCTGCGGCCAGGAACAGCAGGATGGCCAGCAGGGCCAGGGAAGGTCTCCTCCTGCTGCCAGGGAAGTGGGGCGGCCGCACGGCTGGCGGCGGCTGGCGGACGTGGACAGGGGGCGTATTGAGGAAGGGCTGGTTGCCCCACGCCCCTCCAGGAGGGGCCGGGGAGGGCTGGTCGGTCAGGGCGTTGTCTGGCGGTCTGGCCGCTGCGGAGTCAGCCGGATCTCGCGCTGCCGCGTTTGCCGGGACGGTCCGCCGGGCGATGGGGTCGGGCTGGGCCCGGTCCAGGCCGTCTTGTCTGGCCGCTTCAGGGAGCAGGCACCCCGGGGCGGGCAGAACCTCGGGGAAGGGGCGGGCGGCATAGCCGAGCAGCAGCAGGTTATTTTCCAGGACGGACCGTGACGTTCGCGTTTCGTCCAGTTCCAACCGGAGGTGCTGCGCCCGGGCGTCCGCCTCGATCTTGCGCGCACCCGGCAGTTTGGCCACCATACGAACCACGTCCTGAACGCGGCTTTCACAGTCCATTCGGGGAACGTGATAGTCGAGGGGTGTCGTGGAGGAGGCCACGCCCCAAGCATATCTGAGTATTTGGTCATATGTGTAGAGGACATTGAACCCGGGAGAGGTGCGCAGGTTCTGCGAGTCCCCGTGTTCCCGCCTGATCCCAGTCAACGGGTGCGGGCGACAACAGTCAGGAGGGCGGACCGCGGGGTTACCTCGGCCAGACACCACACAGACGGCGTGGACAGTGCCAGCCGGCGCAGCTTGTGCTGTCCTGAGCCGCTGGAAGCGAGGCGGGGAACTGCGCCATAACGGGCTGCGCGCGCCATGCCCAGGGTTCCCGTGGTCCTGCGCGATCCCGGTCCCCTTACTTCGGGAGGCGGGAGACATTCCGCATCCACCATTCCTCAGGGACGGCGCGACTGTGGTTGGCCCACACGTCCTCGAAGCTGGCGCGCTGCTCGGTCACCGCCTGGGGGTCCGTGGTCGCCAGCATCGCCTCGTTCAGGCCGAGCGGTCCCCAGGAGGAAAAGTGCAGGTTCATGCTCCCCGCCACCACCATTCGGTCATCCACCGTCATGGCCTTGGTATGCAGGTTGAAGGTGACATAGCGCGGCTCGAAGCGGTCCTCCAGGCCGCGCCGCCGTGCCTCCAGCCGCAACAGGGCCACGCCGCTGCGGTTCGCGGCCCGGTCGGTGCCGTAATCGACCATCAGGGCGCGAACCTTCACGCCGCGCTCCATCGCCTCCAGAAGGGCGCGGAAGTACGCGGGCCACTCGCCCACCGGGCAATCGTCGGGGTTCAGGTAGGCGTACCAGCACTTCAGGCTGGGGCTGACCTGTGCCTGCATCAGGTCCAGGCTCCGGCGCGCCGCACCGAACAGCGCCAGCAGTGTCCGGTCCGCCTGATCGAACCCCGGGCGGCGATACAGCAGGAAGGCGCGCGCTTCCCCGGTCGGCGTCAGCACGCGGGCCGCGTCCGGATGGCTGGGCGGATCGGGCGGACCCAGGGTGCAGCGCCGCGCAACTTCCGGTGCCGGTGTGCCCTCCGGGCAGCGCACCTGCTGGGCGTTGCGCCACAGGTCGTCGAACACCGCCACGCCGTCCTGTGCTGCCGGTCCGCGCATCCGCAGGCCCAGATCATGCAGGCTCTTCCCGCCCGGCTCCGTGTCCGGCAGGTGCCAGCCGGTGTAGTTGTACCCGGCGACCGTCACGTCCTGACCGTCGATCACGTGCAGCTTCACGTGACTGTGCGGAAAGTAGCGGTAGTTCGCCACCCCGAGTCGCCACCCCGCAGCCGGGTCGTTCAGAGGAACGCCCAGTTGCGTGAGGTCCCGCACGAGTTCCAGCGGCTGCGTCGCCCCATCCGGGCGCTTGAAGTCCGGAAAGCCGCCCAGTGCCACCCGCACCGTCATGCCCTGCGGGTAGGCCGCGGGATTGGCCCGCACTTTCAGGTACAGGTCCCGCACCGCCTGCGCGAAGGTCCACCCGGGGTTCCCCTCGCCCGCGTGCCACTCCATGCTGGCCAGCAGCACCTCCGCCCGTGCCCCCCGGATCTGGTCCGCCGTCACGCCGAAGGCATCCGGTTGTGTGGCGGTACGCGGCGTTCGCAGGAAGCCCACGAATGCGTTCCCGCACGAGCGGTCAGGCCGTCCCCCCTCGGCCGTGACGCGCCACAGTGCGAGTTCCAGCGGGTCTGTCGGCCTGGCGCAGGACAGGCCGGAAGGATTGAGGCTGGCGGTCGGGGGCACGCCGCCCAGCCCGATCGGAACTTCGGAGGCCCCCGCCAGCCCCCCCAAGGTCAGCAGGAGCGCCAGAAGCCAGCGCGGGGCGAAGGAAAGACCGCTCACCACCCGGAAGATACGCTGGTGCTTCATATATGAACAAGTGTTCAACAGTCAGAGATCAAGGGTTGGATCGATCCCGCCCGCACCTGACAATGTGAGAAGGGGCTTTTTTTCCGAACGCAATGGGCCCAAGCTCCACCGCAAGGAGGTTCAGATGCCGGGACGTGTTCACGGGTGGTGCTCCCGCCTGGGGGCTTTCCCGGATGGGAGCGTCGTGAGGCGAGGTTTCTCGCTGCTGCTGTGTGTGTTCGTCCCGGCGACCACGACGGTCCTCGGCGGCTTCCTGGCCACACTCCGCCCCCATCCGGGGAATGCTGGCGCTGCGCTTTTCAGCACTTCGCGGTGCTCGCCCGTAACCGGCTGCCCGAGATCAAGCAGGAACACCAGCCGCTGGGTGTCCTGCTGGGTTTGGCCCTGACCGTCCTGCTCGGCAGCCTGTCCGGCTTCGCGCCGGAGGTGGGCCTGTCCTTTGCCGGAGTAGCCCTGCTGCACCTGGAGCCGAGGAGTTGCCCACCGAGGCGCACCAGATGACCGGAAGGCGGCTGCTGACTGCGCCCTTTTCCCCGGGCTTCCTGGCCATCTTCCTGATCGCGCTGCTGCGTCCCCGGGAGCCGGGGCGTGGCGCTCTCGTTCCTCGCCTCAAACGACGCGAAGTTCGTGCCGGCTGCGGCCCCCGTCTGGACGGCAGCCGCCTGAACCGGCTGCGAAGCCGGAGGTTGACGACCAGGACACACGCCGCTGAACGTGCACACGGGGCATTCCTGCCAGCTTCGAATGCCTGTGAGACGGGCGCCCCGTTTTGCAGAACCTCCTGTTGCCACTGGCGAAATCGCCGGGCACCACTCCAAAAATTAGCTGCATGACTGCTCATTCATCCAAGCTTGAGCAAACCTTGGTACCTTACCGCTCGTTCATGCGTAATCACCTACTCACCGCGCTGACGCTCCTGCTGTTCAGCCTCGCTGCCGCCAAGACCGTCACCGTGCAGCCGGGGGATACCCTCACCCGCCTCGCGGTGCGGTACGGCACAACGCCGCAGGCCCTCCTCCAGGCCAATCCTGGAGTGAACCCCGCGAAGCTACGTGCAGGTGCGGCCCTGCGCCTGCCCGCCGTGCCAGCCCGGACCTGGACGGTCCGCCGGGGAGACACCCTGTCCCTGATTGCGCAGCGCAGCGGCACCACCCTGGGGGCCCTCTTGGGCGCCAACCCTAGGCTGAATCCACAGGTGCCCCTCCAGGTCGGGCAGCGCCTCGCTTTACCTGCTCCCGCCACGGCCCGCACCGCCACCACGGCCGTTGTTCGCACGGCCTCCATCCGCGTGAACGCCGCGCTCCCGGTCCAGGGCCGCGTCACCACGCCCTACCAGGCGGCTCACCCCGGCCTGGACCTCGCCGCCCCGACCGGCACGCCCATTCGCGCCGCCCTCCCCGGCACCGTCGTGGAGTCCCGCTTTGACGGCCAGACCGGGTGGGGCTGGACCATCGTGCTCGACCACGGCGACGGCATGAGCACCCGGTACAGCCACAACAGCGCCAACCTGGTCCAGGTGGGTGCGCAGGTCAAGGCCGGTGAGGTGATCGCCCGGGTCGGCAGCACCGGCAACAGCACCGGGGCCCACGTCGACTACCGCCTGTACCGGCAGGGTCAGGCGGTCAATCCCTTCAGCGTGCAGTGAAGCCAGGCGGCGGAGTCCAGCCTCCGTTGATGGGATCCCCAGGACACTTCCCCGAGAGTTGGCGTCAGGGCGGCCGTCCAGTCTGCCTGCTGGGGAGACCGGCCCGGCCCGCAGGCCACGTCTCGCTGAGGCCGAGGTGGAGTGGGGTCACCTCGCGCCGCGTCTGCGCCCCGGTCGCGGCACCGCGGGTTTGAAGAGCATCACGAGCAGGAGCGCGACCAACAGCAGTTCCAGAGCGGTGGTGATCAGGCCGAACGCGTCCCACGCCTCGACCTCACCGGCCTCCGGACCGAACCAGGGAATCCCCACCGTCCGCGTGACGAAGTACATCGCCGAGTTCCCCAGCACCCCTCCCCAGGAGTAAGGCACTTCCAGCCTGCTGGAACCCACCCGAGGGTGAGGATCACTCTGGGCAGCCCGCGCCTCGAGGGAGCGCAGGAGCAGGAAGCCGCCCCACACGAACTGTGCCGCGGTGGCCACCAGGAAGAACTGGCCGTACCCGAACCCTTCCGTGAAGTGTGCGCCGGTCACCCCACCGTGCAGGACTGCCGCCAGCATGGAAAGGGCGGCAGCATAGGGAATACGGCTGTCGGTGAAGGGCAGCTTCTGCTCGGTCAAGACGATTTCCCTTTCCGCCCCACCCAGGGGGGGCCAGCCCCACCTTTTCAACATTGTGGGTCCCGGGGTCGATGGGCCTCTCCCCGGCCCCAGGGCGCCGGGGCTATCCAGAGCAGGTGGCCGGGGAGATTAGAGCAGCCCTTGCAGCGACCGCAACAGTTCGTCCTCATCCAGGCGGCCCCGGCGCACGTCCCGCATGAACCCGTCCCGGTCGATAAAGACCGTGGTCGGGATGGGCAGGGCGTGATACCGCCGCGCGATCGCCTGCCCCGGATCGAGCCCGGTCCAGGTGCTGAAGGTGAACTCCGCGTCATACCGCCGAAGTTCGTCCAAGGTGGCCTGTTCGTGCAGGCTGACGACCACCAGGCCGTGGGTCACGTACTCGAGCTGGTAGTGGCGCAGCAGGCGGTCGTTCTCCCGGCAGACAGCGCAGCCCACGTCGCCGAATTGCACGATGACCGCCTCGCCCCGCAACGCGGCCAGGCTCACCTGCTCACCGCCCAGGTCAGTGAAGGTGAAGTTCGGGGCAGGACGCCGCGCGGCACCCGTCCCCCGCGTAGGCTGGCAGGGGCGTGGCGAGGCTGACCAGGGCAAGCAGAACGAGCACACGCTTCATGGGATCCTCCGAAGAGCAGCGGGTTCCCTCAGCATAGCCAGTTCCACCCGTGGTGGCGGGGCCTTCCCACCGGCGGGCCAGGAACAGCCAGGTCTCGGGGGCTTGGCCAGTTCCCAGGCAGCCCGTCCCCCCCTGCGCCTCGGGCAAGTGCTTTGCCTGCCGCCCAGGAACTTCAGGGCTGGGGGGCCATCACGTACGCCATCCCGCCCGCGTGGTTCAGCCACAACCGCTCGAAGGTGCTGCGGGGATAGGTGCGCTTCACGCTGGCATCGCTCGGCGCGGCCGGGTCGTTGACCACCGGATTGCCCTGCGCGTCGAACCCGGTGAGGACCATCAGGTGCCCGTCTGACCAGGAGAGCGGTGCGCCGGGCAACTCGCCCGCCCTGAACCGCACGCTGACGGCCAGCGGGAGGCCCTGACGGAGGTAGGCTTCCGCGTCCCGCAAGCTGCCCAGCCGCGTGACGAAGGCCTGCAGACCCTGCGTGCCCGCGTACGCCGTGTTGAAGGGCCAGTTGCCGAAGCCGCCATACACCGCATCCAAGGTGCCCTTCGCGGCGTCGGGGACACGCACCGGTTTCTTCCAGAAGCCCAGAAGCATACTGACACTGGTCGGGCTGCACCATACCGGCCCACCATCCGGGTAGGTCATCTGCGAGAGCCCCGGGACCTTCAGCACCCGGTTCCAGGCGGCCACCTGTCCCGCCGCGCCCTGATCGCGGAAGCGCAGGGCAGTGTCCGACGTGTTGAAGGACAGCAGCCGCACCTGCGCGCCTGCCCCCACTGTCACCCGGTCCTGAAAGGCGTCCGCATGAAAGGGCAGCGTCAGGGTGTCGGTGTTCACCGTGCCGTCCGCCGTGCGCGTGACCCGGAGGCTCGCCCGTGGCCCGCTCGCCCGCCACTCACCGAAGCTGAAGTACCGGGTCCAGCGGCCATCCGGGCGGCGCACCCGGACCTCGACCGTGACGGGGCTGGTGGCTGACCCGGTGACGTTCCAGCTCGGGATCAGCTCGTTGAAGGGCGGCACGGCCACGACCGCGCTTTCCAGACGGCCCTCCTGAAGCGGCGGGAGAGCCTGCCAGGTGGCCTGGACGCTGGTCTGCGCCTGCGCGGCCCGGATGGCGGGCGCGGGCGTGCCGAAGCTGGTCTGCTGCGCGTAGGGGGCAGCGGCCGCCACGCTCACGAGCAGCAGGCCAGGCAGGAAGATCCAGAAGGGCTTCACGGCCAGAGGCTACCGGGCAGGTGGCTCCATTGGGTGAACGTGGCGCCCTTCAGGAGGTCCTGTTCACCGTCGTCCTGCAACTTGCCCCAGGTTCAACGGTGCAGGCCGCGATGTACACCTGAACTGGAAGACGCACTGGGGCGAGGCCCACCAGACCCCGACACGCCTAGGCTGGCATCAAGCTGCTTACGGGGACCCTGGATGGATACCTGGCGCAAGTCAACTTCAGGGACGACCTCCTGGGTCGCCTGGTCGGGGTCCTCCTGGAAGGAGATGGCCTCCTTGGAGCGGACGAGGCGATCAAGGAGGTTCTTATGCCCCGGTATGGGCTTCTTCCGCTCTCCCAGGGGAACAACGACGTCGCCACGTCCCTCCTCTGCGCTTTCCTGGCCCTGCGCACGCGCTGACCGGCTGCCTCATCCTGAGCGTCACGCCCGGACGTCTGACCCGGGAAATGGGGCTTACACTGCTCAGGTGCGCCGCCTGGCCGTTCCCGTGCTCGTTGTTCTGGCGGGCTTCGTCGCCCTGTCCGCTCCCGCGGTCCCGGCCCTCCTCCGGTACGCCGCGCTGCCACGCCAGGCGGAGGGGCCAGTTACGGTGCTGCTCGCTGGCGTCACGCCCCGGTACCAGGAAAACGCCGCGGTCTGGCCGTGGCCGGTGGCCCCGGAGGACTTTACCTTCCTGACGGACACCCTGATCCTCGCGCAGCTCTGGCCTAACGGCACGGCGAACCTGCTGAGCATCCCACGGGACACCTGGGTCAACCTTCCGGGCCAGGGCTGGGGCAAGATCAACGGGGCCAACGTGAAAGGTGGGCCCAACCTGCTGGTCCGGGCCGTGCAGGAATTGACTGGAGTGCCGGTGGACGCCTACGCCCTGCTGTCGTTGAATGCCGTGCGGGCCCTCACCGACGCGGCCGGTGGCGTGACGCTGGATGTGCCCAAGCGCATGAAGTACGACGACAACGCGGGTAAGCTGCACATCGACCTCCAGCCCGGGCGGCAACATCTGAACGGGCAGCAGGCCGAGGGCTTCCTGCGGTTCCGGAAGGACAACCTGGGCGACATCGGGCGGGTCCAGCGGCAGCAGCTCTACCTGACGGCACTGTTGAGCCGGGTCAAGAACCCGCTGAACGGGTGGCGGCTGCCGGCCATGCTGGGGGCCCTAGACCAGAACACGAAGACGAACCTGACCCGGGCGCAGGTGGGCGCGCTGCTGGGCACGGCGCTGAGCGGCCTGAAGGTGAACACGCAGACCCTCCCGGGGACCTTTGGGGAGGGCGGCACCTGGGTGGCCGACCATCCCGCACTGCACGCCCTGGTCGAGGCGCGTTTCCGGGACCCTGGAGACCCGCGCACGCTGACCGTCGCGGTCGTGAATGTCGGGGCGCCTGACGGCAGCGCGCGCCGCCTCCAGACCAAGCTGGAAGCCCTGGGCTACCAGAAGGTGGTGATCTCCAGTGGCCCGCGCGCCGATGGCCCGACCACCATTACGGGAAAGGCGGCAGCGGCGGTGCTGCGGGACGTGGGCTACGGGCGGGTCACGCCGGAGGAAGGCCTCCCTGGCGCGGACGTGACGGTGCGCCTGGGGAACGACGTGGAGGAACAGTGAACGCGCTGCGGCGGGGATGATCCCGTTCCACTGACTGACGCTTCGAGTGGGACCCGGAAGGGGTGAAGGGAACCGGCCTTTTCCCCTGTTGCCCCGGGTCTTCCCCGAGCCGCCCCGGAGCCGCAGGGTGCCCCTGTCCGCGGTGCGCTTGCCCAGGCTGGCTATACTCCGCACCCGCGGCGTCAGGGAGTTTCCAGGGCGGTGAGCCTGCCTCCGCCGAGCCGGAGGCCCACCAGGATGAAGAGGCTGAGCAGGACCGGCCACTCCCCGAACCGGACATAGGGCGTGAGGCCGGATGTCACGCCAAAGGACGCGGGCAGGGTCGCGGCGACCGCCCGGGGCAGGCGGGCCATGACGCGCCCGGAAGGGGCGATCACCGCCGTCACGCCATCGTTGCCCGCCCGCAGCACCCAGCGGCGCGTCTCAATGGCCCGCATGCGGCCCATCTGGAAGTGCTGCTCGGCCCCCACGGACGGCCCGAACCAGGCGTCATTCGAGACCACGGCCAGAACCCGGGCACCGCGCCGCACCAGCGCGCGGGCAAGGGCCGGAAACGTCGACTCGTAGCAGATCAGGACGCCGACAGGGATCCCGTTCAGGGGCAGCGGAGCCAGGGTCCGGCCGGGCACCGCGCCGCTCAGCGCGGGCAGTCCCAGCCAGCGGAAGAGAACCCGGTACGTCCCATCCAGAACGGTCCGACCCGGAAAATACTCCCCGAACGGCACCAGCCGGACCTTGTCCTGCCTGCCCTGGACCTGACCCGCCTCAAACGCGTACACACTGTTGCGGTAGCCGCCCTGCCAGGTCGGGGCCCCAATCAGGAGCGGCACTTTGAGGGCCGTGAGGGCGCCCGCCACCTCGGGAACGGTGGGGGCGGCGGGCGCGGCGGTTTCCGGCCACACCACGAGCCTGACCGGACCGGCCTCCAGGCCCATACGGGTCAGCTCCAGGTAGCGCCGCAGCTCGTCGGCCGTACGCCCCTGGGTCTTGGCGCGCGGGTCCACGTTGCCCTGGACCAGCAAGGCCCGCGCGGTTCCCGGCGGATCGGGGGGCCGGGTCAGCCCGTAGGTGACGCCCAGGACGAGCAGGAGGACGCCGCCCAGCCGGGCGCGCGGCCGCCCGTCGGCCAGCGCCGCCGCGGTGAGCGCGACCACCAGCCCCACCAGGGCCATGCCGCCCAGGTCCGCGAGCTGCACGAGCGGGGTCAGCGCGAAGGCGTAGCCCAGGCTGCCCCAGGTGAACCCGAACGGCCCCAGGCTCCGGGCGGCGTCCAGCAGCACCCAGGCGAACGGCAGGGCCCAGAGCGTGGCGGGGCCCATCACGTGCCGGGTCAGCGCGGCAGCTGCGGCCCAGCCCAGCGCGAGCAACGCGACCAGTCCCACGTACAGCCCAGCCATACCGGAGCCAAACAACGGGGCCAGACTCGCAGGGAGCCACAGCAGCAACGCGGTGAAGAAGCCCACGGCAAAGGCGAAGGTCAGCGGGAACGCGCGGCCCGGCGGCCGGTCGGCCACCCGGCGAAACAGCAGCGCCAGGGGCAGCGGCGCGAGGACGCCCAGCGGCGACGGCGGAAAGGTGAAGGCGAGGCCTCCCCCCGCCAGGAGGCACAACAGCAGGTCGGCACGCGGGAGGAACACCGACAACCGCATCAGAGGACGAGGACCCCCCGGTGTTTGGCGGCGCTGTCCGGCTCGACGTGGATGGTGACCTCACTTCCCGGCACTTCCTGCTCAATGACCGCTTCCAGGCGGTCACAGATCGCGTGGGCCTGCCCCACCGTGTAGTGCTCCGGCACCACCAGATGGAAGTCGATGAAGGTCAGGCGACCCGCGTGACGGGTGCGCAGGTCATGGGCCTCCAGGGCACCCTCGGCATGCTCGGCCACCAGGCGGCGGACCAGTGCTTGTGTCTCCGGTGGAGCGGCCTCATCGAGCAGGCTCTGCATGGACGACCGAACCAGCCGTCCGCCGACCCACAGGATGTTCAGCGCCACCAGGATCGCCATGATCGGGTCGAGAATGGTCCAGCCGGTCAGGGCCACCAGGCCCAGGGCGACCAGCACGCCCCCACTGGTCACGACGTCCGTCATCAGGTGCTGGCCGTCGGCGACCAGGGCCGGGGAGCGCAGGTGCCGTCCGGTGCGGATCAGATAGGTGCCATACCCGGCGTTCAACAGGGTCGCGCCCAGGGAGACGAGCAGGCCCAGTCCCAGCGCTTCCAGCGGCTTCGGAGCCTGGAGGTCCTGATAGGCGCTGTAAATGATGCTGATGGCCGCCAAAACGATCAGCACACCTTCCAGAACGGCAGAGAAATATTCGGCCTTGGCGTGGCCGTAGGGGTGTTCGGCGTCAGCAGGCTTGCGGGCGATGGACAGGGCGAAGAGGGCTGCGCCAGCGGCCACGACGTTGATGATGCTCTCCAGGGCGTCGGAGTACAGGGCCACACTGCCGGTGAGCAGGTACGCGCCCGCCTTCAGCGCGAGAATCAGAATACCGAGCAGCAGGCTGTACTGGGCCAGGCGGATGGTGCGGTCCAAGGGAGACCTCCAGGGGAGTCAGCGAGAAGAGGAACCTCTATGGGACTAGGGGCGGCCACTCAGGGTAATCAGGGTGGTCTGGCCCTCCAGGGTGGCAAGGTAGTGCAGCATGCGGCCCTGCCGGTCAAGAAAGGCCGCGTAGTTCCCCGGCGCAATGGGGTCATCGGTCAGGGGGCGGTATCCGGCCTGCCGCAGGGGGTCCAGCAGCGCTTTGGGTTGCCAGCCGGGCAGGCGGTACTGCTCGACGCGGCTTTCCCCCTGGCGGACCTCCTGGCGGTAACTGCGGCTCGCCGGACATTCCGGTTGCAGGCCGTTGGGGAGGGGCACCAGGCCGTTCCAGAGTGTGCCCGGTTGCTCGATGCAGTAGAGGGCACTTTGCCAGCGGCGTTCGGCGGCCAACCACCACACGCCCAGGGCCAGAAGTGCGGCGACCGCCACCGCCGTCAGGGCTCCTTTCATTCGTTCGCGTGGTCGATCGCGTTGCCGATCAGGCTGGTAATGTGCTGGTCGAGCAGGCGGTAGTACACGACGCGGCCTTCCTTCCGGAAGGACACCAGACGGTGGGCGCGCAGCAGGCGGAGCTGATGGCTGACTGCACTCTCGCTGATGCCCGCCACCGCCGCCAGGTCGCATACACACAGCTCCTCGATATTCAGGGCACTGAGAATCCGCAACCGGGTGGGATCGGCCACCATCTTGAGGAGGCTGGTGGCGGCCTCCACGCAGGCTGCGTCCGGCAGGGCGGCGCGGACGCGGGCGACCGCCTCGGGGTGGACGCAGGGGACGTCACAGACGTCATCTTGAGAAGCCGTTCTCATCACCTGAGGGTAGCGCGGAAGGAGGCCTGCGAACGTCACCGCATCACCTCCCGCACGTCCGCCACCACCCGGTTCACGTTCGTGAGCTGGGTGTAGTCCCACACCACCCGCCGCCGCCCTTCCCGGTCGATCAGGTAGACGCCGGTCGTGTGGTTGACCTGGTAGTCCGTCGGGCTCTTCACGTCCGCCTTCTGGTATCCCACGCCCCAGGCCGCCGCCGTGTCGGCCAGGCTCGGCTCCGGGATGAACACGCCTTTGGCCCTGGGACTGAAAAAGGTCACGTACTGGCGCAGCTTCGTCACATCATCGCGCGCCGGATCGAGCGTGACCAGCACAGTGCGGAAGTTCTCGCGGTCCTGGGGCGGCAGCGCCTGGCGAACCCGTTCGAGGGACGCCAGGGTCGTCGGGCAGACGTTCGGGCAGTGCAGGAAGCCAAAGAACACCGCCACCGTTTTTCCACGCAGGTCGCTCAGGGAAAACGCCTTGCCGTTCTCCCCGGTTCCGGTCAGGGCGGGCGCGGCGGTCACGGGAGTGTAGACCGTGCCGTAAAAAGGAAAGGGGCTTTTCAGGCGTGCATAAGCCCAGACGCCGCTCAGCAGGAGCGTGACGGCCAGGAATGCCCACAAGGCGGAGCGCCAGACAGGGCGCGGGGGGACAGTCTTCATGGACAAAGTTCTCCTGTCAAAAGGGTGGGGAGGAGCGGACCAACTGCAGGGCGCGACATGCGCGTCAGAGACAACCTGGCTCCGGCCATCACTGGCCCCGCGTAAGGAACAGGGCTGCGGCGGCGGCCAGCATCACGCCCGCACCGGTCCAGCCCAGCCATTTCAACCAGCCTTTCACGGTGAATTCCCCCATCACCCGGCGGTTGGAGGTCATCAGCATGATCAGGATCATGACGGGCGCGGCACTGACGCCATTGATGATGGCCGCGTAATAGAGCGCCTTGATCGGGTCAATGTGCAGGAGGTCCAGGGTCAGGCCCAGCAGGGTGGCGACCGCGATGATGCCGTAAAACCCCCTGGCCTGATAGGGCTTGCGCTCCAACCCCACCGGCCACTTCAGGGCCTCTCCCAGCGCGTAGCCAGCGGAGCCGGCCAGCACCGGCAGCGCGAGCAGGCCCGTTCCGATGATGCCCGCGGCGAACAGCGCGAAGGCGAAGGGGCCAGCCACCGGCCTCAGGGCCTCCGCTGCCTGCGCTGCCGTCTGAATGGACGTTTTGCCCTGAGCGTTCAGAACCACAGCTGCGGTCAGAATAATGAAGAAGGCCACGAGGTTGGAGAAGGCCATGCCCACAAAGGTGTCCGTCCGAATGCGGCGGAACTGGACCGGGGCCTGCTGGGGGGCCTGCCGCAGGGGTTCTTCCCGCGGGCGGGTGTCCATTTCCGACACCTCCTCGGAGGCCTGCCAGAAGAAGAGGTAGGGACTGATGGTGGTGCCCAGCACCGCCACCACAGCCTGAATCGAGGAGGCCTGCCAAGTGAAGTGGGGCAGCACCGTCGACTTGAGGGCCAGGCCCCAGGGCACACGGACCACAAAGACCGTGGCCACATACGCAAACAGGGAGACCGTGAGCCATTTCAGAATGCGGGTGTAGCGGGTATACGGCACAAAGACCTGGAGCAGGACCGACGCCGCCGCGAACAGGGCGGCGTACAGGAGGGCCGGGCCGCCCACCAGCAGCCGGAGCGCCTCGCCCATCGCGCCAATATCGGCCCCCAGATTGATGATGTTGGCGACGACCAGGAGGGCCGTGAGACCCCACAGCCATCCCGGTGGGTAATGGCGGCGCAGGTTTCCGGCGACGCCGTGGCCGGTCACGCGCCCCAGTCGGGCGCTGATCTCCTGAATGGTCGCCATCAGCGGGTAGGAGAAGAGCATGGACCACAGCAGGCCGTACCCGAACTGGGCCCCCACCTGGGAATAGGTGGCAATCCCGCTGGGGTCGTCGTCGGAAGCCCCCGTGATCAGGCCCGGTCCCAGGCTTTGCAGGAGACCTGTCTTGGTTTCCCGGCCTTCCAGATCGGCAGCGGGTTCAGACATGTGACGGTTCACCCATCGTGTTCGTCATCCTTTCGGGTGTGGGGTCTCAGGGCAAAGGCAAGCGCGGCCCACCCTTACGTCAACGCCAGCACTTCCGTGATCAGGAAGCCCAGGGCCAGACCCAGCCCCACGCTCAGATACAGGAGATCCTGCTGCCGGGGATGCCAGCGCCACTTCTGAACGTGGCTCAGCAGCAGACTCACGCCCAGGGCACCGTACATCGGGGCCAGCAGGGCGTGCCGGTGACGCAAGGCCACGAACGCGACGGCGAGATCGACCAGCCCGTTCGCCGGGACCAGGAGGGCCACCTGCTTGCGCCGCTGCTTCATGGGTGAACGTGGCCCTCCTGTCCGGCGTGGGCATCCGGGGGTTCGAATTGCACCGTGCTGTGCTCAATCCCGTGGCGCTCAGCGATGGCATGTACCTGAGGCAGCAGGGCGGCCTGCGGCTGGCCAGTGGCCACCACCAGATGCGCGGTGAGGCTGTGCAGCCCACTGGTCACGCTCCAGACGTGCAGGTCGTGTACCTCCTGCACGCCGGGCAGGGCCGCCAGTTCCGCCCGGAGCCCATCGAGATCCACGCCTTCCGGCACCCCTTCCAGCAGCACGTTGACGCTGGAGCGCAGCAGAACCCAGGTGCGCGGCAAAACCCAGAGACCGATTCCTGCGCCCAGGACAGGATCCACCCAGGTGAGGCCGGTGAAGCGAATCACCAGCGCGCCCACGATCACCGCCACCGAGCCGAGCAGGTCCCCCATGACCTCCAGGTACGCGGACTTCACGTTCAGACTGTGCTCGCTGCCCGAGACGAGAATGCGGGCGCTGATCAGGTTCACGATCAGGCCGAGAACGGCCACGATCAGCATGGTGGTGCTCTGCACCTCCACCGGCTCGCGCAGGCGGCGGTACGCCTCGAAGAGGATGTACAGGCCGATGGCAAAGAGCGCCCCGGCATTCAGGGCCGCCGCCAGAATCTCGGCCCGGCGGTACCCGAAGGTGCGTTTTCCATCAGCGGCCCGCTGCCCGATACGGATGGCAAACAGGGACAGGACCAGCGCCATCACGTCGGTCAGCATGTGCCCCGCGTCCGACAGCAGCGCGAGACTCCCGGAGAGGAAGCCGTAAATCACTTCCACCACCAGAAACGTCCCGGTCAGGGCCAGGGCGACGCTGAGCTGCCGGGCGCTCGCGTTCGCGCCGTGGCTGTGGCCGTGTTCACTCATGCTGCATGCCGTCCATTTCCGGCATCTCGGGCTGCGCTTGCGCGGGGGGTTGACCTGTCATGCGCTTCTTCAGCAGGGCGTCGATGGCCTGGATCTCCGAGGTCTGTGCCGCCACCACCCGCTCGGCAAAGGCCCGGACTTCCGGCCGCTTCACGGTCTTCAGGGCCGACTTCGCCATCGCCACGCCGCCCTGATGGTGCCGCCGCATCAGCACCAGATACCGCGTCTCCGCCGTGTTGACGGGGAGGTGCTGCAACTCCCGTTCGTCCTCGGCGGAGGCCAGGCCCATGCTGGCCCGGTCCATGCCCGCCATCGGTGCTTCTTGGCTGGCCAGGGGACGGCCCCAGGCCATCAGCCAGCCGCCCATCTGCCCGATCTGCGCCTGCTGCGTGAGGAGGATGTCCTGCGCGAGCAGCTTCACCGCCGGGTCGGCCGCCCGCTTGACCATCGTCACGCTCATGTCCACCGCCTGGGCGTGGTGGGCGCTCATGTCCCTGGCGAAGGTCACCTCGGGGCTCCCCTCGGCGGGTGGGCGGGGCCAGATGACGGCCGTGCCCACGCCCAGGAGCGCTGCCGCCAGCACGCCGCCCGCCCAGAAGCTCAGACCGTGCCGTTGTACGCGCCGCTGCATGAGGCACCAATCTCCGGGGCTTCTCCGCCCTGCTCGTATTTCTGGAGGAACGGCTTGATGCGCGGGTCCGAGACGTCCTGCACCTCCAGTTGCTTGTTCCAGGCACTTAGGACCAGCGGGGCCGTCTGCGTCTCATGGGGAGAGAGCAGCGTGTAGGGGCGCCCTTCCACCAGCTTCTTCAACGCCTCGACCTGGCCCGCGGGCAGGTCCGGCCGGTAGGTGAGCCACACTGCCCCGTGTTCCAGGCTGTGCACGGCGTACTCGTCGTAGAGCGGCCGGTCGTACACGCCGCAGTTCTGCCAGGCGGGGTTGTGCGGTCCGCCTGCCGGGGGGGTCTGGGCGTAGGGGACGCGGCCCTCCTGGTGGGCCCCCCCCTTGTTCTGGAAGCTCTTGACGCCCTCGATGTCACCGCCTCCCTGGGTGCAGGCGGCGAGCAAGGCGGGCAGGGTCAGCAGGATCAGTCGTTTCATGGGTTCTCCTTGGGTTGAGAGGTAGCACGCCGGTCAGAGGCGGAATGTCCAGCGCGACGTTCTGCTTGCCAGGCATGGAGCAGCAGCCAGAGGGTGCCCGTACACACCAGCACGTCCGACAGGTTGAAGATGGGAAAGGGCCGGCCCGTGAGCGGGAGCGTGACCACGTCCAGCAGGGGCGAGGTGAGGTAATCGACCACCGCGCCGCGCGCCAGGCCGTCCACCGCATTGCCCAGCGCGCCCGCCGCGATCAGTGCCAGGGGCCAGCGGCGGGCGCGGGGGAGGCGACCGGACAGGAGCGCGGCCACGATCACCAGGCCCACAATCAGGCGCAGGAGGGCCAGGGGGGCCGTGAAGCCGCCCAGCAGGCCCCAGGCCATGCCGGGGTTCAGCGTGAAGCCCAGATGCAGCAGGCCAGGCAGCAGAACGCGGTCCACACCCGGGGTCAGATTTGCCGCGGCCCAGGCTTTGAGCAGCCCCTCCAGCGCCAGCAGGGCCGCGATCAGGCCCAGGGGCGGCCATCTCACGACGCCAGCTCCAGCAGGTAGAGGGCCACGAAGCCCGCGAAGAAGGCGGCGGTGATCAGCGGCGTCTCCTTCACCTCGTGCGCCTCGGTGAGCAGTTCCTCGGTGACCAGGAACAGCAGGGCCGCCGCGCCAAAGGACAGGACGACCTCCAGGGGGAACCCGGTCAGGCCCTGAAGGAGGGAACCCCCCAGCAGCGCGCCCAGGATCACCAGCAGGCTCAGCCCGGTCACGGTCAGGACCGTGCGGCCCCGGGGCATGCCGGACTCCCCCAGACTGGACGCCACCGAGACGCCCAGGAACAGCAGTTCCAGCGTGAGGGCCACCACCAGCAGGGTGCCCACCCGCGCGCCCGCCGCGAACCCCACACCGATCAGCAGGCCGTCGATCAGCACGTCGATGCCGACCACCGTGACCAGGCTGACATTCCCGCTCCGGGCGCGCCCGCCCACCTCGCTGGGCCGTTCCAGGCGTTCGGCGAATTGCCGGATCACCAGCATCGCCACCACGCCCAGCGTAAAGCCGATCACCACCCCGAACGGCTGATGGCCCCGCGTGATCTCCGGCAGCAACTCTCCGGCCACTGCCGCGAACACCACGCCCGCCGCGAAGTGCTGCACGAAGGAACGCAGCCGCTCCCCGGGCGTCCGGAAACTGGCCGCTACCCCGCCGAGGATGGTGGCGGCCACCGGGATCAGCGTGAGCGACAGGATTTGCTGGAGGGGCGCGCTCAAGAGGATGAGGTTCCCGCCTGCAGGGCCGCCAGAATCCGGGGCCGCTGCTCGTCGAAGGGGCCGTTAAAGACCTGCTCGCCGATGACCGTGACCGGGGCGATGCGCACGTCCGCCCGGCGCTGCATCTCGGCGAGCGCCGCCGGGTCGCCCCGCACGTTCTTCTCGGTGAAGGCGGCCCCGTGGTGGGTCAGAAGCCGCTTGATAGCTGCGCAATCCGCACAGCCCGGGACGGTGTAGAGCGTGATCTCAGACATGAGGTTCCTCAGGCGCGGTGGGGAGCGGCGCTGACCGGGACTGCACGGGTTGTCCGGGGTTCACGGCCCTGCCAGCGCAGCAGGCGCAGGGCATTCGCGGTGACGATGGCGGTGGCCCCAGTATCGGCCAGGATCGCCATCCAGAGGTTCGTGTAGCCCAGCAGCGTGGTGATCAGGAAGATCGCCTTGAGGCCCAGGGCAAAGGCGATATTGACCTTGATGTTGCCCATGGTGGCGCGCGACAGGGCCACCAGATCGGCCACACCCGTGACACGCTCCTGCAGCAGGGCGGCGTCGGCGGTTTCGAGGGCCACGTCCGTACCGCCGCCCATCGCGATGCCCACGTCCGCCTGGGCCAGGGCCGGGGCATCGTTGATGCCGTCGCCCACCATCGCCACGCCGCCCTGCGCTTTCAGGTCCGCGATCAATCGCAGCTTGTCCTCAGGCAGCAGTTCCGCCTGCACGTCCAGCCCGAGGTCACGTCCGATGGCCTGCCCGGTGCGGCCGTTGTCCCCAGTCAGCATGACGGTGTGCACGCCCAGGCGCTGGAGGTCGGCGATGGCGTCCCGCGCGTCGGGCCGAGGCTCGTCGCGGATGGCGATCACGCCGAGGGGCGCCCTGCCGTCCAGCAGCACCACGGCGGTGCGGCCCTGCGCCTCGAACGCCTCGATCTGCTGCTGGAGCTGGCCCGACAGGGAGGTCAGCGCTGCGGCATGTCGAGGCGAACTCACGCTGAGGGTGCGGCCCTCGACCGTGGCCGAGACGGCCTTGCCGGGGATGGCCTGGGCCTCGGTGACCGGGGGCAGGGCCAGGTTGGCCTGCCGGGCGGCGTCGGTGATGGCCTTGGCCAGCGGGTGACTGCTGCCCGACTCCACGGCGGCGGCCAGGCGCAGCACCTCCTGGCGGTCGAGGTTCAGACCGACCACGTCTGTGACGCGGGGCTTGCCCGCCGTCAGCGTCCCGGTCTTGTCAAACGCGATGGTCCTGACGCTGCCGATGGTTTCCAGCGCCGCGCCGCCCTTGATCAGCAGGCCGCGCCGCGTTCCGGCACTGATGGCGCTGGTGATCGCGGCGGGCACACTCAGCACCAGGGCGCAGGGACAGCCGATCAGCAGCAGGGCGATGCCCTTGTAGAGCCAGGGGTGCCAGGCCGCCCCGAACAGCAGCGGGGGCACCAGGGCCACCAGCGCGGATACCAGCACCACGCCGGGCGTGTAGTACCGGCTGAAGCGGTCGATGAAGCGCGCGGTGGGGGCCTTGCTGCCCTCGGCCTCCTCGACGAGGTGGATGATGCGGGCGATGGTGTTGTCCGAGGCGGCCTTATCCACCCGCACCGTGAGCACGCCGTCGGTGTTGATGCTGCCCGCGTACACGCTCTCCCCGACGCCCTTCACGACGGGGACGCTTTCCCCCGTCACCGGGCTGTCGTCCAAGCTGGAGGTGCCGGTCAGGATGGTGCCGTCGGCGGGCACCCGCGCCCCCGGATTCACCTGCACGGTCTGGCCGACGGCGAGTGAATCAGCAGGAACCTCGCGGGTCCCCTGACCTTCGATCAGCAGGGCCGTCTTGGGTGCGAGCGCTGCGAGCGCCTGAATGCCCGCGCGGGCGCGTCCGGCGGCGACGCCTTCCAGCAGCTCACCCACGGCGAAGAAGAACACGACGACCGCCCCCTCGGCGGCCTGCCCGATCAGCACGGCACCGATGGCGGCGAGGCTGACGAGCATGTTGATGCTGAAGGGGTCGCCGAAGCGGGCACTGGCGACCGCCTTTTTTGCCAGCGGCCACACGCCCAGCAGCGTCGCGGCAATGAAGCCGTACGTGGCGAGTTGCGGCTCAATGAAGCTGAAGAGCCAGGCCAGGATCAGCAGCACGCCGGAGGTGACGACCAGTTTGCCCTGACCGGTCGCGTACCAGGGTTGACCGGGCTTCGGGGCCTCGTGGACATGGCCGTGCCCCGCGTGGTCGTGGCCACTGTGGTCATGGTCATGACCTTCGTGGTGAGCGTGGTTCTGGGCGGTGGATGCGGGGGCCTTTCCCAGCAGGGAAGGCGTGTACCCCAGCGCCTTCAGGTTGCCTTCCAGCGTCGCTCGCTGGGTCTGCCGCTCGTCGAGGTCCAGGTCCAGGGTCTGCTTGTTAAAGCTGGTCTTCACGCCGGTCGCGCCGGGCAGCGTGGCGATCATACGCTCGACTTTCTGCACGCAACTGGCGCAGTCCATTCCCTCCACGAAGTAAGTCAGGTGGGCGGTCTCCGCCTGGGCGGGCGCGGGGGACGCTTCCCCGCTAAGCAGGGAAGGCGTGTACCCCAGGGCCTTCAGGTTGCCTTCCAGGGCGGTCCGTGCCGTTTGCGTCTCATCAAGGTCCAGGTCCAGGGTCTGCTTGTTGAAGCTGGTCTTCACGCCGGTCGCGCCGGGCAGGGTGGCCATCATGCGCTCGACTTTCTGCACGCAACTGGCACAGTCCATTCCCTCCACGAAGTAGGTCAGGTGGGCCGTCCCCGGCCGAGGGGGATCCGAGCGGGAGGACGAGGAGGTCATGGCCCCACTATACCTGAGTGACGGTTCATATGTAAGTCTGCTCAGACATGAAATGGAATTGGCGGTAGACTCATCTGGAAGCCGAAGGAGGGCGCGTACGCTGACCACCCAGGAGGCAACGTATGACGATGCAGTCGCAGATCAAGCCAGGGATGCCCGTGAAGTGCGCGAACGGAATGGACCACGGACAGGTGGACAGCGTCGACGGCGAGTACATCAAGCTGACCAACGACGATTCCGGTCAGGCCCACTGGCTGCCGCTGAGCGCCGTGGATCATGTGGACGAGCACGTCCACCTGAACCTCAACCACGAGCAGGTGCACCAGCAGTGGCTGAGCCAGGACCCCCATCCCCAGCACCGTCCATAAGCAGGCAGGCACGAGGGGGCAACTGTTCAGTTGCCCCCTTTCTCAGCATGGTCCCCGCCCCACCGTGCTGGTGTCTGCCTGGTCAGGTTGTCCTTGGGCAGGCCGAAGAGGCGCCCGAACAGGAATTCAGAGCATGAAATGGCCACGTCAGACGGCAGTAACTCCCTGTTCGGTTCCCAAAGCGAGTGGCAGCTCCACCCTAAATGTCGTCCCCTCCTCCCCTGTGCTCACCACCTGGATGGCCCCGCCCATCGCCTCAACAAGGTGCCGGGATACGGTGAGGCCCACCCCCGCCCCGACGCTCTCGTCCGCGTCCCGCGCACGGGACTTGTCCGAGCGGTAGAAGCGCTCGAAGACATGCGGAAGGTCTTGCGGCGCGATGCCCTCCCCGGTGTCCTGCACGTCCACCCAACCGCACCTCCCATTCCCGTCCACGTGCAGCGTCACGCCTCCCACCTGAGTGTGGCGGAGCGCATTCGACAAGAGGTTGACCAGCACCTGAGTGACCCGGTCCGGATCCGCGAGTACCCGCGCATCGCGCTGCGTGTCCAGCCCCAGGGACAACCCCTTGTTTGCAAAGGGCCACTCGAACTGCGCGCAGGCCGAGCGGGCGAGTTCCGCCAGGTGAACTGGACGCGGCATCACCGGAATCACGCCTGCCTCCGCCTGCGTCACCAGGGACAGGTCCTGCGTCAGCCGCTCCAGCCGCCGGATCTCCCGAATGAGGTCCGGCCCGGCCTCCTCAAGGCGAAACACGCCGTCCAGCAGCCCTTCCGTCAGGCCCCGCATCCCAGTCAGCGGCGTGCGCAACTCGTGGGCGACTGTCCCGATCAGTTCCCGGCGCCGCATCTCCGTCGCCTCCAGGGCCTCGGCCATGCGGTTGAAGCTGCCCGTCAATTCCCCCAGTTCATCCCGGCCCATCTCCGGCAGCCGCTCGGCGTAATGCCCCGCGGCGATGCGGGTGCTCGCGTGGCTGACACGTTTCACGGACCGCAGAATCTGCCGGCTGACAAAAGCACTCACACCCAGCGCCACCAGCAGTGTCATGAAACTGGCGACGGCGAGGGCGCTCCCGAACGCGCCGGTGAAGCCCTCGGACAGTTGACGGCGCATCTCCGGGATGTTGCGGATGCCGAACATCTGCACCATCTGCTCAATGTGTGTCCGGTAGAAGAGCGGGGCCGTCCACTCCGCGATCACGATCATCGTCGTGGCGGCCAGCGCGATCACCGCCAGGTACGAGAGCAGCAGCTTTGCTCTCAGGCCGAGCCCGGAAGCGGGCTTACTCGGGGCGGCCAAAGCGGTACCCCACCCCCCGCACGGCATGGATGAAGCGCGGCGACTGCCCGGACTCCCCCAGGTGCTTGCGCAGACTCACCATGTGCACGTCCACCACCCGGTCCACCCCCGGGAAATCCTCCCCCCACACCCGCTGAATGAGTTCGTTGCGGGCGAATACCCTTCCCGGTGCCCGGGCGAGTTCGTACAGCAGGTCGAACTCCAGCGCACTCAGGTCCAGCGCCTGTCCGGCCAGGCTCGCCGTGCGCGTCACCGGATCCACGCGCAGCCCCTCGTACATCACGGGCGCGGGGGCCGCCTCGCCGGAGGTGCGCCGCAGGATCGCCTTCACCCGCGCCACCAGTTCCCGCGGGCTGAAGGGCTTGACCACGTAGTCGTCCGCGCCGAGTTCCAGGCCCAGCACCCGGTCGAACTCCTCCCCGCGGGCCGTGAGCAGAATGATCGGCACGTTCGAGGCGGCGCGAATCCGTTTGCAGACGTCCAGCCCGTTCATCTTCGGCAGCATCACGTCGAGCACGACCAGCGCCAGACCGCCCTCCTCCGCCTGCCGCAGACCGTCCATACCGTCCGCCGCCGTGCGGACCTCGAACCCTTCACGCTCCAGGTACGCCGAGGCCACCTTGCGCACGCTCGGCTCGTCGTCCACCACCAGCACCGTATTCATGCGTCCCCCCAGTATGTCAGGCATCTCAGGGTCCTGTCGGGTTGTCGCGCACGGTCAGAACTGCACGCCGATCCGCCGGGCGCTGGCCCACAGCGCCTCCCGGGTGAAGGGACCGTTGTGTTTCTCCTGAATCACCCCGTTTGCGTCGATAAAAAACGTCTCGGGAATCCCCCCGACGCCGTAGTCGATGGCCGTCCGGGACTGCCGGTCGATCACGCCGGGGTACGGCACGGCGAACTCCCGCACGAAGGCCCTTGCCGCGTCGGGCTGGTCCTGAAACACCACGCCCACCATCGTGAGGTTCCGCGCGTCCCGTGCGAACTCACCCAGCATGGGAGCCTCCTCCCGGCAGGGAATGCACCACGACGCCCAGAAGTTCACGATCACCGGCCCGCCCAGGTGGTCCCGCAGCCGGAAGGCTTGGCCGTCGAGCGTGACCAGCGTGAAGTCCGGGGCCGGCTTTCCCACCAGCGGTGACTCTATACCCTTGCTGGGGCGCAACAGAGCCACCGCCAGCACCGTCACCACCAGGGCCGCGAGCACCGGGGGCAGCCAGCGCCTCACCGACCACCCCGGTCGGCGGACTTCATTCGGGGAAACGCTCGGGGGCACGGTTCTTGTACCGTTCGATGAAGTCCACGATCTTCGCCTCGTCCAGCGTGTCCAGAGTGTACAGCCGCCGCCAGGCCGTCACGGCCAGCGGCACCTTCAACTGTGCGTTCGGGGCAACCACCGTCTTGTTCGGAAAGCGCTTCTGAATCGCCTCCAGCTTCCCGATGTCCCCCTTCAGCAGCGCCGGGTTGTACTGGATGACCACGCCACCGTGCTCCAGGTTGTGCACCAGGGTCTCCGGCGCAATCTCGTACACGAAGGTGCCCCACGGCTGCGGCTGCACGTAATGCCAGCCGCTGGTGGCCGGGAACGAGTTGTACGGGGGGTGCTGAGCACCGAAAGCAATGTGCTCCTGCCCCTGGTTGGGGAACGTCTGGCCCAACCCTCCGGCTTCGCCACCCGAACGGGCCCACCACGCCCCACTCACCAGCGCCAGGGCGAGTGCCCCGACCAGCACGGCGGGCCAGGGGTTGCGGCGCTGCGGCGCCGAGCTGAACTTCACGTCGGGTTTCCTGCTCGCTTTCGTCACGTGCCCACGCTACGCGGCACGTGTTCAACCTCAATAAAACCCGGCGTCACGTCGTGTACGGCGTCAATCCCGTTGGAGCCCCTGCGCTTTATCAAAGCTGAACAGTGCTTTGCGAGCATGCCTGCCGTGAAGCGCCTCTCCCTCCTTCTCGCCGCATTCGCCCTGACCACGGCGGGTGCCCACGGCAGTGAATCGCACGCCGTCGGCCAACTCCGCACCCGCGACGCGCACGCCCTGCTGTGGCTTCCGGATGGCCGCCTCCTGTTCGGGCACCATGACGGCGTCCAGGTCAGCACCGACCGGGGCGTGACCTGGAAAAAGCTGCTGGACAAGCCCAATTTCGACGCGATGAATCTACAACAGGCCGGAAGGACCCTGGTCCTCGCCGGGCACGACGTGTACGCCACCAGCGGCGACGGGAAGCGCTGGACGAACCGCAAGCCCAAAGGCCTGGGCGGCACGGACCTGCACGGGTACGCGGTGGACCCAGAGAACAGCAGGCGGCACTTCGCCTGGGAAGCCGCGACGGGCCTGTACGGCAGGACCGACGGCGGCGCGACCTGGACGCCGCTCGCCGCGCAGAACCTTCCCCCGGACGTGATGAAGCTGGCAGCCGGTTCGGGCGGGAGCCTCTACGCGCTCTCCGCCCGGACAGGCTTGTGGCGCTCCGCTGACGGCGGGAAGTCCTTCACCATGCTCCAGACCCCCGAAAGCCAGCCCTACACCCTCAGCATGGCGGCGGACGGTGCCCTCTGGGTGGGGGGAAGAGCGGCGTGTGGCGTCAGCAGAAAGGCGCCTGGTCGCGCGTGGCAGACGGGGCCGCCAGCGTGATCGCCGTGAATCCCAAACGGCCCGGCGAGGCCGTCTGGGTGGACGAACAGGGGGCCGTGCATCGCAACCTCGACTGAAAACCTGAAGCCTCTCCTCACCTTTATTGAGACTGAACAGACCGCAGGTACGGTGGCCCCGTTCGGGATTCAAACCGAACGACTGGGAGGTTCCATGAAGCGAGTTGTCCTCACGTCAATGCTGCTCCTGTCGGCTGCCTTCGCTCAAGGCACGACGCCCATGTCCCAGGGCATGGGGCAGAGCACTGAAATGGACGCGATGATGGGGCAGTGCATGCAGATGATGCAGGGCATGGGCGGCCCAGGAGGTATGCCCATGATGGGCGGACAAACGAGCGCCGCCTCGGGATTCAGCCGGACAGCGGTCGAAGCGGTCGCCCGGGCGTTTCTCCAGGGACAGTCTACGGGCGGGATGGTGCGCATCACGGGCGTTGACCGCCTGGGTGATCACTACCAGGTGCGCTACCTCCTGGGGAGCAGGGCCGGTACCCTGCGGATTCACGCGATCAGTGGCGAGGTTCTGAGCGGCTCTCAGTAAAGCGAGTCTGGGAGAGCCTTCACCCACGCCCGTCCATCACCACGCACAGGAGAAGTTGGGCTGTTCACGCCCCGTTCGTTCCAGGGAGGACCCTATGCAAGTGAAAGACGTGATGACCAGTAACCCCGCCTGCTGCGCGCCCGACACACCCTTGCCCGAAGTGGCCCGGATGATGGAACAGCACGATTGCGGCTGCATTCCCGTCGTGGAGGATCAGGACAGCAAGAAGCCCGTCGGGATGATCACCGACCGGGACATTGCCCTGCGCGGCGTTGCCCAGGGGAAGGACGTGAGGAGCATGTCCGCGCGCGACTGCATGTCCACCTCCGTCGTGACCGTCACCCCGGAAGACAGCGTGGATGACTGCTGTAAGGCGATGGAGGACAACCAGGTGCGCCGTGTCGCCGTGGTGGACCACCAGGGCGGCTGCTGCGGCATGGTGTCGCAAGCCGATGTGGCGCTGGACACCAGCGGTAAGGTCGGCCAGGTCGTGCGGGAAGTCTCCCAGCCGACCGACAGCGCGTCGAACGTGCCCGGCCAGTAACGCGTGACGTCCGGGCGGGGGCCGCCGAACGGGTGTGCCCCCGCCATCTCTGGAGGACCCTATGGCGAACGCCGAGCGCGTCCAGCACCTCTATGACCGCGTCGCCGCCCGTTACGACGCCGCCATGCGAACCCGCCTTCTGAACGAGTTGCGTTCTCGCCTCCTTGCGAGTGCCCGTGGAGACGTGCTGGAACTCGGGGTGGGAACGGGCGCGACATTCGCGCACTACCCGGACACCGTGCAGTGCCTCACAGCCCTCGACCTGAGTGGCGGGATGTTCCACCAGGCGCACCTCAAGGCCCTGACCCTGCCGTTCCCGGTGCACTTCGTGCAGCACGATGCCCAGACCCTGCCATTCGAGGACACGCGCTTTGACACCGTCGTGAGTTCCCTCGCGCTCTGCGGCATTCCCGATCCGTCACGCCTCTTTGCGGAGGTGCGCCGGGTGCTGCGGCCCGGTGGACGGCTGCTGGCGCTGGAGCATGTACGTCCCCCCAACCCGTGGCTGGGCCGGATGGCCGACCTGATCGACCCGGTCTTCGATCCGGTGGTCGGCTGCCATCCGAACCGGCCCACACCCGAATTGCTGCGCGCTGCGAGCTTTGCGGTGGAGGTGCGGGAACGTCATCTGGGCGGCGTCCTGGTGACGCTCGAAGCTTTTCCCGACACGGACGGTTTGGCGTGACCCTGGACCGCCGGACGCTCAACACCGCTCTGGTGTCCATCTCCGGCATCGCCTTCGTTCTCAACTTCACCTGGGAGATGCTGCAAATGCCCCTCTTTGAGGGCATGGACTGGTCCCCCACCTCCTGGACCCTGTGCGCGGCGGCCTCGCTGGGCGACGCCGCCTTCTCGGCGGCGGCCTACACGGCACTTGCGCTGAGGCACGGGGAGGCACGGTGGGTGTGCCGGCGTGACGCCCGTGACGTCGGGTGGGTGGTCATGGGCGGTCTCGTGGCGGGGGTGTTGGGCGAGTGGGTGTCACGCGCGCTGGGCTGGTGGTCCTACAGCGACCGGATGCCGCTGATACCCGGCCTCGAAGTGGGCGTGGTGCCGCTGGTGCAACTGGCGGTGCTGACCGTCGCCACCTTTGAACTCGTTCGGCACTTCGGTCTGTGCCTGTCACGGCCTCACACCTGATACCAAATTGCGGTGATTCCTTGGAATCATCCGAGCGGAGCGAGTAACAAAAGATACGGGCTGGCGGCGATGGAAGAACATCCGGCGCTTTTCCGGATGTTCTGGAATCAGAGCAAGCCCGTATGAATCCTTCAGCACCGGTCCTTGTATGAACGGCCCGGGCCACCTGAGGACGTCCAGTCCCGGCGCGTCCGATACCTCCCACGTCTGCCTGGGCTGGCCGGGGTACCAGGATCACGCGTCCTGGCGTTCACCAGGACAAGCGGTGGGTGCAGACCCGGCAGCACCCCGACCTGTCCTGATCGCCGTCAGAGCAACCAGTAGATGAAGGTGTCGTACAGCCCAGCCAGAACGAACACGGCACCCGCCAGGGGCGTGGCGAGCCGGTGGACGCGCCGGAGTCCACCGATGTACGTCTGCCGCCCGCTGGCCGATGCCGCTGGCAGGAACGCGACCAGGACCAGCAGGGGAAGCATCATCCCCAGCACGAACGCGGCCGGATACAGCGCCCCCAGCGGCGCGGTGAGCGCCAGGGGGAGGGTCAGGCCAAAGTAGAGCAGGAAGAGCGTCGGACAGAACGCGAAGCTGAAGGCCAGACCCAGGGCGAACGCCCCCAGGGTGCCGCGCCGCACCCGGGCGCGCTCCTCCAGCCGCTCCGCGAGCCGCGCACCGACCGTGAAGCGCGGGCGGAGCACGCCGACCATCACCAGGCCCACCAGGAACATCAGTGGCCCCAGCACCCGCCGGACGCCCGTGAAGAAGGGGCCTGAGGCCGTCACGCTTCCGCCGAAGACGTACACGGCCACCGCGCCAAGCACCAGGTACACCAGCAGGCGCGCGAGCACGAAGGCCAGGCTGCGCGGCCACGCTCCCCCCGCGTGACCGTCCCGCGCGACATACGCGAGGGTGGCCGCGCCGGTGGAGAGCTGACAGGGCGCGGTGGCGGCCAGCAGTCCCAGCAGGAACGGCGTGAGGAGCGAAGCGCCGGTCTGGAACCGCAGGGCGCTGATGGGACCGGCCAGGGTCCCGTTCAGGGTGCCGCTCAGGCGGTACAGGTCCAGGGCCGCCTGCCGCAGGCCCGGCGCCACGGCTGGCCACGCGACGAGGAGCGCCACCAGGGCCGCGCCCGACCCGACGAGCAGCCACCGCGTCCTCACCGGCTCCAAGTGCTCCCCCCGTCCACCGAGCGGTACACCACGCCACTTTCGGCGGCGGCGTACAGCTTCGCTTCGTCCTGTGGGTCGGCGGTGACCAGCAGCGCGCCTTCCGGCAGGTTCAGGTCCGTCCAGGTTGCGCCCCTGTCCTCCGAACGTGCCACGCCGGTGGGACCGGCGATATACACGTTGCCGCTCACAGGATGAACGTCCAGGCCGGAACCGGCGGCCTGCGGCGCGTCCCCGGCCCGCTGCCAGGTCGTGCCGTTATCCGAGACGATCAGGCCATCACCCATGGTGAGGGCATAGAGACGCGGGAACGGCCCCGGCCCCACCGCAAGCGCCATTGCGCCCGCCGTCGCCGGGGACACGAACCGCCAGTCCTGGCCGTTCTCGGTGCGGTACAGGCCCCGCCCGGCGATATTCGCGTACCACACGTCCGGCTGGTCGGGCAGGGCGGCAAACCCGTGGATGTCCGTGCCCGGCAGGTTCCCGAACCCGCTGTCCTGCCAGGTCTGCCCGCCGTCGCGGCTGGTCTTCAGCACGTCGTGCCCGGCCAGCACCAGCGTGCCGGGTGTCCGCGCGGACGAGGCGAGCGCCATGGCGTCCCCAGCACCATCAGTCGGGCCCCACGTTCTCCCCCCGTCCGAACTGACCGAGACGCCCGCATGCTGCCCGTACAGCAGGCGGCCATCCGGGAGGACCCGCAAGGCGTGGAAGTCGCCGCTCAGGCGCTGAGCCACCCTCACCTGGTTGCCCTGCGTCTGCCACCACAGCGTACCGCCCAGCAAGGCCGCCGTGAGCAGGGCCGCCGGCAACAGCACACGGCGCCGGGTGGGGGGTGCAGCAGTGACCGTTCGAGCCTTCGTCGTCATGTCACTCCCTGAAGGCCGTGGCCTGCACGGGAACGGACGCTGGGGCGAGTTCAGGCTGCGGGGCAGGTTCCGGCTTCGCCACGTGACTCCCATGGGGCATGAAGCGCATCATCAGCAGCATCGAGAGCGGGCACGCCGCTGCCAGCAGGAAGGGCAGCGCGGCGGTGAACGCGCCCGGGGACACGGCGAAGTACAGGCCTACGGCCAGGGCGGCGAGGCCCACGAGCACCTTCCAGTTCAGGCACATCCCGAAGAGTTTCATGCCCTCCACGGTAGAGAACGTCTGTTCAACTTCAATAAACCCCGGAGACACGTGATGCAGCGGGTCTGCGCGGTGGATGAAGCAAAACAAAAGACCCTGTTTTATTGAAGCTGAACATAGTGCTCTTACGGTGGCGGGGATGCCAGGGGTGTCCTGACGAGGAGGAGAGAGGCCATGACGACGCGGGACCAGCGCACCGAGAAGACAGAACTGCCGCTGGAGGGGCTGTCCTGCGCGAGCTGCGTGCGGACCGTCGAGAAGCAGCTCGTGCGCACGGACGGCGTGAAGCGGGCGGAGGTGAACCTGCCCCTGGAGAAGGCGTACGTGGAATACGACCCGGCGCAGGTGGACCTCGCGCAACTCAAACGCGCGGTGGAGGGCGGCGGGTACGGGGTCCGCACGGGTGAAAGGGCGCTGGACGTGGTGGGCCTGGAACCGTTCGTGAACGCTGCGGAGCTGGAAGGGGTGCTGTCGCGGGTGCCGGGTGTGGTCCAGGCGCACGTGGATCTGGACGCGCGGAAAGTGCACGTGCAGCACCTGAGCGGCGGGGTGGACCTGGCGGACCTCGTGGCGGCGGCGGACGCAGCGGGGCTGAAACTCTCCGCGCCGGACGTGCCTGCCTTGGGGCTTGACCCACAAGACGTTGCGCGCGCCCAGGAGTACCGGACGCTGATGCGCAAGTTCTGGTTCGCGGTGATCGTCGGCGTGCCGGTGCTCGTCACGATGTTCATGGAACTGAATCCCGCGTTTGGGGAAGCGTTGATGCCTTACGAGCGCGTCATCGGTCTGGCCGCGGCCGGCCTGACCCTGCCGGTGCTGGCATGGTCTGGCGGACAGTTCTTCTCTGGCGCGTGGAACAACTTTCGCAACCACAACGCGAACATGGACACGCTGGTCGCGCTGGGCACTGGTGTCGCCTGGCTGTACTCCACTGCGGCGGTCCTCGCCCCGCGCTTCTTCCCGGAAGGGACCGCCGGCATGTTCTTCGACGTGGCGGTGATCGTGATTGCGCTGATCGTCCTGGGGCAGGCGCTGGAGGTCCGTGCCAAGGCCCGGTCGGGCGCCGCGATCCGCAAGCTGCTGGAGTTGCAGGCGAAAACCGTGCGGGTCGTGCGGGACGGCGTGGAGGTGGAAGTCCCGGTCGAGCAGGTTGCGGTCGGGGACCTGGTGCGGGTGCGGCCCGGGGAGCAAGGTGCCGGTGGACGGCGTGATCGTGGACGGCCAGAGCGCCCTGGACGAGAGCGTCGTGACGGGCGAGAGCGTGCCGGTCGACAAACGCCCCGGCGACCCGGTGATCGGGTCGAGCCTGAACACGACGGGGGCCTTCACCTTCCGCGCGACGAAGATCGGGAAGGACACCGCCCTCGCGCAGATCGTGCGCCTGGTGCAGCAGGCGCAGGGCAGCAAGGCCCCGATCGCACGCCTTGCCGACGTCATCAGCTCCTACTTCGTGCCCACGGTGATGATCATCGCGATCCTCACATTCCTGGTGTGGTTCAACTTCGGCCCCGCCCCCGCCCTGAACTTCGCCGTCGTGACCGCCGTGACGGTGCTGGTGATCGCCTGCCCCTGCGCGCTGGGCCTGGCCACACCAATGGGCCTGATGGTTGGCATCGGCAAGGCCGCCGAATACGGCGTGCTGATCAGGAACGGGGAGGCGCTGGAGACGGCGGCGCGGCTGGACGTGATCGTGCTCGACAAGACCGGCACGATCACGCAGGGGAAGCCGGAAGTGACGGAGGTGCAGCCGCTCGGGAAGTTCGGTGAGGCGGAACTCCTGATGCTCGCGGCGGTGGCGGACAAACGCAGCGAGCACCCGCTGGCCGCCGCGATTGTGCGGGGGGCCCAGGCGCGGAGGATCGACCTGGGCGAGCCGGAAGCCTTCGAGGCGCTGCCGGGCTATGGGGTGGAAGCGACCGTGGCCGGGCGGCAGGTGCTGGTGGGGAACGCGAAGCTGATGCGCCGCGCGGGTGTGGAGGGACGGTCCTTTGGTGAACTCGCCGAGCGCCTCGCGGACGAGGGGAAGACGCCGATGTTCGTGGCGGTGGACGGCCAGCCGGCGGGGGTGATCGCGGTGGCGGACACCCTTAAGCCAGACTCAGTGGAGGCCATCCGGGCCTTGCGGGCGCGGGGACTGGACGTCGTGATGATGACGGGTGACAACGAACGCACCGCGCGGGCGATTGCCCAGCAGGCGGGCATCACGCAGGTGCTGGCGGACGTGCTCCCCGAGGATAAGGCGCGGCACGTGGCAGAACTCCAGCAGGCGAATGAACCGGGCAAGGCGCGCGGGGGGCGCGGCGCACGTCTGGTCGGCATGGTGGGGGACGGCATCAACGACGCGCCCGCCCTCGCCCAGGCGGACGTGGGCTTCGCCATCGGGACTGGAACCGATGTGGCGATCGAGGCGGCGGACGTCACGCTGGTGGGCGGCAGTCTGCGGGGCGTCGTGACGGCTGTGGAGTTGTCCCGCGCCACGCTGCGGAACATCAAGCAGAACCTGTTCTGGGCCTTCGCGTACAACGTCGTCGGCGTTCCCATCGCCGCGGGCGTGCTGTACCCCTTCTTCGGGGTGCTGCTTTCGCCGATCCTGGCAGGTGCAGCGATGGCGTTCTCCAGCGTGAGCGTGGTGACCAACGCGAACCGGTTGCGGTTCTTCCGCCCACGGGAGGTGAGGGCATGAGCACGGCGCAGTGGATCGTCACGCTGGTGGGCCTCGGCTTGATCGCCTGGATCGTCTGGTACTTCTGGCTGTGCCAGCGGGAAAGCGTGCAGGCGCAAACAAAGGAGGGTGGCCTCAGGCTTTTATCTCAACTGGGTTCAGGGATGAGGAGGCGGAGGGCGGCGAGGGGGTTGAGGCGGAGTTGGCGAACGAGCGCGGTGAGGTGGCGCGACTGTGAGGTCAGCAGGGCCAGGACCACGCCATTGAGGACAGCACGTCCCTGAGCGCCCTTTCGCAAACGACAGCGATCTTCGTGGAGGACGGTATCGCGGCGATGATGGCTGCGATTTTCAATGCCCCAATGGCCCCGCCAGCAGTCCTCCGCTTCCTGGGCCGTCAGCAGCCTGCTGCTGACGGCATAGCGGACTTCTACAGTCTGGAGGCCATTGCGGCGAGTGATCCGATGTTCGCGGCGAATCAGCGTCTTCACGTCAGGAAGGGCTTGAGAAATCGCTTCGGGAAGATCAGCACCGGTGATGACCTGGCTACGCCGCTCCCAGACCTCCCCACTGCGGTATTCCACATCCACCACGCCGTTCTGCGTCGGGTAGCTGAAGGCCAACTTGGCCCATTCCTTCAATTCTTTGACGTTGTTCTTGAGGGGAACGAGGTAGGCTCCGCCTGCCTCGATCACCTGCGTGGTGAAGCCTCGCTCGGTATAGGCCGCGTCCAACGTCAGCAGCCAGTTGGGTCCAAAGACAGCAGCCAGTTGGGTCCAAAGACAGCGGTGAGGGTCACCAGCAGTTCCCCCATCCCTTTGGCCTCGTGTCGTCCTGCCTGGTCCGCCTGCGTCACCGTCACCGTCAACTCGTGGAAAAACACCGACAGGAACGAGAGGGCCGCCTGGCCCTCTCGCCCGCTCCCCTTGAGGACTTTGCCGTCACCCGCCAGCAGGACGAGTCGGTCATGCGCCGTAGGATGTTGGGCGTTCACCCAGGCCAACAGGGCGGTCTGAAGCTGGGCGAGATGCTGTTCCAGCGACCAGAAGAAGCGGTAAATCATGGCCTGTTGGGGGATCCGGTCCAGCGCGAGGTGCTGACACAGCACCTCGCGCTGCCCTTGCAGCCACTGGGACAGGGCCAGGATGTTTTCTGGTCCTGTCAGCAGACCGACCAGAATGACCGTCCAGAGCGCATTCCAGGGGTAATGGATGCGCTTCTGGTCACGCCAGTCCGGGATTTGGGTTAAAAAGGGCAGTGGGCTGATGGGTGGTCGCACAACTCCCTATCAGCCCTTTTCCTTGCCCCCAGTCAAGATAAAAGCCTGGGGTGGCCTGCAGGAAGTTGATGTGTCGGTGAAGGGCGGGTACCAGCCCGCCGTGATCGAGGTGCAGGCCGGGCAGCCGGTGCGGCTGAACTTCACGCGGCGGGAGGCCAGCACCTGCGGGGAGGAAGTGGTCCTCCCCGCCTTCGGGCAGCGGGCGCACCTGCCGGAGAACCAGACGGTGCCGCTGGAGGTGACGCCCGCGCAGCCCGGCGAGTACGAGTTCACCTGCGGGATGAACATGTACCGCGGCAAGATCATTGCCCGCTGAGGGGGAAGCCATGACGTAGAACATGCCGCTCACTGGTCGGAACACCCCGAACCCAAGCCCTGGACACCATGGGAGGATCACATGACGAACGCGCAGCAGACGGGCACGAACAATAGCCCCTCGATGATGCAGGACTGCATTCAGGCCTGTTCCGACTGTCACGACGTGTGCTTGCAGACGCTGAACTACTGCCTCCAGCAGGGCGGGCGGCACGCGGAGGCGTCGCACGTCCGCCTGCTGATGGACTGCGCGATGATCTGCCACACCAGCGAGGACTTCATGCTGCGTGGCTCGGAGCTGCACGCGCGGGTGTGCGGGGTATGCGCGGAGGTGTGCGAGCGCTGCGCGGAGAGCTGCGAGGCGCTGGGGGACGACCCGCAGATGCGGACGTGCGCGAACACCTGCCGCCGCTGTGCCGATTCCTGTCGGCGGATGGCGCACGCCTGAAGCCAGGCCGAAGGCGCCGGGGACCCCCTCAGAACGCGGGTCCCCGCTTTATTGAAGTTGAACAGAGGGACGCTACCTTGTTCTCAGCAGCGTGACGGCCTGTTCCCTGCGTGGACGGCGTGCGCGGGGAGTGACCGTGATGATGGGAATGATGGGATGTGGCGGCGGCATGCTGCTGAGCCTGCTGCTGTGGGTGGCCGTGATTGCCGCCGTGGTGTACCTGGCGGTGCGGCTGACCCGTGATGGCCGTCGCGACGATGGGCCGGACCGGGCGTGGCAACTGGCGCGCGAGCGTTTCGCGCGTGGCGAGATCACCGGTGAGGAACTCGACGACCTGGAGCGCTGGCTCCGCCCGTGACCCGGCACGCTGACCGCTTGGCGCGGCCGGTACGGGTCCTCCTCGTGGTGTTCAGCCTCGGCTGGCTGTCCGGCGCCGCCGCACACGCCTTCCTGGTCAACACCAGCCCGCGTGCCGGGGCGCGCTTTACCGAGGCGTCACGGGAACTCGCGTTGCAGTTCAGCGAACCCGTGAGTCTGCACTCGGCCCAGGTCAGGGTTCGGGTATTGAAGGGAGGGCTGCTGGAGGTCCGTGAGCTTCACCCCGGTGCCGACGCCCGGAATCTGCTGGCGACCCTGCCGTCCCTGAAGCCGGGCGTGTACGTGGTGGCGTGGCAGGTGGTGGCGAGTGACGGGCACCTCTCCAGCGGGGAGTTCGCCTTCGGCGTGGGTCCCGAGGGGGCGATTCCCGGGTTGCAGGACAACGTGGACGGGGTGCCGCTCCCCTGGGTGGCGGGCAGCACCCTCCTGCTGGTGGGGCTCGCCCTCGCGCTGGGCGGGTGGATCAGCGAGCGGTCCGTGTGGCGGGGGCAGAGCGTGCCGCGCGCGTGGATCGGCCTGGGCGCGGTTCTGGCCGTGCTGGGCAGCGCCGTGCATCTCGTGTCCCTGGCCGGGAGCGGTCCGCAAGCGGTCAGCACAGTCCTGACCAGCCGCCCGGGCGTCGCGGCGTCCCTGGCGCTGCTGGCCTTCCTGGTGAGCGCCCTCATGGCCAGGGGTCGCGCGCGGCCTTTCGTGGGCCTCCCGTTGGGCGTCGGGGCGCTGGCCGTGGCGTGGCAGGGGCACCTGGGCAACGCCGAGAGTTTCTGGTTCACGCCGCTCGGTCTGGCGCACCTGCTGCTCGCCGCGGTCTGGGTCGGAGCCCTGGTCCACCTCGCGCAGGTGCTGTGGTCGGGGAGGGCCGCCGGGTGGACGGAAGGGATCAGGGCGGGCACCGGGCGGTACGCGGGGCTGGCGGCCTGGACGGTGGGGCCGCTCCTGCTGCTCGGTCTGGTCCTGGCGTGGCCGAAGTTCGCAGTCCCGGATGAACTGTGGACGACGCAGTACGGGCGGCTGCTCCTCGCCAAGGTCGCCGCAGCGCTCGCCGCCCTGGCGCTGGCCTGGCTGTCCCGCACTCGGGCGATGCCGTCTCGAACGACCACCCCCTCGCGCCTGTCGCGGTTGGTGCCTGCGGAAGTCGTCGCGCTGCTGGGCGTGTTGCTCCTGAGCGCGGGGCTGGTGAACGCCACCCCGCCGCAGGCGCTCACGGCCGCGAACATCCTCGGCGCGCCTCCTGCGGGCGCGGCGGTGCGCGCAGCCGATCAGGTCGGATTCCTGAGCGTGTACGTCACGGCCGCCGAGGGGGAACTGCGCGTGCAGGTCGCGCAACCGACCGGAAAGCCGGGCGAGAAGACGCGTGTCTGGGTGAGTGGCGAGGGGCCTGCTGGAAGCTTCACGCTGTACCCGCGTTCCTGTGGCCGTGGGTGTTTCCGGGCCCCCTTTGCGTGGACGCCGGGGGAGACGACCGTCCAGGTGAGGGTGACTGACCCGGAATGGCCAGGGGGGCCGACCACGCTGAAGCTGCGCTGGCCACCCGGCCCGGATCAGGCGGGGCGGCTCGCGCGGGTCGTGGAGGCCATGAAACAGGCGGGAACGTTCACTGTGACGGAGCAGGCGCTCAACAGCCTGGACCCCTCTCCCCACACCTTTCCGCTGACGGCAGAGACGCTCGCCGCGACCGACCTCTACCTGGGCGGCGGGGCGGAGGACGTGCATGAGGTGGGACGCGACGAAGAGGGCCACACCGTGCTGTCGCTGTTCGTTCCCGGCTCCAGCATCTGGTACGAGCTGCATGTCGATGAGCGCAACCGCATCCGGCGGGAACGGGTCGTTGGCCTCTCATACGCTGTCCAGCGTGAGATCGCGTACCCTCCATCCCAAAAAGGGGACTTGCCCTGACCAGCCGGATACAGTCCTTCACCGACCCGCGCATTCCGCTGATCGCGTACCCTCCATCCCAAAAAGGGGACTTGCCCTGACCAGCCGGATACAGTCCTTCAC
>NZ_JHAC01000092.1 GCF_000599865.1 Deinococcus phoenicis | reverse complement strand
GTGACCTTGCGGTCGGCTTCCCGCACCACCAGCGAGCGGCGTTCGGGTCCCATCAACACCCGGTCTCTGGCCTCCTCCACATCCCGCATCACGATCCGTGACCGGCCCTCCCGCGCCGCATTCAGCGCCGCTTCATTCAACAGGTTCTCCAGATCCGCCCCCACCATTCCAGCGGTCCGGCGCGCGATGACCCCGAGGTCCACGGAGGGATCGAGGGGTTTTTTGCGGGCGTGGATGCGCAGGATCATTTCACGCCCCCGCACGTCGGGGGCGTCCACCACCACCTGGCGGTCGAAGCGGCCCGGCCGCAAGAGGGCGGCATCGAGGACGTCGGGGCGGTTGGTAGCGGCCAGGATGATGACTTCCTGACCACTGGAAAAGCCGTCCATCTCGACCAGGAGTTGGTTGAGGGTCTGTTCGCGTTCGTCGTTGCCGCCCTGGAGGTTGACGCCGCGTTTTCGGCCGACGGCGTCGATCTCGTCGATGAAGACGATGCAAGGCGCGCTTTTGCGCGCCTGTTCGAAGAGGTCACGGACGCGGGCGGCGCCGACCCCGACGAACATCTCGACGAAGTCCGAGCCACTGATGGAGAAGTAGGGGACTTTGGCTTCTCCGGCGACGGCTTTGGCGAGGAGGGTCTTGCCGGAACCGGGGGGGCCGACGAGGAGGACACCGTGGGGGATGCGGGCACCCAGCTGGTGGTAACGCTCGGGGTGGCGCAGGAAGTCCACGACTTCCTGCAAGTCCTGCTTGGCCTCGTCGCAACCTGCCACGTCCTGAAACGTCAGCTTCACCTGCCCCTCCGCGATCACCGCCGCCTTCGACTTCCCGAAGTTGCT
>NZ_JHAC01000091.1 GCF_000599865.1 Deinococcus phoenicis | reverse complement strand
GGCACGCCGGGGCAGGTGCTGACGCGGACACCGGGCGGCTATGGCTGGGCCACGCCTCCCCTGGGTGGTGGGGGCGATGGGGTGAATGAGATGCTGCTGGCACCGTCGGGTAGTGCGGACAGTGGGTTGGTCACCCAGGGCCTCTTTGAGTTCACCGCGAATGAGGCGCTGACCCTGGTTGGCGTAGACGACCTGACAAACACCAATGTCGGCCCGAACATCTACTTCCAGGTCTGGAGAGTGACGGCCGGTGCAGGCGTGCTGTTGAGTGAAGCCTATGTCCCAGCCGGAACCGGCGTTGGAGTAGTCCTGACCCTCGCTGCTGGGGTCGAGCTGGTGGCCGGAGCGACCTACCGCATCGGATATGCGACATCGGGGACCAGTGGGCCGTCGCTCCACGCCCGCACCGGGAGACAGACCTATCCCAAATTGGCCGCCCCAACCGGGAAGGTGTATTACAACCTCAATCGGGAGTTCCCCGCCCAGAGTTATGACGGCTTCTATCCCCCCTTCAGCCTGAGAACTGTGGTGCGTGGACCCGTGGAACCACTTAGCCCGCTGGCACTCCCACAGGTGTTCGATCTCGCCGACCTCCCCAACGGCGGCCAGGCCCTCTACACCGGCGCCACCCCACCCCGTCCGGTCTACCGCGCCCCGGACGGCACCCTCTACTACGGCCAGCCGTACTCGCTCAACCCCTGAGCATCTGCGCGA
>NZ_JHAC01000090.1 GCF_000599865.1 Deinococcus phoenicis | reverse complement strand
CCTCACCGAGCGCGACCGCCGCACCCTGCACCGCGAGCTGCTGGGGTGGCTGATCGGGGACCTGACCGACGCCAGCGCCGCCGCGATCCAGGCCAGTGGCGTGACCAGCGCGGCGGACGTGCTGGCCCAACCGGACCGCCTGATCACCTACAGCGCCCCCATGCGCGAACGGCTGCGCGAAACCGGCACCTTCCTGCGCGAGAACCTCTACCGCCACTGGCGGGGGGGGA
>NZ_JHAC01000089.1 GCF_000599865.1 Deinococcus phoenicis | reverse complement strand
GCGGGTGCCTGTATCTTTTCTGAGCCTCGGTTGAGGCGAGCAGCATGACAAACGAAGAGCGTGCGAGAGAAAGCGCATATTTATCAGTTCTTCTCCGGAAGAGCTGAAGGAAGCTCGGCCCCATACGGGGACCGAGTGGACGGTCAAGATAACAAGGGTCCACGGTGGATGCCCTGGCACTGGAGCCGATGAAGGACGCGATTACCTGCGAAAAG
>NZ_JHAC01000087.1 GCF_000599865.1 Deinococcus phoenicis | reverse complement strand
GTGGCCGCAGCGGCGCTGGTGACGGCAGCGGGGGCGCTGACCTTCGTGCCGCGCTGGCAACTCGCGTCGCTGAATCCGGGTGAGGCGCAGATTGTCCGGGGCACGCTGGCCCTGCCGGCATTGCAGCGCCGGGCCGAGGCCACGCGGGACAGGGCCGCGTATCTGGCCTGGGGCAAGGCCGCCTTCGACAGCGGGCAGTACGGCCAGGCCGTCACCGCCTACGGCAACGCGCTGAAGCTCGACCCCCGGCAGCCGGAGGCGCTGCGCCGCCTGGGCATCCTATTGCTGACCCGGCCCGGTCAACCGGAGGGGCAGACCGCAGCCAACCCCGAGGACGCGCGCCAGGCCTTCCTCCTGATCCGGACGGCGGCGCAACTCGCGCCGAAGGAGCCGGAATCGCAACTGCTGCTGGGCTTCGCGCTGGCCCGCTTCGGGCAGGACGCCGACGCGCTGAGGGCGCTGGAACGGTACCGGACGCTGGACCCCGCGGGCCGCGAGGCGGATGAACTGATCACCGCCATCCGCGCCCGCCAGAACGAGACGGACCCCGGCCTGCGCGTGTACGCCGCGAGCTGCGCGAGCTGTCACGGGCCGGTGGGGGGCGGCGGCGCTTTCGGCCCCAGCCTGCGCGTCTCCACGCTGACGCGGGAAGCCCTGCGGGACATCATCCTGCACGGCAAAGGCGCGATGCCCGCCTTCCCCGACCTGAAGGCAGCGGACCTGAACGCCATGCTGACGGTGCTGGAGCGCTGGCAGAAGGCAGGGCCGTGAACCCTGGCAAACTCAGCCGCCGCGCCCTGCTGGAACGCTGGTGGGTCCTCCCGGTGGCGGGCACGCTGGGGGCGTTCGGCTATATGGGCTGGTACGCCACCCACGTGACCTTCGGCAAGGAGCAGGTGGGCGCGCCTGACTTCCAGCCGGGCGCGCCGCTGCGGGTGGCCGCGCGTTCCGCTCTGGCACAGAACTGGGCCGAAGTCCACTTCACCTACGCGGGCCGGCCCTGTACCCTCCTGCGCCTCCCCCGCCCCGTGCCCGGGGGCCTGAGCGTGGGCGGCACCCACTACGCCGCCTTCAGCCGGGTCTGCACGCACCTGGGCTGCCGCGTGAATCTGGTGCGCGACCCGGAGGTGCTGGCCTTCGCGTACAACTACCGCCCACCCGGGGATGACCGGCACCCGCAACTGGGCTGCCCCTGTCACTTCAGCGTGTTCGACCCCCTCAGGGCCGGGGAAGCCGTGTTCGGCAAGGCCAACGCCCCCTTGCCCCGCGTGCGGCTGGAGGCGCGCGGGAATGATCTGTACGCGACCGGCACCGAGCCTGCGCCCCCGGCGGGCGGCTAGGCATGCAGAGCCTGACCTTCACACGCGGCGACCTGGCGGCGGCCTCGGCGGTGCTGACCGCGACCGCCGCCCGGCTGACGGAACGCGGCGAGGCCCTCTGGCCGCTCCCCAGCCTGACACCCGAACGTCTTCTGCGGCACTACCCGGCGGAAGGCTGGCGCGTGGCCTGGCAGGGTGCCGCCGCAGTGGGTACGTTCGTGCTGCTGGGCACCGATCCGCTGTTCTGGCCGGACGACCCGCCCGGCGAGGCGCTGTATCTGCACAAGCTCGGCATTCACCCGCGCGCGCAGGGGCGTGGGCTGGCTCCCCTCCTGCTGGCGGAAGCCGCGCGCGAAACCCGCGAGGCGGGGGCTGCCTTCCTGCGGCTGGACACCGCCGCCGACCGCCCCAAACTCCGGGCGCTGTACGGGGCGGCGGGGTTCCGGGCGGTGGACGAGCGGGAGATCAGGGGCTTCCAGGTGGTGCGCTACGAGTTGCCGTTGGCGGACAGCCCGGCCTGAAGCCCCGCTGCGCCGGCATTTCGGCGCGCGATCTCGGCGCGGACCACGGGGGCGACCTCGGTGCCGTACAGTTCGATGGACTTCATGATCTGCGCGTGGGGCAGGGTCCCGACGCTCATCTGCATCAGGAAACGCTGGTGGCCGAACAGGTCGTGCTGAAAGAGGATTTTCTCGGTGACCTGCTGCGGGTCGCCCACAAACAGCGCGCCGCGCAACGAACGGTCGCCCTCGAAGTGGGCGCGGGTGATCGGCGGCCAGCCCCGCTCCCGCCCGAGCTGGTTCATGACCGCCGCGTGAACCGGATAGGCCTCGTCGGCGGCCTGCTGCGAGGTGGGCGCGATGAAGCCGTGCGAGTTGATCCCGAGGGCGAGCCGGGCCGGGTCGTGCCCGGCGGCGCGGGCCGACTCGCGGAAGAGGGTGGCGAAGGGCACGAAGCGCTCTGGCATCCCACCGATGATGGCCAGGGCCATCGGCAGGCCGAGCGTCCCCGCGCGCCGGGCCGAGGCCGGCGTGCCCCCCACCGCGAGCCAGATGGGGAGTTGCTCTTGCAGGTGGCGCGGATACACTCCCTCGCCGCGCAGCGCGGGACGGGTGCGCCCCTGCCAGACGACATGTTCGTGGTCCCGCGCCCTGAGCAGCAACTCCAGCTTCTCGGCGAACAGCGCGTCGTAGTCGGCGGGTGCACCGCCCAGGAACAGCGGGAAGGACTCCGCGAAGGACCCGCGCCCGGCCATGATCTCGGCCCGACCCCCCGAAATCAGGTCCAGCGTGGCAAACTGCTGGTAGACCCGGACGGGGTCCTCGGTGCCCAGGACCGTCACGGCACTGGTCAGGCGGATGTGGCGCGTGCGCGCGGCGGCGGCGGCCAGCACCATCGCCGGCGCGGACACGAGGTAGTCGGGCCGGTGATGTTCGCCGACGCCGAACACGTCGAGGCCGACCTGATCGGCCAGTTCCACCTCCTCGAGCAGGTCTTTCATCCGCTGCCCGGGGCTGACGGTGAGACCGGTGGCGGGGTCGGGCGTGCGTTCCGCGAAGGTGTAGAGGCCCAGTTCGAAGGGGCGGGGTTCAAAAGGTGGCGTGGGGGTGGGCATGGGCTTCTCCTGGGTGGGGCGGGGGGGGCTCGCCC
>NZ_JHAC01000086.1 GCF_000599865.1 Deinococcus phoenicis | reverse complement strand
TGCGGCTCCGTGTCGTCTTAGCGGTGCTCGCCCATAACCTCACCAGGCCCTAAACGGCGTTGCCAACTGACCTTGACTTCCTGAACATTACGGTCTGCTTCCCAGGCTTTCACTTCACGTTCTAGTGCCTCTCTTGTCGCCAAGCGCTGTCCTAAACACTGGCGCTCCAGAACCGACCATTCCATCTCAGCCATGTTCAACCAGGAAGCATGCTTAGGCGTGTAAATCCACTCAAAGCGCCTCTTCAACAGATTGGCTTCGTCGGGTGAGAGGTGTTCGTACAACGCGGAGGGTGTGTGAGTGGAAAGCTGATCCAGCACCAAACGTATTTTCTTTGCGTCCGGGTAGCGCAGATGCAGAGC
>NZ_JHAC01000085.1 GCF_000599865.1 Deinococcus phoenicis | reverse complement strand
CACCACAAACTGCTTCCGCCGTCCCATACACCCATTTTAGACCTGCCCTCACCTGTGGTCATTCACTAGGGGCGTGACGGCCTGACCCCTGGGGCTCGACACCGCCGCTGGCGCGTTCGCTGCTCCGGCCGGGCGGCCCGGGCAAGGTCCCCGGAGGCGTCCGGAAAGAGGAGCATCCGGGCCAGGACAGGAAGGGTACAGGTGGCCCTGCTCGGCCCGCACGTTGCCCCAGCCCTCAGCGGGCCGGGTACTGCTCGTCGCTGACGTGTTCCATCCAGTCCACGGCCTTGCCGCCTTGTTCCTCTTGAACCGCGATGTGGGTCATGGCCGTGGTGGGGGCCGCGCCGTGCCAGTGCTTCTCGCCGGGCGCAAACCACACCACGTCCCCCGGCCGGAGTTCCTCGATGGGGCCGCCCTCGCGCTGGGCGAGGCCGCAGCCCGCCGTCACGATCAATACCTGACCCAGCGGGTGGGTATGCCAGGCCGTGCGGGCACCGGGTTCGAACGTGACGCTGTTCCCGGCGGCGCGGGCCGGGGCCTGCACCGGAAACAGCGGGTCGATGCGGACGGTGCCGGTGAACCACCCGGCGGGGCCTTTGCCGGAGGGCTGTGAACCGCTGCGCTTGATCTCCATGGTCTTGCTCCTTTCCCGGAAACCGTTTGTTCCGTCTCCCTCTGCTCCTCAGGCCTCGGGGTCCGGTCGGGTTGGACCATGACAATAACGACTCAACCAACGGCTCAGCCGCAATCCGTATGAGGCCTCGGCGCGGCTTTGTTGATGAAACAGGTCCAGGCGGCGTGCCTCCACGCCCTTCAGGGTTCCGGCACGCTTGGCTCAGGCAGCCCGAACGGGGACCGCCCGGCATGCCTCTGGTCTACGCGCGGGACCCCCAGGACACGACCTGTCAGAGCCTGAATATCCCTGTGCCTGAAGAGCAATTCGGGAGCAAGTCCAGCGGCGTATGCGCGGACTGCACGCATTTTCTTCGCCAGCAGGGCGCAAGGCCAGGTCTTGATGGAGGCCGGGTGCAGGACGCTGCCGCTCCCAGCATCAAGCGACGGGAAGCTTTTCCCTGCTCGGCACGGCGGCACCCCACCCGACTTGCCCGAACCCGCGCCGATATGTACACAACCGGGACGTGCTTGGAGCAGACCAACGCCGTTTAGGGCCTGGTGAGGTTATGGGCGAGCACCGCTAAGACGACACGGAGCCGCA
>NZ_JHAC01000084.1 GCF_000599865.1 Deinococcus phoenicis | reverse complement strand
GCGGCGTGAACGCGGTCCTGGTCGTCGACGGCGAGGAGGATGGTGCCGGCCTGGCGCTGCCGGCAGGCCCCGTACGCCCGTTCTACCAGCGGCCGGGAGAACGGGAAGTGCTCGCCCTGCCGCTCGAAGGTCTGCCGGCACAGCTGCCACAGCTGCTCCACGTCCTCGCTTTCCCGCACCTCCAGTTGCTGCGTCACCCGGTTCAGGTCCGCCCGCACCCTCTTTTTGAGGCTGAGCCGGACCTGATCCAGCTGGTCCAGGCGCCCGAAGCGGTAGGTATAGCGGGTGGTCTGGGAGAAGCCGCGCCAGTAGAAGGGCAGCCAGTTGTCGAGTTCGGGGGAGCAGTTCTGCTCGAAGAGGTCGAAGGGGGGGAGCTGATCGATCAGGGCACCGAGCCAGGCTTTGTGCTGGGCGAGGCGGCGGTCGTAGCGGTCACTGGAGTAGGCCAGCCAGGGACCGAGGGTGCGGCCGAGGGGGGGCTGGGTGAGGCGGGTGAGGCCGTGACGGCGGGAACGGACGAAGGGGAGGCGGGCGACGAGCAGGCCGTTCTCGTGGACCTGGACCTCGTCCCAGGCGTGAGGGGCGACGGCGTCGAGCCACCACGCCGTCTGGAACAGCGACGGGTGCATGGCCGCCAGGCGGCGGTCCTCCACCTGCGGGGCGCTCACGGCTTTTTCCCGATCAGGCGGCGCGCGGCCAGCCAGGTCGACTTGCTGTGGCTGAACATCTGCCTTCGCCAGCTGGCCTTGCTGATGTGCGAGTAGGGCGTGAGACGCGCGCCGAAGCCCCGGAAGTACTCCTCGATGCTCTCGATCATCGATCCCTGAAAGTCGAAGGCAAGCTCCCGCTGGGCGGCCTGACCGATCGCGTGCCACAGCAGCAGCGCCGCCGCTCCCCTCACGGGTGTGCGGATAGCCCTGCCGCTCATCAGGCCGTACATGCAGTGGTCGTCCCAGGCATACAGGTCGGCGGCGTGAACGCGGTCCTGGTCGTCGACGGCGAGGAGGATGGTGCCGGCCTGGCGCTGCCG
>NZ_JHAC01000082.1 GCF_000599865.1 Deinococcus phoenicis | reverse complement strand
TGCGGCTCCGTGTCGTCTTAGCGGTGCTCGCCCATAACCTCACCAGGCCCTAAACGGCGTTTGTAGTTGGTCTGGACTGACCAGGCATTGCGGACATTTTCCATAACCTGCTGGGCATTAGAAGTCGTGTCCAGTTGTTTCTGGGCCTGCCGGTTGAGACTCAGGGAGCCTGTCAATGTCGCGGTCAGGACCGACGTTAAGATTCCCAGGAGTGCAATAGCGACCAGAATCTCAAGGATGGTAAAGCCCTGCTCTGTGTATTTAGATTGCCTTGCGTTGCCGATTGCCATTCAGGAACCCGCCTTGGTTAAGATGACCTTGCCCGTCACACCGACAATCCTGACTTCAAGATCGCCGATGCCATTTGTAGGACTCTTGATGGTGAAGACGCTCCCTGTCGCGCCCAATTCGCCGTAAGGCGCCTGATAGGTGATGGTCGTCGTTGCGCCACTGCCACAGTTGGTCTTGCAGACCATAGTGACATTGCTGGGGAGCGTTTTGGCTACGCCACTGGCCGTGTATGCCGCACTGGCGGTGCTTGTTGGAAGGATGAGCGAGGTATCTGCGCTCCCCCGCTGCGCCTGCGAACGCGCCCGCCGGAAATCGGTGGCGACCTGGGTAGCGGCCTCACGCAGTTCGGCGGTGCGAATGCTGCGGACAAGGCCCCACCCGAAGATGCCCATGAGAATACCGACAATGGCAAGGACGACGAGGACTTCGAGCAGAGTGAAACCAGTCTGGGCACGGCGCATCAGAAGGCCGTCGCCTTCACGTTGATGGGAATAATATTAAACAGGCGGTTGCTTGAAATCTCGGAGGCTGCCTGAATGTCCCAACGCGGCGAGACAGGGAAGAAGGGTGGCGTGATCCCACTGTTCAGACGGCTATCGTACGTGAAGTCTCTTCCGTACCCGGTATCACCACCATTGCCACCATAGGTGCCGAAAGCGCCGTACCAGTTTTCGATCAGGCTGCCGATCAGTTTAATATTACCGTTCTGAGTACGCGTATTGTAATTCTCGACAGTGGCCTGCCCGGTGCTGGTAATCATGGCGGCATGGATATTCAGGTTTTTGGGTGCCGGATCCCTGAAAATGATGTCGCCGCCCTGGCTGTAAATGCCAAGAACATTGGCAGGTTTACGGGTGCAAGGTGGAGTTGCCTTTGTTTCGGAGAAGGTGCAGGGGGTTTCCGACATGGTGAGGTCCGAGGAAATGCTGATGTCATCTGAGGCGGCCAGTGTGATTTTGGAAAAGGAGGCCAGCGCAGGCGGGGCCTTACTGATGGCACCCGTGGTATCATTGCCGCTTCGGGCGGGGCCTGACACATTGGAGAGATTGGGCGCATAGATCACGCCATTGAAATTGGTCCTCACGGTAGTTGCACTGCTCCAGCTTCCGTTGGCGGGCTTCTTCTTGAGAACCATGTCGGGTCCATAACGGTACTCTTCGCTTACTAGAGTTTCGGAAGGCACATTATAACAGTTGACTGATCTTGTTTGATAACGAGTTTTTCCCGAGACTTTGACGGTTTGCCTAGCGAGATTGCCTTCTATGTAATCGGGTGTGTTATTATAGATAGCAGTGGGGACATACTTGCTGCCTGATTTCTTGTCTGCGTAAGACCAAGAGCCAGTAGTGCATTTCCGAGTGGTGCTGATCTCCTTTCTGGTTAATGTGATGTATTGGTAAATGTTTCCAGAGGTTTCGGTCCATTTCCCGTTGGCGTAAGTGCTGAGTGTGTTTCCACTCGCGTCGGCCGCCTTCATGGTCAGGGACTCAACAGAAGCAGCGAAATAAAGCCCATTTTCCTTGGCCGCCGCGATCTGGTCGTTCTCATTCTCTGGCAAGGGCTTGTAGGCCGCCGTAAAGTCCGTCTTGGCGTAGTTGATCTTGGTGGCGTCCTCCGTGCTCTTGACAAAGTTGACCGTTCTTGGCGACGCTGCGACAAGATTGGCAATAGCTTTGTCGCGTTCCTCATCACTATCGGCCGAGCTGGGGGGTGTCTGTGGGCCAGACAGGCCCCTGATATAAACGCCTGGTGTCTTACTACAGTCGCCGCTGTCTGGTCGGCCATTCTCTGGCAAATCAGTACATCCGACGCTGCTCACCTTATCGAGGAAAGTCGCACTGGAACTGCCATCAAACAGAAATTTCTCGTTGGTATGAATCGAGCCGTCGAAACGTTGGCTTGTGAAGTTCACGCCTGGTGCCCCTGCCGCGACATATGTCTCGTTGGCATCCGGTTTGGCACGGTGATGGTTGGTCATCAGCACATCTTCAAGCAGGTTGGGCAACTGAACTTCGATCCACCAGATCCCGTCACTGGCACGCGAAGCCGCCAGAACGCGCTGCGCAGCATTTTCCTGACCTTTTGCTTTGGCATTCAGGACACCGAAGTAGAAACGGTAACGGGCGGGCGTCAATTGGACAGCGCGCAGGGCACGGATATTCAGTTTCCAGTTTGTTCCGCTTTGCTCTGTGGTCAGGAGTGCCGTCCACCAGGCCTTTAGGACATCTTCGTCGTCAGTATCGGAGGGTCGGTCCCCTGAAAGTTCCAGTGTTTCATAAGCTTCTGGTGTCACAATATCCGCCAGCAGCTGGAACTGATTTGGGTTATTCACGTTGGCGTTGACCGTACACTGCTTGGCATCAGTGAAGGTTTCCGCGTCTTGGTCGGAACGTGCTGTGTTGAATTCTGTAATTGATGTCCAGGGATTTGTGGAAGCATTGTAATTGCAGAACTGCTCGGCGTAGGTCTGTAACTCTGCCTTGGTGGTGGCTGGAGCAACAAGGATATTTGTAATAGTAGTTCCATTTGGTCCAGGGCGGGTTGGACTCAGAATGGTCTGATAATCACGCAGCCGGCGCGTGATCACCGCCATTTGTGACTCCGCTGCATACTGCGCCTTCAACGTGGCCGCCTGATCGGCTGTGTTCTGCCGGCTGCTCAGGCCCAGGCGCAGCGTGGCGGCCAGAATGCCTGCCAGCAACAGCAGGGTGAACAGGACGACAATGATCATGGCCGCCCCTTCTGTAGAACGTGAGCCTCTCATACAGCCCAGTTTGCGGGGGCGGGGGGCCGGGGCCTATCCCCTGAATTGGGGTGCGGGTGAAGACCCCTTCACGCTGTTCACGTGTCCTCCGGACCAATTCGGGCCAGACTGCCCCCATTCCCACCCCAGGAGGTGCCCCCATGACCGGACCCTACGACCGTCCCCCCGCCCCCGCGTCCGAACCGACCGACACGCCCGCCCCGCTGCCCGAACGCCTGCCGGGCGGCACCGAACCCGGTCCCATCATGGACCCGCCCATGAATCCGGACCTGCCGGGCATGCCGGTGCCGACGCCGACCGACAACCCGGATACGCCGGGCCTGCCGAGTCCGACCCCGATGCCCGCAATGTAGACCGGGAACAGGAGCAGAGAACTGTCGGTTGCACAGTTCTCTGCCCTTCTGTTTTTACAGGCGTACCAGTGTCTGCCCGTGTTCCCGCAGCCAGCTGCGCCACCTCGTGTGGTCAGGCATGTGGCGGGCGACATGTGCCCAGTAGCGGGGCGAGTGGTTGAGTTCGAGAAGGTGCGCGGCCTCGTGCAGGGCGACGTAGGCGGCGACCTCGCGGGGAGCGCGGGCGAGTGCCCAGTGCAGGCGGATGTCACCCCCGGCAGTGCAACTGCCCCAGCGGGTGCGAGCGCCGGTCAGTCGGACCTGCCCCAGCCGGTCACGGGCACCCAGGGCATCCGCGTAGCCCTCCGTCAAGGCGCGCAGTTCAGGGAGGGCGGCGCGGCGATACCACACCTCGACCTGACGGGCAATCCCGGTGGGGTCGGCGGGGGGCAACTGCACCTCTGACCCGCAGCGGGTCGGTGTGCGCAGGCCGGGTGTCAGGCGCAGCGTCAGTGTTTCGCCCAGAAAGGGGAGTGGCGAGCCGTCGGTCAACGGCGGTGGGACCACCGTCCGCGCCGCGTAGGTGGTCAGGTGTTTTTCCGCCCAGCCCCGCTTCGCCTCCACGAACTCGTGGATCAGGGCCAGCGGGGTCCGGGCCGGTGCATAGACGGTGACGCTGCCGGTCTGGACCCGCAGGGCCAGGGTGCGCCGCCGGGGGCTGCGTTTCAGCTCCACGGGCACGCCCCCGACCGTCCAGTGGGGTCGGGGGCGCGTGGGGGCCGTCATGCGCGTATAAAAGCCCAGCGGGAAGCCGCGTTACAACTGCCCGTAGTTCTGGTTGAAGGTGTCGCAGTCGTTGGGGTTGCCGCTCTTGAAGCCCTTTGTGAACCAGCTCACGCGCTGCTGGCTGCTGCCGTGGGTAAAGGAGTCGGGCACCACCCGGCCCTGCCCGGCGCGCTGAAGGGTATCGTCCCCGATGGCGGCGGCGGTGTTGATGGCCTCGCGCACATCGGTCTGGGACAGGTTGGCGAGGCTGGAGACGTGGTTGCCCCACACCCCCGCAAAGCAGTCGGCCTGGAGTTCCAGCCGCACGCTGTAGGTGTTCGCCTCGGCCTCGCTGCGCGCCTGCTGCTGCGCGCGCGTCACCTGATCCGCGATCCCGAGTTCGTTCTGGACGTGGTGCCCGACCTCGTGCGCGATCACGTAGGAGTAGGCGAAGTCGCCCCCGCCGCCGAGCTTGCGGGTCATCTCGTTGAAGAAGCTGGTGTCGAGGTACACCTTCTGGTCGGCCGGGCAGTAGAAGGGGCCGACGGCGCTGCTGGCCTGACCGCAGGCCGTGTTGATGTAGCCGCTGTACAGGTGCAGTTTGGGCGGGGTGTACGTGCGGCCCGCCTCCCGGAAGATGCCTGCCCAGACCTGATTGGTGCTGCCCAGAATCCGGTCCACGAAATCAAATGTCTCGTCGGGCTGTCCTGATGCGGCCCCGGATTGGGCCGGGGTCTGATTCTGGCTCTGGGTCGTGGTGTCGCCTCCGCCCAGGATCGCGCCGGGGTCGATGCCGAAGAACAGGGCGATCAGGGCGATCACCAGACCGCCGATGCCGCCCACCGCGATGCCACCGCCGGGCAATCCCCCACCCCGGCCGTCCTCGACCCCGCCCCCACTGCTGGGAAGGTTTTTCCAATCCATAGTGCCCTCACTCCTTCTGCTGCCCGGTTGCCCCGGCGCGGCCCTCTGTTTCCCGGTCGTCTGGCTGCATTCTAGGGGCGAGGGTCTGACCCGGTCTTGAGCGAAGCTGCACCAAAGGTCAATGGAAAACCGCTCCTGCCGGGGGAGGCAGAAGCGGTGGGAAGGCGGTGGGTTCATACGGATTCCGGCCATTCCGTTAGCCTTCGGTGTTTTCCCGAAGGCTAACGGAATGGCCGGAATCCGTAGTTTTTCCTTCTCCCTCCGGTCAGGTTGAACAGTTATGCAATAACTGTTCAACCGGAATTCGTATCAGTCCCCGGCGGGCGCGAGCGTGGGCGCGGCTTCCGGCTCGCGGGGCTGCTGACGGCGCCGCTCGAACTGGTAGAAGACGCTGGGTACTACGTAGAAGGTGAGCAGCGTGGACGTGATCACCCCGCCCAGAATCACGATGCCCAGGCCCCGGCGGAACTCGGCCCCGTCGCCCTGCCCGAACACCAGCGGGATGCTGATAACCAGCACGGTCAGGGTGGTCATGATGATCGGGCGGAAGCGCAGCTCGGCGGCCTCGATCAGTGCCTCGCGCAGCGGCAGCGACCGCATCCGCTCGGTCACGAACTCCAGATAGAGAATCGAGTTCTTGGTGGACAGGCCCAGCAGGATCACCATGCCCAGCACCGTGATCACGTCGAGATCCACCCGGAAGAGGTGCAGCGTCCACAGCGCCCCCACGATGGCGAGCGGCACCGGCAGCAGCAGATAGACCGGGTAGCGGAACGAGTTGAACTGCGACCCCAGCACCAGATACGTCAGCAGCACGGCCAGCACCAGCACGATGGGGCCGTAGAACACCAGATCGGCGGTCAGCCCGGAGCTGCCGAAGGAGCTGGCATTGCCCAGCGTCACGTTGTCGGTCAGTAAGCCCGCCTGCTGCACCCGGTCGGTGATGGTCTTCTGGTAGGCGAAGGGGTTGGGGCCGCCCTTTTTCAGGTTGATGTTCAGGGTGGCAGTGTAGGCCTTGTTCAGGCGGCTGAGGGTGGCGGGGGCCTGCCGGAGCTGGAAGCTGCCCAGACTCGCCAGCGGCAGGTTCGCGCCCAGGGCCTGCGAGTACACCGTCTGCGACAGCAAGCTCTGCTCGCCCTGCACCTGCGCGGGGTCGAGCCGCACCACGATGTCCACACTGCGGTCGGCGTCGCGCAGGGTGCCCGCCGTGGTGCCCTCGTTGTAGGTGCGCAGGGCCTGGGCCACGTCGCCCGCGCTCAGGCCGCTGCCCGCCAGACGGCCGGGGTCGGGCACGAAGGTGCGTTCCTGGCGGGTGGCGCTGAGACTGCTTTCCAGCGTGGTGATGTTGGGATCCTGCGAGAGCAGGCGCACCACCGCGCGGTTGCGTTCGGCCAGGAGCGCCTGGTTGGGGGCCGTCAGCGCGAGGCTGAGGTCGTAGCTGCCGCCGGGGCCGGTCTGCTGGGTCGCCACCCGCACCTCCGCCCCCGGAACGGTCGCCGCCAGCCGTCCCAGATCGGCGGCGTAGCGCGCCGTCAGGGTCTCGATGCCGGGGCGCTGCTCCTTGGGCACCAGCGTCAGGGTCAGGCTGGCCGTGTTGGCGTTCGTGCCGCCCAGCACGCCGCCCGCACCCACGCTGGTCTGCACCAGTTTCACTTCCGGGCGTTTCAGCAGGTTTGCCTCGATGCGCGCGGTCAGGGCGTTCGTGCGGGCCAGGTCGGTGCCGGTGGGCAGTTCCACGTCCACCATCAGGATGCCGCTGTCGCTCTTGGGCACGAAGGCGAACCCGAGGCCGCGCATCGCCAGCGGCACGCTCAGCAGGAACAGCCCCGCGATCAGCATGACCACCCAGGGCCGCTTGAGCGCCGTGCCCACGCTGCGGGCGTAGGCGCGGGCAGTGCCCATCACCGCGCGGTTGGTCAGGCCGTGCAGCGTGCCCGTCACGGCTTCCAGCAGGGCCAGCAGCACCGTCAGGAGGTAGCGGACCAGGGTGAGCAGCACGGGCGCGAGCAGCACGGCCAGGAGGGCCACCGCCGGGGTCGGGAGAGCGGTGGCCCGGTCCAGCGCCAACCACCCGGCGGCCCCCGCCAGCGCCAGCAGCAGCAGGCCCGGCAGCGTGCGGACGCCGGTCAGCGCCTCGCGGAAAAAGCGCGGCAGACGGGCCAGCACGCCCGGCACCTGTGCCCAGCGCAGCGGCTCGGGGTCGCGGGTGTAGGCCATGCGGACGGTCAGGAACAGCAGGCTTTCGAGCCAGCTCATGGTGATCGCGGCGGCCAGCCCCAGCCCGAACTGGCTGAAGAACTGCCCCAGGATGCCCGGCATGAAGCTGAGCGGAATCAGCACGGCCAGCAGCGAGAAGGAGGCGGCGGTGACGGCGGAAAAGACCTCGGAGCCGCCCAGCAGCACGCTCCGCAAGAGGCTGTACCCCATGTCGCGGTAGCGCTGCACGTTCTCGGCGACCACGATGGAGTCGTCCACCACGATGCCGATGGCCACGATGATCGCCAGCAGCGACACGATGTTGAAGGTGAAGCCCAGCAGGCCGTACAGCAGCGGCGCGGCGCTGATCGAGATCGGAATCGCCAGAATCACCGCGAACACCGTGTTCAGGCGGCCCAGGAACAGCAGCACGATCACGCCGACCGCCGCGATGGCGATCAGGAACTCGCGGAAGGTGTCGTTGACGGTGGCGAGCGTCTCGCGGGTCGTGTCGCTGGCGAGGGTCAGCGTGTACCCAGCGGGGAGCGGCTGCGCGGTCATCGCCTGGCGAACCGCGTCGGCCACCGCCACGCTGTTCGTGCCGCTGGCCTTGCGGACATTGAGCAGCACGGCGGGCTGCCCGTTCACGCGGGCGTAGCTGGTCGCGCGGGCGGTCGTGTCACGCACGCTCGCCACGTCCGAGACGCGCAGGCCGGAGGCGGGGTCCACCACGATCCGTTCCACGTCACTCAAAGAGGTGGGCGTGTTGCGGGTGGAAAAGCCCACCGTGTTCCCGTCCTGCGTGAGGCTCCCGGCGGGCAGGTCGAGCGCCGACGCCTGGATGGCCCCGGTCACGCGGGCGGGCGCGAGGTTGTACGCCTGGAGCCGGGCGGGATCGAGCAGCACCTGAATCTGCCGCTCGGGGCCGCCCGACACGCTCACGTCGGCCACGCCCGTCACACGCTCCAGCCGGGGCACCAGCGTGTCCTCGGCGTAGGTGGTCACGTCGGCGGCGCGGCCACTGCCGCCCAGCAGCGCCAGCGTCAGGATCGGGGTGGCGTTGGGGTCGAACTTCTGCACCACCGGGGCCTCGGTGCCGTCGGGCAGGGTCGCGCGGATCGCCGCCACCGCCTGCGAGACGCTGTTGGCCGCCGAGTCGATATTGGTCTTGTCGGCAAAGGTGATCACGACCGCCGACTGGTTGCTCACGCTGGTCGTGTTGATGTCCACCACGCCGCCCAGCGTGCTGACCGCGTCCTCGATCCGGCGGCTGACCTCGCGGTCCACCTGGTCAGGCGTAGCGCCGGGATAGGCCGTGCTGACCGCCAACACCGGCACCTCGAAATTGGGCAGCAGTTCCACCCCCAGCCGCGAGGCCGAGATCAACCCGAACAGCACCGCCATCACAAAGATGCCGATGGAAAAGACGTAGTTGCGGACGCTGAAGCGGACCGCCGGATGCACGGCGGGTTCGGGCGTGCCGTCGGGCAGGGTGCCGCGTGGGGCGCTGAATTCCGGAGGATCGTGGGTGCTCATGAGCTTCCCCCCGCCGCTTCCCGGATGCTCGCGCCGTCTTGCAGGCTGGCGGGTACCGGTGAGATGACGTGCGCCCCGGCCTCCACACCGCGCACCGCGACCCGCCCCTGGGACTCCGCCACGACCGTGACGGGCACCCGGCGGGCCACCCCGTCCGCAGCGACGTACACGGCGTTCTCGCCGCCGTCCACCTGAATGGCGGCGGTGGGCACCAGCACGCCGCCCCCCAGTGTGGCGCGGTAGCGGACCTGTGCCGTGCCCCCGACCGGCAGCCCCGCGCCGCCCTGCACCCGCGCCGTCACCGGCACCAGCCGGTCGGTACCCGCCACGCCGCTGACGTCCTGCACGGTGGCGACGTAATTCACGCCGCCGTAGGTCAGGTTGAGTTTGGTGCCGGGCGTCAGCGCGCCCGCGTCGGCAGGGGACACATTGAAGGTGGCCTTGAGGCTGCCCTCCTCCACCAGCCGGAAAACGGGGCTGCCCTGCCCGGCGAACTCCCCGACCTCCACCGCCAGCGACACGATCACGCCCGCGAAGGGGGCCTTGACGGCGGTCCGCGCCAGATTCTCCTCGGCCTGGCGCACCCCGGCCTGCGCACTGTCGAGTTGCGCCTGAAGCAGCGCCACGCTGCCCTGCCCGCCCTTGCCGTTCTGCGCGAGGGTGTTGCGGGCCTGCGCGAACTGGCTCTCGGCCTGCGCCTCCGCGCTGCGGGCGGCGGTCAGGTCGGCCTGGCTGATGCCGCCCAGGGCATAGAGGTTCGCGGCGCTGGCGGCGTCCTGCCGGGCTTTCTGGAGGTTGGCCGCCGCGGCGTCCACGGCCGCCTGGAGCGAGCCGGTCGCCTGGGTGGTATTGGTACGGGTCTGGTCGAGGTTGATCTGGGCCTGCCGCACCTGCGCGCGGGCATTGTCGAGCGCCTGCCGCTGCTGCGTGTCGTCGAGCTGCACCACGACCTGCCCGGCCCGCACCTGTTCGCCCTCGCGGGCCAGCACGCGGGTCACGGTGCCGCCCGTCTGCGCGGCCACGTTGCTGTCGCGGTCGGCCTTCAGGGTGGCGGTGGCGGTGCGCGTCACGGTCAGGGTGCCGGTGCGCGCCGGGGTGGTCTGCACCGCGAGCGCGGTGGTCTTGGCGGGCGCGGCGTCGAGGTTGTTCTGGGCCGCAGGCTTGGCCACCTGGCCCTGTTCCTGCTGGGTCTGCCCCTGCTGAGTCTGGCCCTGCTGGCCCTCCTGTTTGCCCCCCGGCGAGCAGGCCGCGAGCAGCAGCAGGGTGAGGGGCAGGGCCGCCCGGAAGGTGAGGCGCGGCATCCCCCTCACCGCACCAGTCCGGTCACGTCGGTCCCGGAGGCGACGGAAAGGGCGGCCAGCGCGCGCCAGAGGTTGTCCTGCGCCTGCGTCACGCCGAAGGCGGCCTGCTGCGCCTGCACCTGCGCCTGCTGCACGTCCACGGCGGCGGCGGTCCCGGCCTTCAGGCGGGCCTGCGCCTGCATCAGCGTGCTCTGCGCGTTGGTCACCTGCTGGCGGGCGAGGTTCACCCGTTCCTGGGCGTCCTGCACGCTGCGGAAGGCGTCACGGACCCCGGTGGCCGCGCCGCGCTGGGCGGTGTCGAGGTCGCGGCGGGCGTTGTCGAGCGCGGTGCGGGCATCCTGGAGGGTGCGGACCGGGGTGTAGTCGTTGTCGGCGATGCGCACCTGAAGCGTCGCGAACTCGGCCCCCTGCGCGGCCTGGACCAGCGTGGGCAGGCGTTTTTCCAGCCCGCTTTGCAGGGTCGCCAGCGTCACGCTCAGCTTGGGTGGGGTGGGTGGCGCGGCCAGGCGCAGGTCCGTCCCCACATTCAGGCCCAGCGTGCGCGCCAGCTGCGCTTCCAGCACGGGCAGCTGCGCGCGGGCGTCGGAAAGTTCCTGGCGGTTCTGGTTCAGGCTGGTCTGTGCCCGGTTCACGTCGAGCTGGGTGGCGACCCGGGCTTGCAGGCGGGCGCGGGCAATCTGGAGGCTCCGCTCGTCGAGGTTGACCTGCGCCTGGTTCAGGGTGATGCGGCCGTCCGCCTCGTAGGCCGCGAGGTACTGCGTGATCACCGTCTGCGCGACGTTCAGTTTGGTGCCGGCCAGGGTGGCCTCGGCGGCAGCCGCTCCCTGCTGCGCCTGCGTCAGGGTGGTGATGATGCTGCTGGGGTCGGCCTGCGCCGAACGCAGCGTGGCCTGGGCCTTCTGGAGGTTGGCGCGCGCGGTGGTCACGTCGGGACCGCTCGCCAGCGCGCGGCTGACGGCGTCGGGGAGGGTGAGGCTCACGGTCTGCGCCGAGGCGAGGGGAGCGGCGAGGGCCAGGATCAGGGTCAGCGGGAGATGGTTCATGGGCGGGCCTCCGGGGCGGGGGTCGGTGTGAGAGGTGCGGGTGTGAGAGGGGCAGGGGTCAGCAGGGTGGGATCGAGTTCGCCGTTGGCCTGGCTCAGGCGCAGCGAGGCGAGGGTCGCCTGTACGCTGGCGTTCTCCAGCCCGAGTTGCGCCTGGGCCGCGTTCAGTTCGGCGCTCTGCACGTCCAGTTCAGTCGCCAGTCCGGCGGCCAGCCTGGCCCGCGCGGTGGTCAGCGCCGCCTGGGCACGGGTGAGCGCGTCCCGCTGACTCTCCAGGGTGTCGAGCGCACTTTGCAGGTCGGCATACCGCTGCCGCACCTCCAGGTCCACACTCTGCCGGGCCGTCTCCAGCGCCACCTGCGCGAGGTCCACGCCTACCCCGGCGGAGGCGAGCGCGGTGCGTTTTCCGCCGCCGACCACCGGGAAGTTGCCGCTGAGGGTCAGGGCCACGCCGCTGGGCCGCTCGCCGGGGTCACGCAGCGGCACGCTGACCTGCCCGGCCAGCACGCCGGTCTTCACGTTCAGGCTGCCGCCGATCACGCGGCCCGCCTGGCTCTGGGTGCCGGTGGTGGCCAGTTCCCCGTACTGCACGCTGGCGGTCAGGTCCGGCAGCCGGGCGTCGAGCTGCGCGGCCTGCTGCTGCGCCCGCGCGTCCGCGAGGTCGTTCTGGGCGCGGGCCACTTCCGGGCGGGCGGTCAGGGCGCGGGCGATCAGGGGGTCGAGGGGGCCGGGCGTCTGTGGCGCGGCGGGTAGGGAGCCGAAGGCGGCGGCGCCCTCAGGCAGCGTGACCGACTGGCCCAGCAGGTTCGCCAGTCCGCGCGCGGCGAGATCCACATTCGCGCGGGCCTGCCGCTGCGCCGCCTGGGCCTCGCGGAGGGCATCCTGGCGGGCCAGCAGCCCTTCGGCAGTCAGCACGCCCGCCTCGCGCTGGGCCTGGGCGGCGGCGAGCTGCCGCTCGGCCAGCGCCAGTTGCGCCCCGGCCAGCGCGAGGCTCGCCGCGGCGTTCCTGGCCCCGTAGTAGGCCTGCACCGCGTTCACGCTGGCGCTCAGGCGGGCGGCCTGAAGATCGGCGGCGGCGCGGTCCAGCGCCCGTTCGGCGCTGCGGACGGCTTCCCGCGCGGGCGACCAGGGCAGCACACTGGCGGACGCCTGCGCGGTCACGGTGGTGCCCAGCGTGGTGTTGCCGGAGGCCAGCGGAAAGTTGACGGCGCTCACGTCCGCGCCCACCGTCACGTTCAGCCCGGCGCGGGCACGCGCACTCTCCAGCGCGAGCTGCGCGCTGCGGTACTGGAGATCGGCGCTGCGCCAGCCGGGACTGGCCCGCAGCCGCGTGAGCGTCTGCGCCAGGGTGAGGGGGGCCGGTGCGGCGGGTGCCGCCGCAGCGGGTGCCGCCGCAGCGGGCGCTGGGGCAGGCGGTGTCCCCTGGGCGGCGGCGGCGGGAGAACCGAGCAGCGCCAGCGAGAGCAGTAGAAAGGCGGGCGGGGGAGAACGCATAGAGAACCTCGGGAGGACAGCGGGAGAACGGGTTAAGGAGTGGACACTTACTTATTCAGTCTGAGTACGAGAGTCGCGGCTCAGGGTTCCAGGCCGGGCCACAGCACGTCCAGCAGGCTGCGGACGAAGCGCCCGGCGTCCAGCGGTTCGCGGCCCGCCTCGGGTGTCATCAGTTCGCGGTGGACATAGTGCGTCAGGGTGCCCATCAGGGTCAGGGCGGTCACGTCGGCGTCAATGGGCCGGACCCTTCCCAGGGCGACCTCCGCGCGCAGGTAGGCGGCCAGGGCGTCCGCGTCCTGGCGCATGGGGTTGCCCAGGCGTTCGAGCATCGGGTTATGGGCGGGGGCGTGGCCGCGCGAGAAGATCAGCATCAGGTTCGGCACGATGCGCCCGGCGGTGTCCAGAAAGCGTTGCGCGGCCCGTTCCAGATTGCGCCGCACGTCGCCCCTGCCGACCAGCCCCGGCAATTCCTCGCGCCAGGCCGCGTAGTCGCGCAGGCCGACGACCTCCTCGAACATGTCCTCCTTGGTGGCGAAGCGTTTGAACAGCGTGCCTTCCGAGATGCCGGCGCGGCGGGCGATCTCGGCGGTCGTGGCCGAGAAGCCCTGCTCCAGAAACACCTCGCGGGCCGCCGCCACGATCTGTTCGTCGGTGATGGTGCGGGGGCGGGCCATAAGTGAGTAAATACTCGTTAATCAGGGCGGACTGCTGTGGGGCAGGACACAGTAGGCGGGACGCGGGCAGCGGGAGGAGGACGGGACCTGCCCGGCGCCCCACCTCCTAAGGGGCCAGGGCGCGCGTGAAGCTCTGCCGCGCCCGCGCCTTCATCGCGGCCACCGCGTCCCAGTCTGGAGCGGTGCGGGCCAGAGCCTGCGTGGAGACGGCTTCCGGATTCAGGGCCGTGGGGTGCGTGGGGGCGGCGGCGTCCGCACAGAACCCCTGCACCTTGGGGTCGTAGCTGACGCCCGCGAAGGGCACCCCTGCGGCGGCGGCCAGAATCAGCGCGTGCAGACGCACGCCCACCACGAAGCCGGCCCCGGCGATGGCGTCCAGAGCCGCCTGCGGGTCGCGCGGACTCAGCACCTCGTCCGCGCCCAGGCTGCGGGCCGCCGCGTCATCGTGGTCGGGCATGAAGGCCAGGGCCGTGACGTGGCGGCCCTCGGCCCGCAGCCGGGCGGCGACGGCCTTCAATCCCCCCATCGCGTCTGTCACGTCCCCCCGTGGGGCGAGGATCACGCGGTCAGGGTCGCGGTTCAGGCCCGGTGTGGGCGAGAGGAGCAGGGCCGGGTCACCGCCCAGCTCGCCCTCCAGTCCCAGCGCGCGCAGCGTCTCCAGGCTGCCCCGGTCACGGACGATCACCCGGACGCCTTTCAGGGCCGCCGCCACCCGGCGTCCCCCCGCCTCCGACAGCGGGCCGATACTCTGGTTGAAGACCACCACGCGCTTGCCCAGCAGCCGCGCGGCGCGGATCACGCCCAGGTAGTAGCTCAGGGTGCGGGCGCTGGTCCGGTCCTGCAAGAGGCCCCCACCTCCCGACAGCACCACCTGCGAGCGGGAGAGCGCGCCCAGCAGCGCGGCGGGCTGCATCCGCGCGGCGCTTTCGCAGCCGTAGGCGTGGGCCGTCTCGGCAGGCGTGTTCGACAGCAGCAGCGGCACGGCCCCCTGTGCCCGGAGTTCGCGCGTGATCGCCAGGGCGATCGCCTCGTCGCCGGCGTTGCCGAAGCCGTAGTAGCCACTGACGGCGACCCTCACGCCTGGGCCTCGTGGGCGCGGCGCGTGCCGAAGGTGGTCCAGAACTTCAGCAGGAACTTCACGACCGGGATGGCGATCAGGCCCAGCAGCAGGCCCGCGCCCAGGCCGATAAAGCAGCGGGCGGCGCTGATCAGCAGCGGCGTGTGGAAGTGCGAGAAGGTGTTGAGGATGCTGGCCTGCCCGACCACGCCGCCCAGAATGAGCAGCAGGCTGAAGTAACCCGGCAGCACGCCGCTGAGGCCCACCAGCGCCAGTGGGTGCCCGGCGAGTTCCTTGAAGCGCGGGCGGATGATGGAATCCTGAAGTTCCTGGCGCACCTGCGCCTCGGTGCTGCTGACGCCCAGGCCGGTGCTGTTGCCGCGCCGCAGGAAGACCAGCGCGAAGACGCCCAGCCCCAGCGCCATCACGCCGATGTCGCCCAGCCGCAGGGGCGTGCTGTACAGGTCGCGGGCCGTCTTTCGGATGTCCTGGCGCGGCAGGAAGCTCAGGCCCACGAACAGCAGCGGCACCAGCAGCGTCAGGCCCACGCCCCGGAAGGGTTCCAGCCCCAGCACGCTGTCCCGGTTGGCCCCCAGCGCCGAGACGAACAGCACGCCCGCCAGCGAGAGGCCCGTCGCCAGGAACCAGTCGGTCACGCGCGAGCGGCGCAGCACCAGCCCCAGCGCCGGGAAGGTGATCGCGGCGATCAGGGCGAAGCCCTCAAAGGGCCGCAGCCCGTTCAGGCCCAGCGCCGCCAGCCCCGCCAGCCCCGCGACCACCAGCCCCAGCCGGGGCAGCGGGTAACTCAGGCCCAGCAGCAGCAGCGCCGCCAGCGGCCCGAACAGGCACAGGGCGCGGAGCGTGTCGTTCGGCGCAAAGGCCGTGACCACCGGCATCCCGACCTGCACGCCGGAATGCTGAAGCAGCTCGCCGGTGCGCTTCAGGAAGGCTTCCGTCTCGTACACGGTGGGGAAGGGCCGCAGGTACAGCAGGCGCTGGCTGCGCTCGCGGGCGGCCAGGCCGTACTTGCTCGCCACCTCGTCCGGCCCCAGGCGGTTTTGCCAGCTGGGATTCAGGGCGAACATGCGCGCGCCGCCGTGCGTCTCGACCAGGGTGTCCAGGCCGCGCTGGGGCGAGCCTTCGATCAGGGCGGGCAGGCGGTTGCCCAGCCGCTCGTCGATCTTCGCCAGGCGCTCGGGGGTCCGCGCCCCGATCACCTCGTCGCCCGTAAAGGCCACGAAGGGCACGTCGGGCCAGTCGGCCCCCGGCTCGCGCACGGCCTCGTCGTCGTAGGGGCGGTAGACCACGACCAGGCCCTGCGCCTTGAGTTGATCGATCAGCGCCCGGTTCGGTCCGGCGGGCAGGAAGTCCGGGTCGGTGGGCCAGGCCAGCCACGTCTGCCCGGCCACCGTGGCCGTGCGGGTGGGGATGGTGTAGCGTCCGGGCAGGGTCCGCAACGCCGCCTGCCCCTGCGGCGTCAGCGCCCGCAGATACACCCACTGCGGGTTCACGCCCGCGCCGGGGTTCTCGGCGGCCAGGTCCGACCCCCGGCGCTCGTACAGGTCGCCGCGCTGCACCAGGTTGCCGATCACGTCCTCGTAGACGGCCACGCCGTTCACGCCCAGCGCCTTGTATTTGTCCAGCAGCGCCTGGGGCGTGAGGCCCACCCGCTGCGCCTGCACCGCCATCGCCGGGTAGTCCATCACCAGCGCGGCCGTCTTCTGGGCCTGCTCGAACTGCACCCGTTGCCAGGCCAGCACCAGTGCCGGCAGTAGCGCCAGCAGAATCACCGCCAGCAGCGGCGCCGTCAGCCGGTGGCGGGTGGGGGGCGGCGCGTCGGGTGCGGCGGCGGCAAGCGGGCCGGGCGCGGCCCCGGGGGACAGGTTGGACGGACGGGACGGATTCGGGTCGGTCACGGAAGACATCCTAAGAGGGGAGGGGAAGGGGAAGGGCCGGGGGAGCGTGCTGCGCCAGCCTGAGCGCCGGGGCCGGGGGCCGTCGTCCTCCAAAAGAAGGAAGCCCTCAGATGGTGGTGCGGATCCGCGCGGCGAGCATGTCGAGCGCGGGTTCGTTCATGCCGCCGTGCGGAATGATCACGTCGGCGTAGCGCTTGGTGGGCTCCACGAAGCTGAGGTGCATGGGCCGCACGAACTCCAGATACTGCGTGATCACGCTGTCCAGCGTGCGCCCGCGCTCCTGCGTGTCGCGCATCAGGCGGCGGATAAAGCGCACGTCGGCGTCGGCATCCACGAAGACCTTGAGGTGCATCCGCTCGCGCAGTTCCGGGTCGTACAGCGCGAAAAAGCCCTCCAGCACCACCACGGGCGCGGGCAGCACCGTGGCCGCCTCCCGCGAGCGCGTGTGCTGCGTGAAGTCGTACTCGGGCATCTCGATGGGCACGCCCGCCAGCAGCGCGTCCAGATGCTCGCGCAGCAGCACCCAGTCGAAGGCCGCCGGGTGGTCGTAGTTCGTCTTCAGCCGCGCCTCGAAAGGGATGTCGTCTTGCGCCCGGTAATAGTTGTCCTGGTTCAGCACCGCCACGCCGCCCGCGCCCACCGTCTCGATCACCCGCCGCGTCACGGTGGTCTTGCCGCTGCCCGAGCCGCCCGCCACGCCGATCACGAAGGGGGAGGTCATGCGCGCCTCGCGGCGGGGTTGTGGGCTGTGGGCTGTGGGGTGTGGGAAAAAATGGGGGGTCTCCCTACAACCCACAACCTCCGACCGACAACCCCCCTCATGCCCCCCGCCCCAGGCTGCCGATCAGGTCGATCCGCCGCTCGGCCATGCGCCGCGCGACGAGATGCGGCGGTTTGCCGACCTGTTCCGCGACGCCCGTGATGCGGGCAACCGTGGCGTACACGCGCTCGGCGGCCTGCTCGGGGGTGAGGGTGGTCGCGGCGGCGATCAAGCCCGCCGCGTTGATGGCGAAGTCGGGGATGTACATGATCCCGGCTTCCTTGACGGCCGCCTCGCCCCGGCGCGAGAGGGGGTGGTGTTCGCCGCCCGCGATCAGGCGGCATTGCAGCCGGGGCACGTCCACGCTGTGGATGCTGTGCCCGTACCCGCAGGGCGCGAGGATGTCGCAGGGCACGTCGAGCAGTTCGCCGACCCCCACGACCGTCACGCCGCCCTGTTCGTCCGCCAGTGCCTGCGCGCGCTCTGGCCGCTCGTCCGCGACCGTGAGGCGGGCGCCCTCGCGCTGGAGGTGTTCGGCCAGCGTGCGGCCCACGGCGCCGACGCCCAGAATCGCCACCCGCACGCCGCGCATGCTCTCGCTGCCCAGGGCCGAGCGGGCGGCGGCCTTCATGCCCCGGTAGACGCCGTAGCCGGTCACACTGCTGGTGTCGGTGTTCACGCCCAGCGTGGCGGGCGTCTCCTGCGCCACAAAGGCGATGTCGGCGGGCGTCACGCCGATGTCCTCAGTCAGCACCACCTGCGACTCCAGCGGGCGGACCTTGCGGCCCAGCGCGCGGAACAGCGCCTCGCGGGCATGCGGGTCGTCCACCCCGGCTTCCGGCATCAGCAGCACGCAGGCCCCGCCGCCGTAGTTCAGGCCCGCCAGCGCGGCCTTGAGGGTCAGGCTCTCGCTGAGGGCCAGCGCCCCCTTGAGCGCCTCCTCCTCGGCCATCGGGCGCAGCCGCACCCCGGCGATGGCCGGTCCCAGCACGGTCGAATGCACCGCCAGGGCCGCTTTCAGGCCGCTGGGGGCGTGGTGGAGTAACGTCAGGGCCTCGTGCCCGCGCGCCTGCATCTCCTCGAATATCTGCATCGTTCTCCCTGGCACACGGCCGCCCTTTCAGAGGGCCATGTGGCAACCTCCCGAGCCTACCACCCGGCCGCCGGAGCAGAACGCGGGGTGCGCCGCCTTCCCGCGTCCGCCCCTTGAAAGAAGCCTGTCAGGGCCGAAGCGTCACTCTGACACCCATGCCACAGCGCACCCGCGTAAGACGGAAAGACCGCTCCGGCGACGGGCACATGACCCCGACCAGGGGCGCGCAAAGGGGGAAATGAAGATGGAACGAATTGCTCCGCTCGCCAAGATTCTGGCGGAAGCGAACGGGATCGACTGGCGGCACCTGGACGGCAGCGGCGAAAGCGGCATGATCGTCGAACAGGACATCCTGAATTACCTGTCGCGCGTGATGAGCGGCGAGGAAGAACCCCCCTCCACCCCGGTCGACGCCCCGCCCCCCGAGTGGACCGGCACCGAGCTGCCCGCCGGGGCCGGACTGCTCGCGCCGGGCATGCCCAGCATGGACATGCTCAGCAGCGCCGGCGTGGATTCGGACCTCGCCGCGCTGGTCGGTCAGCCCCAGGCTCAGGTGGCCCAGGCCGCCCCCGCCAGCCTTGACGACGACCTGGAGTTCGAGCTGGAAGAAGACGAGGACCCGCTGGCCGCAGCCCCCGCCGAGATGCCGACCGCATTTCAGCCGGCCCCGGTTCAGCCCGTGGCTGTCCAGGCCGACCTTGCCGCCCCTGTGGCCGAAGTGGCCCCGGCGCCCCGCCCGGCTCCGGAAGTGGTGCCCCCCGCCCCCCGTCTGGAGGAGAGCACCCCCCTGCCCAGCGTGGCCGCCAGTGTGGGCCGCCCCGACGTCGTTCCGGCAGCGCGGCCAGAACCGGTCGCGGCCCAGGCCCCGGCTGCCGGCGGCGTGATGGCGGGGCTGGGCAGCCTGCTGTCACGTCTGTATCAGCAGCCCGCCGCCCAGCCCGCTCCGGCCCCCACCCCGGCGCCCGCCGAGCCGGTGCAGCCCGCCCCGATGCCTGCGGCGTCCATGCCTGTTGCGCCGGTGCCCGCCGTACCGGAGACGCCCCTCACGGCGCAGGCCCCTGAAGTGGTGGCTCCCGAAGTGCTGGCCCCCGAGCTTCCGGCGGCTGAGCTTCCGGCCACCGAGGTTCATGACGTGACCGAGGTGACGGAGGAGGAACTGGCCCTGTTGGTGCCTGCCGCCACCCCGGAACCCGCGCCCGCCCCGTCGCAGACCCCAGAACAGATGCCGGCCCCCCAGATGCCGGCGCCCGCAGCGGAGGCAGTGGAGGAACCCGAGGCTCCGGCCCCCGCCCCACTGCCCCTCGTGGCCGGCGAACGTCCGCGCGAGGCCGTGTGGTTCGGCACCTACCTGCGCCGCGACGCGAACCTGGCCCCCGCCACCGAACTGCGCCGCCAGCTCGCCGCCGCGCTCGGCCAGGAGGTGCCCCTGGCCCTGCTGGTGGCCCGCGCCGCCCAGCGCTATGCGGACAGCCTGGGCCTGGACACGGTCGCCGTGCAGGACCTCGCGGCGAACCGCGCCCGCACCGTGCAGCCGGGCAGCCTGCGCGACGCCCTTTCCGCCCTCGCGACCGACCATGAAGGCACGTCGGGCCTGCTGGTCACCGATGCGGGGGCACTCGACCTCGACGACCTGCACCTTCCGCACACCGTCACGCTCAGCGTGGGCCGTGTGCAGGACGGCTGCGCGGCCCTGAGCCTCAACGGTGATGTGGACGCCGCCCAGGCCGCGCGGTTCCTCGCGAACGTGGCCGGAACGCTCGAAGAGCCGATCATTCTGGTGATCTGATCCGGGTTCCGGTTGAGCAGATTGGGACCCTGTTCAATCCGGCTGGCCTCGGAGCGTTGCGGGGCGGTCCCTCAGCCTCCACCCGTGGGCAAAAAGCAGGAAGCTTCGGCTGTGGCCGGGGCTTCCTTTGCCGTGGGCTGTTGCTGTGACTTGAGAGCTGAAAACTGGCCGCGTTCTGGACAGGTCAGGCCCCCTGGCTCTGCGCGCCGGGGTACACTCAGGTACGGTGCTGCGCGCCGTGCTTTTTTTTGCCTGCGGGCAGGGAAGGGCCAGTCTGGGCGCGCGGCGGGAGGCTGACGGAATGGACTCCGGTTCCTGAGCAGTTTCGGAAAAACACCTCACTGTTCATCCACCTCCGTCCACTCCGTTGGAGTGACACTCGCTTCGCTCGGCTGGCCTAGAAGCCCAGCATCAAGGAGAATCATGCCTGGAATTGCAATCATCGGCGCGCAGTGGGGGGACGAGGGCAAGGGGAAGATCACGGATTTCCTGGCCCCGCAGGCGAACTATGTGGTGCGCTATCAGGGCGGCGCGAACGCCGGGCACACCGTCACGGCGAAGGGCCAGACCTTCAAGCTGAACTTGCTCCCCAGCGGCGTGCTGCATCCCGGCACCGTCAGCGTGCTGGGCGACGGCATGGTGATCGACCCCGAGAAGTTCCTGGCCGAGCGCCAGAACCTGCTGGACGGCGGCCTGAATCCGGAATTGCGGATCAGCGACCGCGCGCACCTCGTTCTGCCGCATCACAAGTTCGTGGACGGGCGGAGGGACTTCGTGGGCACCACCGGGCGCGGCATCGGCCCCGCCTACGCCGACCGGGCGCGGCGCGTGGGCATCCGCTTCGGTGACCTCGCGGATGAGGGCGTGCTCCGCGAGCGCGTGGAGCGGCTGCTGGAAGCCAAGCCCAACTCCACCCGGGACGCGGGGTGGACCAGCGTGACGGACGCCCTGGGCTACCTGCTGCCCATCCGTGACGCGCTGCTGCCCTTTGTGCAGGACACCGGCGCGCAGCTCCGACAGGCCATCAATGACGGCGAGAACGTGCTGTTCGAGGGCGCCCAGGCCACCCTGCTCGACCTCAACTACGGCACCTATCCCTTCGTGACCAGCAGCCACCCGACCGTCGGCGGCATCCTGGTCGGTGCGGGCGTGAACCACAAGGCGATTGGCAAGGTGTACGGCGTCGCCAAGGCCTTTAATACGCGCGTCGGCCACGGTCCCTTTCCCACCGAGGTGTTCGGGGAGATGGAAACCCGCTTGCGCGGCGACGGCACCAAGCCCTGGGACGAGTTCGGCACCACCACCGGCCGCGCGCGCCGGGTGGGCTGGCTGGACCTTGAGCTGCTGCGCTACGCCGCAGACGTGAACGGTCTGGACGGCCTGGTCATCAACAAGATGGACATCCTGGCGGGTCTGGACACCGTGAAGGTCTGCGTGGCCTACGACGCGGCGGGGGGGCCGGTCTACCGGGAGCTGCCCGGCTGGGCCACCACCGACGGGGCCGACAGCCGCGAAGCCCTGCCGAAAGAAGCGCAGGCGTATCTCGACCTGATCGAGGAAACCGTGAACTGCCCGGTCGTGATCTTCTCCTGCGGCCCGGCCCGCGAGCAGACCTACGGCGCCGTGAGCTGGGCGTGAGCGAAGCTGTCCCTGTCCGTTCCCGGGCATCAGCTGCCAGCGGGAAGGCTGACGCGGATGGCCGGGCACTGACGGCTTTGTCCCACAGTCCCGCGCCCCTGCGCCCTCTAGAGCATTTGTCAAAAAGAGACCTACTTTTTGACCGAGCGGAGCGAGTGAAAGAGGAAGAGCGTTTGGGAGAATGGAACCGCTGGAGGCGCTTTCCCTCCAGCGGTGTAATTCGGACAAATGCTCTAGACTCGGCCTGATTCACTCGTGCTCTGCGGCACGGGAAGGAGCTGCCCCCTTGACTGTCCCCCCCACCATCAGCGCCGCTGAGGAGAAGCAGGAAGTGCCGGGCCTGAGTGGCCTGACCTACGACTGGCTGAGCGCCATCGGCGAGGACCCCGAGCGCGAGGGCCTGCAAAAGACGCCCCACCGGGTGGCGAAAGCCTGGGGCTTTCTGACGGCGGGCTATCACAAGTCGCTGGCGGACGCTGCCGGTGACGCCGTGTTCGAGGCCGAGGGCAGCGAGATGGTGATCGTGAAGGACATCGAGTTCTATTCGATGTGCGAGCACCACATGCTGCCCTTTTACGGCCGCGCCCATATCGCCTATATCCCCGACGGCAAGATCCTGGGCCTCAGCAAGTTCGCCCGGATCGTGGACCTGTACTCGCGCCGCCTGCAGGTGCAGGAACGCATCACCACGCAGATTGCCGACGCGGTGGGCGAACTGCTGGCCCCCAGGGGCGTGGCCGTCCTGATGGAGGGCGTCCACCTGTGTATGGCGATGCGCGGCGTGCAGAAGCAGAACTCCAGCACCACCACCAGCGCCATGCGCGGCCTCTTCAAGGAGGACGCCCGCACCCGCGCCGAATTCATGAGCGCCGTGCAGAACACGTTGCGCAGCCGCTGACGCCTCCGGCCCGCGCATTTCAGGAAGAATAAGGGCCTGACCACCGCTCCCTTTTCCTTTCTGCCGCCCGGGGTGTCCCTGAATGCTGCTCAATCTCTGTTTGCTGGTCAGTTGTGCGTTTCTCCTGAGTCTCACGTTCCGCGAGTGGCCGGTGCGCCCGCGCCTGAGTGAGGACGCGCTGCGGGTGGTGCTGGCGGCGGTGATCATCTGCCTGCTGATGGTCTATTCCGCGCCGTTCGGCCCCTTCAGGGTGGACCTGCGCTTCGTGGTGGTCGCGCTGGTCACGCTGCGCTACGGCGTGGGCGTGGGCGTTCTGGCGTTCCTGCCGGCCCTGGCCCTGCGGTTTCTCGAAGACCGGACGGCGGCTGGCGTGGCGGCCGTGAACGGCCTGAGCGTGGTGCTGCTGACCGGCTGGCTGCGCCCGCACTTGTCGGTGCCGCGCCTGACCCTGCGTCAGCTGTGGCTGGCGCCGGTCCCGTTCCTGGGGCTGAGCCTGGCGCTGCTGCTCACGCCGCAGGGCCGGGGCGTGTTTCCCGTGGTGTATCCGCTGGGGCTGTCCTTCAGCGCGCTGGGTCTGGTGATCGCGCTGGGCATTTTCCAGTCGCGGCTGCGGCTGCTGCGCCTGACGCACCGGCTCCGGGCCGAGGCACTTTCCGACCCCCTGACCGGCCTGGGCAACCGGCGGCGCTTCGACGCCGACCTGATGGCGTTGCCGGCGGGGCGTCAACTGGTCCTGCTCGACGTGGACCACTTCAAGGCCGTGAACGACCTGTACGGTCACGCGGCCGGGGACCGTGTGCTCGAACAGATGGGGCGGCTGCTGCGCGAGCAGGCCCCGGCGCACCTGCGCGCCTACCGCATCGGCGGCGAGGAATTCGCGCTGCTGGCCGACACGGGGGGCGAGGAACAGACCCGCGCCCTGGTCGAGGAGGTGCGCCGGCGCGTGCCGCAGATGTTGGTGGGGCACATCGGGGGCGTCACCCTGTCGGCGGGCATGAGTACCCGCCGCCCGGACGACACGCCGAGCGCCCTGTTTCAGCGTGCGGATGAGGCGCTCTACCTCGCCAAGACGAACGGCCGCGACCGGCTGGTGACCAGTGAGGCGGTCACGCGCGCCCCGGCCCCGCTGGAGGCGGCAGAGCCCGGGTCGGCGGGCACACCGCTGCAACCCCTGCAACCCCGCCATTCGCTGTGGCGCGCCCTGAGAACCACCATCGCCCTGCTGGGCGAGCGGCGCACCCTCGGGGACGAGGACTGGCAGGAACTGCTGCACCTGGCGGTCGCGGCGGTGGACGGGGCCGAGGCCGGTTCACTGAATATTCGCGAGGGCCGGCGCTTTCGCATCTGTGCGGCCGAGGGCTTCGCGCCCGGGCTGCTGGGCGTGCGCATCGAGGAGGCGGCCCAGCTCGACTGGTATGGCCGTTCCCGCGAGGAGTGGCAGGCCGGGGCTGCCCGCGTCCTGAAAACCGATGAGCTGCGGCGGGTCTATGCCAGCACCGACCCCGTGTTGCGGGACGCCGGTTCCGTGTTCGAGCGGGCCGGTCAGCGCAGCGAGATCCGCGCGGACCTCTGCTTCCCCGTCGTTCTGCGCGGCGACGTGGTCGCGCACCTGAACTTCGACAGCTTCACCTCGGAAGACGCCTTTACCTGGCAGAGCGTGGAGATCGCGGGGCTGTTCGCGCAGCAGTTCGCGGCGCTGCTGCACCTTCAGGAACGCTGGCGGGAACTGGACCTGCTGGGCCAGCTCCACGCGAAGGTCGGCACGGACCCGCAGGGCCGGTCCGCCGAGGTTCAGCTGACCGAGACGGCCGTGGACCTGTTGCAGGCGGCCCAGGCCACCCTGCTGCGTTACGACGCGGCCGGGGACCAGCTGGTCTCGGCCGCCACCGAGGGGACCTACCGGGAGCTTGGCCCGGTGTGTCTGCCCCGGGGCCAGGGCGTGTCCTGGGAGGCGCTCGCGACGGGCCGGGTGGTGCGCGTGGCGAACACGCGGGGTGACGGGCGCGTGTACCGCCGGGACCGGCTCGCGGGCGACGCCATGATGGCGGTGCCGCTGCTGGACGGCGACCATCAACCGCTGGGGGTTCTGGTCCTGACCCGTGACGCGTCCCGTCCCTTCCTGCCGGACGACGAGAGCCTGGCCCTGCTGCTCGCGAGCGTCGCGGCCCGGATGTTCGAACGGATGGCCTACCTGGCGGGGCTGCGGGCCACGCTGGAAGCGGCCCTGACGACCCTGGGGGTCGCCCTGGAAGCCCGCGATTTCGAGACCCAGGGCCACACCGAGCGGGTGCTGCGCTACGCCGAGCGCTTCGGGACCGAACTGGGCCTCTCCGAGGACCGCCTGACGGCCCTGCGTCACGGGGCCATGCTGCACGACATCGGGAAGCTGGGCATTCCCGACGCGGTGCTGCTCAAGCCGGGTGCCCTGACCCCCGGGGAGCGCGAGGTGGTCGAGGGCCACGCCGTGATCGGCGCGGCGCTGGCCGACCGCATTCCGTTTCTGCACCCCGAGGCCCACGGCGTGATCCGCTCGCACCATGAACGCTGGGATGGCCGCGGCTACCCTGGCGGCCTCGGCGGCGAGGACATCCCCCTGCTGGCCCGCCTGTTCGCGCTGTGCGACGTGTACGACGCGCTGGTCAGCACCCGCCCCTACAAGCAGGCCATGCCGCCCGAACAGGCCCTCGGCATCCTGCGCGCCGGGCGCGGCACACAGTTCGACCCCGAGCTGACCGATCTGTTCGAGCAGCTGTGGCACGCGGGCGCGTTCCGCTGAGGGCGGGCGGCGCGCTTACACGGTTCCCGTCGCCTCGCCCGGCAATCCTTCGCCCAGCGCCGCTTCCAGCGCCCGCCACGCGAGCAGCGCGCATCTGCGCCGCGCGTGCAGGCGGCTGACACCCGCCAGCGCCAGCAGGTCGCCCAGGGCCGGGTCGGGCGCGGCCTCGCCCAGCACCATCGCGCGGTAACGGGCGGCGAGGGCGCGCGCTTCCTCCAGGGGCTTGCCGGTCAGGGCCTGGGTCATCAGGCTGGCGCTGGCCTGACTGATCGCGCAGCCGCGCCCGGTGAAGCGCACATCCAACAGCCGCCCGCCCTCCACCCGCGCCCAGACCGTCACCTGATCGCCGCAGCCGGGGTTGTCGAGCGCCGCGTGGGGCGCGCCCGCGATCTCGCCCCGGCCACGCGGGTGCCCGGCGTGGTCGCTGATGATCTGGCGGGCGAGGGCCTCGGGGAGCATGGGGCCTACGCCTGCTGGCCCGACTCCGGCACCGTCAGGCGCAGGGCGGCGGCGTGCAGCATCCGCGCGCCCGTCTCCAGGCTGGCCTCGTCGAGCGTGAAGCGGGGGTGGTGGTGCGGCCAGCGGCTGTCGGCGGGGTCGCTGCCCGAGCCGACGTTGAAGTACGCGCCGGGAGCCTTTTCCAGGTAGGCGCTGAAGTCCTCGCCGCCCATGGTGGGCTGGGCGTCCTGGTAATGCTCTTCGCCCACCGTCTCCAGCGCGATCTCCTTGAGCTGCGCGGCCACCCAGTCGGTGTTGATGACGGGGCGGTAGCCGAACTCGTACTTCAGGTCGTAGGTCGCGCCGTGGGCCTCACACACGCCCTTCACGACCCGCTCGATCAGCCCCGGCGCGCGCTGGCGCAGTTCGGGGTCGAAGGTCCGCACCGTGCCCTGGAGGACCGCCGTATCGGGAATGACGTTGTGGGTGGTGCCGCTCTGGAAGGTGGTGATGGAGACCACCAGCGCGTCGAGCGCCGCCACATGACGGCTGACCACATGCTGAAGGTTGGTGACGACCTGCGCGCCCACCGCGATGGGGTCCACCGCCTGCTCGGGGTGCGCGCCGTGCCCGCCCTTGCCCTTGATGGTGAGGCTCAGCGTGTCGGGCGCGGCCATGAAGGCCCCCGGCTTCACCACGACCAGTCCGGCGGGAAGCTGGCTGTTGAGGTGCAGGCCCGTCACCACGTCCACGCCCTGCATCAGGTCCGTGGCCATCACCAGTTCCTCCGCGCCGCCCGGCCCGATCTCCTCGGCGTGCTGGAAGATCATGCGGACCTCGCCCGGCACCTCCTCCGGGTGTTCGGAGAGCAGCCGCGCCACGCCCAGCAGAATGGCGGTGTGCCCGTCGTGCCCGCAGGCGTGCATCACGCCCGCCCTTTGCGAGCGGAACTCGAAAGTGTTCTCCTCCTGGATGGGCAGGGCGTCGATGTCGGCGCGCAGCAGGACCGTCCGGCCCGGCTTGCCCCCCTTCAGCACCGCCAGCACGCTGGTCGCGGTGGGGCGCGTCACCGTCAGACCGAGCATCCGGCGCAGCTCGGCCTCGATATAGGCCGCCGTCTCGTGTTCCTCGAAGCCGACCTCGGGGTGCATGTGCAGGTGCCGCCGCCACGCGACGAGCTGGTCACGGAGGGCCGTCACCCGGTCCACGGTCTGTGTCATGCCTCAGTGTAGGCGCTGGCCGCCTGTCCGGCACAGGCCCAGGTCGGCCCTGCCGGACAGCCCCGCGAACGGTGAACGGGCCGCAGCCGCGCCCCCGGCAACTTTTCTGCCCGAAGTGGCGTAATGGCAGGTATGAAAGCAGGTATGAAAAAGGCCCGTTCCCGCAGCAGCGGCAAGCTCGGCAAACTGATGCTCTATGCGCCCCTCGCGCTGGAACTCCTGACGCTGGTGCGCCGCAACCAGAAGGCCAAACGCGGCAAATACACCAAACTCCGCAAACGCGACCGCGCCTTCGATTTCCTGCTGGGGCAGGCCGAGCGCCGACTGGGCGGCAAGAAGACCGCGCGCCGCCGGTTCTGATCCCCCGCCGTCCTGCAAACGCCCTGGCCTGCCCGCCGGGGCGTCTGCATTCGGGGGGGCTGCGTTCATTCAGGGGGCTGGCTCTGGGGCGGCCCTTCCCGGAAGCTTCCGCTTCCGTACAGTCTGCCCACGGTTCAGCTCGCTAGATTCAGGCTCTATGGACCTCCGCAGCGGCACGGCCTTCTGGCCCCTCAAGAACGGCCTGATGCACACCTATCCGCCCCTCCTGGCTGGCGAGCGCGCTGACGTGCTGGTGATCGGGGCGGGCATCACCGGGGCGCTGCTGGCCGACGCGCTGAGCGGGGCCGGGCTGGACGTGGTGGTGCTGGACCGCCGCGACGCCGCCTCCGGCAGCACCAGCGCCAGCACCGCCCTGCTGCAATACGAGATCGACACCAACCTGGTGGACCTGCGGGGCATGATCGGCCAGCCTGACGCCGACCGCGCCTATCAGCTGTGCCGCGAGGCCATCGACCACCTGGAGGCCCTGACGCGCGAGCTGCCCGACGACTGCGGCTTTGCCCGGCCCGGGAGCCTCTATTACGCCTCGGGCCGCCGGGACGCCCGGACACTGCGTGAAGAACACGCCGCCCGCGTGCAGGCCGGGCTGGAGGTGGAGTTTCTGGAGGCGCGCGAGGTCCGGGAGCGTTTCGGTCTCAGCGCCCCCGCCGCCCTGTTCAGCCCGGCGGGGGCGTCGTTGGACCCCTACCGCCTGACGCAGCACCTGCTGTGGCGGGCGCGGTCGCGCGGCGCGCGGATTCACGACCGCACGGAGGTCACGCGCCTGGACGAGCGCGCCCACGGCTATGCGGCCCACACCGACCGGGGTGCCCAGGTCCAGGCCCGGCACGTGATCGTCGCCGCCGGGTACGAGGCGGCGCGGTTTGCCGGGCGGCAACTGGCCCAGCTGAAAAACACCTACGCCCTGATCACCGAACCGCTCGCGCCGGAGCAGCAGCCCTGGCCGACCGGCTGCCTGCTGTGGGAAACGGCCCGCCCCTACCTGTACGCCCGCACCACGCCCGACGGGCGCATCCTGGTCGGCGGCGAGGACGACGACCACCAGAGTCCGGCGCGGCGGGACCGGGCACTTCCGGCCAGGCAGCGCCGGCTGGAGCGCAAGCTGGAGAAGCTGCTGCCGCACCTGAAGCCCGAAGTCGGCTATGCCTGGGCAGGCACCTTCGGCGAGACGAAAGACGGCCTGGCGTTCATCGGGCCGAAGCCGGGAAATCCCTGCCTGCTGTTCGCGCTGGGGTACGGGGGGAACGGCATCACCTATAGCGTGCAGGCGGCGCGGATGCTGACGGACCACCTGCTGGGGCGGCCCGTGCCGGACATGCGGATTTTCCGGCTGGACCGCTGATACGGTTCCCGGCTCGCTCCGCTCGAGTTGAACAGTTTTTGTCACTGTTCAACCGGAATTCGTATGAGGCTGCGCCGGGCCAGAGGGCGCAGGCCATAAGGGAGGGGGGCCGGGGGGTTCCGGCCGGAAGCGGGGGGACAGGCTTCAGCCGGGCTTCAGGGCCAGCGCGTAACACAGGCTGTTCTCGACGCCCACGTAATAGCCGTAATTGGGAATGCGCGTGAAGCCCGCCCCCTCATACAGCGCGAGGGCCGCCGCCTGCTGGTCGCCGGTTCCCAGCACCAGCCGCGCGTACCCCTGCGCCCGTCCCCACTCGGTCAGCCCGCGCAGGACCTGCCCGCCCAGGCCGCGCCCACGGGCCTGCGGGACGGTGTACATCCGCTTGATCTCCGCCGTGCCCGGGTCCAGCCGCTTGAGTGCGCCGCAGGCCAGCAGGGCCGGACCTTCTTCCACGGCCAGCAGGACGCCGCCTTCCCCGGACAGAATCGCCGGGTCGAACGGTTCGGTGCGCGCTTCCGTGTCGTTGTAGAGCGCCCGCAGCTCACGTTGCTGGGCATCCATCAGGGCAATGACGCGCCTTTCGGTGGGTGGCAGGGCGATCAGCACAGGCACCCTTCACTGTACCGGCAGCACGGGGGAGAGGGTGACGCCCCAGGCCGTCTGTACGCCTGCCGCGACCGGAATCAGCAGGTATGTACACGAAGGCCCAGAACAGGTTCACCCGGGTGTGCCGACGCGTGGGCCGTGGCGCGGGTGTCGCCAGTGTGCCTGGGGACCTGAGACCAGCTTGCTCTGCTTTCAGAACATCGGGCAAGGCACCGGCTGTTCTTCCGTCGCCGCAAGCCGAGGGGTTCTTATTCTCGCTTCCTGTGCAAAAGGACGCGCCTGGGCACGCCTGCCCGCTCCGCTCGCCTCCGACTCACCTGAAGTTCGTATAAGCGGCTTCAGTCTCCAGCGTTCTGCACGAAGAGCAGGCCGTCCGTGAGGGACAGATGTTGCCCTTCAAAGGGGAAAGACCCGGCCTGCGCAGGAACGTCCGTTCTTACGGCCAGTTGTTCCGGGAGGGCGGTGCTCAGTTCTCGGGCGCTGAATAGGGTGGCCGGGGAAAGGGCCATCAGGGCGCCTGCCAGGGTGGCCGGGGCAGGTTCCCCGATGGCTCTTGCCGGCGCTGTGCCCAGGTCACTCGCAATGAAGGCGTACCGCTGGCCGAGGCGGGTGCTGACGTGCGCTCCGGCGCTCCACCACTCCAGGCGCAGGCCGCGCATCTTCATCGCGCTGAGGTTGCGTTGCAGGTGGGAATTATGGGCAAACACCAGGGTCGGCCCGCACTGCTGTTCCCGCCCGGCAATGGCGCTGAGGTGGTCGGCCATCAGCAGGTCACGCAGGGCCAGCATTCGCGCCACGCGGTTAGGCGCGGGGGTGGCCATCACCGCGTGGTAACGCAGCAGGCCGGTCGCCGTGCGGGCATGCAGCTCCGCTTCCCAGAACCCAGGTCGGGCGGCCAGCCCCGGCGTTTCGGTCTGCAGGAGGCTGGAGAGGTCGTCCGCCAGCAACCGGAGGTGCCGCGCCTCGGCGCTGTTGCCGATGGATCGTGCCGCGTCCATCCCGGCTGCCGGGTCAGTCCAGCGGGCTTCTTCACCGCACAGGTGTTCCAGGGTGGCCGTGTCCACAGGCAACCTGCCCAGATGCACGGTCAGGAAGGCGTGCAGGGCAAGCAAGCTGGCCTGCGGGCTGGCCGCCCACAGATTCTCCAGGGGCGCGTCAAAGCCGTAGAAGCGCAGGTGGTCGGTGCTCTCGCGGCCAGCATTGAAGGCCCTCATCCACTTGACCAGTTGCCGGTTGGCCGAAATGGCACCGAAGCCGTGGCTGAAGCCCGTTCGCATGACCTCATCCAGGGTGCCCTGGCCCGACGTGACGTGGGCATTCACCCGTAAACCGGCGATGATGTCGCTTTCAAGAGCGATGGAACGGAAGCCGTGCTCTTCGACCAGTGTGCGGAAGATGCGGTTGCGCCAGGCCGGAAAGACGTCGAGGCCATGCGTCGGTTCTCCCAGGGCCAGCAGTTGAGGTGCGGTAGGCAAGGTGCCCAGAAAGGAAGCGAGGGCCGGACGCGGCTCGGTCATGTCCCAGCCGGTCTGAAGTGGGGGTTGTTCTGGCATGGCGGACTCCTCTGCCACAGGGCGCGCCCGCTCTGGCTCCACCAGCATTCCTGTGCAAGATGTGAGGACCCTTACGAGGTTACGTTTATTGAGTCTTAAGTTCTTGGAAGGTCGTTCTGCCCGTGGCCGCGTCCTTGCCCCTTCCCCTGCCTATCGCCCCCTGCCTATCGCCGCAGCCGCCGCCCCAGTGCGTGCAGGTCCCCCAGGCTCCCGGCGGGCAGGAAGGCGTCGAGATGGGGTAAGGCCGCCTGTACCGCCCGCTGGACCGGCTGGTAACCGGGTAGGGCAGCCAGCGGCGAGAGCCACACCAGCAGGCCCGCCCGTGCTCTCAGGTCCCGCAGGGCGCGGATCAGCACTTCGGGGTCGCCCGTGTCCAGGCCGTCGCTCAGAATCAGGACCACCGTGTCCCGGTTGAGGCGGTCCCGTTCCTCGCGGGCCAGGCGCAGCAGATTGTCCCCGATGCGGGTGCCGCCGCCCCAGGCCGCGCCCAGGTCGGGCAGGGCGAGGGGCTGGCCTGGCCCGGCCCGGCGCAGGTGCGGGGTGAGGCGCGTCAGGCCGGTGCTGAAGGCATACACTTCCACCCGCCGCGCCCGCAGATGCAGCGCAAAGGCGAAGCGCAGCAGCAGGGCCGCGCTCTGGCCCATGCTGCGGCTGCCGTCCAGCATCAGCAGAAAGCGGGGAGCGCGGCGCGGGCGGCCCAGCCATTTGAGCAGGGCCGCGTCTCCGGCCGTGCGGGCGGCCGCGCGCAGGGTGCGGCGGGCATCGAGTTTCGGGCCGTGGGGCCGGGGCCGCAGCCGCCGTGCCCGCCCCAGCTCTACGGCACGAATCAGGGCGGAGGCGGCGCGCAGCAGTTCCGGCAGGTCGTCCACCTCGGTCTGCACCCGGCCCCCGGCGCCTGCATGGGGACTGAGCCGTGCCCGGAGAACCTGGGGCGGCGTGTCCGGGTCGTCCGGGGCGTTCTCCAGCGCCCTTCCCGGGGCCTGCGGGGATATGGCGTCCTCGTCTGCCGGGTCTTCCCCGGAGGATTGCGGGTGCCCCTGGACTGGCCCGGTCTTTTTCCCTGCCCGGGCCGTCGGTTCCGGGGGCGACGGCTCTCCCGGCGCGGCCTGTCCGCCCGGAGCGGGGGGGAGAGGCGGCGGGGGCAGCTCTGCCGGGCGGCGGAAGAAGGCGCCGAACTCCGCGTCGAACACCCGCGCCTCTGCCGGGCTGGTGGTGAGCACCGCCCGCAACGCGTCCTGCACCTGGGCCACCTGAAGCACGTCCACCGCCTGCACGGCCCGCAGCGCGTCGCGGATCTCTCCCGGCCCGATCAGAAAGCCGTGCCGGAACCGCAACTGTGCGGCAAAAGCCCGCACCTGCGCGCTGAGTTGGGCAAGGCCGGGGGAGGTCACGCCCCGGCGTTGTGCGCCGCGATCCGGTCCAGGGTGGGGCGCGCGAGCCGCTGGTCCTCGTGCAGTTTCAGGACGGCCCCCAATGTCGCCTCCAGCGCGGGGGCGTCGAGCCAGTCGCGGTGCAGGGCCAGCAGCGCGGCGGCCCAGTCGAGGGTTTCGGCCACGCCCGGCGGTTTGCCCAGCGGCAGGGCGCGCAGGGCGTGAACGGCGGCCGTGACCTGCCGCGCCAGCGCCTCGTCGATGCCCGGCAGCCGCGCCCGCAGGATGTCGAGTTCCTGAGCGGCGCTGGGGTACTCGACCCACTGGTACAGGCAGCGGCGGCGCAGCGCGTCACTCAGTTCGCGCGAGCGGTTGCTGGTCAGCAGGACGTGCGGGCGCGCGGTGGCCCTCAGCGTGCCCAGTTCCGGCACCGTGACTTGCCACTCAGCCAGCAGTTCGAGCAAAAAAGCCTCGAAGGCCTCGTCCGCGCGGTCCACCTCGTCGATCAGCAGGACGGGCGAGGTGGGTTGCCGGATCGCCTCCAGCAGCGGGCGCTGCATCAGAAACTGGGGGCCGTACAGGTCCTCATCGGTCACGGGCCGCCCCCCGGCCTCGGCGGCGCGCAGGTGCAGGAGCTGCCGGGCATAGTTCCACTCGTAGAGAGCGGCCTGCGCGTCCAGCCCCTCGTAACACTGGAGGCGGATCAGGCGCGTGCCCAGCACCTCCGCCAGCGTCTTGGCCGCCTCGGTCTTGCCGACGCCCGCCGGACCTTCCAGCAGCAGCGGTTTACCCAGCGCCACCACCAGCCGCAGCGCGGTGACGAGCGCGTCTCCCGCCACATAGCCGCGCTCCCGGAAGGCGGCCGCCAAGTCGAGGGGCACAGGCGGGTCGGTCACCCCCGGATCACGCCAGGGTTCCGGCGCTGGCCCCGACCTGCGCGCTCATGTTCTGGAAGGTCTTCTGGATCAGCTTCTGCGCCTGCACGTCCAGCACGCGCCCGCCCACCGTCGCCACCGGGCCGCGCATGGTCGCGTCGCCGGTCCAGTCGAGGGTGGTGGTGCCGTCGCCGTTGTCCACGATGTTGGCCCCGGCGGTCATGTCGACCACGCTGCCCAGGCCGCCGCCCTGTACCTTCACGTTCACCCGGTTCTGCGCCTCGTCGGGCTGCACCTCGATCTTGAACCTGAACTTGCCGCGCACCATGCCCACGCCCACCTGCACGGTCGCTTCCAGGTGGGTTTGGTCCTTCACCACGACCTCCTGCACGTCCGGCAGGCAGCGCGCCACCCGCTCGGGGTCCTGCACGAAGGCCCACACCGCCGCCGGGGGCGCCTGAACCTGTTCCTGACCGCTGTAACTGAGTTTCATGGGGAACCTCCTGGGAAGAAGCTGCGTTGCCGGACGGCCTCTATTCTGCCCCAGCCGGGGAGGTCGTGGGGCCGGTACACTCCGAACATGCGCCCACCTTCCTCCGGCCCGGTCGTGGGCGTGCTGCTGGCGGCAGGCCGGGGCACCCGCATGGGGCAGCCCAAGCAACTCGCGTCCCTGCGCGGGGTGCCGCTGGTGCGTCATGCCGCGCTCGCGCTGGCCGGGGGCGGCTTCGAGGTGCTGCTGGCGGTGGTGCCTCCCGGTGAGGTGGGCGCGGGCGTGCGGGCGGCGCTGCGGGGGCTGCCCTTCACTTTTGCGCAGAACCCCGACCCGGCGCGCGGGCTGGCGGGGTCCTTCCGGGCCGCCGCCGCCGCTCTGCCCGCAGGGGTGAGCGCCGCCCACTTCGCGCTGGCGGATATGCCGCTGCTGACGGGCGAGGTGCATGCGCGGCTGCTGGCCGCCTTCCGCGAGACGGGCGCCCCCCTGGTGCTGGCCGAGTACGGTGACCCCGGCCGCGAGGCCGTGCGCGCCCCACCGCACCTGTTCCGCGCCGACCTGCTGCCCGCCCTGCGCGCCCTGCCCGATGCCGACCACGGCCCGCGAATGCTGCTGCGGCAGGAGGCGGGGCAGGCGGTCACGCTGCGGTTTCCCGCCGCCCTCCTGGCCGACGTGGACACGCCGGAGGACCTGGCGCGGCTGGAAGCCGGGCAGGCCTAGTACACGGTCAACCGATTTTCTGGGAGCTGGATGATGAGAAACAAATTGCTAGAGGTCGTTCGGGACAGCGGATACGTTCTCATCGTTCAAGTAGCCACCCTGCTTTGATCGCTTGACGATGTACTAGTGGATGACCACAGCGATGTGGAGGCATTTCCTTTTGCTCCTCCCCCTTGAGGGGGGAGGCCGGGAGGGGGTGAACGGGCAAGGCCTCCCAGAAAAATAAGGATGCCCTTGCCTGTGGTCATCCACTAGAGCATTTGTCCGAATCACACCGCCATGGGGAAAGCACCTCCAACGGTTCCATTCTCCCAAACGCTCTCCCTCTTTCACTCGCTCCGCTCGGTCAAAAAGAAGGTCTCTTTTTGACAAATGCTCTAGGCAAGACCTGGGCCGACCTTTTCGCCCCTCGCTTTGCTTTGCACCAGGGCCTTACGGGTGCAGGTGCTCTGGGTGCCCCGCGTGCAGGCCCTCCGGTTCGACCTGCACGGTCGTATGTTCGATGCCGTAGCGTTCCGCGACCTCGTGGACCTGCGGCAGCAGGCCCGCCGGGGCCTCGGCGCTGACGAGGTGGGCGGTGAGGTTGTGTTCGCCGCCGGTCACGCTCCAGACGTGCAGGTCGTGGACCTCCCGGACCCCCGGCAGGGCGCGCAGGTCCGCGCGCAGGGCATCCAGGTCGAGGCCCTCCGGTACGCCTTCCAGCAGCACGTTCACGCTGGCTCTGAGCAGCGTCCAGGTGCGCGGCAGCACCCATAGGCCGATCAGGGCACCCAGCACCGGGTCCACCCAGGTCAGGCCGGTGAAGCGGATCACAAGCGCCCCGACGATCACCGCGACCGACCCCAGCAGGTCGCCCAGGACTTCCAGATACGCGGATTTCACGTTGAGGCTGCCCGCCGCGCCCCCGGCCAGGATGCGGGCGCTGATCAGGTTGACGGTCAATCCCAGCACCGCCACGACCAGCATCGGGGTCGTTTGCACGGCCACCGGGTCACGCAGCCGCCCGTAAGCCTCCACCAGAATGTAAAGCCCGATGGCGAACAGTGCGCCGGCATTCAGGGCCGCTGCCAGAATCTCGCTGCGGCGGTAGCCGAAGGTGCGTTTGCGGTCGGCGGGCCGCTGCCCCATGCGGATGGCGAAGAGCGACAGGGCCAGCGCCGCCACGTCCGTCAGCATGTGCCCGGCATCCGAGAGCAGCGCGAGGCTGCCCGAGAGGAAGGCGAAAACCACCTCCACCCCCAGGAAAGTCCCGGTCAGGGCCAGCGCCAGGCCGAGCTGACGGGCATTGGCGTTCGCGCCGTGGCTGTGGGCGTGTTCGCTCAAGTCACCACTTTCTCGCTGTCCTGGCGGGGGGGTGTGGAGAGCGGCTCGGCTAGGGCCGCGACCAGGGCCGGGAACAACTCGCGCACCTGCGCCCGCGCCGCCTGCCGCGTGGCCTCCTCGCGGGCGATCAGGCGGGCGCGCTCGTAGCGCAGCAGGTCGGGGTCGCCGTGCAGAAGGCCCAGCACCACCTCGGCGTCTTGCAGGCGGCCCAGGGCGTCCAGCGTGCCCGTCAGCACGGGCGGCACCTCGCCCAGCAGGTCCAGGGTGTAGCGGTACCGCTTCAGGCGTTTGCGCCAGGCGTGCCACAGTTCGGGGTCTTCCGAGGCCAGCGCCGCCTCGCCGTCCCGCAGGAGGCGCTGGCCGTCCTTCCTGGCCAGCCGCCGCGCCCGGCCCTTCCAGCCCCGGTGTAGGTCATAGGCCTTGGGGCGGTCCGGCCAGACGGTCTGCGCCAGCAGCGCCGCGCGCCGCTCGGCCCAGGTCCGGTCGAAGTAGGCGAGGGTCTGCGGCTCGGCGCCCAGTTCGGTCAGCGCCTCCCGTAGATGTCCGCCCGCCACGTCGTGATCGCGCAAGGGCGCGGCGGCGCGGCGCAGGTCGCGCCAGGCACGCTCGGCCTTCTGGCCGGCCCGCGCCACCCGCAGCTCGGCCTGTGCCCGCCGCGTCAGCTTGCGGGCGGCATGGACGGCCTGCGGGTCGCCCGCCCGCAATTCGTCCCACAGGAGCTTGAGGCGGCGGGCCGTCCGGCTGTGCTGGGTCATCTCAGGGCCTCCCGGTCAGGGTGATGGTGTGCAGGGGCAACGGTTCCCCGAAGGCGGGATAGCGCCGCGCCGCCCCCGGCTGGCCGGGTCCTTCCAGCACAGTCACTTCGGGCCGCCCCGTCACGTCGACCGCCAGCAGCGCGAGGCGGCCCGTCTCGTAGGCCCCCAGGTCGAGGTACACGTGGCGGCCCAGCCGCACCGGAACGCGGACGGGGGTGTGCCCGTGCACGCTGTACGTCACGCCTTCGGGCAGCGGGAAGGGTCCCTCGAAGGGCCGCAGCCACAGCGCCGCCGACTCCGGGCTGGGGTACTGCGGGTGCTTGACCGGGGGGCTGGCGTGCGCGACCAGCACGCTCGCTTCCCCGGGGGGGGCGCGGTGCAGCTGGCCATCCGCCGTCACGTACACCACCCGCACCAGCGCGTCCAGATACTCGGCCAGCGTGGGCGGGAACGTTTCCAGGGTCAGGCGGCCCACCTCGCGGCGCACGCTCTCGCCGCCGTTGCCCATCCACCACCCGAAGCCTTCCAGCGCCCGGCGTTCGTCGGCGGGCGCGCGGGAGGTCAGATACTGGCGGTACCACTGCAACCCCTCCTGCGCCATGCGCTCGTGGTTGCCCATCAGCAGCGTCGCGCGGCCCTGGCGGTGCAGGTCCAGCAGCAGCTCGGCGCACCGCAGGCTGTGCGGCCCCCGGTCCAGCGCGTCACCCAGGCTGAGCAGGTGCGCGTCCGGGCCGAAGGTGGCCTGCACGTAGGCGACCGCCTCCGCCAGCAGGTCGGCCCGCCCGTGCAGGTCGGGCAGGACGATGACCGGGCGCGTCACGGCTGCTCCTCTCCCGGCGCGTCCGCGAAGTCGAGGAGCGTCTGTTTGCTCCGCTCGCGCAGCAGCCGGGCACCGTCGGGGTCTGGGGTAAAGGTCACGCCCCCGCCCGTCACCGTGACCCGGTAGGCCGCGCCGTCCTGCACGTCCGGCAGCCACTCGGCGGGCAGCTGATACGTGCGGCCCCGCGCGTCCTCCACGTCTGCCAGGCCTGCGTCCTCGTCCAGCATGTCCACCACCAGAAGGTCACCCGCCCACGTCATACCGGCAGTCTAGCCCCTGGGTCCGCCGCCGGGCCGGAAGGCCAAGAAACAGCGAAACCGGCGGCTGGTGCGGCCCGGCCGGTTCCTGCACCTTTTGGCGGACGGTGATCTCATGCCCGGCCGTTACCTTGCGGGCATGGACCCCGCACCGTCCCCAGCCACGCACCTGACCCGCCGCCGCCTGCTGCGTGGCCTGCTGGGGGGTGGTCTGGCCGTGGGGGCGCTGGGCGGCGCGGGGCTGGCGCAGGCGGCACGCTTCGGGGTGGTCCGCGAGCAGGCCGCGCTCCCGGGGCTGCGCTCGCCCCTGCGCGCCGCGTTCCTGACCGACCTGCACTACGGCCTCTATGCCTTTGCGGGCAGCGTGCGGGCCTGGGTGGACGCCGCGAACGCCGAACGCCCCGACCTGATCCTGCTGGGCGGGGACTTTCTGGACCTGCGCCCGGACGCCGACCCCGCGCCGCTGCTGACCGAACTGGCCCGCCTGCGGGCGCCGCTGGGCGCGTTCGGCGTGTGGGGCAACCATGACTATGGCAGTTTCGGGCGCTCCGACGCGGAGAGGCGGGGGCTGCCCGGTTCCGGCTGGCAGGCCCGCCAGCAGGAGCTGACCGCCGCATTCGCCCGCTCCGGCGTCACCATCCTGAGGGACGCGGGGCGCGCCGTGCGGGACGACCTGTGGCTGGGCGGCGTGGACGACTTCTGGTTCGGGCGGCCCGACCCGGCGGCGGCCCTGGCCGGAGCCGGGGAACGGGCCACGCTGCTGCTCAGCCACAACCCCGATCTTCTGCCCGACCTGCCTGGTCCGGCGGGGCTGGTCCTGTGCGGGCACACCCACGGCGGTCAGATTCGCCTGCCGCTGTTCGGCGCGCCTGTCGTGCCCAGCCGCTACGGCCAGCGCTACGCGATGGGCTGGGTACGCGGCGCGTATGGCACGCCCGCCTATGTCAGCCGGGGCCTGGGCACCAGCGGCGTGCCGCTGCGCAACCTGTGCGAGCCGGAGATCACGCTGTTCACGCTGACGCCGGCCTGAAAGCTCCCGGCCTTTCCGGTCACGCGCTCGCGGCGACCCTGTCCCCTTCCAGCAGCCCCAGCAGCGCCGTCACGACCACCGGGTCGAAGTGGCTGCCACTGCGCTGTCCCAGATAGGCGGCGGCCTCCGCAGGGGTCCAGGCGTGCTTGTAGGGCCTGACGCTGGTGAGGGCGTCGTACACGTCGCAGGCGGCGAAGATGCGGGCGTGCAGGGGAATGGCCTCGCCGGATAGGCCGCCCGGGTAACCGCTGCCGTCCCAGCATTCGTGGTGTCCGGTGATCACGTCGAGTGCCGCGCGGGGCAGAAAGGAGAGCTGCGCCGCCAGCCGCGCGCCCTCGGTGACGTGCGCCTGCATGCGGGTGCGGGCCTGCGGGTCCAGCACGCCGGGATGGTGCAGGATCTCGTCGGGAATGGCGATCTTGCCGATGTCGTGCAGGTAGGCACCCCAGCGCAGGTCGCGCAGATCGTTGCCCTCCAGCCCCAGCGCCCGGCCCAGGCGCAGCGCCAGCCCCGTGACCCGGTCGGTGTGCCCGTAGGTCTCGGCATCCCGGGCCTCCAGCAGCAGGCCCAGGGCGCGCAGGGCGCACTCGTGGGCGTCCCGCTCGCGTTCTTCCGCGTCCAGCCGCGCGGCCAGCAGGGTCAGCAGGCCGGTGACGCTTCTCATCAGCTGCCGCTCCTCCCCCGACCAGGGATGCGGCGTGAACACGTGGGAAAGCAGCGTGCCCACCAGCCGCCCTTCCTGGTCGCGCACGGGGGCGGCGGTCAGCGCCAGCACGCCCAGGTCGGCAAAGCCCGCCGCCTGCGGGTCGGTGCGGGTGTCCTCGAAAAACAGCACGCCGCCCGCTTCCTGCAAGGCGCTCACCAGCGGCAGCTCGGGGGGCAGACCGTGCGCGATCAGCGCCTGAAGCGGTCCTGGCGGCAGGTCCCCGCTGGCCGCCCGCGCGTGGTAGGTCAGCGTGGTATCCCGCAGCTGAAAGTAGCCGGCCCCCACCGCCGCCGTGTGGCTCACCAGTGCGTCCAGCACGGGCTGCATCGCGCTGCCCAGGTCGGGCGCGGTCAGGCCCAGGCGCGTCAGGTGCAGGGACAGGTCATGCGGCGGGGCAGAGCCTGCACGGGAGGCGGTGACGGCAGTCATGGCCCGCAGCCTAACGGGAGAAATCTCACAAAAAACTGGCAGAGAAAAAGCCCAGGGCGAACCTGGGCCGTGGGAGCGGCAACCGACTCAGGGCAGCGGGAAGCCTCCCGCGAAGGCGTGGACCTCGGCCTTCACGTCCTCGCCCTTCAGCGCGCGGTCGATCAGGTCCGCGATGGTCGGCATGTCCGTTTCCGTCATGCCGCGTGTGGTGACGGCGGGCGTGCCGAGGCGGATGCCGCCGCCGTGCAGGATCTTTTCGGTGTCGTAGGGCAGGGTGGATTTGGAGATGGTGATGGCATTGGCGTCCAGCCGTTTGGTGGCCTTGGTGCCGTTGAGGCCCTGGGGGCGCAGGTCCAGCACGAAGAGGTGGTTGTCGGTGCCGCCCGACACCACGCGGTAGCCCTTGTCCTGAAACGCCTGGGCCAGCGCCTGCGCGTTCCGGATGATCTGCGCGGCATAGTCCTTGAACTCGGGTTGCAGCGCCTCCCCGAACGCGACGGCCTTGGCGGCGATCACGTGTTCCAGCGGCCCGCCCTGATAGCCCGGAAAGACGGCCCGGTCGATCTTCGCGCCGATCTCGGGATCGTTGGAGAGGATGATGCCGCCACGCGGGCCTCTGAGGGTCTTGTGGGTGGTGCTGGCGACCACGTGCGCGTGCGGCAGTGCGTTGGGGTGCAGCCCCGCCGCGATCAGCCCGGCGATGTGCGCGATATCGGCAAACAGGATCGCGCCCACCTCGTCCGCGATCTCCCGGAAGGCCGCGAAGTCGATGATGCGGCTGTAGGCACTGGCCCCCGCGATGATCATCTTCGGCTGGTGCTCGTGCGCGAGGCGGCGCACCTCCTCCATGTCGATCAGTTCGGTGTCGGGGTTCACCTTGTACCCGACGATTTTGTACCGCAGCCCCGAGAAGTTGACCGGGTTGCCGTGCGTCAGGTGCCCGCCGTGCGAGAGGTCCATGCCCAGCACGGTGTCCCCCGGCTCGATCAGCGCGTTGTACACGGCCAGGTTCGCGCTGCTGCCCGAGTGCGGCTGCACGTTGGCCCACTCGGCCCCGAACAGCTGCTTGACGCGCTCGATGGCGAGGCGCTCGACCTCGTCCACCACCTCGCAGCCGCCGTACCAGCGTTTACCGGGATAGCCTTCCGCGTACTTGTTGGTCAGGACGCTGCCCTGCGCCGCCCGCACCTCGGCGCTGCAAAAGTTCTCGGAGGCGATCAGTTCCAGGCCCACGCGCTGGCGCCCTTCCTCCTGCGCGATCAGCTCGAAGACGGCCGTGTCACGGACGGCGGCCTGCACGGGGGTGGACGGCTCGGCGGTGGTCATGGGGGTACGGTAACACCCGCGCCGGGGGGTGAAAGTGGGGCTGTCTCAGCAGTGGGGACGGGCGAGCGCTACCGGCAGTGGTTCACGGCCTGAAGGGCCTGGGGCAGCCCCCTCACCGGGAAGGTGTAGGTGAGTTCGCGCCCGTCGCTGCGCTTCACGCGCATCAGGACCTTGCTGCGCGCCGACTTGAAGGCCCCCAGCAGCTGCGGGTCGAGTTCGTCGGGAACCGCCAGGGCCGTGAGAACGGGCTTGTTTTCCTCGCCTATCCAGACTGTCGGCACGGTCCGCGCCGCGAGGGTATCCACGCGGTAGACGATGTCGGGGGTCGTCCCGGCCTTGTAGTCGGCCAGGGTGTACAGCGGGTCTTTGGTGTAGAGATAGAACACGGCGCCGCCCTGCTGGCAGGACAGTTCCACGTAGGTCTTGTTCACCGTGTCGTTGACCTCGTCCAGAAAGACGCTGCTGGTGTTGGCGCCAGTGATGGGGTCCCTGGACTTGCTGTAGGACACGGTCGTCCCCGGAACGTAGGTGTCCGCGAGCGCCGCACTCGCCAGGACGGTCAGGAGCAGAGCCGCACCTTTTCGCATGACGCGAGCATACCTGCCCGGCTGGCCCCGCCGCGAGCAGCTTTGCTTCACGCCCCCAGCCGCCGCCGCACCTCGCGCAACTCGTCCTCGCGGGCCAGCACTTGCAGGCTGTCGCCCGCCTCCAGCCGCGTCGCGCCCTTGGGAATCAGGAACTCGCCGCCCCGGTGGACCAGGATCACCAGGGCATCCGGGGGCAGGTGCAGGTCGAGGATGCGCCGGCCGTCCGCCTCGCTGCCCCGCTGCACCTCGACCTCCACCATCGCGTTCTTGCTGTGGCCGGTGGGGGTGTAGGTGATCGGGTTCACGCTGGGCACCGGCAGGGCCTCGCGCAGCCCCAGCAGGCGGGCCACCAGGGTCAGGGTGGTGCCCTGGAGCAGCACGCTGGTCAGCACGATGAAAAACACCACATTGAAGAGCGTCTGCGCCTGCGCCGCGCCCGCCAGCAGCGGAAAGGTCGCCAGCACGATGGGCACCGCCCCGCGCAGGCCCACCCAGGCGACCATCGTCTTCTGGTTGAGCGGCATGGGGGAGGCCGCCAGGCTGAGAAACACGGCCACGGGCCGCGCTGCGAAGACCAGCACCAGTGCGCAGGCCAGCGCCAGCCCGGCGGTGGGCAGCAGCTCGCGCGGATTGACCAGCAGCCCCAGCGTGAGGAACATCGCCACCTGCATCAGCCACGCCAGCCCGTCGTGAAAGGCCAGCAGGCTGCGTTTATGGATGAAGTCGGCGTTGCCCAGGATCACGCCCGCGATGTAGATCGCCAGAAAGCCGCTGCCCCCCGCCACCGCCGCCCCGCTGAAGATGGTCAGCGCCAGCGCCAGTGACAGGACCGAGTACAGCCCCTCGAACTGGAGTTGCAGGCGGTTGAGCAGCCACAGCGCCGCGCGGCCCAGCAGCACGCCCGCCAGCGCGCCGATCAGCATCTGCCGCAAGAAGAGCGGCACGATCTCCAGCACGCCCATGCCGGGATGCGCGATCAGTTCCAGAATCCCCACCGTCAGAAAGACGGCCATCGGGTCGTTGCCGCCCGACTCGAACTCCAGCAGCGGGGCCACGTCGCCCTTCAGGCCCAGCGCCCGTTCCTTGAGCACGCTGAAGACCGCCGAGGCGTCGGTGCTGCTGACCACCGCGCCCAGCAGCCAGCCCGCCAGCCAGGGCCACCCCAGCGCGTAGTGCGCGAAGGCCGCCATGATCCCAGCCGTGATCAGCACGCCCAGCGTCGCCAGGCTGAGGCCGCGCCGGATCACGGGCCGCGTCTCGCCCCAGTGGGTGGTCAGCCCGCCCTGAAACAGGATGAAACACAGCGCCACCGTGCCCAGCACCTGCGCGAAGCGGTAGTCGCTGAACTGGATGCCCAGCCCGTCGGTGCCCGCCAGCATCCCCACGCCCAGAAACAGCAGCAGGCCCGGAATGCCCAGCCGCCCGCCCAGTCGGCTCACCACCAGGCTGACCAGCAGCAGCACGCCCGCTGCGAGCAGATAGATCTCCGCGTGAGCTTCTCCCATCGGGCCTATGGTTTCACAGGTCTGCGGCGGCTTGGGCGGGGCAGCGGTTGACCCTCTGTGCGCGGCCCGCTACCCTGGGCCTTATGTTGCGCTCCGGTACACCTTCGCCGTTTAGCGGCTGCCGGGGCACGCCCGTCTGACCTTCAGGCGCAGCGCGACACCCCGCCCCCTTGCTGTGGCGGGGATTTTTTTATTCCGACCGGAGACACCATGCCAGAAGACAACCTGCAACAAGAAGCCCTGCAAGCCATCCAGGCCGCCCCCGACCTGGGCACCCTGCAAGCCGTCAAGACGCGCTATGTGGGCAAAAGCGGCCTCGTGACCAAGGAACTCGGCAGCCTCGGCAAGCTCCCGCCCGAGGAACGCAAAAGCCGGGGCGCGGAGATCAACGCCGTGCGTCAGGCCATCGATACGGCCTTGGGCGAGCGCGAGGCGGTGCTGAAACGCGCGGCCCTCGACGCCCGACTCGCCTCCGAGGCCATCGACGTGACCCTGCCCGGCCTGGGCCTCCCGGCGGGTGGGCTGCATCCCATCAACCGCGTCTACGACGACCTGACGGCCATCTACGAGCGCCTGGGCTATACGGTGATCGAGGGGCCGGAGGTCGAGGACGAACACCACAACTTCGAGGCCCTGAACGTGCCCTGGTACCACCCCGCCCGTGACCTGCAAGACACCTTCTGGCTGGAAGACGGCCGCCTGCTGCGGACCCACACCAGCCCCATGCAGGTGCGCTACATGGTGGACCACGAGCCGCCCCTCAAGATCGTGGTGCGTGGCAAGGTCTACCGCTACGAGGCCACCGACGCCACCCACGAGGCGATGTTCCACCAGCTCGAAGGTCTGGTGGTGGGCGACGGGATCAGCATGGCCGACCTCAAGGGCACGATTGCCGAGATGGCGCGCGGGCTGTATGGGCCTTCAGCAAAGGTGCGCTTTCAGCCCAGCTACTACCCCTTCGTCGAACCCGGCGCCGACTTCGCCGTGTGGTGGGACAACCCGCGCGGCGAGAGCAAGTGGCTGGAGCTGGGCGGCTGCGGCATGGTCCACCCCAACGTCTTCAAGGCAGTGGACGACCTGCGCGAGGCGGCGGGCAAGGCGCGCGTGTACGAGGGCAAGACCGGCTTTGCCTTCGGCTTGGGGCCGGAGCGCATCGCCATGCTGAAGTATGGGATTCCCGATATCCGCTACTTCTACGCGAACGATCCGAGGGTGATCGGGCAGTTCCGGGGGGAGCTGGGGTGAAGGGGGGCGGGCCACCAAACAACATCGCTTCCCGTTCCCCTCATCCCTTCCGAGGTTCCCCATGAAACTCCCCTACTCCTGGCTTCAAGAACTCGTCCCCCAGCTTCCCCCCGCCCCCGACCTCGAACCCGTCCTCGCCAGCATGGGCCTGCCGCTGGAGGGCATCGAGGAAGTCCCCGCGCCCGCCGAAGGCGTCGTGCTGGCCGCCGTGACTGCCGCCGAACCCCTGGAAGGCACCCAGCTCACGCGTCTCTCGCTGGACGTGGGGCCGCACGGCGCGCGCACCATCGCCTCCGGTGCGCCCAACGCGGTCGGCCTGAGCGCCGGGACGATGGTCGCCCTGGTCACGCCCGGCACGCGGCTGGGTGACGTGGAATACGGCGTGCGCGCCATGCAGGGCGTCGAATCCTGGGGCATGGCGGCCAGCGCGAAGGAACTCGGCATCGGTGAGGCCAGCGCGGGCCTGCTGCTGTTCCCGGCGGGCACGGCGGCCCCCGGCACGCCCCTGCGGGAGCTGTGGGCCGCCGACCGCGTGCTCGACGTGGAGGTCACGCCCAACCGCGCCGACGTGCTGAGCGCCCTGGGCCTCGCGCGGGACCTGGCGGCCTTCCTGGGGCTGGCCCTGGTGGAGCCGGAAGCCGGGCCGCAACCCAGCGGCGAGGGCGAGATTCGCGTGGTCCTCCCGCCGCGCGGCGTGACGCTGGAACGTGATCCCTCGCAGAAACTCCGCTTCGGCTGCGACCACTTCGCCGCCCGGACAGTGAGCGGCGTGCAGAACGGCCCAAGCCCGCTGTGGATGCAGCGCCGCCTGACCCTGGCCGGAATGCGCCCGATCGACCTGATCGTGGACACCAGCAATTACGTGATGCTCGAACTCGGCCAGCCGACGGCGCTGTACGACCGCCGCGACGTGCAGGGTGACCAGATCATCGTGTCCTTCGGGCTGCGGCAGGGCGAGACCGTCCGCGACCTGCTGGGCGGCGAACACACCGTCGGCCCCGAAGACCTCTTGATCCGCGACGGGCGCGAGGTCCAGATTCCCACCGTCGCGGAAGCGTTCGCCACGGCGGGCGAAGCCCAGCCGGGCCAGGGCGTGCTGGGCATCGCGGGCATCGTGGGCGGCGATCACGGGCACGTGCGGGCCGACACTGAAGACGTGGTGATCGAGTCGGCGCACTTCGACCCGGTGTTGCTGCGCCGCACCAGCACCCGCCTGGGCCTCAAGACCGACGCGGTCTACCGCTACGAGCGCGGCGTGGACCCCCTGCTGGCCCCGCGCGGCGCGAACCGGGTGGCGGGCCTGCTCGCGCAGCACGGCGGCGGGCGGCCCTTCCCCGGGGCCACGGTCGTCGGTCAGCCGGACCTTCCCGGCCCCATCGAGGCGACCGGCGAGCAGATTCGCGCGTTGCTGGGCATGGAGGTCGGCACCGATGAGATGGCGGCCCTCCTGACCCGCCTGGGCTGCGGCGTGGAGCGGGACGGCGACCACCTGACCGTCACGCCCCCTTCCTGGCGCGTGGACTTGAGCATCTGGCAGGACCTCGCGGAGGAGGTGGCCCGGCTGCACGGCTACGCCCACCTGCCCGAGACGCTGCCCACCCTGCGCGTCCACACCAGCAACCTGGGGGCCGAGCGGGCCAGCCAGGAGCGCGCGACCCTGCGCCGCACCCTCAGCGGCCTGGGCTTTCAGGAGGTCGTGACCTACACCTTCACCAGCGACGAGGAGGCGGGGAAGGCACGCAGCGAGCGCCCCGGCGTGCGCCTGCGCAATCCCCTCACCGCCGACCGGACCGGCATGCGGACGGCCCTCTACCCCAGCCTGCTCAAAGCCGCGCAGGCCCACCCCAAAGGTGAGCGCGCGCTGCTGTTCGAGATCGGGCGGATTTTTCCGGCGGAGGGCGAGCAGGAGCGCCTGGGCCTGCTGATGCGCGGCCCGCTCGCGCCGCAGACGCACGCGCCGGGCGTGGCGGGAAACTTCCGGGCCTTCCGGGGCCTGGCAGAAGCCTTCGCCGCCAGTCTCGGCGCCGAGCTGGACGTCCGGCAACGGCGCGGCGACGCGGTGCCCCCCGCCCTCCACCCCGGCATCGCGGGCGAGGTCGTGTGGAACGGGCAGGGCGTGGGCTGGCTGGGCGCGCTGCACCCTGAGATTGCGCAGGCGTTCGGGCTGAAGGGCGACACCTTCCTTCTGGAAGCTGGCCTGCCGCTGCCGGGCCGGGCCTGGGCGTTCCGTGACCCCAGCCGCGCCCCCGCCGCCTGGCGTGACTTGGCGGTGATCGCCCCCAACGCAGCCAGCTACGGCGACATTGCGGCGCTGCTGAGGCGCGAGGCGGGCGAGTTGCTCGAGAGCGTGGAGCCGTTCGACGTGTATGAGGGTGCGCCCATTCCCGAGGGGCAGCGCAGCTTGGCCGTGCGTCTGGTCTTCCGGGGCGCACGGACCCTGACCGACGCCGAGGTGGACCCGGTGATGGACCGCCTGATTCAGGCGGTGCGCGCGCAGGGCTGGAGCATCCGCGAGAAGTAGCCCTGCACCTGTCATACGGATTCCGGCCCCAGCCGTTAGCCTTCGGGAAAGCGCCGAAGGCTAACTCCATTCTGGAATCCGTCCTTTTTCCTACTCCTTCCAGAGCATTTGCCATAAGAATGCGGTGGTGTTCCGCGTTCGTTGGCCGAGCGGAGCGAGCGAATTCAGGAAGAGCATTGGGCAGAATGGAGGCACCTGGGGCGCCGTTCCCCGGGGGCCGTAATTCTGCCCAATGCTCCAGTTGGGTTGAACACTTATGCCATAACTGTTCAACCGGAACCCGTATCAGGAGGTCGTCCCATGCCAGCCAGTACCACCGGAACAGGGCTTGAACGTCTGGCCGTCCGCGTCCTGCTCAGGCTCCAGGCCGAGCCGGGCAAGTACACCGCGCGGAGCCTCGCCCGCGAGCTGGGCGAAACGGCCAACCGCGTGAACCGCGTCATCCTCGCCATTGAGGACGAAATCGGTATCGAGCGGGCCGGGGCCTACGGCGTGATCACCGTGAAGAGCCGGAACGAGACCCGAGAAGACCAGGACGTACACGACTCGGAGGTTAAACGTGCGTAGGAAGGCATTTTTCCCCCGCAAGGGGGGAGGCCGGGAGGGGGTGAACGGGCCTGGCCACCCGGAGAAACTGGCTCTCAGCCTCCCCGGTATTCTCGCCGGGTAAGTCCTGAAGACTTCAGCCGGAGGCCGGGGCAGCAACGCTCCGGCCCTTTTGCCATTCCCGCACCATCGCCCGGATGAGCGGCCCGCTGAGATCGGCCTCCGGGGGAAGGGCGCCGGGCGCGAACCAGGCCGCACCGTGAATCTCCTCGGCAGGCAGGGCCAGTGTTCCCGCGACCCCATGTGCCCGGTACAGCACGCTCACGTTGTCGATCACGTCCCCGTGGGGGTAGGTGAAGCGGTAGTCGGCCCCGGCATACAGCCGCAGCGGTTCGAGGTGGGCAGCGCTCAGGCCGGTTTCCTCGTGGAGTTCCCGGGCCGCGCACTGCTCAAGGCTCTCGCCGGGTTCGAGGCTGCCTCCGGGAAGAGTCCAGCGCCCGGTACCACCGTGCTTCAGCAGCAGCAGGCACCCCGCCTCGTCCGTCACCAGTACGTTCGCGCCGGGAGCGAAGAGGGGACGCGGGCCGACCAGCCGCCTCAACGCCAGCAGATGATTCCCGGTGGGCGGCGCGTCCGGCACGGGCAGCAGCGGCAACGGCGGCAGACCCACGCGGGCACGCAGGACATTCATGCTCACGCGGTTGATGTTGCTGTTCAGGGGCGGCAGGTCGTCCAGCGCGAACCACGCCAGGGCCAGCGTCTCGCCGCTGTCGTCCGGCACGGCGTGTGCCAGGGCCGCAGCGGGCAAGGTCCCCTGCGTCCGCAGCCCGACCAGATAGATCTCGTGCCCGTTGGGATAGCGGTGGTAGAACTCTGGTCCGCTCACCAGCCCTTCCCTCAGGTCCATCAGGGAGAGGTCCGGGCAGCTCAGGCCCGTTTCTTCCCGCAGTTCGCGGTGGGCCGCTTCCAGAAACGTCTCGCCCGGCTCCAGCCCCCCGCCCAGCACCCCCCACAGGCCGTCGTCCCCCCGCTGCTGAAGCAGGACCCGGCCCGCCTCGTCCTGAAGCAGCACGCTCACGCCGACGGAAACCAGGGGCGCGCTGCCCCACACGGCGCGCAGTTCGGACAGGTAGGACATGCCCGCCACCCTAGCGGCTCCCGGCGCGTAGCGTGGGCGCATGACGGACACCCGACCGACTGGCATCGAATGGACCGACACCGACTGGAGCTTTGAAACCGCCGCCGTGCAGACCGGGATTCCGCGCGGCCTGGGCGAGACGGTCGGCATCCCGGTCCATCAGGCCGCCGCCTTCCAGTTCAGCACCCTGGAAGAAGCACAGGATGAATTTGCCCGCAACCAGGGTCTCAGCTATGCCCGCTTGCAAAACCCCACTGTGCGCGCGCTGGAAGAGCGCCTCACCGCGCTGGAGGGCGGCGCGGCGACGGTCGCCCTCGCCAGCGGGCAGGCGGCCACCCTCACCGCCATCCTGAGTGTGTGCCGGGCCGGCGACCACGTGGTGTCCACCGCCAGCGTGTTCGGCGGCAGCGCGGGCCTGCTGAACAACATCTTGCCCCTGATGGGCATCTCGGCCACCCTCACGGAGAACACGCCGGACGCCATCGGGGCCGCCATGCAGCCGGGCACCCGCCTGGTCTGGGCCGAGACCATCGGCAACCCCGCCGGGGACGTGCCGGACCTGTCGGCGCTGGCGCAGATCGCGCACGAACACGGGGCGCTGCTGGGCATCGACAACACCTGGGGCGGCGTGGGGTACCTGTGCCGTCCGTTGGACTTCGGCGCGGATATCGTGACGCACTCGCTGACCAAGTGGGCGGGCGGGCACGGCAGCGTGATGGGCGGCAGCGTCACCGTCGGCACCCGCCACGACCTCACCCGCAACCCCATCTACACTGACGGCAGCGAGAACAGCGTGCTGAACGTGCGGGGCGCCGCAGCCCTCGCGTGGCGGCAGCGCTGGCTGGGCGCGCACCAGATGGGCATGACCCTGGCCCCCCAGAATGCCTTCCTGCTCGCGCAGGGTCTGGAGACGCTGGCGCTGCGCCTGGAACGTGAATCCCGGACGGCCCTGGCGCTGGCGCAGTGGCTGGAGGAACAGCCGCAGGTGGGGCGCGTGTCCTATCCCGGACTGCCTGGCAGCCCCTGGCATGCCCTCGCCCGGAAATACCTGCACGGCGGCTCCGGGGCGGTCCTCACCTTCGAGGTGCCCGACCCCGCCGCCTTCCTGGCCCGCCTGCGCGTGATCCGCATCGCGCCCAACCTGGGCGACACGCGCACACTGGTCGTCCATCCCTGGACCACCACCCACGGTCGTCTGCCCGAGGCCGCCCGCCGCGCCGCCGGCGTCACGCCCCAGTCCATCCGCATGAGCGTGGGCCTGGAGAGCCTGAAGGACTTGCAGGCCGACCTGGCGCAGGCGCTGGGCGAACTGGGCCAAGGGGAACCGGGCTAAGGGGAACTGCGCTAGGGCGCGGCTCAGAGCCAGGGCTTCTTGCCGATCACGTACTCCTGGTAAAACGCCTCGTCCGATTTGGTGAGGTACAGGATGCCCTCGACCAGCCCCAGCAGGCCCACCGCGCCGCCGATCAGGGCCGCCAGCGGCAGGGTGATGATCAGCCCGAACCCCAGCGTCAGCAGACCCAGGAACAGCGCCAGAATCCACACGCCGATGCTGACGCCCAGCATGATCACGCCCGGCGTGTTCATCCCCAGGTAGAACTTGTGGACCCCCAGGCTGCCCAGCACGATGCCCAGCAGCCCCGCGATCAGCCGCTTCTGCGCGATGTCGGCGGGTATGTCGGCGGAGGTCAGGGGGCGCTGCGCAGAGGGCCACCCGGACAGGTCGGCAGGCGGCGGGGCCGTCACCTGCGGGCCAGCGGGCACCTCCGGCGTCCTGGCCGTGTTCCCGGTGGCGCGGGCCACCCAGTCCCCCTCCTCCACGACCGGGCGGGGCGAGGCGCGCGGCACGTCGGGGATGCGGAGGTCATGGGCAGGCCCAGATGCAGCAGATCCAGGTGCAGCTGGTTCAGGTGCGGCAGGTCCGGTCACGGCGGACGGGGTGGCAGGGGCAGGCTCGGCGCGCAGCACCTCGTCCACCCAGGAGGGCACCTCCGGCCTGGGCGCAGGTTCGGTTCCGGGGGGTTTCTCGTCGGGGTTCGTCATGGCTTGCCTCCTTTGGCTCCCATTACGCGCGGTTGGCCCCCCGCGTTGCGTCGCCTGAAAGATGCAGCCTGCCGGCTCAGCCTTCCGGCGCACGGCCCGAGGCGACGATCACGGGCACGGGCACAGTCAGAGGCCCCTGTGTGGGTGACTTCCGGGCGAACAGTTCCCGGAGTTCCGCCAGATGCGCCGCCCGCACCCGCTCCCGCTGTTCAGGCGGCATGAGGCTCCAGACCTGGCCTTCCACCCCGGCCTCGATCTCGGCCCAGCGTGCCTGCGGCGTGGCGAAGCGGTAGGGGAGAGCGTGCAGGGCGGCGGTGGCCTCCCGGAAGCCGGCTTCCCGCAGCACCTCCTGGGCGGCTTCCGGCGTGGGGAGCCGGCCCAGCGGCGGCGCGGCGGGCTTGACCCCCTCCTGCGCCAGCCGCGCCGCCCACAACGCCGGGAGTGGCCCCAGCAGGCCCCGCGCAAAGGACGTGAAGGCCACCTGCCCGCCGGGCCGCAGCACCCGCCGCCACTCGCGCAGGGCACCAGGCATGTCCGGCACGAAGAACAGCCCCGAGGCACACAGCACCCGGTCGAAGGCCCCGTCCGGGAAGGGGAGGCGGGTGGCCTCCGCCTGCTCGAAGGTCACCTGGGGCAACCCGGCGGCCCGGCCGCGCGCCACCTCCAGCATCCGCCCGGCCACGTCCACGCCGACCACGTGCCCCCGGGGGCCAGCGGCCGGGGCGACCGCCAGCGCCACTGTGCCCGTCCCGGTCGCCACGTCCAGCACACGCTCCCCGGCTTGCACGGCCACGCCTGCCACAAGCTGCCGCGCCGCCAGGGTCAGGAAACCCAGATGGTCATAGCTGCCGGCCACCGCGTCGAAGAGGCGGGCATTCTGAAGGGTGCGCTCGTCGTCCTGCGGGGTCCTCGGCCCGGTCACCATGCGGCCATTGTCCACCACCGGCGGGCGGTCCCTGCGGTTTTCGCTGCCGCGCCGACTGTGCTATGACCTGCCCATGACCCTTCACGAGCAAGCCCGGCAGCAGGCGGATCTGTTGCAGCGGTGGATGAGCGATCTGCCCGAGCTGCCGCTGACCACCCGGCCCGAGCGTGTCGCCGTCGTATGCGTGGACCTGATCGAAGGCTTCACGCGTCAGGGCGCCCTCGCCAGTCCGCGGGTCGCGGAAATCATTCCGGGCGTGGTGGGCCTGATCCGGGGCCTGCTCGACTGGGGCGTGCCCGCCGGCAATGTCGTTCTGGTGCAGGACGCGCATCCCGCCGACGCCGAGGAGTTCCGCGCCTACCCGCCCCACTGCGTCGTGGGCACCCCCGAGGCCGAGGCGGTGGCCGAACTGCGCGCGCTGCCCGAGTTCTCCCGCTTCCGGCACTTCCAGAAAAACAGCATCGCCAGCCACACCAGCCCCGAGTTTCAGGCGTGGCTGGCGCAGGCCGACTTCGATACCGTGATCGCGCTGGGCGACGTGACCGACCTCTGCCTCTACAGCCTGGCGCTGCACCTCGTCACCTTCGGTATGGCGAACCAGAAGGACTGGAGGGTGATCGTGCCGGAGGCATGCGTGCAGACCTGGGACGCGCCGGGGCATCCGGGCGACCTGTACCACGCCCTCTTTCTGCATCAACTGGAACGCAACGGCGTGCAGGTCGTGCGGCGGCTGGATTTCTGAGGTTGGGTTTCTGAGGCTGGGCTTCTGAGCCTGCACTTCTGAACGCCCCGCCCCACCTCACCCCCGCATCAGGAAGTGCTCGATGATCGCGTGGTGGTCCTCGAAAAACAGTTCCGGCTGCGCCAGGGCCTCCGAGAGCGGCATCCAGAGGGCCTCGGCGGCGTCGGCGGCGGCCCGCAGCACCGGCAGTTGCCCGATCCCGAGGTCGAAGTGGAAGGCGTGCGTGACCGTGCGCCCGCGCTGGCTGCGGCCCGGATAGTCGAAGACCGCCTGGGCACGCACCCGCGCCGGAAGGTCCACGGCCTCGCTCAGGCCGGTTTCGCTGGCGGCGCGGCGGGCGGCGCAGGCCAGCAGCGTCTCGCCCGGTTGCAGGAAGCCGCCCGGCATGGCGAGCCGTCCGCGTCCCGGCAGCCCGGCCCGGCGCACGACCAGCACGTGCCCGCTGCGCGTCACCACCGCGTCCGCCGTCACGAACACGGGCGGAAAGGGGGCCTGTGCCCACGCCGCGCGGTACTCGCGCAGGTAGCGGTATTCGGCGCGCAGTTCCGTATCCTCGGGCGTCTGCCGGAAGGCGCTCAGAAAGGCATGGACGGCGGGCGGCACCATGCCCCGCACGGCCTCCAGACGGTCCTCGAAATAGGCGGTCCGCACGTCGGTGGCACTCAGCGGACTGACCACATGCGTGGGGATGAACTCCCAGGCCGGAAAGGAGCGCAGGTAGTAGCTGCTCTCGTCCTTGAGGTGCCCGATCAGCGCCACGTCGCCGCTGCCGTGCGTGTGCCCCGCCACCCCGGCCTGCACTTCCGAGAGCCACAGCCCCTCGTTGTAGAAATAGTCGCGCACATGCACGAACAGCACGCGGCTGCGGGGCACGCCCGCCTCCAGCAGCATCGCCGTGATGACCTCCTGCCGCTCCTCGGCGGTCCAGGGATTCCTGGTGTTGCGCGCCGCGCGGGCGCTGCCGATCACCACGATCAGCTTCTGCACGTTCTCCAGCGCTTCGAGCATCACCAGCAGGTGCGCCTGGTGCGGCGGTTCGAAGCGCCCGATGTACACCCCAAAGGTACGCCTACGCGGGCGGGCGGCTGGGGGAGAGGTCAGCGCCGGGTCATGGGGAGCAGGGTCGCGCGGCGGGATCATCCCTCACGGTGAGCGCTGGAGAAGATGTGAAGGGTGAGTCAAGGTGGCCGGACCCCGGCGGCTCAACCTGAACACACGACCGGTCCGAGACAGGGTAATGTGAGCTTATGAACAAACTTTTGCCGTTCGCTGCAACCCTTCTCCTGTCGGCTGGCCTGAGCAATGCGGGGGCGGGCGGAGCCGCCGCGCCGGTCACGGGTGGGGGGCAGGTGCAGGCCGCCACACCGGCTGCCGTGGCCGCCGTCTTGCGCGAGGCCGGGTATCAGGTCACCGCCAATCCGGCCAACCCCGACGAGGCCCCCAGCCTGACCGTCAAGGCGGGCGACTATGAACTCGACGTCTGGTTCAGCGGCTGCAAGGCGGGCAGCTGCGACCGGGTGACCGCCAGCACCAGCTGGGATTACAGCGACGACGAGGAGAATCTCGACCTGGACCTCGTGAACGAGTGGAACGGCGACTATTTCACCCAGGCTTACGTGTACGAGGGCAGCTACGTCCTCGACAGCACCTTCACCCTGAAGGGCGGCTACACCCGCGCGGCCCTGAAAGCCTGGATGGCCGACTACCTCAGCGACGCCGGGGAGTTCGAGGCCGCTCTGCCGTGATCCGGGCCTGAGGCCCGGCCCGGACCTCAGATGTGCAAAGGGTCATGCAGCCGGGGAAAAAGCTTCCCTTATATTGTTCACATGCGCGCCGCCGCGACGCCCCCCCTGTCCTCCGGGATTCTGACGGATGTGGGGCGTCAACGTCGCGTGAATCAGGACGCGGCCCTGGCGCTCGACCTGCCCCGGGGCGGGCTGTACGCGGTGGCCGACGGGATGGGCGGACACGCCGCCGGGGAACTCGCCGCGAATCTGGCGCTGGACACCCTCAGCCAGCAGTACCTCGACGGGCGTGCCCCGCCCCCCGAGCGGCTGGCGGAGGCGGTGCAGGCCGCCAACCTCGCGGTGCTGCGCCACGCGGTCGGGGAGTACGTGGGCATGGGCACCACGCTGCTGGCCCTGCTGGTGGACCGGGGCGCGGCCATCGTGGCCCACGTGGGCGACTCGCGGGCTTACCTGCTGCGAGAAGGTGAACTTCACCGCCTGACCGACGACCACTCCTGGGTGGCCGAACAGGTGCGCCTGGGCAACCTCACCGAGGAAGAAGCCCGGCACCACCAGTGGCGCAGCGTGGTGAGCAACGCGCTGGGCGGCGAGGAGCGGGTGCGGCTGGAACTGTTCGGGCTGCCGCTGCGGGCCGGGGACCGCCTGCTGCTGTGCAGTGACGGCCTGAGCGGGGTGGTGGCCGATCCTGCGCTGCTCGACCTGCTGCTGCGGCCCCAGACCCCCGACCGGGTTGCCCGCGCCCTGATCAACGCGGCCAACGATGCGGGCGGCCCCGACAACATCACCGCCGTGGTCGTGGACGTGCTGCACGACCAGCGGCCGCCGCACTACACCCTCCCGGTGCGCCAGGGCGACGGCCCGCTGTATGTGGACGTGCTGCTCAGTGCCCAGCGGGGCAGCAGCCCCCTGACCTACGTCCTGCTGATTCTCGCGTACTTCACGCTGCTCGGCGTGATGCTGATGCCCGAGTACCGCGTGGTGATCGGCCTGATCGGCGTGACGCTGCTGGTCGGGGTGGTCGTCGCGCAGCGGGTCACGCGTGCCCGCCTGGGCCGTCCCCCGCCGCGCCCCGCGCCTATCCGGGCCGCCCCGGCCCCGGGCGAGCCGCGCGAGGCCCGCAAGCCGTTCAGCTGAGGCCGCTGCCCGGCGGCTCCTTCTGCCGCCCGGGTCCGGGCCGCACAGGCCCAGTCGCGGGTACAGTGGAAGGCATGAAAGACATCGTGGAAACCCCCGCCGCGCCCGCCGCCATCGGCCCCTACAGCCAGGCCACCAGCTTCGGAAACCTGGTCATCACCAGCGGCCAGATTCCGCTGCGGCCCGACGGCAGTCTGGTCGAGGAGGACATCGCGGCGCAGACGCGGCAGGTCCTCGACAACATCAAGGCGGTGCTGGCGGCCGCCGGGACGGACCTGGGCCGCGTGGTCAAGACGACCGTGTTTCTGGCGGACATGAACGAGTTCGCCGCCATGAACGCGGTGTACGCGGAGTACTTCCAGCCGCCCTACCCCGCCCGCAGCACCGTGCAGGTGGCCCGCCTGCCCAGGGACGTGCGGGTGGAGATCGAGGTGATCGCCGAGCGGCACTGAGCGCCGGGGAGGCCTGCGCCGCTTCGTGACCCGGCTCTCGACGCCCCCGCGCCCGGCGTGACATCCTGCATGCCGTGGTTGTCCTTCCTGTCCGGTTTGAACGCAGTCCTCGCCTGCACGCGATGCTCAGCGCCGAGCCGCACGCGGTGGGGACCCGCGTCGTCGTGCAGGGCAAGCGCGGCCCCGAAATTGCCACCGTGCGCGGCGAGGGGCAGACCCCGGACGAGCAGGGCCGCTACGGCACCGTGCTGCGCGCGGCGACCCCCGAAGACCTCACCCGCTGGGAGGAGCTGCACCGCCAGGGCGAGGACCTGAAGTGGCTGCTGCGTGCCCGCGCCCGTGAGCGTGGCCTGCCCGTCAAGCTGGTGGCGGTCGAGTTCACGCTCGACGAGAGTCTGGTCACGGTCAGCTACAGCGCCGAGGACCGCATCGAGCTGGGCAGCCTGATCGGTGAGCTGCGCGCCCATACCCGCGCCCGCGTGAACTTCGCGGCGGTCGGCCCGCGCGAGCAGGCGCAGATGATCGGCACGCTGGGGGCCTGCGGGCGCGAGAACTGCTCCAGCAACCACCTCCAGGAGTTCGCCCCCGTCAGTATCAGGATGGCCCGCGATCAGCAGCTCCCGCTGAATCCCGAAAAGCTCAGCGGCCCCTGCGGTCGCCTGCTGTGCTGCCTGCAATTCGAGCACACCCAGTACCTCGACCTGTTGGGCGACCTGCCCCGCAAGAACGCCCGCGTGTGCCACACCGGCAGCGGCGCGTGCGGCAAGGTCACCAAACTGCACCCGCTGACCGGCACGGTGGACGTGCATACCGACCAAGGCATGCTGCTGGGCGTGCCCGCCGCCGAGCTGACCCGCGCGCCCGAAGCGGCGGGCGGCAAGGGCAAACGCGCAGAAGCAGACGCCTGAAGTCCCCGCGCTGTCCGGCCCCCCAGCCCTATTGATGCCAGCCCCGCCGGGGCAAGAAAAAATCCCTCCACATGGGAGGGACTTCTTCTTTCTGTGCTGGTCGAGGCGGCGAGATTTGAACTCACGACCCCTACCACCCCAAGAGGACCTGAACCTTCATGGTCCGTCCTTCTTCATCACGGAATTGCGTTAGAGACAGGCTTTCTATGCTCTGCCCATCCCAACCTGTTCTCAGAAGTCCCCTTCTGCCCCGGCTGTGTAGCACGCGTGTAGCACGCAGACAGGGCAAGGTTTTATACCTGCGCAGCAAGGTGTAGTCCTGTCCACTCCCTTTCGCACTGGGTTGCGGCTCAGACAGGCGCTGAAGTCGGGGTAGACCCAATCCCGCTGTCAGACTGCTGGCAACTCTGGCCCCCGCCCTGACCGCCCGCACTAGTATTGGCCTAGTGCCCCGGATTTTTGACAATATTGATCTGCACCTCAAGGACGCCTTACGCGACACGATGGCCCATGCCCAGCGGGCCGATTTCTGCGTGGGTTACTTCAACCTGCGGGGCTGGAAGCTGGTCGACGATCTGGTCGAGGGCTGGGCCGGGCGGGAAGATTCCCGCGTGCGCCTGCTGGTCGGAATGCAGGAACTGCCGGAAGGCGAGTTACGCTCGGCCTTGCGGCTCCTCGGTAAGCCGGAGGGCATGGACAACCGCACCGCCCTGGGGCTGCGCCGCAAGGTGGCCGAGGGGTTCCGCAACCAGTTGATGCTGGGTGCGCCCTCCAGCAGCGACGAGGCGGGCCTGCGCCGCCTGAGCCGTCAGCTCAAGTCAGGCAAGGTCCAGGTCAAGCTCTTTCTGGAATTTCTGCTCCACGCCAAGCTGTATCTGTTTCACCTACCGGGCGGGGTCACGCCCCGGATGGCCTTCGTCGGGTCGAGCAACCTGACCTTCGCCGGGTTGCAGCGCCAAGGCGAGCTGAACGTGGACGCCGCCGACCACGACGGCACCCAGAAGCTGGCCGACTGGTTCGAGGCCCGCTGGGAGAACCGCTGGGCGCTGGACATCTCGGAAGAATTGGCCCAGATCATCGACGAGAGCTGGGCCGGGGAACAGGGCCATACCCCGCACGAGATCTACCTGAAGATGGCCTACCACCTCTCGCGGGAGGCGCGCGCCGGGGTGGGCGAGTTCCGTATTCCGCGTGACCTGGAAAATGTCCTCTTTCCCTATCAGGCTGCCGCCGTGCAGATCGCCGCGCACCACCTGAACCGCCGGGGTGGGGTGATGCTGGGAGACGTGGTGGGGCTGGGCAAGACCCTGATGGCGACAGCCCTGGCGCGGGTCATGCAGGACGACCACGGCACCCGCACCCTGATTATCTGCCCGGTGAATCTGGTGCCGATGTGGGAGGACTACGTTCACCGCTACGGACTGACGGCTAAGGTCATGCCGATCAGCCGGGCGGCCCATCATCTGGCGAATACCCTGCGGTATCAGGTCGTGCTGATCGACGAGAGCCACAACCTGCGGAACTGCGAGGGCCGCCGCTACCGCGCCATTCAGGAGTACATCACCCAGAACGAGAGCAAGGTCATCCTGCTGTCGGCCACGCCGTACAACAAGGAGTTTGCCGACCTGGGCGCCCAACTGCGGCTGTTCGTCCCCGAGACCACCGACCTGGGCATCCGCCCAGAGATGCTGATGCGGGATCTGGGGGAAGCCGAGTTCACGGCCAAGTTCCAGACCCAGCCCACCACGGTCGCCGCCTTTGAGAAGAGCGAGTACGCCGACGACTGGCGCGACCTGATGCGGCTGTATCTGGTCCGGCGCACCCGCAGTTTCGTCTTGCAGAACTACACCCAACTTGATCTAGAGACGCAGCGCCGTTTTCTGACCTTCGCCGGGGGCGCGCGGGCCTACTTCCCAACCCGTCGCCCCCGCACCGTGACCTTCGCGGTGGATGAGGGGGACCCGGCCGACGCCTACGCCCGCCTGTACGCTCCGGCGGTCGTGGAGCTGATCGGCAAGCTGGCTCTGCCGCGCTACGGCCTGGGCAACTACATCAGCGAGAAGGCACGGGCCACCGCCACCCCCGCCGAACTGGAGCAACTGGGCAACCTGGGCCGCGCCGGAAAACGCCTGATCGGCTTCTCGCGCACCAACCTCTTCAAGCGGCTGGAAAGCAGCGGGGCCACCTTCGTGCAGTCGGTCGAGCGGCACGTCCTGCGAAACTACATCTTCATGCACGCGCTGGAGGCCGGAAAGCCACTGCCCATTGGTTCGCAGGGGGCCGACCTGCTGGACGAGCGGGATGACGACGCCGAGGGCCTTTTCGCGCTGGACGGCGACGTGGCGCTGGAGGGCGAGCAGCCTTCTGCCGACGCTTCCGCCGACGCCACAGACGCCGCGCTTCTTCGCAGTGAAGCCGCCTACCGGGCCAGGGCGGCGCAGATTTACGCCCGCTACGAGACGGACTACCAGAGGCGCTTCAAGTGGCTGCGCCCCGAGCTGATGACGAAGAAGCTCCACGACGCCCTGAACAGGGACGCCCGCGCCCTTCTCGGCGTTCTGAACAGTGTGGGCGAGTGGCGGGCCGAGGCCGACCCCAAGCTCGCTGCCCTGCTGACCCTGCTGACCGAGACGCACCCCACCGAGAAGGTGCTGATCTTTTCCCAGTTCGCGGACACCGTGAATTATCTGGTGGCCGAGTTGCGGCGGCGCGGAGTGGGTCGGGTGGAGGGTGTCACCGGATCAAGCCCCGACCCCAGCGCCCTGGCCTGGCGCTTCTCGCCGCAGAGCAACGGCAAGGCGTATCCCCCTGACCAGGACATCCGAATTCTAATCGCCACCGATGTGCTGTCGGAAGGTCAGAACCTGCAAGACGCCCATATCGTCGTCAATTTCGATCTGCCGTGGGCGATCATCCGGCTGATTCAGCGGGCGGGCCGCGTGGACCGCATCGGGCAGAAGGCCCCCAACATCGAGAGCTATTCCTTCCTGCCGTCCGACGGCGTGGAGCGGCTGATCAACCTGCGTGCCCGGGTGCGTCAGCGCCTGCTGGAAAACGCCGAGGTGGTCGGCACCGACGAGCGGTTTTTCGAGGACGACGAGGCGCAGAAGCTCTTCGACCTGTACCACGAGAAATCCGGCCTGCTGGATGACGAAGACGACGGCGACGTGGACCTCGCCAGCCGCGCCTTCTCGATCTGGGAAAAGGCGCTGAAGCGTGATCCGACCCTGGCCGTCCGCATCCCCGGCCTGCCCGACGTGGTGTACAGCACCAAAGCTCACCAAGCCGCCCCCGAAGCGCCCCCCGGCGTGTTGGTCTACACCCGCACCCCCAGCGGCTACGACGCTCTGGCCTGGATGGATGAGCAGGGCCGCAGCGTGACCCAGAGTCAACTGCGGATTCTGGAGGCGGCGGCCTGCGCCCCCGATACCCCGGCCCTGGAGCGTCTGCCGGAGCACCACGACCTCGTGCAGGCGGGGGTGGCGCATATCCACACAGAGGAGAGCACGGCGGGCGGGCAAGTGGGGCGGGCCAGCGGCCCCCGCGCCCGCACCTACGACCGTCTCAAGCGCTACGCCACAAACCTGGAAGGCACCCTCTACTCCTCGCCTGAACTTCTGCTCGCCGTAGACGACATCTACAAGTTTCCGCTGCGGGCCTCGGCCCTCGATACCCTCTCTCGCCAACTGCGGAGCGGCATCAGCGATGAGGGGCTCGCCGCGCTGGTGCTGACGCTGCGTGAGGACGACCGCCTGAGCCTCAAGCAGGACGAGGACGACAAGCCGAGCGAGCCGCAGATCATCTGTTCGCTGGGCCTGCGCTCCGGCTGAATCTGCCCTCCATCCCCCGAAAGGACCGCCATGACCTCTACTTCCAAGCCCACGTCACCCAAGACCCTCAGCGCCGCCGACCTCAAAACCCTGCGCGGCCACCTGCGTTCCTTCGAGTTCGCGGAAGTCATGAACCTGCTGGGGTGGAACCGTCCACGCGGGGGTATGTCCAGCACCGTCCAGGTGGGCGGCCAGAGCTACCCGCTGCGGCGGATCGCGGAGCTGGGGGGCGTGGCGGTGCTGGAAGCCGTGACCACCGACCCCGACGACGTGCTGCCCGACCACGCCGCGCGGCTGGCCGTCAGCAATGCGCTTGCTGTGACGCAGCGCGAGCACCTGCTGATCTTCGTGAACCGGGCACGCACCCAGAGCCAGTGGCTGTGGGTCAAGCGAGAGCTGGGCGAGGGCGAGAAGAAGGCGAAGGCGCAGCCCCGCACCCATACCTACGTGAAGGGTCAGCCCGACGACCTGTTCGTGTCCAAGCTCGCGGGCCTGTTCGTGGATATGGCCGAACTGGACGGAGACGGCGAACTGAAGGTCACCGAGGTCGCCGCCCGCCTCGCCGCCTCGCTGGACTCGCAGGCCGTCGTCAAGCGGTTTTACGACGAGTTCAAGCGGGAGCGCATCGCCTTCACCGAGCAGATCGAGGGCATCCCCGACGAGCGCGACCGGGCGTGGTACGCCAGCGTCATCCTCAACCGGCTGATGTTTGTGTATTTCCTCCAGCGCAAAGGCTTCTTGAACGTGGCCGGGAGCAAGAGCGGCGACCTGAACTACCTTCAGACCAAATTGAAAGAGAGCCGGGGCCGGGGCGAGGGCCGCTATTACCCCGAGTTCCTGAAGGCGCTGTTTTTCGAGGCGTTCGCCAAGCCGGACGGGGACCGCAGCCCCGAATCCGTCGCGCTGACTGGACCCATTCCCTACCTCAACGGCGGCCTGTTCCTGCCGCATCCCATCGAGGGGTGCTGGCCCGACATCTTCATCCCCGATGGGGCGTTCGACCTGATGCTGGGCCTCTTCGGGCGCTACGACTGGAATCTGTCGGAGGAGGACCGGCACGCGGGCGGCCTGGACCCGGACGTGCTAGGCCACATCTTCGAGAAGTACATCAACCAGAAGGGCTTCGGCGCGTACTACACCCGGCCCGAGATCACCGAGTACCTGTGCAAGCAGACCGTAGACCGGCTGGTTCTGGAGCGCATCAATGCCCGCAAGGGGCCGGGCGAGAGGGCCGCCACCCACCTGGGTGACGCGCTGATGAACGCCGACGCCAACCTCACCCGGCACCTGCTAACCGCCCCGGACGGGTTGAGGAGCCTGAGCCTGCTGGACCCCGCCTGCGGTTCCGGGGCCTTTCTGGTCGCAGCCCTCAAGACGCTGCTGGACGTGTATTCCACCCTGATGGGCCGCATCGACGCCTTCAACGACCCCACGCTGAACGACTGGCGCGAGGGGCTGCGCGGCGGCCACAAGAGCGCCAACTACAACCTCAAGAAAAAGATCATCACCGAGAACCTGTACGGCGTGGACATCATGGAGGAGGCCGCCGAAATCGCCAAGCTGCGCCTCTTTCTGAGTCTGGTCAGCAGCGCCAACACGCTGAACGACTTGGAGCCGCTGCCCAACATCGACTTCAACATCCTGACCGGCAACAGTCTGGTGGGCCTGCTGCATGTGGACGAGGCCGATTACGACCGCCTGAACCCGCAGCAGAGCATGTTCGAGCCGCGTTACCCCGACATCATCCGGCAGCGCCTCATCGACCTGAACAGTTACCGCCACGCCGCGAACCTCAAGCTGGGCGACCTGCGAACGCTGCGCGACAATATCGAGGCCAACCGGCAGGCGGCGCAGGCCACGCTGAACCGGCTGCTGCTGGCCGAGTTTCACCGTCTGGGGATCAAGTACGAGCAGGCCACCTGGGACGCCGCGAAGGGCAAGGAAGGCCGGGCCACCAAGCGGGCGCTGACGCTGGCCGATATCGAGGCGCTGCGGCCCTTTCACTGGGGCTTCGAGTTCAGCGAGGTGATGGGCCGGGGCGGCTTCGACGCGATCATCGCCAACCCGCCGTGGGACATCGTGAAGCCCAACGGCAAGGAGTTTTTCGAGACGCACTCGGCGTTGGTCAGCAAGAACAAGATGGGCATCAAGGACTTCGAGAAGGAACAGGGCCGCCTGCTGGAAGACCCCGCCATCCGCGCCGAGTGGCTGGCCTACCAGTCGGGCTATCCGCACGTCAGCGCCTACTACCGCGCCGCGCCGCAGTTCGCCCACCAGAGCAGCACCGTGAACGGCAAGCGCACCGGCAGCGACCTGAACCTCTACAAGCTGTTTCTGGAACAGTCCTTCCGGCTGCTGCGTGACGGCGGCGAGTGCGGCATCGTGATTCCCAGCGGCGTCTATACCGACCTGGGCGCGAAGGGTTTACGGGAAATGCTGTTCGAGCAGACCAACGTGACGGGCCTGTTCTGCTTCGAGAACGGCAGTAGCAAGGGCGTCATCTTCGAGAACGTCCACCGCTCCTTCAAGTTTGTCGTCCTGAGCTTCCGCAAGGGCGGCCACACGGCCCGCTTTCCCGCCGCCTTCATGCGCCACGACGTAAAGGACCTGCTGGACTTTCCCGGCGCGGTCGGCCTGGACCTGACGGTGGACACGGTGCGCCGCCTCTCGCCCGATTCCCTGAGCGTGATGGAGTTCAAGACCGAACTGGATGCCGAGATTGCCGAGAAGATGCTGCGTTTTCCGCTGCTGGGCGAGCAGTTGGAAGGCGTGTGGAACCTGAAGCTGGGCACCGAGTTCCACATGACCAACGACAGCCACCTGTTCCGCACTGCGCCGGGGCCGGGGCGTCTGCCGCTGTACGAGGGCAAGATGATTCACCAGTTCCGCCACGACTTCGCCGCGCCGCGCTACTGGGTGGATGAGGCGGAAGGGCGGAAGGGTGTTTTGGGGCGGACGGGGGATACGGGGCAGAAGCTGGATTTTCAGGGCTACAGGTTGGGATTCCGGGACATTGCGCGGAATACGGATAACCGGACCTTGATTACTGCTGTCATCCCCCCACAAGTGTTCATGGGCAACACCATCAATTACTCGGCCTCGGTTGACCCGGTGGAAAGCCTATTCGTGGTGTCCGTCCTCAACAGCTACGCCTGCGACTGGGTTATTCGTCAAAAGGTGTCGGCTCACGTCAACATGTTTTACGCTTACCAACTCCCCATTCCCCGTCTCACCCCTTCCGACCCCGACTTCGCCCCCATCACTCAGGCGGCGGCGCGGCTGATCTGCACGGCCCCGGAGTTTGACGAACTGGCTCAGGCGGCGGGCCTGAGCGGAAGCGCGGACGGCGTGACGGACCCGGCGGGACGGGCAGCGCTGCGGGCCGAACTGGACGGGCGGGTGGCGCATCTGTACGGCCTGACCGAAGCCGAGTTCACGCATGTCCTGGGAACCTTCCCACTGGTGGCGCAGGAGGTCAAGGACGCGGCGCTGGCGGCCTACCGTGCGCTGAGGCCACCGGAGGGCGACCCCGAAACGGTCCGCATCGCGGCGGGCGGCGAGGGACACAAGGCGGAGTTCAAGGAGACGTTCGCCTGGGATGTGCGCGGCCAGAAGCAGGCCGATTACCTCAAGGCCGAGGTCTTCAAGACGGTGGCGGCGCTGGCGAATGCCGAGGGCGGCACGCTGCTGATCGGCGTGGACGATGCCGGGCGCGGTGTGGGGCTGGACGCCGACCTGGCCCTGCGCGGCAAGAACGAGCGTACGCCGGACAAGTTCGAGTTGTACCTGCGCCAGCAGTTGCGGGCCGCGCTGTCGCCGGACGTGGGCGTGTGGGTCCGCATCTCCTTCCCGGTATTGGACGGTCATCAGGTGTGCCGGGTAGACGTGCAGGCCGCGCCGGAAGAGGTCTGGCTGGGCGAGAAGTTCTGCGCCCGGATGGGCAACGAGTCGCGGTCGCTGGCGGGGGCGGACCTGACCCGCTACGTGCGGGGGCGCTGGCCGGGGCGGTAACGCAGGGCCTCCCGCCTGTTGACCGGACCTCGACTTCCGCTCCCGATTCACCGGAGGAATTTCCCGATGACCACCTCATTCACACCCGACAAGAAAGCCCTCCCGGACATGCTGAAGGCGGTGGCGGCGGGCAAGATTCAACTGCCCGACTTCCAGCGCGGCTGGGTCTGGAACGACGACCACATCCGCAGCCTGCTCGCCAGCGTGTCGCTGTCGTACCCCATCGGCGCGGTGATGATGCTGGAAACGGGGAACCCGGATGTGCGCTTCAAGGTGCGGTCCCTGGAAGGCGCACCGACGCCCGCGTCCCAGTCCCCCGACCACCTGCTGCTTGACGGCCAGCAGCGCATGACCAGCCTGTTTCAGGCCATCGCCAGCGGCAAGGTGGTGGATACCCGCGACGCCCGCGATAAGGACATCAAACGCTGGTACTACGTGGATATACGCTGGGCCAGCGACCCGGAGGCCGACCGCGAGGAGGCCTTTGTCAGCGTGCCCGAAGACCGCAAGCTGCGGAACTTCCGGAACGAGGTGGTGGCCGACTACAGCACGCCAGAGCTGGAGCGGGAAGCAGGGATGTTCCCCATGACGTTGATGTTCGGTGACTATGAGGACTGGGCCGAGGAGTACCGTGACCTCTCACCGGAGCACAAGCTGGTCTGGAAAGCCTTCAGGAAGGCCGTGCTGGAGCCTTTCCGGGCCTACCAGGTGCCGGTCATCACGATGGGCAGGGACACGCCCAAGGAAGCGGTCTGCCAGGTCTTCGAGAAGGTGAACACCGGCGGCGTGAGCCTGACCGTCTTCGAGTTGCTGACGGCCACCTTTGCCGCCGATGACTATCATCTGCGCGAGGCGTGGCTGGGCGACCCGGCAGAGGGGAGATCCGGCATCCAGGGCCGCCTGCACAGGTGGCCGGTGCTGGACCTGGTGGAAAGCACAGACTTTCTGCAATCGGTCACGCTGCTGGCGACCCGCGCCCGGAGGCTCGCGCAGATGGCAGAAGGCAAGGCCGCAAGCGAGGCGTCAGCGGTGTCCTGCAAACGTAAGGACATCCTGAAACTGACGCTGGACGAGTATCAGCAGCACGCCGGGAGCGTGGAGCAGGGTTACTTGCGCGCCGCCCGGTTCCTGCGGCAGCAGAGAATGTTCGTGGCCCGCGACCTGCCCTACCGCACCCAGCTTGTGCCCCTGGCCGCCGTGCTGGCGGTGCTGGGCGAAAAGGCTGACAGCGTGGCGGTGCAGGACAGGCTTGCCCGGTGGTACTGGTGCGGCGTCTTCGGTGAGTTGTACGCCAGCGCCACCGAAACCCGCTTCGCCAAGGACTTCCCTGAACTGCTGACGTGGATAGGCGGCGGAGCCGAGCCGGACACCGTGCGCGAGGCGAACTTCAACGCCGGGCGGCTGGACGCCCTCCGCACCCGCAACAGCGCCGCCTACAAGGGCGTGTACGCCCTGCTGATGCGCGACGGGGCCGAGGACTTCCGCACTGGGCAGCCTGCCACCGACACCAGCTATTTCGAGCAGAGCATCGACGTACACCACATCTTTCCGCAGAAGTGGTGCGAGGATCAGGGTATTGAGCGCAAGCGGTACGACAGCATCATCAACAAGACGCCGCTGTCTTACAAGACCAACCGCAAGATTGGCGGCGTCGCTCCCAGCGCCTACCTCGCCAGGCTCCAGCGGGACGAGACTGTATTGCCCGAGCGCATGGACGAAATCCTCGGCACCCATGTGATTGATGTGGCGGCCCTCCGCACCGACGACTTTGCGGCTTTTTACGAGGCTCGCCGCTCAGCCTTGCTAGACCGCATCGGGCGGGCGATGGGGAAAGCTGCGGTGGCGTAGGCGCTGGTCTGGCTTCCACCCGCTGGGGGGGTCCACAAATCTTCCGACGGCGTGAAGTGCTGCTTTGTAGCCTGCTTGTCGGGGAGCTGTGCATTGCGACTCGGCTCCCAACAGAACTGGGAGGTCAGCCATGGCAGGACTTCAGGAAGTCGAGATGCTCTGCATCAGAGAATTCGGAGGCGAGCGGGGCACCAAGGTCGTGGTGGTTTCACCCGGCGACTACGAGGGCTACTACGTCAACATGTCGCGTTCTGCCCGTGTGCCGGGCCGCCGGTTCAGGGGCATGGTCTACCCGACGGACAAGGTGGATGCCGACCGCAGATATTGCGTCCTGGCCGATGCCTCCGTCAAACGCGACCCCAACGCCTACGACGTACTCAACCCGGAGTAAGTACGGCGGGTCACCCCATGGGGTCACCCCCTTCAGGCCGAACGGGACGCCAGGTTGAGAACACTGCCTCGACCGCCACCAAGTCTACCCAGGGCCGCCGCGGCTCAACAGCGCGATTCTGACGGTGCCGTTTTCCCTCAGCGGCTGACAACAAGCCCACCCCACTGGGGGGAATCGCCAATTCCCTTCCTTGAATGGCGGCTTTTCGGCAATTACGTTGCTGGCCCGCCTCCGTGAGCTGGTGCCCGAAGATATGTCCTGGCAGCTGTATTCGGTGTTAGTTCCAACGCCGGAATATTGCCAAATACCATCATCTGTCTTCCTCTTTCACATTGCTGCATCTCGCATCCCAGCCCGTGCCCAGAACCCGCCCTACCTTCCTCGTGGCTCAGGCGGCGGAACCACCCCGCCGCGGCCCGAGGAGACCATGAACGGACAGAAGATCACCCCGGACGACCAGCGGAAATTCGACCCCTTCACGATGCCGCCCCTGTACATCCACTCGACGATGCGGGAGTACATCAACACTCAAAGCCTGACACCCCATTCCCTGGCGGCCCTCGTCTGGATCACCAGCCGGACCAACGGCAGTCGGGGCGAGTACTACGAAGCCGTGGGAAATATGGCGGCGGGTCTCGGCATGTCCCGGCGAAAGGCCCAGGGTGTCCTGCGTGATCTGGAGGACAGGGGCATCATCATTGGCCGCGCGCGGGCTGGAAGGGCCACCCGCTACCGGGTGCAGCCTTACGCTCAGTGGAACGGCATCATGCTGGAACTGGATGAGCAGGAAGTGCCGCCGCCCGCGCAGGACGTGCCGTGGCGTGCGTCCCAGATGCTGACGCCAGTGCAGCAGGAGCCAGCGAAGGTAAGTTCCAGCAAGGGAAGAAAAGAATGGGAAGAACCTCAACCCCCTGAGCCGGGCTGCGCCCGAAGGGACGATCTGGGGACAAGGATGCTGGAGGGCACCGCCGAGGAGAGGCAGGCTGAGGTGCGCGCGATGAGCGGCCTCCTGGCCCAGGCGATCTTCAAGGACGACGGCAGGGCACCCGACCAGGCCACTGGGCAAGCCCTCGACAGGGTCAGCCAGCGCTTGTGGCGGATGGACAACTCGATGGATGCGGCGGAATTGAAGCGCGTTCTGGACCACATCGGCGCGGACCAGTACCGGGGCCGGGTCACGCTCAACGGTGCCTTCAACAAAGTGAACGAGTATCGCGCCGAGGCGGCCAGGGCCGTCCCCCGCGCTGCTCCTCTACGGCCTGCCGACCACCAGCCCACTGGGCTGACGTTCCAGCAAAAGGCCGCCGTGAAACGTGCTGAACGCGCGAGCGTGCAGGCCGCCAAGCCGGGAGCCGCGCAATGACCGAAATCATCCTCGACATGCATCACCCCAACCCGATCCTCCGGCCCACGGTGGAAACTCGCTGTCCAGCCTGTGGCATTCTCGCCGTCTACTGGAAGCCGGACTATGACAGGCGCGAGTACGTGGCCCTTTTCGACTGCGACTGCCGGATGCAGGAGCCGTACTTGCCCTATGCCAGAAAGTTGGAGCACCATCAGCGCCTCTTCCGCAGCCGTGTGCTGATGAAGGAGCGCTTGGGCCGGGACTACTTTGCCATGGCGGGGCGAGACTACGAAGAGTCCACGAGCAACGCCAGGGTCTGCGAGACCATGGCTGGCCTCGGCGCGCGCGACCAGGTCTTCCTGCACGGAGTGGGCGGCGTGGGCAAGACCCACCTGAGCATCGTGACGGCGGTGGAACTCCTCAATCTGGGCGTCACGGTCGAATACTGGCCGGAGGTGGCTTTCCTCGCGGCGTGCCGTGAATACACCATGAGTGACTCCGCCTTCAAGGTGCCGCCCGGACGCAGCGGGCAAGTACTGATCATCGATGACCTGGGTAAGAGCAAAACCAGCGAGTTCGTCGCCCAGGTGCTGTACGAGACGCTGGAGATGAGGGTGTCCAACGGTCTGGGACTGGTCATTACCAGCAACCACTCTCCTGAGGAGGCGGCCCGGCGTATGGTAGCTGACCCGGCTAACGCCGACGCGGTACGCTCCCGCCTTGAAGCGGGACATGTTCTGGAACTCCAGGGCTTTGATCGTCGGAGGGGTTCCAGATGAGCGAGCCGAGTGCGACCACCGGTTTTCTGTCGATTGTTATGCAGATGAGCGGACAGGGTCTCGACACCCTTGAACCCCTGCGCGACGCTGTCGCACGCCTGATGCCCGAGATGTTCACTGGCGAGGAGCGGCAGCTCTTCGAGGCCGCTTGCATCCTGCTTGATCAGGGTCACCTGCCCGTGGCTCACGCCACGGCGCGGCAAGCGGGGTTGCCACCGCTACGGGCCGGGCGGATCAAGCTCCAGGGCAGAGAGTTGTATGGCAATCTGTCGGCCGCGTTAGAGGGCGTCTTGCGCCAGCACGCGCAGGCCAGCACGGTTCAACGGCTCACCGCTGCACTTCAGGCTGCCAGTAAGGGTGACCTGAACACCGCCCAGGTTCTGGCCCAGGAAGCGGCTGAAAGCACACTTTTGGGCGATCCCGCAGCCTCGCTGCGCGACTATCACGCCTACGATGTGGATGCGCTTCCCGAGCCAAGATTGATCACTACCACCCTGCACCAGCTCAACGACGACCTGGGCGGCGGGCTGGGCGCGGGCGGCACTCTATGCATGAGCCTGATCGCCGCACCCTCGGGGGTCGGCAAATCCACCTTTGTCTTCCAGCAAATCCCCCACTGGCTGCTGACGGAAAAGCACTGGGTACTGTACGCCAGCGGCGAGATGACCGCCGACTACGTCTTCGGGCAGGTAACCCGCCTCCACGCCCGCCTCAGCGAAGCGCAGTACAACCTCCGCATCCCTAAGTTCCAGAGCAGCCTCAGGCGGGGCAACGCCCAGCTTCGGCAAGCCATCGAACAAGGGCGCTTCACTGCGCTCGATGAGGACTTCACCCCGGAGAGCATCCGCGCCCTGGCCCGGATCAAGGCGCAGGAATTGAAGAAGGCGCGCGAGGCGGGGGACGCCCCCGAGACAGCCCGGCTGATCGTGATTGTTGACAACTGGGACAACCTCTTCGAGAGCTACGACTTCGGCAAGCTCCGCGAGGATCAGGTCTTTCAGCGCGAGATGCAGCGCTTCGCTCGGCAGGCATCCGAATACGGCTATCACCACATGAACCTCGCCCAGACCAACGGCGAGGCCGAGGATGCCAAGGGTCCCGCCGAGGCTCACCAGATGCAGGGCAGCAAGAAGCTCAACGCCAAGTCGAGCCACCAGATCACGCTCTACCGCGCCCGCGATGCTCAGGCCGTCGCCAAGGCACTGAGCGAGGCACACCCACCGAATTGGGTCCACCCGCAGATTGGCGTCCGCAAGGCACGCGGAGGTGGGTGCTGTGGGGTGCGCCGCTATGCCACCGACGGCGCCCTGGGGAACTGGCACGACGTGCCCAACCACTCGGAGTTTTAAACAGCAAGTTGGACACTCTATCCGGAGTGCCCTGAACTTATGGCGCGTCGGGGGCCTTTTTGCACCCTGCACGTGTGGGCACGACCGCTGTCACGGTTCCCTGGGCAAATCCTTCAGTCGTTCTCCGGCCCGGGTTGAGTCGACCGGTCACCCTCTGAGCGTTCCTCATAATCCCCCCCTACCCCCGCCCCTGTCTCCTTCATCTGCTGTTCTTCCTCGGCGTCCAGGTACTCCAGAAGGTCACCGACCTTGTACTCGCGTCCGGTGAGGGTGCGCAGGGCCGTGATCAGGGCGCTGAGAGTTTCGAGATCCACCCGCGTTGGTGGCTTGTCACTGAGCAGGCGGTAGATGGTGTTCATTCGGCCCCGCTCCGTCTCCTGAAGCATGGCCTTCGTCAGCCTGTAGCCACCCAAGCCATGCTCCTTGGCAATTTCCGGCAACTTCCAGCGGACGTGAGGCATCACCGCACGATACGTCGGGAAGGGTTGACAAACGATATTTCTGCATGTGTTAATACACGGAGCGATTAGCAGAAATGATGGACTTAGACCCAGGAGGACGACATGGAACAGGTGCGATTCTTGGAGCTGCATGGCAAGCACGCCGAGGGCGAATACGCGACGACGTTGGTTGACGCGGACGTCTACGACCGTGTGGCCCCTTACCGCTGGTACTTCGACTTCAAGCGCATCCGTGCTGTAGATGGAAGTAAGCATGGCTACGTCGCCACGCGTATCGAGAAGGCCCCCGGCCACATCGTCCGGCGGAGCTTGCACTGGATGGTGCTGGGTATCGAGGAGCTTCCGGAGGGTGTGGTCGTCGACCACATCAACGGCGACCCTCTCGATAACCGCCGCCGCAACCTGCGGCTGGTCAACCCGACCCAGAGCGCTCTGAACCGCCGGGCAGCGCGCGGCAAGAGTGGCTACCGGGGGGTCCGCCACATCGAAAAGGAAAACCGCTTCGTCGCCATTCTCAAGCTCCACGGCGAACGCGTTGACCTGGGGTCGTTCCGGTGCGCGCGGGAGGCAGCCCGGCAGTGGGACATCTTCGCCCTCCTGGTCGGCGGCGAGGTGGCAGCAAGCCAGACCAACTTCCCTGCCCAGCAGTACGCCCGCCGTGTCGAGGCGCTGCGCCGCATGCTGACCCAGAGCTGGGGCCTGAGTCACCCCATGGGGTGATCTGTGCTCCACCTGTCCTTGCCTGATTCCCTCCCGGTACTGGAAGACCCCCGCGCCGTGCCCGCCCCATCGGGAGGATGGAACTACCCCGAGGCATTCGGGAACCCAGCAGAGGATGCGGCACTCACCGGGGACAGTCGTCTCCCAGAGGTCGCGGAAAGAGGCAAGGACCATGGAATACGACAGCAGCAAAGCGGTAGCCCCCGACCTTCTCACGGCGAAGCAGGTGGCTGAACGGCTCCAGGTAGGGCGCAACCGGGTCTACACGATGGCGAACGCGGGACTGCTGCCCTCGGTGCGGATCAGCGGCACGGTGCGCTTTCCACGGGCGGGCCTGGAGCGGTGGCTCAGCGGGCTGAGCGAGGCGCAGGGACAGGTCAGGGTAAACGGCTGACAGGCCGAAAGGGGGTGAGTCATGAGGCTCACCCCCACTTCAAGGGGAAAGGCATGCCAGAGAAGCGAAACAGACGCCAGGGCAACAAACAGGGGAGCTACTGGCTCCTCAAGGACGGGCGCTACCGCTGGTCCATCACAGTCGGCACGAGTGCTGAGGGCAAGCAGCAGCGGCGGACGGGAACCGCCATCAACATCACCGAGGCGAAAAAGGCGTTAGCCCGCGCGCTGACCGACCACGAGCGGGGTCTTCTGGGGGGACCGGAACGGGTCACGGTGGGCCAATGGCTTGCCCAGTGGCTCGCCCTCAAGCGCAACCAGGTCGGGCCGACCACCTTCGAGCAGTACGAGATGTACCTGCGTCTTTACGTCACGCCGTGTTTCAAGGCGATGCGCCTGCGCGACGTCAAACCCTCGCATGTACGCCACCTGGACAGTGAGCTGCTGGGGCGGAAACGTCCCCTCGCCAGTGCCACACGGGGCAAGGTGCTGTCCCATCTGAGGGCAGCCTTCGAGATGGCGGTGGAGGAGGGTCTGATGCCCACCAACCCCGCTCGGAACGTCCGTATCAAGGCCACCTCACAGGAAGAGCAGACCCGGCGGCGCAAGGCTATGGATGACGATGAATTGCGCCGCTTTATGGAGGCTGCGGCGAAGGTGCCCCAGCACGCCCTGCTGTACACCCTGTTCTCGCTGGGACTTCGTCGGGGCGAGGCTCTGGGTCTGCAATGGCGGGATATCGACCTTGAGGCGGGGACAGTGCGGGTTGAACGCCAGCTTAAGCTGCTCGGGAACGTCCCGGTGGAAGGAGTGCTCAAGACCCAGAGTTCACGCCGCGTACTGTATATCGCCGACGATCTCAGGGCAGTCTTGCTGAACCACCGCGCGCAGGAAAAGGCCAAAGCCCTCGATCTCGGTATGGCCTGGCATGAGCAGAACTATGTCTTCACCAGTGAGGTGGCGACCCCCCTCCATCCACGGAACGTCAACCGGATCATTACGGGCGTGTGTCGGGAGGCAAACGTACCGCGTTTCAGTTCCCACTCCGGGCGGCACACCAACATCACCCAGCGTCTCAAAGCGGGGCAGCAACTGGAGGTGGTGGCAGCTATCGCGGGTCACAAGGACATCAACACCACGCTGTCCCACTACCGGGAAGTCCTCGAACAGGAGAAGCGGGCAGCCACCTTTAACCTGGGTACCCACCTGATCCGCCCGGCGAAGATGGACGCTGATCGGGTGCATGAAGAGGTATGAGGGTCAAGGCGAACTCGTCTCTCGGCCAGGACCTCGAAATACAGACTGCGTAAGCCCCCAGCTATGAGGATGAGATGCCTTCTCAAGTCTGAGGTCACCGGACGCCAGGCCATCACGCCCGCGCAGGTGGCGACGGCCTGGCTGCTGTTGCCAGGCGTGACCGCACCCATTATCGGAGCGAGCAAGCTGCCGCACCTAGAAGATGCTGTGGCGGCGCTGAACGTGAAGCTCACGTCGGGGGACCTGCGGGCACTGGAGGAGCTTTACCAGCCTCATCCCGTACTCGGCATCTGACAGCGTCCGGTGTGGCAGGAACGAAGACTGGTTCGGGTGGGCCTCAATTCAGAGCGCAGCCGTCCGGGCTGAACTCCGGCCCCTCCTGGTCAGGATTCAGCGCCGCGCTGAGGCCAGCGCCGCCGTTGCCGGAGCAAGTGTTGCCGTATCCGCTGCCGCCCGCGTTCTGCTTGTAGAAGATGCCGCCACGGGCATTGCCGGTCACCGTGTTCTCCGTGACCGTCGGCGCGGCGTCGCCCGTCACGATCAGGCCGTACAGGGCGTTGTCTGACACGGTGTTGCCGCTGAACTCGCCGGAAGACCGTTCGGCCAGCACGACTCCGCTCTGCTTGTTCCCCTGCACGGCGTTGCCCGTCAGGGTCGGCTGCGCGTTTCCCCAGGCCGAAATGCCGGGGTTGCCGTTCCCGGAAATCACGTTGTCGCGGGCGGCCCCACCGGTGTGGTCCGCGTAGGAGAGGCCGTTCTCAGCGTTGCGGCGAATCGTGTTGCCGCTGAGGGTGGGCGCGGCGTATTTGGAGAGGGCGATCCCGGACTTGAGGTTGAACTGCACGGTGTTGTTCTCGGCAAGACCACCCGCGTTTTCGGAAAAGGCCAGACCACTCTGGCGGTTTCCCTGGACGGTATTGCCGCTCAGGGTGGGTTGCGCCTCGCCCTGCACGCCCACGCCCTGGAGCGTGTTCTCCTCGATGATGTTGTCCATGACAGTGGGGCGGGCCTGACCGTAGACGGTGACGCCCCGGCCCCGGTTGCGGCGGATGCGGTTGCCGTCCAGCCTGGGCGCGGCCTGCCCAAGGACATGGACACCATGCGCGCCATTCTCCGCGATGGTGCTGCCCCGCACTTCGCCCGTCGCGTCGTCCCCGAACAGTGCGCCGCCCTCGCTGTTGCCAGTCAGGATAGAGGCCACGGCTTCCGCGTGGCTGGTGTCACTCACGTACAGCCCGAAGGCGTTCCCGCTGAGGATGACCTGCTCCAGCGCGGCGTGTCCCGCGTCCTTGACCCACAGGCCGCTGCCGTACGTCTGCTGGTCGGCATCCCGTACCGCTCCGGCCAGCGTCACGCGCCCGGCGGTCAGTGTGCCCCCTTCCTGAAGCACGGCCCGTGCAGGGGCGCTGCCCACATGAATCACGCTCAGCCCGGTCAGGCTTGCCCTGGTGCCTTGCAGGATCAGGGTGTCCTCGGCAGCGTCACTCATCAGCAGCGTGGCCTGCTGCCCCGCACCCACCAGGTTGACATCGGCTGTGAGACGCACCGGCTGGCTGAACCAGTACACGCCCCGTGCCAGCGTGACGTCTCCCCCCACGGCGAGTTGCTGGAGGACGGCCCCGGTCGCCTCCTCCCCCAGCAGCGGCAGAGTGTGCTGATCGCTGACCCAGCCGCCCTGCCCGGTCAGCGTCTGGACGTTCAGCCAGGTTCCCTGTTCGGCCAGCACGGCGAGCCGCTCACCGCGCGCGACTGTGGTCAGGACTGCGCCCGCCGTGGTCGGTGCCTGCCGCAGATTGAGGTGCGGTGTGGTCACGACAACGGTGCGCAGGACCACGGGTTCAGGCGGGGGTGCCGGGGCGGGGGGGGTGACGGCCTCCACGGGCGCGGAACCTGTCAGGCCCGCGGCCTGAACCGAGGCCGCTGCCGTGGAGGCCGGTTCCTCCCCGCTGAGGCGGAAGACGGCGGCTGTACCACCCAGCGCGAGGACCCCCAGCATTCCCATCCCCAGCCAGATCGGGAAGGCCCGCCCAGAAGGGGCCTTCCGCGACGGCTCCGCAGCCAGGGGAGCCGAAGTCAAAGGTGGCGGCGGGTTCTTTACCGGGAGAGGGGCGGGTGCGGCAAGAGGCACAGGAGAGGCGGGGGGCTCAGGCGTCTCTGCACCCGCCCGGTCCATCCCTTCCAGAACTTCAGCGGCGCTCACGGCCCGCTCGGACGGTTCGAGCGCCAGGGCCTGCGTCAGCGCCGCAGGCACGGCAGGCCGCGTTCCGGGCGGCAGGGGCGGCAAGGGAATGCCCTGGCCGCGGGCGCTGGAGGGCGGCGGCGCGTGGCCAGACGCCGCTTCGAGGAGGGTCGCTCCCAGGGCATACACGTCCGCCTGCGGACTGGGCTTCCCCCCGGCCAGCAATTCTGGCGCGGCATAGCGGGCGTCGGGGGGAGTGTCCTGCCCGGCTTCCCGCAGTGCCCGGCGACCCAGGCCGAATCCCGCCAGCACGGGCTGGCCCTGGGTGTCGAACCAGACTTCCCCGGGCGTCAGTTGCGTGTGCAGCAGCGCCTGGGCGTGAGCCGCCGCCAGCGCCCCGAAGAGGCAGCGGGTCAGGTCCTGAGCCTGCGTGGGTGGCAGGGCAGCGCCGCCCATCACGTCGCGCAGGGAGCGGCGCAACCGGTCTTCCTGCACGACCACGATCCACTCCGGCGTCTCGATCAGGTCCGTGACGCGCGGCACGCCCGGATGCTGCACCTGCGCGAGCAGCCGCGCCGACCGCAGGAACGCCTGCCGCACCCGCGCCCCCGTCGGTGTGCCCTCGTGAGGGGGCGTGAAAATAGTCAGGATCACGGCCCCGCCCCAACTGGCCTCCGCACGGTAGGTGTCCTCGTGAGGTGTGGCCGCCAGGCAGGCGCGCAGGGTATACCGGTCGGCGATCACGGTGCCGGGGGCAAGGGCTTCACTCATGGGGGGCCTCCGGGTCAGGAGAGGAGGGCGGGCGCAGGCGGGCCTGCCGCTCCTGGCGGGCAGCTGCGATCTCGGTGTGATTCAGGCGGGAGGCGAACTGCACGGTCCGCCCCGTCGCCGCCGGATGACGGATGACCGCCGCCAGCACATTCAGCTCCCGGAAAGCATTCCCGGAGGCGCGCTGGCGCAGCCATTTCACCCAGCGCCGCACCTGGGCCTGTTCCCGCAGGGCGGGGGGCGCACGCCTCAGCAGCCGCTCCAGGTGCAACAGCCGGGCGTAGGGGGCGTCAAAGGCCAGGGCTTCCAGCGTCTGCGGGGCCGTGCGCGGATGCTGCGCGACCCTCAGCCGGAAGCGTGATTGCCGCGCCAGCACCGCCAGCACTTCCGGCCCGCAGGTAGGATTTTTCAGCACACTGCCCGCCACTGTGTCCTGGGGGTCGGCGGCGAGGTGAATCTGCGCGGCCAAGGGGGTGCGCGCGTGCCGGGCGACCTCCTCCCGCACCGCCACGCCCGGCTGCCGCGCCAGGGCCGCCAGCACCTCTCCCGTGACGGCGGGGTGCCGGGTCAGGGAGAGCAGCAGCGCTTCCTCCCCGTTCACCTGCTGCGCCAGCAGGAGCATGATCTGTGGCGGCAAGTCCTCCCGCCCTACCAGCCGCTCTTTCACGGTCAGGGCGGCGTCCAGCGCCAGGGCGTGCTGGACCTCGGCGGCCAGGGCCTCACGTCCGGCGAGAGCCCGGCGCACCTCCTCCCATTCGTCCTGCGCCAGCCGCAGCAGCACCCCGGTGGAGGTGGCGGGATGCAGCGCCACCTGCTGCCGCACCCTGGGCGCGTCACTGTCCGCCAGGGCTTCCAGGGCTTCCGGGGAGGTGGCGGGGTTGCTGGCTTCCTGGTATTCCAGGCGGTGGAGGTTCGGCTTCACGTGGTCATACAGCGGGTGCCGACGGATGCCGGGCCGCAGCGGCTGTTCGGGCAATCTGCGCTGGAGGGCACCCTCCGGGGATGCAGGATTGAGGACCACCGCCAGCCGCACGTCCTCCAGCGCGTCGTCGCTGAGACTGTCCAGCACCGGGGCGGGCGTGGCGGCATTGCGGCTGAGACCCTGGCGGATGCGGGCGTCGTGCCGGGGCAGCGCCAGCAGGACTTCCGGCGGGGCGGCGGGGTCGGCGGCCAGGGCCACCCGCCCCACGGTAGGGTCAGCATCTTGCCGAAGGAGGCCGCGCTCGAACTCCGGCAACCAGGGATGCATGCTGACCTGGGCGCGCACCTGGGGACTCCGGTCGCGGGCCAGCTCACGCAGCAGCGGCAGGGGCACCTCTGCGCGGGAGGCGACGGCCAGTTTCACGTTGCGGCGGCGGGTGGCGAGCAATTCCCCCAGCCCCTGTTCCGTCACGTGCGAGAGGCGCAGCCGGGCCACCAGGGCCACGCGCTCGTTCGCGTCGCCGCTGAGCGCCCGCACCACCTCGGGCGGGGTCAGCGGATGTGCCGCAACGGCCTCGCGGGTGGCGTAGCGGTCGTCCCCGGCCAGCCGGGCCAGGGCTTCCGGTGGCGTACTGGGATTTCTCGCTGCCTGAAGGCGTACGGCTGCCTCCCCGTCGCCTGCCAGGTCGGCCAGAGTCTCCCCCGGCGTATGCGGGTGCCGCGCGACGTTTTCGCGGATGACCGCGTGATCGTCCTCGCGGGCGAGCACGGCCAGGTGTTCGGGGACGGTGTTGGGATTCTCGGCCACGGAGGCCCGGACCCACCAGTCCTGATCATCAGCGAGGGATGGCAGCAGGAAACCCGGCAGATGGGCGTTGCGGGCCAGCGCGGCGCGGGCTTCCCAGTCGCCCTCGCGGGCCAGGCGGGCGAACAGTTCGGCTTCCAGGTCGTGATGCTCCAGCCGGTACAGCAGCGTCTCGCGGGCCTGCCCGTGTGGGTGGAGCCGGTCGAGCCATTCCAGCAAGGGTACCGGCAGCAGGGGATGATGGGCGGCCAGGCGTTGCAGGGCAGGGTTCGTCCTGAGCAGGTCGGCCTCCTCGTCCGTGAACGTGGGAGGCTCGCGCCGGTTCCGCAGCTTCTCCCGGAGGTGAGGGACCAGCAGGGCTGCCTCGCCTGTGGGGTTTGCCGGGGCGGCCGTGAGCTGAGCGGTGGCAGCGCCGCGGGCATGGTGAAGCTGATAAGCCTGTCGCCGGAGGTTCCACGGCACGCTGTAATCACGGCTGAGGTACGCCAGCAGGGCTGAATCCTGCCGGGCCAGCGCGAGCAGCCACTGACCGTCGCGTCCATTTTTTACTCTAAGAACTGCCCGCGTCTGCCCCGCCATGACCAGCCGCTTGAGGGCCTCGCCGGGTGTCTCCGCGTGTGCCGCCGCGATCTGCTGCCCGAAGGGACCTTGTCGGGAGAGCCAGGCGAGGTCATGCGGCGACAACCGTTCGGGATATTCCTCGGCCATGATCAGCAGGTTCCTGAACGTTTTGCCCAGTCTGGGGTGCGCCTGAGCCGCTCGGCGCACTGAAGCATCGGAGGCGGTCGCCAGGGCCAGCAGCCGCACTTCTGAGGTGCTGTCGTGGGTCGCTTCCTGCATGGGGGTGAGCTTGCCCATATCAGTCGCCGGACTGCTGCGCGTACTCGACCACGATCTCGACGCGCTCGTTGCGGGGATCGAACTTGATTCCGGCATAGGAGGTTTGCCCACCCCGTGCGGCGACCGCCAGCCGGTTGGGACTGATGCCGCCCCGCAGGTAAAACGCCTCGGCAACGGCGCTGGCCCGCCCGGCGGACAGGCTCCAGCGTTCCGGCGTGTTTGGTTTGGAAGTCTGCGTGTGGCCCTCGATACGGACCCGTTTCCAGTGCTGGCCCTGGTCCCGTAGCACGCGCGCAAACGCCACCAGCGCTTCCTGTCCGGCGGGCGTGAGTGTGGCGGTATCGCCCACGAACATTTGCTGGGAGGAGAACACCCAGCGTTGTGCGCCGGGCGGGTCGTTGCGTTGCCCCGGCAACAGCAACAGCGGACGGGCGGGTAGCCGCGCCTGTTTGACGGCCTGCGCGACCACGTCCTGCGCCTTGCGGTAGCGCACCTGTTCCCAGCCCGCCTGCCCGACAGCCAGAATGCCTCCCACGAAGAAGATCAGCACGAACACCAGATTCAGCGTAAGGTCACTGAAGGCGATATACGGATTGGTGTCCGGGTGTAGCCGCGAACGGGTCAAGGGTCACGCCTCCGCATCAGTCACCGGCCGCCGGGGCGACGTCGCCGCGTGCCAGGGCGCGTGTAAGCTGCTCGAAGTTGCGGTCGAGGCGGGCGGCGTAGTTGCTCTGCTCCGTCTGCAAGTTCGAGCCTGCCTCCTCGAACTTCTTGCTGGCATTGCTGAGGGCGTCACCGACGGTCTGGACCCGGCCCAGTAGGGCACTCGTTTGCGTATTGATAGTTTCCTGCAAGTGTTCGACCTTGTTTGCCTGCGCCGACAGGCTTCGCTCCATCTCTGCGCTGCTGGCCCGCAGGGACGCCGCCGCGCCCTCCTGCGCCTGCACCAGATCACTGACCCCCCGGCTGAGGCCCTGGGTGAGTTGCTGAACGGAGGTGTCGATGTTGCCGAAGACCGTCTCGATCTGGGTGCTGGTCCTGGCGAGGCCATCAAGGCTTTGTCCCAGGGTGTCGCCTGCCTGCCCCAGCACGGTCTCCAGCTGCCCGGCCACCTCCTGAAGGCGCTTGTGGATGTCCTGAAAACTCTGCCCCGCGTCGCGCAGGTAGCGGCTCATGCGCTCCATCTGCGAGGTCAGGGCGCGCGGGAAGATGGCGGGCACCAGTTCCGCGTGGACGAAGGCCGAGAGTTCATCCTGAAAGGCTTCCTGCTGCCGGGCGGCGAGCGCATAGGCGATACCTGTCCCCAGGCTCAGCAGGATGCCCCATAAGCTCGCGCCGAAAGCTCCCTGCATCACGCTCATCGTCTGCCCCAGTGCGCTGGCGAGCTGCCCCGGTTCGGTGGCGCGGGCGGCATTGCGGATGGGTTCCACCAGCGTGCCGATGGACCCGGCCAGTCCCAGCACAGTCCCCAGCAGCCCAGCCAGCATCAGCAGGTTGGGAATGTTACGAACCGTGGACAGCCGCGCCTCGCTGGAGGCCACCACAGTGTCGGTGGCGGCCTGAATATCCGGCGTGGCGAGGGTGCGGGCGCGTGCGACGGCCACCACGGCCCGCCGGATGGCGCTGCTCGCCGGAAAGGTCTTCACGGCGGCCAGGGCGTCCTCGGCCATCTCGTCGGATTCGGGGGGGTCCTCGGTGTCCAGCGCCACGGCGATCTTCTCGCGCACCAGCTTCAGGCGGGTGCGTTCCTGGTGGCGCTCGCGGGCGGCCGCCAGCAGGTTCACGATGAAATACACGGTGAGGGGGGCCATCAGCAGGATCAACGTGAGCCAGCCTTCGGGGCGCAGGCTGAGCAGGGCGTGAATCAATGCCTGCATTGCTTATGCTCCGGGAAAGGGGCTGTAGGGCATGCCGAAGGGATGGTTGGCCTCTTCCGGGTACAAGTGGCACCGCAGGCCATTCTTGATGACCTCTTCCTCGGTCTTGCCGACCTCACCGCCGCATTTGATGCAGTAATACCCGTCGTAAGGCGCAGTACGGTTTTTCGGCAGGCGCTCGCCCTGACTCTTGAACAGCCCCTGAATCAGGTTTTCGTCGGGCGGGAAGGTTTCCAGCAGGGCCTGGCGCAGGTCGTCGTCGCCTGTCAGGTGGCGCAGCAGCACCGTCTCGGCGGCCTTGTCATTCCAGTCGCTGACGGCGCGGGCCTGTCCGCCCTGAAGTTGCTCGTGCAGCCACTCCACGTAGGCTTTGCGGCCCTCGTGCTGCCCGCCGTGTTCGCCCACCTTCTGGCGAATCTGCGCGTCGATGTTGCTCTTGAGATACGTCGCGGCATTGGTCAGGCTCTTGCCGAAGGCGTCACGTGGCTCAAAGGCCAGCTTGCGCGCCGCCTTGCCGAAGCGGCCCGGCAGCTTGCGGCGGCGCTTGGCGGGGTCGGCAGGTTCGCCTGCCTGGTTGGGCCAGTCCATCACCAGGTGGCCGCCCTCCAGCCGCGTGACGCCGTGCAGCGCCGAGAGGAAGATCAGGCGTTCGGCTTCCTCCAGCTCGCGGATTTCCTTGTCGTTGATGGGCGTCCAGTCGATGTCGCTGCGCTTGCGGGTGAAGTAGGTGTTGAAGCGGGTGGGCTGGCTGAACGACAGGTCGCGTACGTCGTCCGCGCCGCGCAGGGCGAAGCGGTACCACTCTTCGAGCATCACCACGCGGTAGGGATCGACGCCTTCCACCTCCCGGGCAGCGGGGTACTTGCTCACCCACGGCTGAATAGCCTTGCGGAAGTCGGGGGTCAGGTTCATGCCGACCAGCAGTTTGCGGCTGGGCAGCGGACTCATGGGATCGACCTGTCCCAGCGGCGGATTGAGACTCAGGAACAGTTGGGCGTTGCTGGCCGCGCCCATCGCCTGGCTGTTCGGGTCGAAGCTGGGGCTGCGCTTGTCGTACAGGCGCGTGATCACGTCCTTGCCCCCGCTCCGTAGGGTCTGCTCGAACGGTTCGACGGCCATCTGCTCCAGGGCGTTGAGCTGTGAGCGCTCGAAGTTGTCCTGGCCGACCGACCAGGGGCCAAGCAGCCAGTCCGGGTCGTTCACGCCCGGCAGGACGCCCTTCATCAGCGCCTCCCACGAGCGAATCAGGCGGGCGGCGTGCGTTTCCTTGGCACGGTCGTCGATGGCGAGCGCCTCCTCCTTGTCCACCGTGCCGTTTGGAGGCGCGTCGAACAGCGAGAGGCCGTTCACGTCGTTGGTGTCGTTCTCCAGCTTGGCCCGGACCTCGCGCCAGCGGTCGGCCTGGTTGGTGAGGCGCTTGCGGAGGTTGGTGAGGCGGCGGGCGACCTTCTGGGTTTCATCATCGAGGACCGTCAAGGTGCCCGGCTCGGCTTTCAGGCCGCTGCCGGTGTCGCGCAGGGCCTCCTTGACTTTATGGTTCACGCGGGCCTTGAGTTCGTCGTCCAGTGCGCGGCTGAGGGCAGGGAGCAACTGCCTGGATGCCTTGCCCTTCAGGAAGAACAGGCCCAGCAACGTATTCGTGCGGATAGCTTCCATCTGATCGATCACGCCGTTCGCCCCGCCGGTCTTGCCCTCGCCCGGCTCCCAGCCACGCAGTTCCCCGATGCGGGGCTGGACCGCTTGCAGCACACCCAGCAGCATGTTCGGTCCCTGGTCGTAGTCCAGCAAACGGCTGGAAACCAGCCCCTGCACCGCGCCCATCACGCTCTCCGCAGCACGGCGGCGGTTGTCATTGACCGTGACGTGGACCAGACCACGCAGGCCGTCCCCACGCTCCTTGCCAAACGCGCCGCGCAGTTCGTCCAGAGCCTTGCGGGCTGCCTGGGGGTTGCCGCTGCGGGCGGCCCGCATCACCTCGTTCTTCTTGGCGTCCAGGCTCGCGCGGATGGACGCGCCGCCCTCGTCGAGCAGCAGCGCCTCGGTCAGGGCAGGAATGGTCAGCCCCAGCGCGTCGAGTTCCCCGTCGGGGTTGCCCTCGTACTTGCGGTCCTTCCAGCGGTCCACGGCGTGCAGCAGCGTGCGGTACTTCAGCGCCTCCAGAATCCGGCGCATGGGGTACTCGATGGTGGACAGGCCAAAGGTCGAGAAGGCAAAGGCGCGGCCCTTTTGCACCGTGACCGGACCGGCGTTGACCATGTAAGCCATCGGGTCGGTTTCCGGCACGAACACGTTCAGGAACATGCGGTCGGCGATGGCCTGCGTGAGCCGCATCAGGTCGATGTTCTCGGTGCTGCTGGGCCGCAGCAGGTAGACCAGGTCGTAGGGCATGGCGTCGTGGGGCAGCACCGGGCTGCCTTCCGCCCTGTCGGGAAACTTGATGGTCTTGTAGCGCTCGGTGTCGGTGTGGATGTGGTACTGGTTCAGCTCGGCCAGGGCGTGGTAAGCATTGGTCTTCCAGATTTCCGCATCGGATTTCTGGGCGATGCCGAGGTTCGGGTGCGGCAGCGTGAACATGCCCAGCGTCTTTTCCTCGTTGTCGAGGATGGTCCGCAGCATGATCCCGATGTCGCTGGCCGTGCCGCTACAGGTGCCGCCGCACAGGGTACCGACCACGATCACGCGGATACCGGTCTGCCCGCTGGCCTGGTTGACCGCGAACTGCACGTTCATTTCCAGGCCCGCGTTGTTCAGGTTCAGGGCCGTCTTGGCCTGGGCGTCCGTGAGATTCCGCAGGCGGGCGACGCGCTGGGCGATGGCGTTCTTGATCTCGCTGTAGTTGGGCGGATACAGCAGCGCGAGGCGGCCCACCATGCGGATGTGCCCGGCTCCCGAGTCGATGCTTTGCGCGGGCAACTGAGCCAGCGTCTCGGCATCCGCCCAGGTATTCAGCGCGATACTGGCGTCATAGATGTCCGGACGGTGGAGCATGTCGCTCCAGGCGGTGGCGGGAATCCCCAGCGTCTTGAAATCGTCGGTGCCGTTGAAGCGGTTGGGCTTGGCGACGTCCGTTTCCACGGCCAGGAACTCCAGCCAAGGCGCACGGTGCAGCCCGCCGACCTCCCAGTCGATGCGGTCGGCCAGGGCCTCCAGAATCTCTGTGCCGGTGCTGCCCAGCCCGATCACCAGGGTCTTGAAGACCCGCATATTTTCCGCCATGAAATTACTCCTTGCCCATCCGGGTAAAGACTGCCGAGACCAGCACCGCCAGGATCAGGAACGTCACGGCGAGGGCGATCATGTAGATCAGGTCCGCCGGTCTGAAGAGAAAGTACGCGCCGCAGGCCAGCGCGACGGCGATCAGGAAGAGGGAAACCCCCATGCCCTGCCGCGCTGATTCCACTGCGCCCCGCTGACCCGCGCCGAACAGAAGGTGCGCGAAGCCCACGGCCACGGCGTACCACACCAGCAGCGTCACGCCCAGCGTGACCCAGAAGTTGACCTGGGTGTACAGCGGCACAACCTGAACGAAAATGTTGTTGAAGTCCATGATTTACGCCTCTCCCTGCATGAATGCCACGTTGACGGTGCGGGTAATCTCGCGCGGCACGCCGCCTGGCCCGCGCACTTCCCCGCTGAATTCCAGAGCGACATCCGGCTCCTGCGGGCGCAGGGGGAGTGCAGCGGTGTTGTCCACGACGACCCGGCCCCCGACGCTGCTGAGGCGCACATCCTCGTGCGTGCCACGCACCCGGATTTCCCGGCCTACCCGCGACAGTTCCGCCACGCGCTCGGGGGGCAACCCCTGCACGGGGACCACCGGCGTGTCGCCCTCGGCCACGTAGCCAGGACCGGCCAGGACACAGAAGGTGCCTGATTTCGGCAACGCGAACTGCTGGTCGCCCACCCGCAGGCTGCCGCCCCTGCCGCCCCCACCGCGCGGCCCACCAAGGAGCTTCCAGGCGGCTAAGCCTCCACCCAGCAGCAGCAGGCCAATCAGGAAGGGGGCGAAGTTGACCCCACCTCCGCCGCCGGTCGGGGGTGGGGGGGCCTCGGCGCTCAGCAGTTCCGTGCGGCTCCCCCCGGTGAGGGGTGCGGCGGTAAAGGTCTTCGGGGCGAACACCACCGCCTGCAACTGGCCCTGAACGTCACCACTGGGACGGGTGATCACGTAGGGCACGTTCAGGGTCGCGCCGTCCTGGGTGCCGCCCACCCGTGTCCAGTCCTCCAGCATCGCCTGATATTCGGGGGCGTTCGCGCCCAGCAGTTTCTCACCGCTGGCTCCCACACTCGCCGCCGTGTTGGTGAGCAGCACCAGCACCGCCCCGGCGTCCTGGCTGAACTCCTGGGTCAGTTCGGCGGCGGCCCGCTCTGTGTCGTGTCCGCCGACACTGCCCACGGCGGGCGTGGTTGGCCACAGGGCAGAGATGCGGTTCTGATCGGCGGCGCGTTCGTTGCCGACCTGTAGGGTGAGACTGGACGGCTCGCGGTACGCCCAGGGCTTCAGCTCCCAGGCGCGGGCCGTGACGCGGTCGCCGGGGACCGTCAGGCGCTGCACGAATTGGGTGGCGAGTTCACGGGCGGCCTGCGCGCCCAGCGGGTCCGCCTTGTAGTGGCCGGTGCTGAAGGCGAGGACGAAATGGGCATTGCTGCGCTCCAGATTCCCGCCCGCCGCCTCCACCACTTCCTCGACGGTGTTCACCAGCCGGGTCACGCCCGGTTCCAGACTGCTGCGGACAAGTTCGGCCTTGCCCCTGCGCTCCTGTGCTACCGCGTGTGAACCCAGCAGCGTCAGGGTCAGAAAGATGAAGGGGGCGGCGCGCCCCGGCCCGACAGTTGGCGGCGAACTGGTGGATTTTCTCCCGCCGCGCGGGGCGTTCCTCGGGAAACACATTCCTGACAGCATAAACGCTCATTAATCTGAACGCCGCCTCATTTCAGCAATGTCACATCTGAGAGCGGTGCCTCAGAAAGATGGAGCCTGAAGAGGCACCTGGAAGTGCATGAGCGCCAGGCCAAATCGCTCTCCCAGCCGCGACCCGAAAACCAGCATAGCCAAGCCCCAGATGCTCAAAGGCCGGAGGCTTGTCTGTGTAGCACGTGCGTAGCACGCAGGCTGCCTTCAGCTCCTTGAGCCATCCACTGGAAAACAAGAAAAACTCCCTCTCAGAGGGAGTTTGTGCTGGTCGAGGCGGCGAGATTTGAACTCACGACCCCTACCACCCCAAGGTAGTGCGCTACCAGGCTGCGCTACGCCTCGACGGCCAGCCACAGAACTATAGATGCCGTTCGGCCAGCCGTCAAGGGCGCGGGGCGGTCGGCGCGGTATGCTTGGCCGCGTGACCAACTTGAGTTTCGACGAGAAGCTGCGCAATTACGCGCGGCTGGCGGTGCGGGTGGGCCTGGGCGTGCGGGAGGGCCAGCGCGTGCTGGTGCAGGCCCCGGTGGACACAGCGCCGCTGGCCCGCTTGATCGTGCGCGAGGCCTACGCGGCGGGCGCGAGCTTCGTGGACGTGCGCTGGGACGACGACGACGTGCAGCTCGCCCGCTTCAGTCTGGCGCCGGAGGGGTCCTTCGAGCAGATCAGTGAGTGGCGCGTGGACGCCGAGACCGAGACGGCAGACGCGGGCGGCGCGGTGATCGCCATTCGCGCGACCAACCCCAACCTGTATGCGGGCGTGGACCCGGCCCGCGTCACGGCGCACCAACGGACGCTGGCGGCCTACCGCAAGCCCTACACGGCGCAGGTGATGACCAACCGCCTGAACTGGAACCTGATCTCGGCCCCGGTGCCCGAGTGGGCCGAGCTGATGTTCCCCGGCGTGTCCCGCGAGGAAGCGGTGCAGCGGCAGTGGGACGCCATCTTCGCCGCCACCCGCGCCGATCAGCCCGACCCGGTGGCGGCCTGGCAGGGGCATCTGGCCGACCTGAAGCGCCGCCGCGAGACCCTGACGGCCAAACAGTATGCGGCGCTGCACTTCAAGGGCGGCGAGACTGACCTGACGGTGGGCCTGGCCGATGACCATCTCTGGGGCGGCGGCGCGGCCGACACGCCCTCCGGCATCACCTTCACGGCGAACATCCCCACCGAGGAGGTCTGGACGGCCCCGCACCGGGAGCGGGTGGACGGCGTGGTGGTCAGCACCAAGCCGCTTTCCTACAACGGCGTGCTGATCAGCGGCATCCGCATCCGCTTTGAGGGCGGGCGCGTGGTGGAGGCGACCGCAGAGACGGGCCAGGACACCCTCCGGCAGATGATCGACACCGACGAGGGGAGTCACCGTCTGGGCGAGGTCGCGCTGGTGCCGCACTCCAGCCCGATCAGCCGCTCGGGCCTGTTCTTCTTCAATACCCTCTACGACGAGAACGCCGCGTCGCATATCGCCATCGGCAGCGCGTACCGTTTCAACGTGCAGGGCGGCGTGGAGATGACCACCGAGGCGTTCAACGCGAAGGGCGGCAACGACAGCCTCACCCACGTGGACTGGATGATCGGCAGCGGCGAGATGGACGTGGACGGGATCACGCAGGATGGTCAGTGCGAGCCGGTGATGCGGGCGGGCGAGTTCGTGATCTGAGGGTTGTGGGGGCAGCAGCGTGAGCCTAAAGCTCCCGCTTGCCTCCAGCCCTCACCCCACGCCCTCCAGCCCCCTCTGCGCCAGCCACAGCACCAGCGCCTCCGCGCTCGCCGGGTTGGTGGCGAGGGGGATGTCGTGCACGTCGCACAGGCGCAGCAGGGCGGACACGTCCGGCTCGTGGGGCTGTGCGGTCAGGGGGTCGCGGAAAAAGAACACGGCCAGGACCCGCTCCTCGGCGATGCGGGCGCCGATCTGCTGGTCGCCACCCAGCGGCCCCGACAGCATCCGCTCGACGGTGAGGCCGGTCTTCTGCTCCAGGATGCTGCCCGTCGTGCCGGTGGCGATCAGGTGGAACTGGCCCAGCACGTCGCGGCGGTTCAGGGCGAACAGGGCGAGTTCCAGCTTCTGGCGGTCGTGCGCGATCAGGGCCACCTGCCGCCGGTCGGAGGGGGCGGCGCTCACGCCCCTTCCTGCTGCGCCGCCAGCGCCGCCCCGATCACGCCCGCCTCGGTCCCGAGCTGGGCGCGGCGGATGGTGACGGGGGCGAAGCCGGCCGCGTACTCGTCGGCGGCGGCCTGGACGCCCTGAAAGAACAGGTCCCCGACACTGGCGACGCCGCCCCCGATCACGAAGACCTCTGGGTCGAGCAGCTTCTGGAGGTCGGCCAGCGCCACGCCGATGTGTTTGAGGGCCTGATTCACGATGCGCCGGGCGGCGGGATGCCCCTGGGCCGCCAGCGCGAACGCCTCGGCGGTGCTCACGTCGCGGTTCAGGGCGTAACTGGCGTCACGGGCGATGGCGGTGCCGCTGGCGACGGCCTCCAGCGCGCCGTCCAGCCCCGCCCCGCTCACGGGGCCGCCCGGCATCACGGTCACGTGCCCGAGTTCCCCGGCGATGCCGTGCCGCCCGCGCCAGATGCGCCCATTCAGCACGATCCCCGCGCCGATGCCGGTGCTGACGGTCACGTACACGCTGCTCCCGGTGCCGCGCGCAGCCCCCAGGTGCGCTTCCGCGAGGGCGGCGGCCTTGGCGTCGTTTTCCAGCACGATGCGCTGCCCCAGCCGGTCGCGCAGACCATCCACCAGGGGCACGTCGGTAAAGCCGTAGATGTTCGGCGCGAACTTCACCCGGGCCCGTGCCATATCCAGGGGGCCAGGCACGCCCACGCCGACCCGCGCGGCATCCGGGTGCCGGGCCTGCAAGTCCAGGACCTGCGCGGCGATGGCGTCCAGAACGGCTTCCCAGCCTGTTTCGGGCGTAGGCTGGACGCGGCGGTCGTGAAGTTCACCCGCGCGCAGGACGCCGGTGGCGATCTTGGTCCCGCCCACGTCCACACCGATGCTGACCTGAGGTGCTGCTGTTTGTGTCACTCTGCTTGCCTCCATCTCCGCTCGTGCCTTGTCGGCCTCCGGGTCCGCCCTGCTGGGAGCGGTTCCAGTCCAGAGGTCGCGGGGGCCTGCGCGTGCTGCTGGCCTGCACTGTAGCCCGCGCCACCCGGCGGCGTCAGGCGGGCGGGGGACCGTCCTCCCCGTCCCCCAGCAGCGCGAGGGCCTCGGGCAGCTGGACTTCCGGCACGTAGAGGCCCACGTCGCCCATGTAGCCGCCCGTCTCGATCTCGATGACCGGGCTGCCCATTGCCCACTGGAAGGGGGTGCGGACCACACTGACCACGCCGCCCGCCGAGAGGGTGCGCCGCCAGCCCTCGGCCAGCAGGCGCGGCAGGGTGTCCAGCCGGACCCACACGTCCCCCTGGTAGCGCACCCGGTCCTCGTACTGGGCGCGGCTCACCCGGACACGTCCCCCAGCGGGCGCGCGAGCAGGGGCGCGAAGGCGGCGCGCAGCGACTCGGGCAGGACCTCGGGGCGGTGGCCAGCGTCCACCCGCACCTGCACGGTCCGGGCAAAGGCGCAGGGCACGCCGTCCGCCGTCAGGCGTGACACCACGGTCCAGCTGGTGCGGCCCACCCGCTCCACCAGCGACTCGACGGCCACCGTCTGGCCCCACAGCACCTCGCGGCGGTAGTCGAGTTCCAGGCGGGCGATCACCGAGCGGTCGTCGCGGTCCGGCACGCCCAGTTCGCGCATCAGGATCACCCGCGACGTTTCCAGGTACTGCACGTACACGGCGTTGTTCAGGTGGCCCATCGCGTCGATGTCGCCGTAGCGCATCTGAATCTCGGCCCGGTGGGCGCGTGCCCAGTCGGGGCTGGCCCAATCGAGGCTGGCCCTGTCGGGGGCCGCCGGGGTGCCCTCGGCCGCGTGAGGCTTGGTGTGACTCATGGGGTCCATTATGCGGCGCTTCCTTTCTCCTCCTCACGCGGGGGACGCTATGCTCTGGCCCATGACGCCGACCAGCCCGCCCTCGCCGCCCCGCCGTGACCTGCGGGCGGCCTGGCGTCAGGTGCAGCGTTTGCCGGTCACGTTGATGCTGGCCAGCCTGCTGGCGGGCCTGGGCATCGTGCAGCTCACCTTTCAGCTGGGGAACCTGGCCTACCGCAGCGTCACCTGGACCCGCGAGACCCACGCCACCCAGGTCCGCATTCAGGGCCTGGAGCGTGACGTGCGCGTCTTGCAGGAGGCCGAGCGCGGCGCGAACGATCCCGCCTACCTGGAGGTTCTGGCCCGCTGCCAGGGTTTTGTGGGCGAGAACGAGGACGTGGTGGTGGCGACCGGGGCACCTGAGACGCCCGGCGAGAACTGCGCGGCCCTCCGCCTGCCTTGAGGGCCACCCCCGCCAGATGAGAAAACCCGGGATACGGGTGAGGGTTGCGGTTGTGCCCGCCTGCCCCGGCGTATGCTGCGGCCACTATGTCACTCGTCGTTCTGGTCACGGTGCCCCCCGAGCGCGCGCAGGAACTCGCCCGGACGCTCGTCTCGGAGCGGCTGGCGGGCTGCGTGAATGTGATTGGCGGCATCCACAGCATCTACCGCTGGGAAGGGGACATCGCCGAGGACCCCGAAACGCTGCTGCTGATCAAGACCACCGGGGAACGGTATCCGGACCTGGAAGCGCGCATCCGCGCCATGCATCCTTACGAAGTGCCCGAGATTATCGCGCTGCCCTTCGACCGGGCGCTGCCCGAGTTCCAGAGCTGGCTGCTGAACGCCACCGACCTGCATCAGGAGTGAGGGCCGTCCCAGTGGACCCGGCGGCCGCGGCCCTGCGCTGCCGTTCCCGTCCTGGTTTCAAAGCGAAAACCCCGCGCTAGGCGGGGCTTTATTCTGGCGGGCCCTGAAGGACTTGAACCCTCGACCTACGGTTTTGGAGACCGCCGCTCTACCAACTGAGCTAAGGACCCGGATGCGGTCTGGGCACACAGGCCCTGGCGCGCAAGCCCGCGCAGCATAGCAAAGGCCCCTGAAGCACGCAAGGGCGGCGGGGAGGCGGTTACAGAAAGCCGCCGCCCAGCATCAGCCGCAGGGCCGCCAGAGCCGCAACCACGACGTTGAGGGTGATTGCGCCCCGGTCGCGGGCCAGTGCGCCGAAGATCAGGCCCAGGACGGCGGGCGGCAGGACGACCAGCCAGTTCAGCCAGCCGAACAGCGGCAGCAGGCCCAGCAACAGGCCCAGCGCGGCGAGAATGCCGAAAATCAGGGAAAGGACGCGCATGGTTTCAGTACGGGGTGCGGGGGGCAGAAGTTGCGTCCGTCTCTCGCAGACAGGGCGGTGAGGGGAGGTGTAGGCTGCGCCGCGTGACCCGCCGCCCCCCCTCCCCACTCCGCCTGCCCAACGGTGCGAAGGCCCGCACGCCGCTGGTGCTGTCGGCGCTGGAAACGCTGTATCCCGACGCCCGCACCGAACTGGAGTTCCGCACCCCCTTTGAATTGCTGGTCGCCACCGTCCTGAGCGCCCAGGCCACCGATGTCAGCGTGAACGCCGCCACGCCCGCCCTGTTCGCCCGCTACCCCGACGCTTACGCCATGAGTCAGGCGGCCCCCGAGGACATCGAGCCGCTGATCCGCACCATCGGCCTGTACCGGGGCAAGGCGCGCAACCTCGCCGCCCTCGCCCGGCTGCTGGTCGAGCGGCACGGCGGGGAGGTGCCGAATGATTTTGACGCCGTGGTGGCCCTCCCCGGCGCGGGCCGCAAGACCGCCAACGTGGTCCTGAGCAACGCCTACGGTTATCCCGCCATCGCGGTGGATACGCATGTGGGCCGCCTCGCGCGCCGTCTGGGCCTGAGCGTGCAGACCAACCCGGACAAGGTGGAAGCGGACCTGGGGCGGCTCTTTCCCCGCGAACGCTGGGTCTTTTTGCACCACGCGCTGATCCTGCATGGCCGGCGCATCTGCCACGCGCGCAGGCCGCAGTGCCCGGCGTGTCTGATGCAGTCCTTTTGCCCGAAGGTGGGGGTAGAACCTTGACGGGCCGCTCTCTGCACTCCCGCCGGAGCCGCCCATGACCTGGAACTTTTCCCGCCAGCTGTGGCTGTATCTGGCCGCGAGTTTCACCTTCGGGCTGTCGCAGGCGTTCGCGGCGCTCTTTTTGAATTTCTACCTGCGGGCGCTGGGCCTGGGGACCGAGTGGCAGGGGCTGGTCAACGCGCTGCCCGCGCTGACGCTGGCCTGCCTGAGCCTTCCGGCGGTGGCATTGGCCCGGCGCATCAGCAACGCGCGGACGATCCAGCTGGGCAGCCTGCTGAGCGTGGTCGGCGCGCTGATCCTGGCGCTGGCGGGCGGGCCGCTGGGGGCACTGGCCGGGGCGCTGGTGCAGGGGGCGGGGGCGGCGCTGCTGACCGTCGCCGGGTCCCCCTTCATGGCGAACAACAGCGACGAGAAGACCCGCGTCACCCTCTTCAGCGTCCAGAGTGCCCTGATGACCGGCGCGGGCTTCCTGGGCAACCTGCTGGGCGGCCGGGTGCCCGAGGTGTACGCGGCGGCCACCGCGACGGCCCCCGACGGACTGGGCGCGCTGCGGGCCGCCCTGCTGGTGTCGGCGGCCTTTCAGGTGGTGGGCCTGCTGCCGGTGCTGTTCCTGCGCCCCAGTGGCAAGCCCCGCGCGGCGGGCCGTTCCTTCGCGGTGCGCGATAAGGGCACGATGGCGCGGCTGGTCGCCCCGAACGTGCTGGTGGGCCTGGGGGCGGGGGCCACCATCCCTTTCCTGAACGTGTTTATCGAGGGCAAGTTCCACGTGAATTACGCCAGCCTGGGCACCCTGTTCGCCTGGACCAGCCTGGCGACCGCCGCGACGGTGCTGGTGCAGCCCCTGCTGGTGCGGCGGCTGGGGCAACTGCCCGCCGTGCTGGTGGTTCAGGCGGCCAGTCTGCCGTTTCTGGCCGTGCTGGGCTTTGCGCCGCAGCTCTGGATGGTCAGCGCGGCCCTCTTTACGCGCGGCGCCCTGATGAACGCGGCGGGTCCGGTCTACAGCGCCTACGCCATGTCGGCCCTGCCCGACGAGGACCGCCCGATGTACTCCGCCGTCAACGTGATCGCCTGGGACCTGGGCTGGGCGGTCAGCAGCCTGCTCAGCGGCGTGGTGCGCGGCGTGCTGCCTTTCGACCTGGCCTTCCGGGCGCTGTTCGGCTGGACCATCCTGATGTATGCCGGAAGCGTCCTCGCCATCTATCTGGGGCTGTACCGCCGGGCGCGGCGGGTGGCGCTGGCCGCCGCCGCCGAAGCGCAGTCCTGACGCCCCCTCCGCCGGGCAGGGGTACACTGGCCCCGATGAGCGACACCGGACCCCTTCAGAGCCTGTACCGCGTGCAGGAGCTTGACCTGGAACTCGACCGGCTGCGGGCCGAGGAAGCCAGCATCCCGGACGCCCTGCGTGACGCCCGCGCCCAGCAGGAACGCCTGAACAACGACCTCGAAGACACCGAGATCACCCTCGAAGGCGTCGAGAAGCAGCTGCGTCAGCTGGAGCAGGACCTGGGCGGCACCCGCGAGCAGATCGCCCGCGCCAAAGAAGAACAGGAGAAGAACGCCTTCGACGCCCGCGCCCAGAGCCAGTACGGCAGCCGCATCCAGATGCTCGAGGAACGCGCCGAGGAGATGGCGGAAGACCTCACGCCGCTGCGCGAGCGGCAGCGCGAACTGGGCGAAAAGGCCGGCGGCCTGCGCGGCGAACACCGCGCCCTGCGGCCCCAGCTCGAAGAACTCGAAGCCCAGGACGCCGCCCGCGTGCAGAACCTGCGCGACCAGGGCGAGGGCGCGCGGCAGGAGCGCGCCGGACTGGTCGCCGGGATCGATTCGCGCACCGTCAAGGAATACGACCTGATCCGCAAGGCCAAGAAGGGCCTGGGCCTGGTCGAGATTCGCGGGGGCCGCTGCACCGGCTGCAACGTGATGCTCCCGGTGAACGTGCAGCAGAAGGCCGCGCAGGGCAAGTTGCCCCCGGTAAAGTGCCCCTCGTGCGGCCGCTTCCTGGCCAAGCTGGGCTGAGGGGCAGGCCGGGGGGCGACTCCCCCACTGGGGGAAGGGAGACGCGGCCGCCACCCCCACCGCCCTGGGCCTCCTGCCCCCCTGACCCGTCCCCGACGGCAAATTCTGCTGCTCCTGTCTGCCCGGCCCCGGTTTGCCCCAACGGGGCCGTATCTTGTACGCCAAAACGGCGAGGCGTACAAGCCGTTGTACCCCCTGCGCCCGGATGGTACAGTCAGCCATCTGTGAGCGGCCCCCGTCTGGGAGGCCACCTCGTCCGCTTCCGCACCGCCCCCCGGGGTGGTGAGGTGTTTTGCTGCCGCCTTGCCCTCAAGGAGTCACCCTCATGACCACCACGCCCACCTCCACCCTCAGCAACTTCGACGAGAACGCCCATCACATCGCCAAAAGGCAGTATCTCCAGGCGGGTGACGGCGATCTGGGCGGCATGTTCCGCCGCATCGCCGACTGGGTGGCGGGCGCGGAGGCCCCGGAGACACGGCTGGCCTGGGCGCAGAAGTACTACGACCTGATGGCGGAAAAGAAGTTCTGCCCCGGCGGGCGCGTGCTGGCGGGCGCGGGGACGCAGCATGGGAACGTGCTGAACTGCTTCGTGCAGGGGGCCACCGAACATGCTCCCGAGAGCTTCGACGGCGTCATGGAAGTGGCCCGGAAACTCGCCCTGGTCACCAAGGTGGGCGGCGGCAACGGCGTGAACCTCGATGTGTACACGCCCCGTGCCGAGAGCAGCCGCCCTGACGCGGGCGTGCGCGGCTGGGTCTACATGAGCGCGGCCCACCCCGATGTGGACGACTTTACCCTGGGCCTGATGCGCCCCCCCACCCAGCCCGACGGCGAAAAGCAACCCGTCGCGGTCCGCAACTGGACGCGTGTGGTGTACGGGCAGGCCATTCCCGCCGAACTGGTCGCCACGGCCCGGCAGAACGGCGTGCAGATTGTCCGGGCGCTGCCGGAGGGCGTGCGGCCCGTCGCGGACGACATGGGCGGCATCATCGACGCGGCCCGCGCGGTGGCCGAGAGCGCGAAGGTCGGCGTCGAACCCCGCATCGACCTCAGCGACATGCGGCCCGAGGGGGCGCCGATCAAGGGGTCGGGCGGCACCAGCAGCGGCCCGGTGTCCTTCCTGATGGAGATTTTCGACAACTTCCTGGAGTGGGCCAACCGGGGCGGCGAGACGAGCGGGCCGATCAATACGCTGCGCTTTGTCTATGCGCCGGTGCTGCGGGTCGTGAGGCAGGGCGGGACGAGACGTGGCGCGGGTATGGCGACCATCTCCATCGAACATCCCGACGTGCTGGACTTCCTGACTGCCAAGGACCTCGACCGCGAGGCCGCCGAGGGCGACATCTCCACCTTCAACATCTCCATTCTGGTCACCGGGAAGTTCTGGGAGACGCTGGAGCGCGACGCCCTGTGGCACGTGGCCGTGCAGGACGTGCCCGGCAAGTACTACCTGGAGCCGCAGGCCGGGATGTACGACGGTCGCCTGCCCGCCCTGCCCGACCGCGCTGAGGACGGAGCGCGCGGCGTGCCCCTCTACCGGACCGCGCCCCAGGGCCGCTACAACCCCGCCGACAAGCGCCCCGGTCTGCCCGCCCGCTGGCTGTGGGACCAGATCGCGCAGCACGCCTGGGCGACCGGCGAACCCGGCCTGATCTTCGTGGACCGCGTGAACGAATTCAGCGCGCTGAAGAACCTGGGCAAGCGGTACGAGATCCGGAGCACGAATCCCTGCGGCGAGATTCCCCTCACCGTCGGGGAACCCTGCGACCTGGGCGCGATCAACCTCGCCGCCTACGTGCAGGGCAGCACCTTTGACTACGCTGCCTTCCGTGCTGACGTGCGGACCTGCGTGCGCTTTCTGGATGACGTGCTGGACGTGAACGTCTTTGCGCTGGAAGACAACCGGGTCGCCTCGCAGGATCTGCGCCGCCTGGGTCTGGGTGTGATGGGCCTGGCCGACGCCCTGATCAAGCTGGGGTTGCGCTACGACTCGGACGCGGGGCGGCACGCCATCTCCGAGATCATGAGTGCCCTGCGCGAGGAAGCCGTCGCGGAAAGCGAGCGCCTGGGCAAAGAGCGGGGCGTGTATCCGGTCTACACGCGCAACGCCAAGAAGATTCCGCACCCGCCCCGGCGCAACGTCGCCGTGCTGACCGTCGCCCCGACCGGCACCACCTCCATGCTGATGGGGGTATCGAGCGGCATCGAACCCGTCTTCAGCCCCTTCATCTGGCGCAAGATCGGCAGCGAGTACCGCGCGTTGCTGGCTCCGCTGTTCGTGGAGCTGCTCAACCAGTACCCGGCCCCGACCGGACTCGAGAAGGACGGCGGCTGGGACTGGGACAAGGTGACGGAAGCCGTCAGCGAGAACCACGGCAGCGTCGTCGGCCTCGCCTTTATTCCCGACGCGCTCCAGCAGGTCTTCGTGTGTGCCCACGACATCAAGCCGGTGGACCATGTGCGGATGCAGGGCACCGTGCAGAAGGCCTTCGACGACGGCGGGCAGCACGCGGCCAACAGCCTCTCGAAGACCATCAACCTGCCCAACAGCGCCACCGTGCAGGACGTGCAGGACGCCTACGGCGAGGCGTACCGGACCGGCTGCAAGGGCATCACCGTGTACCGTGACGGCTCGCGGCAGTTCCAGGTGCTGAGTACCAGCAAGAAGAAGGAGAAGAAGGCGGAGGAGTCGCCGACCGAGGCCGCCGAGGTGATGGGGGAGAGCACGGTGGCCGCAGCGCCGAAGACCGAGGCCCAGACTGCGCCCGCCGTCACGCCTGCCCCGCAATCTGTCCCGGTGGCCCCACGCCCCAGCACGCCCACCGCGCCCATTTACGAGCGCCCCGCCCGCCTCAGCGGCATCACCGACATGGTCAAGCTGACTGACCCGACCAGCGGGCACCGCCGCTCCTTCCTGGTGACGGTCAACCACCTGGGCGGCAAGCCCGTCGAGGTCATGGTCATCAGCGGGCGCGCGGGCGACGAGGCCAACGCCGACAGTGAAGCGCTGGGCCGGGTGGTCAGCATCGCCCTCCAGCACGGCGTTCCCGCCCAGGCGATCATCAAGACGCTGCGCGGGCTGAACGGTGGGCTGTACGGCAGCTACAACGGCCGTCTGGTGGGCAGTAAGGCCGACCTGATCGCCGTCGCCCTGGAAACCTTCCAGAAGGACATGGACGCCGCCGCCCTGCCGCCCCTGGCCGGGGGAAGCGTGGACGTGCCCGCCGCCGCACCCGCCCTGGCGAGTGGCGTCAGCACCGAGAGCATGGACGCCATGAGCCGCGAACGCTGCCCGGTGTGCGAGGAAAAGGCCGTGATCCGGGAAGAAGGCTGCCTGAAGTGCCAGGCGTGTGGGTACAGCAAGTGCGGGTGAACGATGTTTTGGAAAAAGTCTTTTAAGACTTCTGAGAATGCTTTACCTGAAAAGTCGTTCGTAGGTTCAAAGGTAATAATCAAATTATATGAAGACGTAGATATTACCTCGAGAAATAGATTTAATGCGGCAAAAAGGTGTGACCGTTTGAACAGCCTTTCAAACTGGACAACATCCTTAATATCCTTGCTCCTTATAGCCATACCAGTGCTTCAAAACCTGAAAGTTGAACCTTTCAACTCTAGTAATCAGGCACAAAACTCGGTGAGTATAATTTTGGCCGTTTTTATACTTGTTTTCTCGCAGATACAAAATATAGAGAATTACTCCCTAAAAGCGTTTAGATATCACGAGTGTGCAATGAGGCTGACACTACTTAGGCGGGAATTAAGTGTCCACAGAGAGTCTGTAATCCAGCTCTCCTCGTACAGAGACTACGTTAGCAAGTACTATGGCATACTTAGTGAGTATGAGAATCATATAGATGCAGACTATCAACTAACCCTATGGCAAAATCAGGCTAAGGAGATTGCTAAGGCAATTAAAGAAGGGCATAGCGCGCCTAACTACCCCAAAACCTTTGGTATTAGTGATCAATGTTGGCAAGTGATGTTCTCGCGGCTTAACTACACTGCAAGATTCACGGCTGCAATTTTACTTTCACTTGTATTAACGTGGTGGTCGGTTTTTGTGTACACAACTACGGCTTAGTCGTCCTGCTCTTTTGTCCGCGTGAATGTTATATACCCTCCACCTCACTCCCGAAGGCTTTTAGCATCTCCAGCGCACGTTGGCGCGCGAGTACGCCCGGCTGGAAAAGGCCCGGCGCGTGGTGCAGGAGCAGATGGAGGCCAACGAGCAGGAACCCGCTCACGCCGCCGCCTCGCCCCCCATCATCCGCTCCGCCACCGCCAGCACGTCCTTGGGCGGTAGCACGCCCTTGAACCACACCAGCCGCTCGCCAAAGTCGCTGGGGTCCACGCCCGCGCGTTCCAGATTCAGCCGCTCGGAGACGCAGACGATCACGTCACCTCGGCCCGATTTCCTCAGCAGTTCGAATTTCTTACGCAGGTACTCGGGCCGCCAGTAGCCCACGATCTCCACCAGCACGCTGCGGCCCGACGGATGCACCAGGCGGAAATCCGGCACGATCACGCCCCCGGGCACCGGCACCAGGTCCACCTCCCGCTCCAGGGTCCAGGGCGACCCCAGCTTGCCGAAGCGGTCGCTGAAGCCCGATTCCAGGGCGCTGTCGTGCTCCTCGGGCGGCTTGTAGTGGCTCACGTAACCGTCCTCGCTGGTCAGCTCGAAGCGCCATTCATCGTCCCCGGGGTCCACCCAGGCGAGGTCCTTGCGAGGCTTGAGGGTGGCGGTCAGGTCCCACTTGGTCACGTGCAGCAGGGCCGGGAGGAACTTCGCCATTGCCAGGCCATAGCGCGTCGTCCCCCCGAAGAGGGACGTGGGGCCGTCCATCGTGAGGGTGAAGCCGTAGTCCGCGTCCCCCTCGACGGTGACCATCAGGCCGAACAGCTTGGTGTACTTCAGCAGTTGCTTGTAGCGGGCAGGCTCGTTGCGCCGGGCCGTGATGACGAGGCTGTAGGCGCGGTAGAGCATCCCCTGAGCCTGGGCGAGGTTGAAGCGCTCCAGCAGTTCAGGGGGGTCCGGCGGGTCGAAGGCCGTCAGCCGCTGCTGGTCCGGTAGGTCCGCGTACAGGAGGTCGCCCAGGTCCTCCGCCGACAGCCTCCGCTCCCCCGACAGGGCGGCGGCCGCCTGTTCGAGTACGTCGGCGCGGCGGTGGCGGCTGGGCGGGTGCGCCTGGGCGAGTTCGAAGACCTTCGCCCGCACCGCCCCCGGCTCCACGTCGCCCCCGGCCTCGAAGGTGGCGGCCCCGTTCGCCAGCAGGTGCGCCATCCCGCGAATCACCTTGAAGTCCGCCCGGCCCGCCTCCAGCGCCTTGAGGTCCTCCTCCAGGTCTGCCCGGCGTTTCCCGAGGTTGGCCTCGAAAAGCTGGATGACCGACTCGGCCAGCCGCAGGTTGTTCGTGTGCGCTTTGAGCCGCCGTGGGGCCACCAGCCCCGCCTTCACCCGGAACATCAGCAGTTCAGTCGGAAGCATTCAGGTCCTCCCAGACGGGCGTGACCGCAACAGCGCCCGGCTGCCACCGCCCGCGCCGCTGCTGGCTCACCCGCTCCTCGCTGGTGCCCTCGGTGATGACCTCGTACAGCACGGCCTGCTTGCCCTCGGCGCGGCGCAGGATGCGGCCCAGGCGCTGGATGTGCTCGCGCTCGGTCGCGGTGCCCGACAGCACGACCGCCACGCTGGCCTCCGGCACGTCCACCCCCTCGTTCAGCACCCGGCTGGTCACGATGACCCGGTAACGGCCGTCCCGGAACTTTTCGAGCAGGGCGTGGCGCTCCCTGACGGGCGTCTGGTGCGTGATCGCGGGAATCAGGAAATCGCGGCTGATGCGGTACACGGTCGCGTTGTCGTCGGTAAAGATCAGCGTCCGGTCGTGCGGGTGGTTCGCCAGCAGTTCCTCCAGCACCCGCAGCTTGCCTTCGGTCCCGTAGGCCAGGCCCCGCGCCTCCTGGTGGGCGAGCATCGCGGCGCGGCCCTGGGGAGTGCCGCTCTGCATCACGAACTGCTTCCACCCGTCCAGCGTGCCCAGCCGGATGTTGTTTCGCCGGAGAAAGTCGTTGCGGCCCCGGATCAGGTCGTCGTAGTGCCGCTGCTCGGCGGGACTCAGCCGCACGCGGATAATGACTTCCCGGTAGTCCGCCAGTGTCTCGCCCGCCAGTTCCTCCGGGGTACGGTGGTACACCACGGGGCCGATCAGGTCCTCCAGGTGCAGTTCTCGCCCGTCGCTGCGTTTGGGTGTGGCGGTCAGCCCCAGGCGGTAGGGGGCCAGGCCCAGTTCGGCCACCGCCCGGTGGAAGTCGCTGGGGAGGTGGTGGGCCTCGTCGTAGACGTGCAGGGCGTACCGTCCGGCCAGCAGTTCGGCGTGGATGGCCGCCGAGTCGTAGGTGGAGATCAGGATGGAGGTCTCGTCGCGGCTGCCCCCGCCCAGGAGTCCGATCCCGGCGTCGGGGAAGGCGGCGAGGAGGCCCGAGTACCACTGGTGCATCAGGTCCAGGGTGGGCACGCAGATCAGGGCGCTGCGGGGGGTGTCGCGCAGGGCGAGTTGCGCCACCAGCGTCTTGCCCGCGCCCGTCGGCAGGATAACCACCCCCCGCCGCCCCGCTTCCTTCCAGGCCCTGAGCGCCTCCTGCTGGTGGGAGTAGGGCTGCACTTCGCGGGCGTAGCCGAGGTCGAGCTTCTGGAAGTCCGCCGCCTCGTCCCGCACCGGGGTGCCCGCCGTCCTCAGGGCCTCCATCACGTCGCGGTAGGCCCGGCCGGGTGCCCGCCAGGACTGGCTGCGGGCGTCCCAGGTGAACAGAGGTGCGGCGGCGGGCGGCACCTCCCGCATCACGAGGGTGCCCCGGTCCAGCCGCAGGGCGTAGGTCATGGGCAACCATGCTACGGGGAGGGCGCCGGGTTCATCCCGCCCGAGGTGACGTTTCCGGCCGGCCCACGCCTACCGCCCCAGCCGCAGCACCTGCCCGCTGCCGTACTCCGCCACGTACAGCTCGCCCGCCTCGTCCTCCCCGAAGGTCGAGGGGTTTTCCACGCGGCCGATGCGGACCTTGTTCCAGTCCTGCCCGCCGGTCGGGGCCGCCCAGACCGTCCCGCTCCCGAAGTCGGCGAAGACGTACTGGCCTTTCAGGGCGGGCAGATTTTGCCCCCGGTACACGTAGCCCCCCGTGATGCTCTGGCCCTCGTCCCGCCCGTACACCAGGACCGGTTCGGTGAGGCCCTGGGTGGGGCACCCGCCGGACGGCTCGAAGCAGGTGCGGCCCTCGCGGACCCGCCAGCCGTAGTTCTCGCCGCCTTTGCTGGCGCGGGGCTGGCGGTCCACTTCCTCCCAGGCGTTCTGGCCCACGTCGGCGATGGTCAGGTCACCCGTCTGCCGGTCGAAGGAGAAGCGCCAGGGGTTGCGGAGGCCAGACGCCCAGATGTTCGGATTGGCCCCCGGCCGGTTCAGGAAGGGATTGCCGGGCGCGGGTTGCGCCGCTTCGCCGCGCACGTCGAAACGCAGCAGCTTGCCCAGCGGCGAGGCGAGGTTCTGCGCGTTGTTCTGGGGGTCGCCGCCGCTGCCGCCGTCGCCCAGGCCCAGGTACAGGAACCCGTCCGGGCCGAAGGCGAGCTGCCCGCCGTTGTGGTTGGCGTAGGGCTGTCTGGCGGTGAAAAGAATCCGGGCACTGGCCGGATCGGCCCGCGAGAAGTCGGGGGCGGCCGTGTAGCGGGCCAGCACCGTGTCCCCGTTCCGGTCGGTGTAGTGCACGTACAGGCGGCGGTTTTGCCGGTAGCCGGGATCGAAGGCGAGGCCCAGGAGGCCGCGTTCGCCCCCCGCGCTGGTCAGGGCCTGGAGGTCCAGGAAGGGCTGGGCACGCACCTGGCCCTGCTCGATCACGCGGACCTGCCCCCCCTGCTGTGCGGCGTACAGCCGCCCCGACCCGTCCCCCGCGTGGGTCAGGGTGGTGATCTGCGGCAGCCCGCTGACGAAGGGGGTGAACTTGACCTGGGGTGTGCCCGCCGTCTGCGCGTCGCAGGAGCAGAGCAGCAGGGCGGGAGCCAGGGCCAGCGCGGCGAGCAGATGAGAAGGCGTCATGCACCAGTGTGCCGGGTAGGGCCGCCAGCAAGTGTGAGGGGACGGAAGAAAGGGAACCGGAGTTGCCCCCAGTTCCCGTCCACCCCAGTCCAGGCAGGCTTATACGAACTCCGATGGAATCGTTGACGGAGTGATTCCATCCGAGCGGGAGCAGCAGCGTCCTCATGGGCGTCTGTTCGCGACGATGCGAGAAGGAGAACAGACGGGTTCCGGAAGTCAGGGAATCGGACGGAATCCGTCTTACTCTTCGGCTTCCTCGCCCTTCTTGCCCCGCTTGTACGGTCCCTTTTCCTTCCATTTCAGCCGCACCGGAATCCCCGCCAGCCCCAGGTCCTCGCGGATGCGGTTCTGGAGAAAGCCCTCATAGGCGCGCGTCACGAAGTCGGCGCGGTTGCAGAAGATGGCGAAGGTGGGCGGCGCGGTCTCCACCTGCGTCATGAAGTACATCTTGAGCTTCTTGCCGTGAAAGTTCGGCACGCTCTGGCGCATCTGCCAGATTTCCAGCCAGCGGTTCAGCTCGGCGGTGGGAATGCGGCTCTGCCACTTCTCGTGGAGCTTCATCGCCTCGGCCAGCATGTCGTGGATGCCGTAGTCGTTGATGGCGCTGGTGTACACGCGCGGCGCGTAGCTGATGTGGTGGAGCTTCTGGTTCAGGTCCTTCTCGGTGCGCTTCAGGTCCTCGTCGGCCACCAGGTCCCACTTGTTCACCACCACGATCACGGGCTTGCCGCTGTCGTAGGCGAGGTTGGCGAGCTTCAGCTCGTGGTCCCCGAGGTCGGTCGCGTTCACGACCAGCCAGATCAGGTCGCTGCGCTCGATGGCGGCCTGGCTGCGCTGGATCGCGTAATCCTCGATGGCCGTGTCGGGCTTCTTGCGGATGCCCGCCGTGTCCACCAGCACGAACCGCTGCCCGCCGTAGTCCCATTCCACGTCCAGGCTATCGCGGGTGGTGCCCGGCGTGTCGGCCACGATGGCGCGCTCGCTGTGCGTGATCGCGTTCAGCAGGCTGCTTTTTCCCACGTTGGGCCGCCCGATCAGGGAAATCCGGATGGGCGCGATTTCCGGCACGTCCTCGTCGTCGGCGGGGAGGTGTTCCATCACGCGGTCCATCAGGTCGTCGAGGCCGCGCGCGTGTTCGGCGCTGACCGGAACGGGGTCGCCGAAGCCCAGGCCCCACAGCTCGGCCAGATAGATGTCGTGTTTGGGGCTGTCGATCTTGTTGGCGACCACGACCACGGGCTTGCCCAGCTTGCGCAGCCAGTCGGCCACCTCATAGTCGGCGGCGCTCAGGCCCTCGCGCGGGTCCAGCACGAAAATCACCGCCTGCGCGCCCTCCATCGCCCACTCGGCCTTCTCGCGGATGGCCTGTTCCCACTCGTCGCCGCTCCAGAGGCCGCCGGTGTCGATCAGGGTGATGCGGTGGTTGTGGTAGAGCATCAGCCCTTCCTTGGCGTCGCGCGTCACGCCGGGAAAATCGGCCACGACGGCCTCGCGCCGCCCCACCAGGCGGTTGAACAGGCTGGACTTGCCGACGTTGGGCCGGCCCACGATAGCGACTTTTTGCATTTTGGACGCTCCTTTCGGTGTCGAACCTGCCCCGGCGTCAGGAGGAGATTCGCCGCTGCCCTCACCTCTCTGCGGAAGCGGGAAGGGCCATAGGTGAAAAAGTATAGCGTGGCTTTTCAGGTGGAAAGGTGATGCCCGCCGCCTCCCAAGCGGGCCACGCGGAGAAGGGGCTACCACCCCACGGCCATAGCAGCCTCACCCTAGCCGGGCTTGGCGATGGCGTGAAGGTCAGCGCCAGCCCACGCCCAGGAGGTGGGCGCTCATGCCCAGCAGCGCCGGGTCACGTTCCACCAGCCTCAGCGCGGTCAGCAGGCCGTCCCGCCGCAGCGGGTCGCTCAGTTCCAGCGCCGGGTCCGCCAGCAGCTTGGAGGCGGGACCTTCCAGGGCATAGAGCGTCACGTCCCGCAGCCCTGCGGCCCCCAGCTCTTCTTCCAGGTCGGCGGGATGGTGAAAGTAGGCGGTGGTGAAAAAGCCGGGGCGACCCTCGGGGTTCAGGTACAGCCCGCTGGTGTAGGCCCGCTCGCGGATGGCGCGGCTGTAGTCTTCCTCATCCAGGCCATGCTTGAAGTCCCCGCAGATCGCGGCGGCGCGCGGAATGGCCGTCACGGCGACCAGGCCGCCGGGCCGCACCACGCGCGCGGCTTCGGCCAGTGCCTTCGCCCGGTCTTCCGCCGCCATGAGGTGGTACAGCGGCCCCATCACCAGCGCGGCGTCGGCGCTGGCCGTGGCGTAGGGGAGGGCGCGGGCGTCGCCCAGGGTGACCGATGCGAGCGCGGCGAGGGCCGGGTCGGCACGCACCCGTTCGACGTGTCCCGGAATGAGGTCCAGAAAGTGGACCCGGTGGCCGAGGCGCAGCAGTTCGCGGGCATAGGCACCCGTGCCGCCGCCGATATCCAGCACCGTGGCCGGAGGTTCGGGAAGAAGGCGCCCCAGAACGTCGAGGGTGCGGGCAAATTCGAGCAGGCCCAGGCCACGGCTCAGGCGGTCATGTTCGAGGTCAAGGTCGTAGAACGCGGTGATCTCTTCCATGCCCCAGCCTGACCGCAGGACCACGGCTGGACCATACGCCAGAAGGCGGAGCCGGCCTGGGTTGTCGGCTAGAAGGCGGTTTTCCACTTCGTCGGAAATCCGGATGCATAAGTTGACTTCCCCTGCATCCCACGCTATCTTGGTTCTATCACCGCCCAAGAGGCGGCTTTTTTATTGCCCCGCTCCGACCGCCTCTCGCCCCGCTTCCCCTTCCACGTACTGCCCGGCCTGCAAGCGCCACAACTCGGCGTACTCGCCGCCCCGAGCCAGCAGGGCCGCGTGCGTGCCGTCCTCGATCAGGCGGCCCGCCTGCATCACCAGGATGCGGTCGGCCATCAGGACGCTGCCGAGGCGGTGGGTGATCAGCAGGGTGGTGCGGCCACGCGCGAGCGCGGCGAAGGCGGCAAAGACCTCGGTTTCGCTGCGGGGGTCGAGGGCGGCGGTCGGTTCGTCGAGGATCAGCACCCGGGCGTCCCGGTACAGCGCCCGCGCGGTGGCGAGCTTCTGCCACTGGCCGCCCGAGAGGTCCACGCCGCCGAACGCCTGCCCGATGCGGGTGTTCAGGCCGTCCGGGAGGCGGAGGAGAAGGTCGGCCAGACCGCTGGCCGCCGCCGCCTGCGCGAGTTTCGCCTCGTCCTCGGGGCGGCCCAGCAGCACGTTTTCCCGCAGGGTCCACTCGAAGCGTGCAAAGTCCTGAAAGACGGCGGCGATCTGGGCACGCCACGCGGCGGGGTCGAGGTCCCGCAGGTCGGTCGCCTCGTCCGGTTCGCCCACCGTGATCCGCCCGGTCGTGGGATCATAGAAGCGGAGCAGCAGCTTGACCAGCGTGGTCTTGCCCGCGCCGTTCTCGCCCACGATGGCGACCACCTGCCCCTCGGGAATGTGCAGGCTGACGCCCTCCAGCACGGGCTGGCCGTCCGGATACGCGAAGCCCACGTTCTCCAGCGTCAGGTCGAGGCGGCGGGGGAGGGGCCGGGGTGTCTCCGGCGGCGCGACGGCCGGGCGGGCGTCGAGAAAGGCGTAGAACTTCTGGAACCAGCGCAGGTGCTGGGTGCCCATCGCCAGAAACTCGATCAGGCTGCCCAGCCCCTCGCGCACCTGGGCGAGTGCGAGGGTCACCAGCACGACCGCGCCCGCCGTGAGCACCCCCTGGCCCGCCCGAGCGACCACATAGGCGAAGAGGCCCGCCGTGACCGCCAGCGCGAGCATCTGCGCGGGCAGCACGCCCAGCACCTGTTTGTTCCGCACGCCGCGCATGACGCCCTGGTACGCCTGTGCCCCCCGCACGTAGCGCCCGGTCAGGTACGGCATCAGGTCATAGAGGCGCACCTCCTTGGCGTATTCGTGGCGCATGGCGACGCGCTGGTCGTAGGCGAGTTCGCGGGCTTCCTGGGTGCGCTGGATGGTCATGCTCCAGCCCAGTTCGTAGAGCTGCATCTGTTTGCGGGCCAGCGGGATCATGCCGAGCACCACGGCCAGCGGCACCCACCACCCCACGGCCAGCAGCGCCCCCGCCACGCCCAGCACACCCACGCCCGCGCGCAGTAGCCCCAGCAGCGTGGCCGTGAGGTTGAGGGGCCGGAAGCGCGCGCCCGTTTGCAGCGTCTCCACGTCGTCGTGAAAGCGGGGGTCTTCCACCACGTCCAGCCCCGGCAGGGCCTGCATCTTCCGCATCAGGTCCGTGACCGTTTGCACCGTGAAGTGGTCGGCGGCGTAGCCTTGTAGCAGCGTACTCGCCACCGCCGTCAGTTGCGCCACCAACGCCGTCCCCGCCCACGCCAGCGTCAGGAGCGTCAGGTTGGCCTCACCCCCCGAGGCCAGCTGCGTGATGCCGTCCACCGTCCACTTGCTCAGAAAGATCGTCGCGGCGGGCGTCAGGCCCTGCACCACGACCATCAGCCCCATCAGGGAAACGATGCCGGGGGCGCTGCGAAGCAGAGAGGGCAGCGCGCGGGCCAGCACCGCGAGCAGGTCGCGGGCCGGGAGCGAATCGGTGGCAGGCACAGTTCTCACCCGGCGAGTGTAGGCACGCCGTGCACGTTCGACCGTGCCCCGACCGGCTGGTCCCCGAGCGTGACCTGTGCCACAATAAGAACACAGGAAGAGAACGCCGCCCCAGGTCAAGTGGGGCGGCGTTCTCCGGTCTTGTTGAATCAGTGCAGGGTCTTGAGGTAGGCCTGGATGTCCGCGACCTGCGCGTCGCTGATCTGCGCCGGGCTGAAGCGGGGCATGACGGGCGAGAGTTCGCGGCCCTCGGGCGTATGGCCGTTGTGGACGGCGTTCCCGAACTGCTCCAGCGTCCAGCTCGCGGGGCCGTTCGCCACGACCAGGCTGGGGCCGATGCCGCCCTCGGCGTTCGCGCCGTGGCACCCCGCGCAGTTGCTGGCGAAGACGGGCTGACCGGCCTGGGCATTGCCCGCCGCCGCGGGGGCCGCGCTGCTGTCCCCGGCCTGCTCCGTGGTGCTGCCCGTGGCCGCCGCTCCGGTGCTGGCGTTGCTTTCCGGCGTCTGGCCGGGTGCGGCCGCTTCGCCTGTGGCCCCGCCTTCCGTGCCGGTCTGGGCCGTTCCACTCTGGGAGGCCATACCGTTCCCGGTTGTGGTGGCCGTACCGCCTGCACTCGCCGTTCCCTCGGCTGCGCCCGCCTGTGCCCCGGTGGTGCTGTTCGCCGCCGTGCTGCCGCCCTCTCCGCCTGCACCGGTCTGGCCGGGCGCGACGATGGTGCCCTCGGCGCTGGGTTTGGCCTCACCCGCCGCGTTGCCCACGCGCGGCGCGATAATCAGCAGCGCCACACCCAGAATCAGCCCGAGCGTCACGCCCAGCATCCACGACGCCACGTCGCCCGCCACCCACCTGTTTTGTCTTGTTCGCTTCACCGACATGCTGCCAGCATACGCCCGGGGACCGGGGTTCCCGTCCCCGTGTTTCTTTAGAACCTCTTCCCTTACAGCAGCCGGTCCGGGCGGGCTGGCCCGTCTTCCTCCGGCCACCATTGCAGCCGGGCCAGGTCGCAGCGGCCCGCAGCGTCGAAGGTGACGCCCTCGGCCTCCAGCAGCCGCTCCTGCATGTCGCCAAACCCGAGCTTGTGGGTGCTGACGCGGCCCTGCGCGTTGATGACCCGCTGCCAGGGGTACGGTTCTGCTCCGGGCTGGGTGCCGCCTGCCAGCGTGTTCATTACGTAACCGGCCTGCCGCGCCGCGCCGGGCTGCCCCGCCAGCAGGGCCAGTTGCCCATACGTCATCACCCGGCCCGGCGGAATGCAGGCGACCAGGGCCAGCACCCGCTCGCGGAAGGTGCCGCCCACCTGCGCCCCACTCCCCACCGTCTCACTCTCCACGCAGAGGCCCCCACAGCGCGTCCTCGTCGGGGAGGGGGAAGCCGCCCATCTTCAGCGCCAGCAGCACCTGGCCCCGGTGGTGGGCGTCGTGTGTGAGCATGTGCAGCAGGAACTGGGCCGTGCTGGGATGGGAGAGCTGGCCGGTGCCCGGCGCGTTCGCCGCCGTGTTCAGAGCCGCCGTCCACACCTCGCGCAGCACCTCCGCCGCCCGCGCGGGGTCTTCCTGGGCGGTAAAGGTGCCCCAGAGCGTGCCGCTGTACAGGACCGGCAGGGGAGAGGCGGTGGACCCGTCCAGTTGCGAGAGCCATTCCTGCGTCACGCCCGCCATATGCGCGAGGTGCTGCGCGACCGTCATGCCGCCGCCCGGCGTCTGCGCCCGCATCATCTCCGGGGACAGGTGCGCGCACAGGACATCGTTCACGCGGCTGTTCGCTTCCACCGCCGCCCTCAGCACCGCTCGCGTTTCCGGGTTCATGGGTTCAGCGTACCCACAGAAGCGGACAGAACGTGTCGCCTTTCGCCGCCCGGGCCGAAGCGCAGCGGCGCATGTCCCGGCACCGCCAGCGCGGCGAACTCGTGCAGGCCCAGCCGGTCGGGCGCTTCGAGGTGATAGCGGAAGTTCCAGAGGTAATGCTGCACCACCCGTTCGGGCAATCCCAGCTTCTGCGCGTGGCGGGCCGCCACGTCCGCGAGGTGCCCGATGCCGCAGCGCCGCGCTTCCCGCATCGCCTGCACCAGTTCGGCGGGGGGGGGGGGGGGCCCCCC
>NZ_JHAC01000081.1 GCF_000599865.1 Deinococcus phoenicis | reverse complement strand
CCTCCACAACACCGGATTTCAGCGGAAACCGAGGCGTTGGTGGACCGTTTGCTGACTGAACGCATCTCCCACCGAGGCATTTGTCGGGTCACGGGGGTGAGTCGCTCCTGGTTCCGGCTGCACCTGATGAAGCTGGGGAAGAGCGTCCAGCACAGCTTCCAACAAGCTGACGAACCAGCAAAAAAAGCCTGAGCACGCCAGCACCAGCG
>NZ_JHAC01000080.1 GCF_000599865.1 Deinococcus phoenicis | reverse complement strand
CCCGCCTGGCGGCAACAGAACATCGTGACCATTCCCCTGGCCGACCTGCCCGACTTCCCCCGCTGTCCCTACGGCGTCATCAAGGGCGTGAGCCTGCACCGGCTGGTCGCGCCCGTTTTCCAGGCGACGTGGGCGGAACTGGTGCACCGGGGCCTGCACACCCAGCTCCGCACCTTTGACGGCTCCATCGCGTTCCGCCACATGGGACATGACCGGACGCGGCCCCTCTCGGTTCACGCCTTCGGGGCGGCGCTGGACTTCGACGCCGCCTGGAACGGCTATGGCGTGCCGTTGGAGCGGGCGCAGATCAACCGCGAGGTGGTGCGGGTATTCGAGGAATGCGGGTGGACCTGGGGCGGGCGCTGGACGGGCGCGTACAGCGATGCCATGCATTTTCAATGGACCGACCCCCTCTCCGGCGTGCGCGTCCCCGAGTGGCAGGACGCGGCGGCGCGGGTATCGGCGTTGCCTGCGCCTCCACCTGCGCCGCCCGTCCCCGCTCTCCCCGCGAACTGGTTTCAGGTCTACGACCCCGAAACCAGGCAGCCCACGCCGGGGCTGTGGGTGAGCCTTCAGAGGAATCAGGCAACGGGGGAAGTGCGCCCCTTTCGCGTACCCGCCTACAAGCTCAAGGAAAGGGGCCTCGGCTGATGGACGTTCTCGAACTCACCGGCACGGTGGGCACGCTGGCCGTGGTGCTGGTGCTGCCCCTGGTGCAACTGCTGAAAGATCAACTCGGACTGAAGGGCCGCATCGTGCTGCTGGTGTCCGCCCTGCTGGGGGCCATGCT
>NZ_JHAC01000079.1 GCF_000599865.1 Deinococcus phoenicis | reverse complement strand
CCCTTCCGGGAAACGACACCCGGAAGCGCTCCACCTCCGCTACCCGCCACTTTTCGGCTTCTCGCTCCGCTCGGGGTGATGATGGCATCATCACCCGCCAGCGACTTAGAAATCCTGCCCACCTCGCCAAAGAGGCGCGCGAAGTGTGGAACAGTGGGCCGCAATGTTCCCGCCGAGGAGGAAGACATGAACCTGCGGAACCTGATCCGCCGCCCATCTGATCCGGCCCCGCCCGCAGACACCCCCGATCAGGAGGCCAGGGGCTTCCGGGCAGCCGCGCGGCGCGCCGCCGAGACCGTGTGGCGCGACCCCCGGGTGCAGGACGCCCGGGCCGGCCTGCGGGACCGAGCACAGGAGTGGCGCAGCGAGGTGCGCCAGCGGGCCGACACGCACCTGGAGCAGATTATCGAGCGGCGGTACGGGGGACAGGGCACCGCCCCCCCCGAGGCGGTCAGCGCCCTGCTCAGCCAGCGGCGCAGGGAACGCGAGGCCCGCGTGGGGCAGCTGCGGGCGCGGCAGGCCCTGCTCTCTCTGGCACAGGGAACCGAACAGCGGCGGGTGCTGACGCAGGTGGCGCAGGCGACCCCCTGGGCAGGCGGTGAGGCGCGGGAGGTGCGCTACACCGCGCTGCTCGACCAGCTCGCCCCGTCGGGCCGTGCGGACGCCGAGATGGCCGTCCACCGCGCCCTCTGGACCCTTGCCGAGCGGCGGGTGCTGGCCGTCTCCCCGCATGGTGTGGTGACCGCCTGCCCGCTACCCCCGGCTTCACTGGCCGGGAGTTTGCTGGCCCTGCCGGAGCGGTCGGGCGAGGGCTGAGCCGACCCGGCAGAACGCCTATGCTGCCCGCATGAGTTCTGCCCCCAGGAGCCACCGCACCGACCTGAACGCCGATCTGGGCGAGGGCAGCCCGCACGAGGCGGCCATCATGCCCTTCGTGACCAGTGCGAATGTCGCCTGTGGCGGACACGCGGGGGACGCGGAAACGATGCGCGACAGCCTGCGCCTGGCCGCGAAGCACGGCGTCTCGGCGGGCGCGCACCCCGGCTTTCCCGACCGCGAGGGCTTTGGCCGCCGCGAGCAGCACTTCGCGTCGGATGAGGTGACCGCGTTCGTGCGCGAGCAGATCGAGGCGCTGAAAGCCGTGGCCGCGCGGGAGGGTGTCCGGCTGCGGCACGTCAAGCCCCACGGGATGCTCTACAACCAGGCCGTGAACGACGCGGCCCTGGCCGCAGCGGTGGCGCGGGCCGCAGCCGATTCCGGCCTGCCCCTCTACTTCGGCCTGGCGGGGGAGGCTTCCCGGATGCTGCACGCGGCGGAGGCCCTGGGTCTGGTGGCGGTGGGCGAGGGCTTCGCGGACCGGGGCTACGCGCCCGACGGGTCGCTGTGGCCGCGCGGGCAGGCCGGCGCGCTGCGGCCCTACGCGGAAGCCGTCGATCAGGGCGTGCGCCTGGCCCTGGAAGGCACGGTCACGGCCGTCACGGGCGAAGCGGTGCGGGTGCCTGCCCGGACCCTTTGCCTGCACGGGGACGGCGCGGAGGCGGCGGACCTGGCGCGGGACCTGCGCGCGGCGCTGGAGGCGGCGGGGGTGCGGGTGGTGGCCCCGGGCCTGTAGCCCCACCCCAGGCCCGGGGTGGCCAGCCCTTCCCTACCCCGGCCAGCCTGACGGCAGGGGCGGCGGCACCAGCGCCGCGTGCATCTCGCCCGCGTAGCGGTCGGTCATCCCGGCGATGAAGTCGCAGACCGCGCGGGGCAGACCGTCCGTCTCCGCGCGGGCACGCGCCTGGGGCGGCAGCAGGGTGGGCCGCGCCAGGAAGGCCGTGAACAGGGTGTTCAGCAGCCGCGTGGCCTGTTCCACCTGCATCTCCACCCGCCAGTGGCGGTAGAGGGTTTCGCGCAGG
>NZ_JHAC01000078.1 GCF_000599865.1 Deinococcus phoenicis | reverse complement strand
CAGCGGACCAGAACCTGGCCCGCTGCGCTGTTCCCTCTGCACTTTTCAAACACGCTCTCAGAACCAGCAACCATGACCCGTCACGGCACTTCGATGACCACTTTGCCCGTGGCCCGTCCAGTTTCGCTGTAGGCGAGCGCTTCACGCACCTCGTCCAGAGCAAAGACCCGGTCAATCACAGGACGAATGGTGCCGCCCTGCAACATGTCGCCCAGCACTTCCAGTTGTTGCCCGTCCGGGCGCATGAACAGATAAGCGAACTTAACGTGATAACGGCGGGCCAAGCGGTAGTCCTTGAGATGCGCCGCTGTAAGTGCCAACCGAACAGGCCAGGTGAGCTTGCGTCCATGCACCGCATGCGGCGTCGGTGTGCCGTTGATGGTCACGAGCGTTCCGCCCCAGCGCAGGACCTTGAATGAGCGGGCCAACACGTCCCCGCCCTGGGTATCCAGCACGAAATCCTGGTCTGACAGCACATCATCGAACTGCTGCGTGCGGTAGTCGATCACCGTCTGCGCTCCCAATTCGCGGACGAGCGCCTCATTGCGGGCCGAGACGGTGGTGGCGACCTCCGCCCCGAGCGAGCGGGCCAATTGAATGGCAATGCTGCCCACGCCACCTGAACCCGCCTGAATAAGAACTTTTTGACCTCGGCGGACCTGTCCAAGCTCGGTCAGGGCCTGCCACGCCGTGAGGCCGACGAGTGGAATGCTGGCGGCCTGGACGTGCGTCAGTCGCGCGGGTTTAAGGGCCGCTTCCTTCTCACCGACCAATGCATACTCGGCAAAGGCTCCAATACGGTCTTTATCAAGGCGGGCGAACACCTCGTCACCAACCGCAAAACGGGTGACAGCGGAACCGACGGCGACCACTTCGCCTGACAGGTCACTGCCCAGAATCAAGGGGAGCTTGTAAGGCAGGATGGGGCGCAGGCGACCCCCCCGAATAGCCAGGTCAATGGGGTTGACACTGGCGGCCCGCACCCGCACCAGCAGGTCATATGGGCCAGGTCGCGGTTGGGGCAGAAACCCGATTTGCACCACGTCGTTTGGCCCATAGCGTTCGATAGAGGCTGCTTTCATCTGGGATTCCTCCTCCTTGACGCCGAGGAGGGGATTTCATTTGCCGCGGTGATGCCCTGCCAGGCGAACTGAATAGATAGGGCCGCCGCGTCTTGCCACAACAGACCTTCAAGGAGATCATCGGTGGCGAGGGTGGCGACCCCGTGGAAATTGGCGAAGGCGACCAGGGCGATGTGTTGAGGATCACCGGCCTGCACCTCTGCACTGTGCTGGGCCGCCGCAATGGCGGTGGTGAGGGTTTGCATGGTCGAGCAACTGACTTCGCGGAGTGCGGCACTGGCTTCTGGATGGTGTTTGGCGGCGTACATCAGGCGCAGGAGATTGGGATGGGTCACCGCAAACTGGACGTAAGCGAAGGCGGCAGCGCGAAATCTGGTTTCAAATGGCTCGGCCCTGGAGTAAATCTCGGAGAGGGTCTGGTTGAGCCGTTCAAATCCAGTCATGGCCAGGGCATCAAGCAACGCTTGTTTGTCCTTGAAGTGCCGTGCGGATGCGCCGTGACTGACACCTAAGTCGCGGGCCAAACCCCGCACCGAGAGGTTTTCGCTACCATCACGCTCGATGGTGTCCCAGGCACACTTAAGCAATTCGGCGCGAAGATTGCCATGGTGGTAGGGACGTTCAGTTCCAGGTTCGGTCACGGTCTGGGCCACGGGGCGAGTGTAACGCGATGTGGGCATTGACAACAATGTTGTCGGTGTTTACATTCCAGGCATGACGCCGGCACCCAACACCCAGAACGCCAACCTGAAGCGAGTGCTGTTCGTCGTCTCTGCCGCCGACCACTGGACACTGAAAGACGGTGCCCGGCACCCCTCCGGTTACTGGGGTGAAGAACTTGCCACGCCGCACAAGATCTTCAGCGGAGCAGGCTGGGAGATCACCCTCGCCACACCGGGTGGCAAAGCCCCCACGTTAGACCGCCTGAGCATGAACTGGACGGCAGGTTCGTTCTCCAAGCGACACGAAATCGCGGATTACCTGCTCTCGATCAAACCACAGTTGGATCACCCTCGGTCGTTGGACACGGTCAATCCCGACGACTACGACCTGGTGTTCTACCCCGGTGGTCATGGCCCGATGGAAGACCTTGCCTACGACGAGGTGTCAGGAGCGCTGCTGACCCGCAGGCTGGAATCGGGGAGACCGCTGGCCCTGCTCTGCCATGCGCCCGCCGCATCCCTGGCCGCCAAAAACCTCGACGGCTCGTGGCCGTTTAGGGGCTACCGCATGACTGGACTGTCCAACACCGAGGAGCGCCTGAACACCTTTGGCTGGAAAGCCAAATGGTTCCTGGAAGACCGTCTGCGTGAAGAAGGCGCAGATTACGTCAAGGGTGCAATCCCGCTGCTTCCATTCGTGGTGGTGGATCGCAACCTGTACACCGGGCAGAATCCTGCGTCCTCCGAACAACTTGCCAAGCGTCTGGTCGCTGATCTGGGGTAAGGCCACCGGCGCTGACCCCGCCGCTTATGCGCAAGCACATCAACCCCTTTGGGCGCCATCACTTCGACATGAGCCGCCTTCGGGATTGACGGGGACAGTTCCTACTCTTAACGGGTGCTTTCGGGTGAATGTGGTTCCTACCCGGTCGAGGCCGTCCACTCAGTCGGGGCAAGGGCTGCCCACGGGCCGAGGATGGCCCTCGGACTGTTTGGCCTGGAGACGCCGTGGCTGGCCGCCGCTGTTACGGGCAGTTCCATCCTTCTCTCCTAATCTGTTGCTGTCGCTCGCGTTCCGCAGAGCGGCTCCTGAGCTGAGAATTTGGGGACGGGGGGAGGAACGGCACAGCTCATGGTGGGGCGGTAGGGACGGGCACGGGTCAGGACGTCGCAGGCGGCGATCAGGGCGGTCAGAGGAGGGAGGTCGGTCAGACCATTGGGATAGCCTTGGCCGTCCTGGCGTTCGTGGTGGGTGATGGTGCGCAGGATGTCGGGGGAGAAGGCGGGCCAGAGGCGGAGGGTGATCTGCGCGCCGATGCGGGGGTGGCGCTGGACCTGGCGGCACTCGTGCAGGGTGAGGGGGCGGCCTGGGCACCGGCGCGGGCCTCGCACGGCTGATGAGGCAGGAAGAGCGCCCACCCACCTGAGGACGACTTTGAAAGCGGTCTGAACCGGCACCTCTGGCAGCCATGGAGCGCCAAGCGTCAGTTCTCGGGCTGCCAGTTCACGTGTTCGCGCGGCAATCACGTCCAGGCAGTCACGTCCAGCGCGCCACATTCTCCACCAGCACGCCTTCACCCGTCCTGTCTTGAACAAACGCGACACGCCCCGGCTGCCCTGATGACGGATGCGCCCCGACTTCAGGTCTGTCACAGTGAGCCGTGCATTACCGCGAATTCCTGCCCGATGCCCGCCTGCGCCATCTGGTACGGGCCTACTGGCAGGTCGAAGACCATGAAGTCGGGCAGGAAGAACACCGCCTTTTGCCGGATCGCCTGGTCAGCCTGAACTTTCAGGTCGGGTCCACCTGGCGCGGCCCGGTGCTGGGCGGCGAGCTGGAGATCATGCCCGGCGCGGCCCTGCTGGGCCTGACACTCACGCCACAACGGGCCGTATCGTCCGGTCAGCACCGGGCGCTGGGCGTGGAACTGTTCCCCTGGGCGGCGCGGCAACTCTTCGGCTGGGAGTTCAGCCTGTCCACCCTCGATCTGAGCGTGACGTATCCCCTGCTGACACGGGCCGTGCGCGCCCTGCTCGGTCTGGACGCCTGGGAGGAAGCCCGGCAACTCGTGGAGGACTGGCTGCTGGGCCTCCTCTCGGAGCGGGGCCGCGAACTGGGGGCCGGAGCCGGGGCCGCCGGGGCGCTGTATTCCAGCCTGGGACAGGTCCGCATCGGCACGTTGGCCGAGGAACTCAATCTGAGTCAGCGGCAACTCGAACGGCAATTTCTGTCCGAAGTCGGTGTGAACGCCAAGACGCTCTCGCGCCTGATCCGCTTCGAGGAGGTGCATCACCGTCTGTGGCACAATCCCCAGCTCTCGCTGGCCCAGCTCGCCTATGAACTCGGCTACGCCGATCAGGCCCATCTGACGCGGGAATTCAGGGCCATGAGCGCGATGACGCCGCGCGGCTTCGGGGCATTCGTCCGTCTGGACCCCAGCCGTCCCGCACCGTCGCTGCTGGCAGATGACGAGCGTCTCAGCGGCGGGATCAAAGTGGGGGCCTCCAACCAGCACGGCGTTTCGGAAGCAGACCGCAGGCTCGGTGGGCGGCCGGAGAGGGAGGCCTCGCCTCCGCTTTGAGCTTGTCGTTTTTCTTCAAGACCTGGCCCCACCCGCGTCTCTAGCCTGGGCACATGACGGCCTCGCCCCTTCCCGAAGCTCCTCCCAAAAAAGCCCCTCTCCTCTTCCTGCTCATCACCGCTTTTCTGTTTGCCACCGGCCTCAGTCTGGTCTTTCCGGTGCTGCCCTTTATCGTGGCGAAGTACGTGCCGCAGGTCTCGCAGCAGGCCGCCATGATCGGTTTGCTGGGCGCGGCCTACGCCTTCCTCTCGTTCTTCTCGGCCCCGGTGCTGGGCGCACTCAGCGACGCTTACGGGCGGCGGCCCATCCTCATCCTCAGTCTCCTGGGATCGGCCCTCGGCTACCTCGTCTTCGGCATCGGCGGTAGCCTGTGGGTGCTGTTTCTGGGCCGCATCATCGACGGGCTGTGCGCGGGCGGCCTGGGCGCGCTGTTCGGCTACGTGGCCGACACCACCCCCGAAGAGAGTCGCGGCAAGGTCTTCGGGCAGATCGGCGCGACGGTGGGGGCGGGGTTCATCATCGGCCCGGCGCTGGGGGGCCTGGCCTCGCACCTCAGCCTCAGCGCCCCGATGTTCCTGGCGGCGGGCGTCTGCCTGCTGAACGTCCTGTGGGGTCTGTTCGTGCTGCCCGAAAGCCTGCCCGCCGAGCGGCGCCGCACGCACTTTGACGCCTCGCACCTCAATCCCCTCAGGCAACTGTCGGGCGCACTCTCGTATCCGGCAGTGCGGCGTCTGATCACGGTCAGCGTCCTGTTTGCCCTGCCGATGTCCGTCATGCAGGTGACGGTCGTTCTCCTGGGGCGCGACACCCTGGGGTGGGGGGCGGCGCAGACCAGCACACTGTTTATCCTGATCGGGGCCAGCGACATCGTGGGGCAGGGCGTCATCCTGCCTTTCCTGCTCAGGCTCTTCAAGGAACGCGGCGTGGCTGTTCTGGGCCTGGGCCTCGGCACGCTCGGCATGCTGGGCCTGGCGCTGCTCTCCATCTTCCCCCACGCCGCCCTGATGTACGGCAGCGCCCTGGCCTTTGCCCTCGGCGAGGGGATTTTCAACGCCTCGCAGAACGCCCTGATCTCCATCGCCACGCCCGCCGAAGCACAGGGCCAGGTGCAGGGCGGAGCAGAGGCCTTCAGTTCGCTGGCGCAGATTGCCGGGCCGCTCGGCGGCGGGCAGCTCTACTCGCGCCTCGGCCCTGGCGCGACCTACGGCACGGTGGCGGCGTTGGGGCTGGCGGCGCTGGGACTGTTGCTGGGACAGAAGCCTGAGGCAGCCAGCGTTGAGGAGCGCCCGCAGGAGATGGCCTGACCTGCCTGGCCTTCACCTTGGGCAGAGAGGCCAGCGTGAACTCAACCGGGCGGACCACTGGGCACATCACTTCCGGGCCGCTGTGGAGCGGACGGCGACCTCGGCCAGGACAATATCCTGACTGTCATGGACGCGACGCGCATGGAACGGGCACTCGTGCTGAGCGGCGGGGGCGGCACGGGCATTGCCTACGGTCTGGAGCAGCAGGGCCTGGACCTGCGAGACGCCGACTTGGTCGTCGGCACGTCCGCTGGGGCCATCGTGGGCACCCTCCTCCGCAGCGCTGCGTCACTGGAGGCCGCCTACGCCGCTGAGCGCGGTCACCCGGTCCAGCGCAGAGCGGAAAGTCCAGATTGGCAGCAACACCGCCCAGGACGCGAGGCAATGGCAGCAGGCGCAACGGTCGATCACGGCGGCCCGGCTGCTCGGCAGAACCGGGTGACCCAGCAGGCCGTTGCGGATTACTGCTGTGGAGGCGGTGGCGGCCAACGGCAAAGTCCCCCGGGGTGTCTGCCTCCCTCAAGCAGAGCGCAGGGACTTCATGCACTTGCTCTCACAGACCAGGTCTGCGCCGCATCGCCAGTCCGCGCACGAACAGCAGCACCGCGAACGCCAGGAGGACCATCACCGCCGAGAGCACCAGAGCCGGGGCCAAGTCCGATTCCAGCGCCGAGTAGATGGCGAGGGTGATGGTACGGGTGCGGCCCTGCAACGACCCCGCGAACAGGATGGTGGCGCCGAACTCCCCCAGCGCCCGCGCCCAGGTCAGCACCAGCCCCTCCAACAGGAAAGGAAAGGCCAGCGGCCAGGTGATGAACCGGAACACCCGCAGGCCGTCCGCCCCATCTGTGCGCGCGGCCTGTTCCACCTCCCGGTCCACCGCCATGAAGCCTGCCTTGGCCGTCCGCAGGTAGAAGGGCGCTGAGGTGAACAGTTGCGCCAGCACCACCGCCGCTGGGGAAAAGGCCAGGCTGATCCCTGCCAGTTCGAGGGGCGGCCCCAGCAGCCCGTTGCGGCCGAAGGTCAGCAGCAACCCTACCCCGGCCACCACCGGAGGCAACACGATGGGCAGGTCAAGCAGGGTGTCCAACACCGCCTTGCCGGGAAAGTCGAAGCGCGCCAGCAGGTAGGCGACCGGGGTGACAAACAGCACCGTCAGCCCCAGCGTGGTGAGGGTCGTCCACAGGCTGACCCGCAGCGCGTCCATCACCACCGGGCTGAGCAGGGTGGACAGGAAGTCGGCGCTCAGCCCGCGTCCCAGGACCACCAGGATCGGCAGGAGCAGGAACAGGGTCATCACGCCGCCCAGCAGCAGCGGCATGACCGGCAGGCGGGGACGGCGCACCGCGGACCGGGCCGGCTCCAGGGAGGCCTCACGCTTCCTGGTCAGACCCCAGCTCAAGGGCCGGTGCGGAAGCCCTGCAACTCGACCAGGTTGCTGACGTACCGCCCGCCCTTCCCGTCACCCGGCACCACCAGCCGCACCGCCCCGTCACGCGCGGGGAGGGGTTGCCTGTCCTCTTCATAGGCCAGCAGGACCGGGCGGTTCCTGAAGTCCGGGTCCAGTTCTCCCCAGGAAAACAGGGCTGTGTACCCGTCGGCTCCCCTCGCCAGGACGCCCCAGCGCAAGGCGTCGTTCTTCGTTCCCGCGTTCAGGTTCGGTTTGGGCGCCTTCAGAAGATCGAACAGCAGAACGCCCCGGTAGGTATGGGTCATGCTCTGTCCACCCGAGGTGGAGGAGACGGTGAGGGTCCGGCTGGGGAAGGTTCGCAGGTCCGCGAGCGAAGACGAGTGGGGAGTCTGCGCCGCGCCAGTGAGGACGATAGGCGTGGCCGCTGTGCTGACAGCGGGAGCGGTGACTGTGGCTGGGGTGCCGGACGCGGGCTGGGTCTGATCCTGGGCAGTGCCCAGGGTCCACAGCAGGGCGGGGCCAAGACTGACAGTGCGGAACATGGGCATGTCCTTTCGGGCCGCTGGGGCTAGTCGCCCACCGCAATCATCACGTCGCTGGCCTTGATGACGGCGTGGGCCACTTTGCCCTCGGCCAGTCCCAGCCGTTCGGCGGAGGCGCGGGTGATGGTGGCGGTGATCTCGACCCCGTCCTCGATCCGGAGGGTGACTTCGGCTTCCACGTCGCCCAACTTGAGGGACGTGACCTGACCTTGCAGGGTGTTGCGGGCGCTGATCTGCATGAGACGCCTTCTTTCGTGGAGGATGGGGGACGGCGGGAAAGCTGCCTCACTTCAACGGGGGGCCTGGAACCCCCACTTCTTCAGAATCTGCTGGCCCCCGGGCGACAGGACGTACTGCACGAACGCCTGCGCGGCCTCCGGATTGGCGCTCCCCTTCAGCACGCCGATGGGATACCTGGCGCTCTGGTTGAAGCGGGTGGGCAGGGCGATGACCCGCACCGAGGGCTTGAGGGCCGGGGTCACGTCCGTCACGTACACCACGGCGGCATCGGCCTCACCGAGCTGCACCTTGAGGGCCACCTGCCGGACATTGGGTTCCTCGCTCACGACGTTCTTCAGGACGCGAGCGGAGAAGTCCTTGCCATAGGTGCCTGACTTGTCGATGGCCGTCAGCATTCGCCGGGTGTAGTCCCCGACCGGAACGTTCTTGTCCGCAATGACGAGTTTGACTCCCGGTACAGCGAGGTCGGGCAGCCGGGTCACCCTGGGATTGTTCCTGGGCGCGATCACGGTCAACTTGTTACTCACGAAGGCCTGTCCGGGCGCGACCAGATTCTGGTCCACCAGCGGCGTGTACTGGGCGGTGTTGGCGCTGGCGTACACGTCGGCCCTGGCACCGTTCTCCAGTTGGGTCCGCAGGGCCTGGGACCCGGCGAACTGGAAGGCGGTCTTGTTGCCAGTCTTGGCGTCGAAGGCCTTGCCGAGTTCGGTAAAAGCGTCGGTGAGGGAGGCCGCGGCGAACACCGTGAGGTTGGCGGCGCTCGCGCTGCCGGTGGTCAGCAGCAGGGCGGTGAAGAGCAGGGTCCGGGTCATGAGGCAACCTCCTGTGGGGGTGGGGACGTGGGGCCGGTGGTCTGCCAGCGTTCTCCGGCGTGGCCCGGGTCGTAGCCGCCCAGCAGGGCCAGGTCCGAGCGGAAGGCCGGGGTCTGGGCCACCGCGAGCAGGGCGGTGATGCCGGGGTGGAACAGGTGCGCGTCGGGCACCACCAGGTCGAAGCGTTCGATTTGGACCGGGATGAAATGCAGACCCAGGGCCTGGGCGGCGGAGCGTGGCCCTGGGGCCACGTCCGCCAGTCCGGCGGCCACCCGGCCCGCCGCCTCCAGGTGACTATGCACCTCGTTCCCGTACCCAGGGAGGGCGCGGCGCTCGGCGAGCGTCACGCCCTCCCTCCCCAGCCAGGCGTCGAGCAGCAGGCGGCTCCCTGCACCCACTTCACGGTTGACTAAGCGCAACCCGGGGAGGTCGGCAATTCCCGTGACGCCCCTGGGGTTGCCGGACGGCAATATCAGACCCTGCTCCCAGGACCAGAGGGTGAGCAGGTGCATGACCTGGCCGGGGAACAGCCGTTCCACGAAGGGCAGGTTGGACACGCCGGTCTCGGCGTCCCAGAGGTGAATGGCGGCGGCGTGGGCCTCGCCCCGACTCAGCGCCTCCAGTGCGGCGAGACTGGAGGCCGGGTGCCACAGCACCCGGACCTCCGGTGCATGTTCAGCCGCGTGAGAGGACAGCAGTTCCAGCGACGGGTCACAGCCCACCAGCACGGCGGTGCGGGGCAGCCGGTCGGGTGAACCCAGCAGTTCGGCGCGCACCTCACCCGGTTCGGCCTGTTCGCCCGCAATCGGGCGGACCACGCCGTCCGCCGTCTGCCGGAAGCCCGGGGTGCCGGTCAAGGGAAAGGCCAGCAGGCGCTCCCCCACTTGGGCCAACTGAACGCGAGTGTCACCCGTGACCGGCGCGCAGAGGGTCGCAGTGACCTCGGGAGGAACGAGGGTGAACAGCTCATCTACACGGCAATGCAGCACCTGGGCAAGTTGGAAGGCGATCAGCGTGCTGGGGAGGTAGGCCCCGGTCTCGATCTTGTGCAGGGCCTGCCGCGAAATGCCGACCTGCCGGGCCAGCTCACTGGGCCGCAGATGCGCCCGTTCACGGAAGGCTCGAACGTGCGTATGGAGGGTGACGGGGGGGGCAAGCACCCCCCGAACGTAAAACAAAAGCGACAAAGCGTCAATCAAAAGGTACAAACATGCTTGGTCCTGGGGTGAGGGGCATCGGCTGAACGGGGAGGCGAAGGTTCTCGAGTTCGAGCAACCGGACGGCCTGCTGCCAGGCGCTCTTCATGGCCTCCGGCGCCAGGTGCGGTGAAGGGGAGTCGCCTCCGCTTCGCCTGGGTTCGCGCTCCGGGACGACGCGTGGCGGCCCTGGAAGCTGGCCGGTGAGTCGTCGGTACGCGAATGAACGGGACTCGGACCCGATCCTTTTCAGGAGTCCCGAAGTCCTGGGCATGCCCTGGTTGAGAATATGCGCATGCTTGGATAACCGGAAGGGTCGGCAGTGCGCTGGGAACGTGGAGTATCAGGATGTTGAGGCATCAAGAGGAAGAGCAACGGCGCTTGCCACAGTAAAGCGGGCCGCGGTGGCCCCCTCGTCCCAGATGGACTTTGCCGGGACGTCTTTCAACTGCTCACGCATTTACGCCCTGCACCAACGGTTTTAACCGGCACACGGCTTCTTCTATGACGCTGGGACTGGCCGCCGCATAACTCAGGCGCACGAACGCCTCATCCGATTCCTCCGGAAAGAACCCACTCCCCGCACTGACCTGCACCCCGGCACGCGCCGCTCCCTCCGCGAACGCCAAGTCCCCCAACCCCCCGGGCAACTGCACCCACAGGTTGTACCCGCCTTGAGGGACGAGGAACAGCCGCGCTTCAGGCCAATGTTGGGCCAGCGCCCACACCATCGCGTCCCGCCGCACCCGCAGCGTGCCTTGCAGGTCCTTGAGGTGACGCGGCCAGCCCCGGGCAGTCAGGACACCCAGGGCCGCTTCTTGCATCGGCCCCGCCAGAAAGTAGTCCTCGACGGCGCGCGCGTTTCGCAGACGCGTCAAGACCGGGCCGCGCGCGATCAGGGCCGCGATCCGCAGACCGGGGGCCGCCGCCTTGGTCAGCGAGCGCAGGTACACGACGCGCCCCTCACCCGCCAGGGCCAGGGGTGGCAGCGGTTCACCTTCCAGGGTGAGGTCACGGGCGTAGTCATCTTCAATAATGAACGCGCCGGCCCGCTCCGCCGCCGCCAGCACCGCCACGCGGCGTTCGGGGGCGAGCACGGCACCTGTCGGATTGGCATACCGCGGTTGCAGATACACGACCTTTGCGCCAGAGGAGCGCAACGCCACGTCCAGCAAGTCAGGCCGAATCCCCTGGGCGTCGGCCGGAACGGGGATGGGCTGCACGCCGACGGCGTGCGCGGCGGCAAGCACCCCGTAATACGTCGGCGACTCCACCAGCAGCGGCGCACCGGGGGGCAACAGGGCGCGCAGGACGGTCGAAAGCCCCGCCTGCCCGCCCGGAACGATCAGCACGTCTGACGCCCGGTACTCTCCGCCCAGTTCCCGCGCAAGCCAGACCCGCAGGGCTTCAAGCCCCTCAGGGGGCAGACGCGACCACACCCCGGGGCGTTTGGCCGCTTCTTTCAGGGCCTTACCCAGCAGGTCCAGGGGTTGCAGCGTCTCGTCCGGGTACCCGCTGCCCAGGGGGAGGGTGTCGGGGAGCGGGGGCCGGAACAGGTCTTGAACATGCCCCGGCAGGGCGGAGCGCCCGGAGAGGGTGACGGTCTGCCACCCGAGGTCGCGCCCCTGGGGCGCGGAGATGGCCTCCGCCACGAACGTTCCGTGGCCCGGACGGGTGACGATCAGGCCGTCGCGTGCGAGCTGCGCCAGCACCCCACTCACCGTCACGGGGCTGGTCCTGTAACGGCGCGTCAACTCGCGAACCGAGGGCAGTTGTTCACCCACTCCCAACTCATGTTGAATGTGCGCTCTCAGATCGAGCAGCAGGCGTTGTCTGCTGGAGGCACTTCCGCTCTCGATGGACATAGCGTTATCATAGAACGTGAAGAACATTGGTAGCGTTACAGCCTCGAGAGCAGAAACACCCAGGGCAGAGACGGTGGGGTGGTGGTGGGCGGCCTTGGGCGTGCTGTGCTTTAGCTTTACCCTCCCGGCGACCCGGCTCGCCGTGCCCGAGTTCGGGGGGTACACCGTCGGCTTCGGACGCGCGGTTGTGGCTGGGCTGCTGGCGCTGGGCCTGCTGCTCGTGCGGCATGAGCGTTTCCCTGAGCGCCGTCATTGGCGGGGACTCGCACTCGTGGCGCTGGGGGTGGTCTTCGGGTTTCCCGTCCTCACGTCTCTCGCACTGCGCACCGTGCCGTCCTCGCACGGCGCGGTCGTGGTGGGCCTGCTCCCCGCTGCAACTGCCATCGCCGCCGTGCTGCTGACCCGCGAGCGCCCCCGCCCCATGTTCTGGCTGGTGTCGGCCCTCGGCGTGGTGGCGGTCGTGGCGTTTGCAGCCACGACTGGTGCCGGGCATCTGGGGACCGGCGACGTATTCATGCTGCTGGCGGTGCTGCTGGCCGCCCTGGGTTATGCGGAGGGCGGACGGCTGGCCCGTGAACTGGACGGGTGGCGCGTGGTGAGCTGGGCGCTGGTGTTCTCCCTGCCTGCGGCGCTGATCACCGTCCTGCTGACCCCCTGGCCGACCCAGCTGCCCTCAGGGGTGGCCTGGCTGGCCTTTGGATATGTGTCGGTGGTGAGTATGTTCCTGGGATTTTTCGCCTGGTACCGGGGGCTGGCGCTGGGCGGGGTGGCGCGGGCCGGACAGGTCCAACTCGTCCAACCGGTCCTGACCGTGGTGTGGTCGGCGCTGTTCCTGGGCGAAGCGCTGGACGGCCGTACCCTGGTGGCGGCTCTGGTGGTGGTGGGTTGTGCGGCCCTGAGCCGACTGACCCGGTAACGGCCACGTTCACCTGGACGAGGCCACTAGCTTGACGACGCGGACGCTCCCGTGACAGCCACGGATGCCGGCGGACCTGAGGTGGAAGGAACGTCCGAGGGCATGTTTGAACAAGAACTCATCAGGAGCTGTGAAGTACGTTTCCCGCTGTCTGAGACGGCGTTGCCAACCTCCCCACCAGGGGGAGGAAAAAACCTCGTCTTCATCGTCCCAGGGCGACCTCCCGTCCGACTCTTCACGCTCTGAGAGCGTGTTTGAAAAGTGCAGAGGGAACAGCGCAGCGGGCCAGGTTCTGGTCCGCT
>NZ_JHAC01000077.1 GCF_000599865.1 Deinococcus phoenicis | reverse complement strand
TAGGCTTCGGGTTCCGTCCGGTGTCTCCGGGTGTCGGCTCTCTCTCCCTTGCCTGAAAAGAGCTTACTCCCCCTCGCGTTATCTGTCAATAGACAGCAGATAAGATGAAGCCGGGGTGAAGCGGGCAACAAAAAAACCCCTCCCCCACCCACCGCGAAGGCAGGCAGGAGAGGGGCAAACGGCGCGAGTTGTCCGATACTTCAGCGCCGCCCGGGGGGCACGTCCCCCATGCTCGGCCCGAAATCATCCGGCGTGGTCGGGGAGCCGATGGTGCCGCCGCTCAGGCTGGCGGGGTCGATGGGGTCTGCCACCGCCTCCCCGGACTCGATGGCCGCGTACCCCCAAGCGACCGCCGCCCGCACCGCTGCGGCTTCCAGACGGTCGGCCAGCGGCAGATCGAGATAACGCCCCAGCACGGGGATTTTGTTGTCGTACTCCTCCACCGCCAGCAGCAGCCAGCGTTCGGCGTAGGCGGCCTTTTCGACTCCCGTCGCCCCCGGCAGCAGGTCTTTGGCGAGCTGCGCGGCGGCTTTGGCGGCGGCCTTCAGGCCAGAGACGGTCAGGACGTTGCCGATGCGGGCTTGCAGGGCGGTGGAAATGGCGTGGGTGTTCATAGGGCCTCCAAAAGGCGCACCCTCGGCCAGAGCAGGCGCGGGGGTGGGGAGAGGGTGGGCTGGGCCGAGCGCAGAACTTATCGGGGCTTTCTTCCTCTTTCAAACTTGACAGGTTTCAAAAGAGGGAGTAACCTCTAGGCATGACGAACACGCACGCTTTCACCGCCCAGATCGAACTCGGCTACAACCTCGCCACCTACCTGCGCGAAGACGCCGAAGAACTCGGCCTGGTGTTGGAACAGGAAGGCAACGCCTGCGGCATCATCAGCATCATTCGCAACAGCAGTGATCTGGAGGCCCGAGGCAACAGCGAGCCGTACCTAACCATCTACACCTGTGAGGATGCCCAGGCGTGGGGGACGGTCAGCGCGTTCAAGACGCTGGAGGAGGCGCAGGCACACATGCAGTACGTCTGGGAAGGTATCAGCGCGTAACATGGCAAACCCCAATCCCACCCCGCGCAAACCCGGAGAGGGCGAGCCGTGGCGTCCCAGTATCTACCTCCCGCGTGAGGTGGGCGAGGCCATCCGCGCCGCCACGGAGGGCATGAGCACGCAGGAGCGCAGCCGTGCGTTGGGGCGGTGGCTGATGCTCGGCTGGGAGACAGAGAGACAGTTCGAGCAGGTGATGAAGAAGCAGTGACGGCGGGACAGCGATCCCCCCCCAGCGTATCTGCTGGGGGGGGATCGCTGTCAGCCGCACTTTCGTACGTCCGAGAGTGGGGAATTCATAGTTGCACAGAAGCGGGCGGTGGGCAAGGGCTATTGCTTGGTCGGTACTGTGTGTTCCCAGCCGGACACCGGCAACGGCACTGCTCAGCGGTCCAGCCCCACAGCGGGCCAATCCGTGCGCGTGCGGGCGAGGTCGTCCAGTGAGGCGGGCTGCCAGTCATCGGCGGGGGCGGCAGGAGCTGGGGGTGCGGGCAGACTGTCAGAATCTGCCGCCCGCCCCACTTCCGCCTGCGCCTTCGCCCGCGCCCACGCGCCGTTGACCTGAATCCCCGTGACTGCTGCCTTGCCCCCGGACGCTACCAGCCCGGCCAGCAGGCCCAGCACGGCCCCGGAGACGGGCCGGGGGAACAGGCCCAGGGCCGCCAGCCCCGCGATGCCCCCAGCGGCCAGCACTGCGCCCAGCATGGCCCCCAGCAGGGCGGACACCAGCAGCACGATGCGGCCCTTCAGTCCGAGTTGATC
>NZ_JHAC01000076.1 GCF_000599865.1 Deinococcus phoenicis | reverse complement strand
CGCAAAAAAGGGAATAAGGGCGACACGGAAATGTTGAATACTCATACTCTTCCTTTTTCAATATTATTGAAGCATTTATCAGGGTTATTGTCTCATGAGCGGATACATATTTGAATGTATTTAGAAAAATAAACAAATAGGGGTTCCGCGCACATTTCCCCGAAAAGTGCCACCTGACGTCTAAGAAACCATTATTATCATGACATTAACCTATAAAAATAGGCGTATCACGAGGCCCTTTCGTCTTCAAGAATTCTCATGTTTGACAGCTTATCATCGATAAGCTTGGCTGCTTTCCTGATGCAAAAACGAGGCTAGTTTACCGTATCTGTGGGGGGATGGCTTGTAGA
>NZ_JHAC01000075.1 GCF_000599865.1 Deinococcus phoenicis | reverse complement strand
CTAAGACGACACGGAGCCGCAGGCCGGGTAGCGTCTTGGCTTGGACCGAACGCACCTGACCTGCAACGAGTTGGGAGAAGACCGTTTCGATACGTTTCCGGAGTTTGGGGTGGCGGGAGTCCCGCCACCCCGTGTCGTAGCGCGTGTTTTTCTTGGGCGGAAAGACGAAGCCCAGCGCGGCGTAGCCCTTGTCCCCAATCACCTTTGGACCACCCCACGCTGCCCACTGTCGGTTCAACTCGTAGGCCACCGTCATGTCGTGGAGGTTGGCAGGTTGTAGGAGGTACTGGACGACTTTTCCTGTCGTGGTGACCCAGGCGTGTAACTTGTAGCCGTAGAAGTCGCCCTGGGTCCCGTAGCCCCATCGCGCGCCCGGAAACGCACAGCGTTTCGTGCGTTTGGGACGGCATACCGGTAGAGGCATCGAGTCGATGATGACCTCGGCCAAGTGTTCAGCCGAGTGAACGACAGCTTCCAGACGCGCCAGAAGCCTCACGCTGCGTGTGTAGGCCTGGGTGTATGAGGGAAGACCGGGGCGGTCTTCCCGAAGCAAACTCCACCAGATCGAAGCGTAGGGCACCTTGAACACGAACCGGCTGAGCAGCAAGGCGATCAGCCAGGCGTCGGTGATCTTCTG
>NZ_JHAC01000074.1 GCF_000599865.1 Deinococcus phoenicis | reverse complement strand
ATGACCACAGGTGAGGGCAGGTCTAAAATGGGTGTATGGGACGGCGGAAGCAGTTTGTGGTGACGCTCAACGATGAGGAGCGGGGTCAACTGAAGGACATGACGCGCAAGGGTGTCATCAGTGCGCGGGTGATGACCCGCGCACGAATCCTGCTCCTCAGCGATCAACAATTGAAGGATGATGACGTGGCCGAGCGACTGGGCATCAGTCACCTGACCGTCGCCAGCATTCGGAAGAAATACGTTCAAGGTGGACTGGAAACCGCACTGTATGAGAAGGCTCGGCCCAAACAGCCACCCAAACTTGGCCCGAAGGAAACGGCTATTCTGATTGCTGAGGTCTGCTCAGAAGCACCAGAGGGCCGGGAGAAATGGACGATGCAACTTCTGGCGGATCGGCTGGTGACGCTGGAAGTGGTGGACAGCATCAGTGATGAAACGGTGCGTCGGACGTTAAAAAAAATGATTTGAAACCCTGGCAGGTCGAGAGCTGGTGCATCGCCAAGGTGGGGGCCGACTTCGTGTGGCGCATGGAAGAGGTGCTGGATACCTACGCCGAGCCGTATGATCCCGAGTACCCGGTCGTGTGCTTTGACGAGAAGTCTTATCAGCTTATGGATCACTTGGCCGAACCACTGCCACCCGCGCCGGGTATCCCGGCGCGGGTGGATTACGAATACAAACGTTGTGGTACAGCCAATCTCTTCGTGGCCTTTGAACCCTTGACCGGGCAGCGTACAGTGACCGTCACCGAACGTCGGAGTAATCTGGATTTCACAGCGCAGATGCAGGCTCTGCATCTGCGCTACCCGGACGCAAAGAAAATACGTTTGGTGCTGGATCAGCTTTCCAC
>NZ_JHAC01000073.1 GCF_000599865.1 Deinococcus phoenicis | reverse complement strand
AGAGTGCCCGTGTTGCGCAACTCCTGCACAACCACGGCTGTACCCTCCGCTTTTTGCCTACCTATTCCCCTGATCTGGCACCGATTGAGGGCGGATTTGGCAAGGTCAAGACCCTGGTCCGCCGCGATCAGCCACGCACCAGGGAAGCGCTCGACCAATCGATTGGTCGAGCGCTCACGGCCATTTCCCCTCAAGATGCTCAGGGCTGGTTTCAACGGTGTGGCTATACCCTCACCCGGCAACCCTTATGAGCGCCGTCCTA
>NZ_JHAC01000072.1 GCF_000599865.1 Deinococcus phoenicis | reverse complement strand
CCTCGACCCGTTCCGTCTGCCGGAGAAGCTGGCCGCCTATCGCCGCCCGACCAAGTACCCGCCGACACGCGGGATTCGCCGCGTCGAGTTCGTGGGCCTGAAGGAAGCGCAGTGCATCGCTGTCGCCGCGCCCGACCACCTGTACGTGACCGAGGCGTACATCGTCACCCACAACACCCTCCAGACCCTCGCTCACCTCCAGGCCGAGAAGGAGGCGGGACGCGCCGACCACCCCAGCCTGGTCGTTGCGCCGACCAGCGTGCTGGGCAACTGGCGAGCCGAGGCGGCCCGCTTCACGCCGGGCCTGAAAGTCCTGACCCTGCACGGCCCCGCCCGCAAGGCCGATTTCGCCCGCATTCCCGACCACGATCTGGTGCTGTCCACCTACCCGCTCCTGCCGCGCGACATCGACCAGCTCCGCGAACACGAGTTTCACCTGCTGGTGCTGGACGAGGCGCAGAACATCAAGAACCCCAGGAGCGCGGCGGCGAAGGCGGCGGGTGCCCTGAACGCCCGCCACCGCCTCGCCCTCACCGGGACACCCCTCGAAAACCATCTGGGCGAGCTGTGGTCGCAGTTCAACTTCCTGACGCCGGGCCTGCTGCACGATGAGAAGACCTTCCGCGAGCTGTACCGCACGCCGATTGAAAAACAGGGCGACCGCGCCCGTCAGGCCGCCCTCGCCGCCCGCGTGAAGCCCTTCATCCTGCGCCGCGAGAAACGCGACGTGGCCAAGGAACTCCCGCCCAAGACCGAGATGCCGGTGCGCGTGACCCTGGACGGCGACCAGCGCGACCTCTACGAGACGGTCCGCGTGACGATGCTGGAGCGGGTGCGCGAGGAACTCGACGCGCGCGGTTTGGCCCGCTCGACCGTCGCCATTCTGGACGCGCTGCTGAAATTACGTCAGGCCGTCACCGACCCGCGCCTGGTGAAGCTGGAGGCCGCCCGCAAGGTGAAGGGCAGCGCCAAACTCGACTGGCTCACCCAGAATCTCCCGCAGATGGTGGAGGAGGGCCGCCGCGTCCTGATCTTCTCCCAGTTCGCCACGCTGCTGGGGCTGCTGGAAAACACCCTGACCGAACTGGGCATCGGCTACGCCAAGCTGACCGGGCAGACGAAGGACCGCGCTGCGCCCGTTCAGCGGTTCCAGAATGGCGAGGTGCCCGTCTTCCTGATCAGCCTGAAGGCCGGGGGCGTCGGCCTGAACCTCACCGCCGCCGATACCGTCATCCACCTCGACCCCTGGTGGAATCCCGCCGCCGAGAATCAGGCGACCGACCGCGCCTACCGCATCGGGCAGGACAAACCCGTCTTCGTCTACAAGCTGATTGCGGCGGGCAGCGTGGAGGAGCGCATTCTGGACCTCCAGCAGAGGAAGTCGGCGCTGGCGAAGGGCGTGCTGGACGGCGGCCTGACGAGCGCGGCGCAACTGACCAGCGCTGACCTGGACCGGCTGTTCGCGCCGCTGGAGGAGGAAGAGGAGGCCGTTCCCGCGTGACCTCGCCCCTTGCTGGGACGGCACGTTCTCCCTCTCCCTTGCGAGTGACTCGGAGGGCCGGGGAGCGGGGGAGTAGGGGTCAGCCTGCCCTCACAGCAGGCCAGAAGGCGGCCATCCATTGGTTCTGACGCCAGGCCCGTTCACCCCCTCCCAGCATCCCCCGTCGTGGGGGAGGCGCTTTTTTGCCTTCCCCGTCGCCCTTTTTGGCCCTTCCGCTCGCGCGTCAGAAGCTCCATCTTCCGGGCGCTCCCTCATCTCTCATCGCTCCCGACTGTGCGTTCCCCCGACTGTGCGTTCCCACCCGCTTCCCTTCCCTGCTCTAGACTGAACGTATGGCCCGTTTTCCCCTCGCCGCCCTGGCCTGCCTGTCCCTGCTGACGCTGAGTGCCTGTTCCCTGACCTCCTCCCGCCCGACCACCTTTGCCGCCGGTCAGAACTGGCTGGCCCAGGGCTACGATGGTGGGCAGCTCACCAGCGCCGAGGTGGCGACGGGCCGGTTCAGCACCTATGACATGGACCGCAGCGACGTGCCCGCGGGCAGCGAGAAGGCCAGAGTCAAGGTCCGCAGCAACCTCAACCCCGTCATGGCCCTGCGCCTGCTGTTTCCCGGCGGCACGCCGATGCTGGTGCAGACCGTGAGTACCGGCCAGACCGACTTTCTGTGGAATGCGGGCACCGCCGGGGTGATGTACCGCTGCCGCGTGCAGACGGGCGACGTGAATGTCACCTACATTTCCGGCGACCTCGTGCGGGTGGATCAGGGCCGGGAAGTGCCGCTGGGGAGCTGCGGCGTGCGGCGGCGGTAAACGTTCCGTCAGAGGTGACGCGGCATCCTGAGCCGGTGCGTTTCCTGCTTCCTTTCCTCCTCGCGGGCCTGCTGGGCGGCGCGCAGGCGGCCCCGGCCTCCGCGCCCCCCGCCGGATACGTGCTGTCCGGCATGCCGCTCGTCCGCCAGACGTACAACGCCTGCGGCCCCGCGAGCCTCACGCAAGTTCTGGGTTACTTCGGGATCAACGTCAGCCTCGCGGACGTGAGCCGCCTCACCCGGCCCAACGACCGCGCGTACATGACCGCACAGGCCATCGTGGCCTTCGCGCCGCAGGTCGGCCTGGAAGCCCGGCTGTACCGGGGCGGCTCGCTAGACACCGTCCGCTCGGCCATCCGCGCCCGCCTGCCGCTGATCGCCCTGCAATCCCACATCACGGCCACCCAGGTGATCCCCCACTGGCGCGTCGTGACCGGCTATGACGACGTCCGGCAGCAGGTCTACCTGATGGACCCGCTGCTGGGCTATGTCCGCATGGGCTATGCCGACTTCACGCGCGTCTGGGCCGACCATCAGGGGCAGTTCGCGGTGATGTACCCGCCGGGGTGGCGGGACACGGTGCGGAAGGTGATCGGGTAGACGGGGGCAGGTGTCAGCGCCCGTTCTGGTAGGCCCGCGCGGGAACGAACAGCTCGTGCCCGGTCCAGAAGGTGAAGCGGACCCCGGCGGGCGTCCAGTTCACGTGGCTCTCCTGCCATTTCGCGGCGGTCTCGCCGTAGAGGTCGGGAAGCTCGGGCAGGCTGACGAAGTGGCCGTAGGAAGGCTGCCCCGCGTCCCGCCCCAGATAGAGCCGCCAGCGGCGGAATGACCCCGGCATCACGTTGGGGCCGCCGTCGAGAATCAGCGCGTGGTAGAGGCCGTCCGGCGCGTCCCAGCGGGCAACAATGCGGTTTTTCGGGGGGAGCAGCGCGGCGACAAGCACGCAGGCGACGAGCACCCCGGCCAGAAAGCCGCCGCCCGCGATCAGCCATCCCCGGCGCCTCATCCCACGAACCGTCCCCCCTCCTGCACCACTTCCCCGTCCAGGCTCAGGCGGCCGCCCTGCCGCAGGTCGGTAATCAAATCCCAGTGAATCGCGCTGCCGTTCACGCCACCTGTTTCCGGGTAGGAGCGGCCCAGCGCGAGGTGGACGGTCCCGCCGATCTTCTCGTCGAAGAGGATGTTGCCGGTCGGGGTCTGAATGCCGAAGTTGGTACCGATGCCCAGCTCGCCCAGCCGCCGCGCGCCGGGGTCGGTGGCGAGGGCGGCCCGGAGCACGTCCCCCCCCTCCTCGGCGCTGGCCTCCACGACCTCGCCCGCGCGGAAGACTAGGCGGGCGCCCCGGACCATCTGCCCGCCGTAGCTCGCCGGAATGGTAAAGGTGACCACGCCCTCGGCGTTGTCCTCGTGCGGTCCGGTGAAGACCTCACCGCTGGGCATGTTGCGCTTGCCGTCGCTGTTGGCCCAGGTCCGCCCGCCCACGCGCAGGGTGAGGTCGGTGCCGGGGGCCTCGATGCGCACGGTGTCGGCGCGGCTCAGGCGTTCGATCAGCCGGGCCTGCATCGCGCGCACCTCACCCCAGGCGGCCGCCGGGTCGGGGCGGTCGAGGAACATCGCGCGCATCACGAAGGCCCCGAACTCTGCCTCCGTCATCCCGGCCTGCGCGGCGGCGTGCGGGGTGGGAAAGAGGGTCAGGCTCCATTTCTTCCGCGCGCGGGCGGCAGCGATGGACGCGCGGGCCGCAGTCAGGCGGGCGCGGCGCGCGGTGTCCCCGTCCGTTCCCGGCTCCGGCGTCAGAATCCGCAGGCTGCCGTCCAGGGCCTCCACGTCCGCCAGGTCGGCGGGATGCACGGTGTCCAGCACGGCCTCTGAGGCGAGCTGGGCAAAGTCGTCGTCCTGGCCTGGGTAGTCCAGGCGCACGACCGGACGTGCCCCCCGCGTCAACAGCGCCCGCGTCACCTCGCGCACCAGGGGCAGGGCCGCCGTGCCGCCCGCGACCAGCAGGCGCTCGCCCTCGCGGGCGCTCAGGCAGTAGTCGGCCAGCAGGGCCGCGTGCCGTGAGGGATCGTAGCCCAGCAGGGGGGACCGGGAGGAGGCGGCCTCAGGATTCGTCTGCACGCGCCCGAGCCTAGCACTGCCGGGCAGCGGCTATCCTGCCGGGACATGACGGTCCCGCCCCCCTCCCCGAAGTTCGATCCCCTGAACACCGCCGTTCTGACCATCTCCTGCCCCGACCGGGGCGGCATCGTGGCCGCCGTGTCGCAGTTTCTGTTCAGCCACGGCGCGAACATCATCCACTCGGACCAGCACAGCACCGACCCCGCAGGCGGCACCTTCTTCATGCGGATGGAGTTCCACCTTGACGGCCTTGACCTCGCGCGCGAGCCGTTCGAGCGGGCCTTCGCGGCGGTGGTGGCCGCGCCCTTCGGCATGGACTGGCACCTCAGCTTCGCGGTGCAGCCCAAGCGCATGGCGATTCTGGTCAGCCGGTACGACCACTGCTTCCTGGACCTGCTGTGGCGCAAGCGCCGGGGCGACCTGAATGTGGACCTGCCCCTCGTCATCAGCAACCACGAGGACCTGCGCCGCGACGCGGAGATGTTCGGCATCCCCTTTCACGTGGTGCCCGTGACCCGGGAGAACAAGGCCGAGGCCGAGGCCGAGCAGGTGCGGCTGTTGCAGGAGGCCGGGGCCGATTTCGCGGTTCTGGCGCGCTACATGCAGATTCTCAGCGGCGACTTCCTGGCCGGGTTCGGGCGGCCCGTCATCAACATCCACCACTCGTTCCTGCCCGCCTTCGTGGGGGCCAACCCCTACCGCGCGGCCTTCCAGCGCGGCGTCAAGCTGATCGGCGCAACCAGTCACTACGTCACCGAGGAACTCGACGCCGGACCGATCATCGCGCAGGACGTGGTGCCGGTCACCCACCGCGAGACGCCGGATACCCTGGTGCGCCTGGGCCGCGACGTGGAGCGTCAGGTGCTGGCCCGTGCGGTCAAGGCCCATGTGGAAGACCGGGTGCTGGTGTACGGGAACAAGACGGTGGTGTTTTAGGGAGGGGCGGGGGGGCAGGAGGGAGAGCTGTTGCTCAGCCGGAACGCCTGTTCCCTCACCCCCTTCAGTTCAACTCCCGCCCATCCTCCGGCACGAAGCCCAGCAGCGTCTTCAGGCGGTCGGGGAGCGTCGGGGCTTCGAGCGCCTGTTCGCGTTGCCCGTCACTGAGGGGCAGCAGCGCGGCGGCAAAGCTGGCGACCAGCAGGGGGTCTTGCGGCGCGGCCTCCCGGAGGGCCTCGGCGTCGCCGGGACGCAGGCGCAGCAGGCCGGACAGCAGGCGGCGGGCATAGGCGTCCGTGACCGGCTGGCCCAGGGGGTCAGGAGCGAGCGGCCAGGGGGTCACCTCGGCGCTGAGGTACGGGTGCGTCAGGTCGAAGTCCTGCACCCGGAAGCGTTCGCCGCCCACCACCTGGATGCTGCTGGTGCCGTCCTCGTGGGTCTCGGCCCGGGTCAGGTGCGCGAGGGTCCCGGTTCCCGCCACCCGCTGGTGAAAGGGCAGCGGCGAGCTTTCACGGGACTGCACGATCCGCACGATGCCGAACGGCTCCCCGCTCGCCTGCACCCGCGCCAGCAGTGCCCGGTACCGGGGTTCGAACACGTACAGGGGCAGCACCTGTCCGGGAAACAGTACGACGTTCGGGAGGGGAAACAGCGGCACGCGCATCCTGGGGGTCATGGTGCGCCGTTCAGACGGCTCAGACGTGGGGAAGGCATACAGAAAACCCCCGACAGGACATCATTTTTTCTGGGCAACGGTGGGGTTTCCCACGCTTCAGGTGTCTCCGGGGGCGGGGCTGGCCTTGCGCCGTCTTTTCGGGGCGGGCGGAGGCGGCGCCTTCCAGGCGTCCAGTTGCGCGGGCGTAACCCCGAGGGTCAGGAGGTGGGCGCTGTCCTGGGGGGTCAGCTCTGCCGTGAGCAGCAGGTCGGGCCGCCGCGTCAGCGTCCGCGCGAGGGCCTGCTCTCGCCGCCACTGGGCTACCGCGCCGTGGTTGCCGCCCTTCAGCACCTCCGGCACGCTCTCGGCGCGCCACACGGCGGGCCGGGTGTATTCCGGGTAGTCAAGCAGGCCGCTGGAAAAGCTGTCCGCCCGGTGCGAGTCCTCGTCGCCCAGCACGCCGGGCACCAGCCGCCCGACCGCCTCCAGCACGCAGGCCGCCGCCGCCTCGCCCCCCATCATCACGAAGTCCCCCAGGCTCAGTTCACGCGTGACCAGCCCCTCTACCCGCGCGTCGAAGCCCTCGTAGCGCCCACACAGAAAGGCCAGGTGCGACCGCTGGCTCAGTTCCTCCGCCGTGCGCTGCGTGAACCGCTCCCCGGCGGGCGTGAACAGGATCACCTCGTCGGCGGGCGGCAGGCTGGCGAGCGCGCGCTCCGCCACATCCACCCGGATCACCATGCCCGCGCCGCCCCCGTAGGGTGTGTCGTCCACCTTCGCGTGCTTGTTGTCCGCAAACTCACGCATGTTGACCAGCCGCACGTCCAGCAGCCCGCGCGCCCGCGCCTTGCCCACAATCGCTTCCGAGGCGAAGGGGGCGAGCAGTTCGGGAAACAGGGTCAGGAAGGAAAAGGTCAGCATCGGCCCGCGTCTTTCTGCGGGGGCCGCTGTGCCGGGGGGGCGCTCACGCCTCCTCCGTGTCTTCTCCCAGCAGGCCCGCCGGGGTGTCTTCCGTCAGGACGATGGCGTCCGGGCGGCCCGCCCCGTTCGTGCGGACGACCACGTAGGGCGCTTGCAGGGGCAAGAACGCCTCGCCGCCCGCGTGGTCCACCACCAGCAGGTCCTGATGCCCCGCGTCCACCACGTCCCTCACCTCGGCCACGCGCTCGCCGTCCGGCGCGTGCACGGGCAGGCCGCGCAACTCGTGGTAGTAGTAGCGGCCTTCCTCCAGCCCGGGCAGGTCGGCGTCGGCGGCGTAGAGGTGGAGGCCCCGCAGGTCCTCCGCCCCTTCCCGGCTGGTGATGCCCGCCAGGTGCAGGGCCACGCCCGGCGCGAGGGGGTCGGCGCGGCGCACCCGCAGCCAGCCCCGGCCCTCCACCCACACGCGCGGCAGCGCCAGCAACTGTTCGGCGTCCCCCAGCACGTACACCTTCACGCCGCCCTGGACCCCGTGCGGCCCCAGGAAGTGCCCCAGCCGGGTCGTCTCGGCCGGGGCGCTCACAGCCGGGGCCTCATGGCTTGCGGGGCGCGTCGAGGTCCACGTTCACGCGCTCCTGGGGATCGCTGGCCGCGCGCACCAGGGTCCGGATCGCCTGGATCACCCGGCCCTGCCGTCCGATCAATCGGCCTTCCTCGCCCGGCCCGACGCGCACGATCACGGTCGGCCCACGCCGCGAGGCGCGCACCAGCGACGGCTGGTCCACCACGCTCTGCGCCAGAAAGAGGGTCAGATCTACAGGGTCGGTCTTCATGGGGCGCATTCTAGAGGAGGGGGTGCGGGCTGTGGGCCGCAGGGAGTGAGACGAACGCCGATGGAAGCGTTGACGGAGTGATTCCATCCGAGCGGACGCGAGAAGGAGAGAATCCGTATACCAGGAGCTTTCCCAGCCCCCCACGACCTTCAGCCAGAAGCCAGCCAAAAAAAGAGGCCCCCGCAGGAGCCTCCTTTCTCAGTCACCTGCGCTCAGGCGACCTTGACGCCCTGCGACTTGAGCAGGCGGCGGGCGGTCTGGGTGGGCTGGGCGCCCTGGGCGAGCCAGTAGGCGGCGCGCTCGGCGTTGATCTTGAGGTAGTTCTCGGAGGTCTTGCGGGGGTCGTAGTGCCCCAGGTTCTCGATGTAACCACCGTCGCGGGGACGGCGAACGTCCGCGACCACGATGCGGTAGTGGGGGTTGTGTGCAGAGCCGAAACGGGACAGGCGAATCTTGACCATGGTGAAAAACCTCGGGTTGGGGGTGTTGAGGGTAGACGCCCGCCTAGGTCGCGGGGATCATGCGCCCGCAGCAGCCAACCGGAAGCGCACCGAAGGAGAGTAGCAGAGGAGCGGGGTGGGGGGCAAGGGGGCACTCAGAAGGGCGGGGGCACCGGCCTGCGCGACCCGCCGCTGACGCTGTTCACCTGAAAGGCCATGCGGCCCGGCCCGAAAATGGGACTGCCGCCCACGGTGCCCAGCGGGGTGCCGCGCGCGACCCGTTCCCCGACCGCCACCTGCGCGTCCTGGAGGCCAAAGTACGCGGTGACGGTGGGGCCGTGATCGAGCAGGACGACCCAGCCCAGGCTGGCGTAGTAGGTGGTGGCGATCACGTTGCCGTCGAGGGCGGCGACGGCCTGCCCGTCTTCGGTGCCTTGCAGTACGCTCCACTGCGCGCCGTTCGCGCCATAGGGCTGCGTCACGCTGCCGCCGGGCAGGGGAAACCCCACCGGGCCGCTGACGGCGGGCAGGGGCGCGAGCTGCTGCTGGACGCGCACCGCCGCCTGCTGCACCTGCGTCTCACGCGCGCGCAGGGCGGTCTGTTCCTGCTGGAGCTGCACTTGCCGCTGGCGCTGGGCCGTCAGAGCGGCCTGACGTGCAGCGGCAGCCTGGGCGGCGGCCTGCGCCTGTGCCCGGGCCTGGGCCTCCGCCTTTGCCTGAGCCACTGCTCTGGCGCGGGCCTCGGCGGCGGCGCGGGCGCGTTCCTGGGCGATGCGGGCCTGGCGTTCCTGCTCGGCGCGGATGCGGGCCAGGCGCAGGGCCTCCTGGCGGGCACGCTCCTGCGCCTCGCGGATGCGGCGCAGCTCGGCCTCACGGCGCTTGCGTTCCTCTTCCAGGCGGCGCTGGCGTTCGGCCTCGATGCGGGCGCGTTCCTGCACCACCTGCCCCACCAGCTGGTCGATGGCCTGGGCGGTCAGCACCTGCTGCGCCTGGGTGCGGGCGGCCAGGGTCCGCTGGCCCTGCTCGCTGCGTTTGAGCTGGGCCAGCAGCCGGCCCTGTTCGGCGCGGCGGTCGCGCAGCTGCGTGAGCTTGGTGACGCGCTGTTCCTGGAGGGTCTGGAGATTCGCCGTCCGGCGCGCCTGTTCGGTGCGCTGCGTTTCGAGCGTCTGAACCTCGCGGCGCAGCGTTTCGATGACCTCCACGTTGTGCTGCCCGGCGATGTTGGCGTACTTGAGGCGGATCAGCAGGTCCGACAGGCTGCGTGCCTGCGAGAGCAGCTGGAGATAGCGCCCGCTGCGTTCGCGGTACAGCGCGCCCAGCAGCTCGCGCACGTCGCCCTGGAGCCGCGTGACCCGCGCCTGCGTCACCCCCCGCTGCGCGGTGGTGTCGGCCAGCTGCCGCTGCGCGAGGACCACCCGCGCCCCCAGGGTGGCCGTCTCGTTTTCCAGCCCGGCGACCTGATCGGCCAGCGTGTCCAGGCGGCCCAGCGCCTGCCGCTGCTGCGCCGTGAGGTTCTGAATCCTGGCCCGCAACTGTTCCAGGTCCTGCCGCTGCTGCGTGCTGAGGCGGCGCTGCTGTTCCAGCTCACGCTGGAGCTGCTGGAGCAGCTGACTGGTGGTCGGCAGGTTGAGCCTGGGCTGGCCCGCCTGGGTCTGTCCTGGCTGGGGTGGCCCTGCCTGGCCCGGTTCGGTCTTCTGCGCGCCCGCCAGCAGCGCTGCCGACAGCAGGATCAGGGCGGGCCAGCGTGGTCTGCGGCTCCTTACCCGCGCCGCCCTTACCTGTGCCACGCGGTCACTCCAGCTCCCGCAGGTAGCGCCGCGAGGCGAACAGGCTGCCCGCCAGCCCGATCAGTACGCCCAGCAGCCCCACGCCGCCCAGGATCGGCAGCAGGGTGGGGAGGTCCTGCACGATCGGAAACACCGGCGCGAACAGCTGCACCCGCGAGGCCAAGCCCAGATAGGCCGGGGTCAGCAGGGCCAGCGCCAGGGCCGCCGCCGCCAGACCCAGCAGCACGCCCTCGATCACGTGCGGCATCCGGATAAAGCCGCGCGTCGCGCCCAGCAGCCGCATCACGCTGATCTCGTTGCGGCGGGCGTACATGGCGACCCGCACGGCGTTCAGGATGTTGAAGAGGGTCCCCAGCAGCAGCAGGCCCACCAGCGCGTACCCGGCCCCGCGCACGGCGGTCAGCGTCCGCACCGTCTGGTCCACGTAGCCCGCGCCGTATTCCACGTCCTGCACACCTGGGAGCGCCGAGACGGCCGCCGCGACCGTCCGCGAGTCCTCCACCCGGCCCACCCGCAGCCGCAGGGTGTCGGGAAAGGGGTTCCCGGCGAGCTGGGCGGCGTCCCGCGCGTAGGGGTAGTCGCGCGTCATCTCGTCGAGGACCTGTTCGCTGGTCGCCAGCGTCGCCCCCCGCACCTGCGGGAGAGAACGGACCTGGGTCAGCAGCGCCGCACCGTCGGTGCCGGGGCGCAGGAAGGCCGCCACCTCCACCTGCGATTCGAGCTGTTCCAGCGTGCGGTCCACGTTCAGAGTCAGCAGCAGCACGAAGCCCAGCATCAGCAGCGTCAGCGTCATGGTGGTCAGCGTGGCGAAGGTCGCCGTGACGTTCCCGCGCATGGACAGCAGCGCCTGACGGAAATGGTAGGTCACAACGCGCTCCTGGCGCGGTCAAAAGGTCTAATGGTCAAAAAGTCTGACGGTCTAAGAGCGGGAGCATTTGCCCGAATCACGGCGTGTTCAGGAAAGCGCCGCCCACGCCTCCATTCTCTGCTTCGCAGCTTTGCGGGTCCCAAACGCTCTCCTGATTTCACTCGCTCCGCTCGGTCAAAGAGAAGACCTCTTTTTGACAACTGCTCCAGAGCCATCTGGCGGTCAGACGGTTCGACCGTCAGACGGTGCGACGGGGCGGCCAGCCCCTTCACAGCGCGTACCCCCCGTATGGGTCGTCGCGCACCAGCCTGCCCTTGCGGAGCGTCAGTGTGCGGTGCCGGAATGTCTCGACCAGGTCGCGGGCGTGCGTAGCGACGATCACGGTGGTGCCGCGCAGGTTCACATTCTGGAGCACCTTGAGCACCTCGCGGCTGTGGTCGGGGTCGAGGTTACCGGTGGGTTCGTCGGCCAGCAGCAGGGGCGGATCGGCCACGATGGCGCGGGCAATCGCCACCCGCTGCTGTTCGCCCTGCGAGAGCTGCACCGGCAGCGCGTATTTCTTGTGTTCCAGCCCCACGGTCCGCAGCGCCGTGGTGACGCGGCCCGCCCACTCGCGCTGCGGCACACCGGTCACGCGCAGGGTAAAGGCCACGTTGTCGTAGGCGTTGAGGTGGTCGAGCAGCAGGTTGTCCTGAAAGACGGTGCCGATGCGGCGGCGCAGCAGCGCGGTGCGGCGGCCCCGGTAGCGGGTCAGGGCCTCGCCCGCGATCCGCACCTCGCCCCGGGTGGGAAGCGCCCGCTTGAGGACCAGATTCATGAAGCTGCTCTTGCCTGCGCCCGAATGCCCCACCAGATAGACGAACTCGCCCTTGGCGACCTGTAGGCTCAGGTCGTCGAGCGCGAGCGTGCGCGTGACGGGATATTCCAGCGTCACGTTCTTGAACTGGATCATGCCGGGCACCTGTGGGTCGGGACGGGGCCAGCAAGCCTGTGGGCGTGCGGCAGAAATGGCGGTTGCGTCATGCTCGGGCCGCAGCATAGCTCAGCCTTCCCCCGAACCGTGAAGGGGCCTTCATGGGCGGACTTGCGGCCGCGCCTTCCTTCCTCCTCCCTCGGTCACCTGCACCTCAAATGGCCTTCACCCGTCCGCCCTATGCTGATGCGGTGAACCGGAAACGCATGACGCTCGTGGCGGGCGCACTGGCCGCCACTGCCGCCGTCGGGTACGCGCAACTGGGCGGGTACACCCAGGCAGACCTGACCAAGACCGACACGGGCCGCACCCTGCTGCAAGTGATCGGCGACCTGAACCGCTACTACCTCTACCCGGTGGACCAGCAAAAGCTGCTGCGCGGCGCGATCAACGGGGCCATCGGCAGCCTGAACGACGAGTTCACCTACTACTCTGAACCCGCCAACAACGCCATCGACACCCAGAACCTCAACGGCGAGTTCGGCGGCATCGGCGTGACGCTGGTGGCTGCGAACGCCGACGGCACGGGCGGCAAGATCGACAACGTGTACAAGGGCGGGGCCGCCGCGAGTGCCGGGGTGCAGATCGGCGACGTGTTCGTGAAGATCGGGGACACCGAGGTCCTGACCAGCAAGCTCGACGAGATCGTGCGCCTGGTGCGCGGCAAGGAGGGCACGACCATCAACGTGACCTTTGCCCGCGACGGCAAGCCTTACACCGTCAAGATGGAACGCCGCAAGGTCACCATCGTAAGCGTCGAGCAGAACGTGTTGCCGGGCAATATCGGCTATATCGCGCTGAACACCTTCTACAACGAGAAGGCCAGCCAGCAGTTCCGCGCCGCCGTGGCCGACATGAAGAAGAAGGGCGTGCAGAAGCTGATTCTGGACCTGCGCGACAACGGTGGCGGCCTGCTGAACGCGGGCGTGGACGTGGCCGACCAGTTCCTGCAAAGCGGCAACATCGTCAGCCTGCGCGACCGCAGCGGCCGGACCGAGGTGTACGGCAAGGCCACCCGCAGCCCCGCCGACTACACCGGCAAGCTGGTCGTGCTGGTGAACAAGAACAGCGCCAGCGCCAGCGAGGTCGTCAGCGGGGCCTTGCAGGACACCAAGCGGGCCACCATCGTGGGCGAGCAGACCTTCGGCAAGGGCGTGGCGCAGATCCCGGTCGACACGGTGGACGGCGGCAAGGTCGCCATCGTGAACAGCGAGTGGCTGACGCCGCTGGGCCGCCAGATTCACAAGAAGGGCATCACGCCCGACGTGGTGGTGAAAGATACCCGCTACACCGTGCCGCTGAACTTCACGGGCGGCGGCCTGGAGCCGAACGCCAGGGTGACGCTGACGGTGGACGGCAAGCCCATCACCGTCACCGCCGACAAGGACGGCAAGTTCAGCTATACGGGCGAAGCCAAGCGCCCGGCCCACAGCACGACCCAGGGCGAGGCCACCCTGGACCAGCAGGGCGACGCGATCCTGAAAAAGGCGCTCGACCTGCTGAAGTAGGCGGCGGAGGGCTGCGCCTCTGTGCGCTGAGCGCCAAGCGAGAACAGGAGAAGAACGCGGAAGCTCCGGCGTTCTTCTCCTGTTCATGACTCAGAGCCTTCTGTGGCCCCCACATCTCAGTCCCACTCCCACTCGCGCCAGTCACTGGGCTTCGCCTCCTGGCTGGCGTTTTTCTTTTCCCGGGGTCTGTCCTCCGGCGCGGGATACCAGGGATAGGCGGCGGCGAGGGCCGCATGCAGGCGCGAGAGCAGCAACGCGCGCAACTCGGCCTCCTCACGCGGCGTGAGCTTGCCGATCTCGCGGGCGAGGCGGGCCAGGGTGGCCTCCAGCGCCGGGAGGTACGGCTCACGGGCTTTCCGGACCGCGCCCTTCCGGAGCGGCTCCGGGTGGATGGTGGAGGTGTAGTCCGCCGCCGCCGCGTGCAGGAGGGCCGCCCTTCTGGCCTCCCGCGTGGCCCTGGCCCGCTCGGCGCGTTCGCGGGCATCGGCGGCGCGGGCCTGGGCCACCAGAAACGCCTCGTCGCGTTCGGCTTCCTGCACCCGTTCCTCGCGGTAGAGCTTGACGGGCGGCAGACGGCGACGGCCCATCTTGAGGCCGTTTTCGCGTTCATGATCGTGCCCGCCCAGGAAGCGGGCAATCAGGCTGGCCGTCCAGCCGCGTTCCTTGAGGTCCTGGGTCGCCAGAAAACCCGGCGGGTTCACGGGCTTGGGGCCTTTGGGGCGGGGCGTGTCCTTGCGCTGCTTCACGCCCCAGACCTCCCGGGGTGAGGGGGCCGGTCGGGAGCCGTCATGCGGGCAGCCTAGAGCATTTGTCAAAAAGAGACCTACTTTTTGACCGAGCGGGCGGGCAGCGGGCAGGCCCCATCCGGGTGCCGTTTTGCCCAAGAAGGCGTCCTCAAGGGGAGGGCAGGCTGGCTCAAGCGAGTCCGTTCTGACCGACAGTCCGTTCTGGAGGAGTGGCGTGCTCATGTGCGTCCGTTCACGACGATGCCCAAGACAGCGAGTGCAAGAGGGAGAGCGTTTGGGAGAATGGAGGCGTTAGAGGTGTCCTTCCCCAGAGCGGCGTCATTCGGACAAATGCTCTAATGTGCCTCCCACTCGGCGCGCAGCAGGTCCAGCTTCACGCTGTCCATACGCTCGCCCTCCACCACATACGCTTCCCGCACCCGCGCGCACTCGCGGAAGCCCAGCCGCCGCGCGGCGCGAATCATGCGCTCGTTGCCGCTCCAGGTGGACACGGTGACCACGTGCGCGTCCGTCCACTCGAAGGTGTCGGCCACCCACAGGGCCAGGGCGCGGGTGCCGGTGCCCCCGCCCCACGCGGCCGGGTCATAGATCAGGATGCCCAGGTCCCACCAGCCGCCGCCCTCCGGAGGTTCCTCCGAACGGTTCACCATGCCCACGCATTCACCGTCCACGTCGATCACGCGCTCGTCCGCATCCGGGGCGGTCTGGCCGAGGTGTTCGACGTAGGCGCGTAGCGTCTCGTTCGTCGTGGCGGCGGGAAAGTAGGGCGCGTCCCAGCGCCGCCACTCCACCCCGGGATCGGACAGCCAGCGGGTCAGGGTGGGCAGGTCGCGCGGCTGGCGGTCGCGCAGCACCACCGGCAAGGTGGAGGGGTCGTTCACGCCGCGCATGATGCCAGAAGCTCCGGTGCCAGGTGCCCTGGGCCTTCGCTTTCGTCCTGGCGCGGCCCTGAACAGAGGCCAGCACGGCAGCAACACACTGGGCGAACCAGGGTGACGCCCGTGAAGTCTGTTTTCGCCCTGCCCGCCCAGGACGCCGCCGTGCTGCTGTCCTGCGCCAACGTTTCCGCCCCGGTCAAGCCCCAGCCCTGGGGTCTGGTGGACGTGCTGCCTGCGGGGAGTGCCGTGGGGTGAAGGTTACGCCCCGGCGGGCCGCGTCAGGTGCGTGTACCGGTGCCCGGCCACCTCGCGCGTTCCCACGGGGAGAAAGCCGTGCCGGGCGTACAGCCGCGCCGCCGGATTGCCTTCCTCCACCAGCAGGCCCAGGGGCAGGCCGAGCGCGGCGGCCCGCTCCGCGCAACCGTCCAGCAGGACGCTACCCAGGCCCCGCCCCCGCGCCTGGGGTGCCACCGCCAGCGTGTCCAGGTACAGTTCGCCCGGCATGGCCTCCGGGTCGATCCGGTCAGGCAGGCCCAGCGTGTGGAGGCGCGCGCGGAACGGTTCGTCCAGCGCCTGCGCCTCTGCGCCAGGGTAGAGGACGGCCAGCCCCAGGGATTTGCCCGCCTCGTCCAGAATCAGCGTGTTCCGGAAGCTCAGGCGGTTGCCCGGTTGCCTGAAAAAGTCGGCCAGCACCTCTGCCGCCGCCTCGTCCCGGCGCTCGCCCGTCAGCGTGTGCCCGATGGCCCCGATGGTCGCCTGTATCAGCGGGGCGGCAAAGCTGGCGTCGGCGGGGGCTGCGGGCCGCAGGTGGGGAGGCATGCGGGGCAGGGTATCCCGGGCGGGTAGGCTCGGGCATGTCCCTGGCACCCATTTCGGTTCTCTGGCGCGGTCTGGACCCGGCGCGGCCCAGCCTGGAGCATCTCCACCTGACGCCCTGGACGCGGGCGGAGGGCGTGGTGGTCGGCCTGGAGGACGGGCAGCCCTTCACCCTGGCTTACGGGCTGGAGGCCCAGCCGGACGGTCATCCCAGCTGCCTCCGGCTGAGCTTGCGGGCGGGGCGCGCACTGACCCTCCACCGCGACGGGGCAGGCCACTGGACAGACGGTGCGGGGCGGCCCTGGTCCGAGCTGGAGGGCTGCACCGACGTGGATCTTCAGGCCACGCCGCTGACGAACACGCTGCCCATCCGCCGCCTGGGGCTGGAGGTGGGCGGCAGCGCCGTCCTGCGCGCGGCGTGGATAGGCGTGCCTTCGCTGGACGTGCGCGCCGTGCGGCAACGCTACACCCGCCTGGCCGCCGAGCTGTACCGCTACGAGAATCTGGAGTCGGGCTTCAGGGCCGAGGTGCAGGTGGACGGGGAAGGGTTGGTCACCCTCTACCCGGAAGCCTTTGAGCGGCTGTTCTGAAGGCCTTCCGTCAGCGCCTCCCAGTCCCGGCTTCCCAGTCCCGCCGCAGCAGGCACAGGCGCACGCTGTCCCAACGCTGGCCCTGCCACAGCCGCGCTTCCGGCACGCGCCCGCATTCGCGGTAGCCGGTGCGGTGTGCCGCGCGGATCATCCGCTCGTTGCCACTCCAGGTCGTCAGCATGACCACGTGTGCGTCCGTCTCCTGCAAGGTCGCGCCTGTCCACAGGTCCAGCGCCCGCGTCCCCAGGCCGCCGCCCCAGTGCCGGGGGTCGTAGATCAGCAGGCCCAGTTCCCACCAGCCGCCGCCCGCCGGGGCTTCCTCCCAGCGGCTGGCCTGCCCGATGCACACGCCGTCCAGCGCGATGACGCGGCTGTGGGCCGATGGAGGGCGCGTCCCCGCTCTGGCGGTGAACGCCTCCAGCGTCAGGCTGGCCGGTTGCGCCTGCTCATGGAAGTAGGGCGCGTCCCAGCGTTTCCATTCCGGCGCGGTCTCGGCGTGTTCCCAGCGCCACTGGACCGGGAGATCTTCGGCGCGTCTTTCCCTGAGGGTGAGTTCGGGCATTCGCCCCAGCGTAGGGGAGGGCACGTGGGCCGCGCGTCCGCCCTTTGACCTGCCCCCTTCTGAAGAACTGCTGAAGCGTGTCCGGAAGCAGGCATGGCCTCAAGTCGTTACGGTGGCCTATGCCCCAGAAACCCGAGATTCCCCTCCCCGAAGCCGAGCAGCGCCGCGTGGGCTACGCCATCGTCGGCATAGGCGAACTCAGCAGCGAGGAGCTGATTCCCGCCGCCCGCACCAGCGAGCACGCTTACGTGGCCGCCCTGGTCACCAGCGACCCCGAGAAGGGCAAAGCCTTCGCGCGCGCCTACGACCTGACCGAGCAGGACGTGTATTCCTACGACCGCTTCGAGGACCTGAGGGACCGTGAGGACGTGGAGGCCGTCTATATCGTCCTTCCCAACAGCCTGCACCGCGAGTACGTGGAGCGGGCCGCCCGGATGGGCAAGCATGTCCTGTGCGAGAAGCCCCTCAGCGTGAATGCGCAGGACGCGCAGGCGATGGTGGAGGCCTGCCGGGCGGCGGACGTGCTGCTGATGACCGCCTACCGCTGCCAGTACACCCCCCAGCACTGGGCCGCCCGTGACGCCGTGCAGGGCGGCCGGCTGGGCGCGGTCAAGCTGATCGACTCCATTCACGGTCAGGTCCAGGACGACCCCGCAGCCTGGCGGCTCAGGGCCGATCTCGCGGGCGGCGGGCCGCTGGTGGACGTGGGCATCTACTGCCTGAACACCATCCGCTTCGTGGTGGGCCAGGAACCCGAGTGGGTCTTCGCCACCCTGCATCAGCCGGAAGGCGACCCGCGCTTTCAGGAAGTGGAGGAGTCCATGAGCTTCCTGCTGGGCTTTCCCGGCGGCGTGGTCGCCAACTGCCTGACCAGCTACGGCGTCCAGAAGACGGCCACCCTGCGCGTGCTGGGTGAGGGGGGCACCGTCCTGATGGACCCGGCCTTCACCTATGAGGGCCTGAAGTTGACCATTTCCGACCAGCAGGGCGACTTCCAGCCGAAACTTTCCGAGGAGGACCAGTTCGGCCTGGAGATGGACCACTTTGCCCGGTGCATCCGCCAGGGCCAGCAACCCTGGACACCCGGCGAGGAAGGCGTGCAGGACCACCGCATCATGGACGCCCTGTATCAGAGCGCCCGCAGCGGTCAGGTCGTGCCGCTGGAGAAGGTCGCGGGCCAGGACGCCTTCCGGGGCGAGAAGCCCCAGGTGCCCGGCCAGAGCTGAGGCGGCCCCAGGCAGGCGGCGGGGCCGGAGCGGTGGCCTCGCCGCCTCTGGGCTGTCTGTCTCCGGGCCGTTTACCCGCAGCGGAAGGGAATCGGAATTGGTCCCAGGCAGCACACGCCGCGTGTTTCCACGCCCGACCCCACCGCCAGGGGCGAGCCGCCATGAAGGGCCGTATGCGCCCTTCGGCACTCGCCAACGCGGGCCGCGATGCGCGGGCGGCCCCGCACGACGCCCTCTTCCCGGATGATGCGTGCCACCGCCGCCGAACACGACTCGCCGCCGTGCAGCGCCGCGTGGGCGCAGCAAAAGCCCTTGCGTGGCGAGAGGTGCCGCTGATAGAGGCGGATGCCGGAGAGGGTGAGGGTGTCGAGGGGGGCCATGCGTCACCGTACCTGTTTTGCCAGCTCGGGCGTGCCCGGCTCAGCGGAGGGTGAAGATCCGGCTTCAGCCCCCGAACGTGAAGTCTTCCCCCTGCGCGTCCACCGTGACGGCCCCGCCGTCCTTCAGCCGCCCGAACAGCAGTTCGTCGGCCAGCGGGCGTTTGACCTTCTCCTCGATGACGCGGGCGAGGGGGCGAGCGCCCATCTGGGGGTCGTGGCCCAGCCGGGCCAGCAGCGCGCGGGCGGCGGCCGTGACGGTCAGCGTGACCCCGCGCTCGGCCAGTTGCTCCCCCAGTTGCCGCAGGAATTTGTCCACCACGCCGGCCATGATTTCCGGGGCGAGGGGCCGGAAATGGATCACCGCGTCCAGCCGGTTGCGGAACTCGGGGGTAAAGGTGCGCTTGACGGCTTCGGCCTCCTCGCCCGCGCGACCCTCGCGGGAAAAGCCCAGGGCGGGACGGCTGGCGTCGGCGGCCCCGGCGTTGGTGGTGAAGATCAGGAGCAGGCCCCGCCCGTCCACCTTCTTGCCGGTGTGGTCGGTCAGGGTGCCGTGGTCCATCAACTGAAGGAAGAGGTTGTACACGTCCGGGTGTGCCTTCTCGATCTCGTCGAGAAGCAGGACCGCGTGGGGGTTCTTTGCCACCGCGTCGGTCAGCAGGCCGCCCTGGTCGAAGCCCACGTAGCCGGGCGGGGCACCGATCAGGCGGGCGACGGTGTGCGCCTCCTGATACTCGCTCATATCGAAGCGGGCCAGGTGGACCCCCAGGCGGTCCGCCAGTGCCCGGGCCAGTTCGGTCTTGCCCACCCCGGTCGGCCCCGCGAACAGGAACGCTCCCTGCGGTTTTTGCGGATCGCGCAGGCCCGCGCGGGCAAGCTTGACGGCGCTGGCGACGGCCTCCACCGCCGCGTCCTGCCCGAACACGCGCGCTTTCAGGTCGGCGGCCAGCGTGGCGAGCGACTGCACTTCCTCCGCCTTCACCGCGCCCACCGGCACGCGGGCCATACGGGCGACGGTCGCCTCGATGTCCGCCTCGGTGATCTCGCCGCCCTTCCCGGCGCTGCTGCGGGCGGCCCCCGCCTCGTCCAGCACATCAATCGCCTTGTCGGGCAGGAAGCGGTCACGCAGGTGGCGGGCCGAGAGGCGCACAGCGGCGTCCAGCGCCCCCCCGGTGTACGTGACGCCGTGGTGTTGCGCGTACCCCGGCGCGAGGCCGCGCAGGATGGCGAGGGCATCGGCCTCCGACGGCTCGGGCACCTCCACGGTCTGAAACCGCCGCCACAGCGCGCGGTCTTTTTCCAGATGGCGCAGCTCGGCGGGCGTGGTCGCCCCCAGCACCCGCAGCCGCCCCCGCGCCAGCGCCGGTTTGAGGAGGTTGGCGGCGTCCACGCTGCCGCCCTCGGTGGCTCCGGCCCCGACCAGCGTGTGCAGTTCATCGATAAAAAGGACCGCGTTCTGGCCGTCCAGCGCGTTCAGCACCGCCTTGAGCCTCTGCTCGAAGTCGCCCCGGTAGCGGGTGCCGGCCAGCAGGGCACTCAGGTCGAGGGCGTAGACGGACGCGCCGCGCAGGAAGCCGGGAGCCTTCCCGTCTGCCACCCGCTGCGCCAGCCCCTCGGCCAGCGCCGTCTTGCCCACGCCCGGCTCGCCCACCAGCACGGGGTTGTTCTTGGCCCGCCGCGCCAGGATATGCACGGTGCGCTCCAGTTCGGCCTCGCGGCCGATCACGGGGTCGAACTCGCCCGCCTTCGCCTGCGCCGTCAGGTCGGTCGCGTAGGCTTCCAGCGGATTGTGCTCGGCGGATGCGCCCGCGTCCTCCGGCCCGGCGTCCACCCCGGCGACGTGCCGCTCGCGCTCGCGGCCGGCCACCTTCGCCGCGCCGTGCGACACGTAGCCCAGCACGTCCAGCCGGGTCACGCCCTGGGCTTCCAGGGCCGCGCGGGCAGGCGAGTCCTCCTCCTCCAGCAGTTCGACCAGCACGCGTGCCCCGTCGGCCTGCTCATGGCCCTTGCCGCTGGCGTGCAGTTGCAGCACGGCCCCCTGCACGACCCGGTGAACGCCCAGCGTGAAGTCGGGCTGGGTGTCCTCCGTGACCTCCAGATCGTCGAGCAGTTCCTCCAGGTCCCCCCGCAGCCGCTCCACATCCGTGCCGACGGCCAGCAGCGCCTCGCGCGCCTCGGGGTCATGTGTCAGGGCCAGCAGGAGGTGTTCCAGGGTCACGTACTCGTGCCCGGCCTCGCGGGCGTAGTCGGCGGCGCGGCCGATCGTGACTTGCAGGTGGTCGCCGATCATCGTGTGTTCCTCATTCGCCTGTCTCCGGTTCCGCCACCAGCCGCAGCGGGTGGCCCGCCTGCCGGGCCTGGGCCGTCACCTGCGCGACCTTCGTCTCGGCCACGTCGCGCGTGTAGACCCCCGCCACGCCCTGCCCCTTGTGATGGACGGCCAGCATGATGAGCTGCGCTTCGGTTTCCGTCTTGCGGAAGTGGCGCGAGAGCACCTCCACCACGAAGTCCATCGGCGTGTAGTCGTCGTTCAGGAGCAGCACCCGGTACAGCCTCGGGCGCTGGGTGCCCGTGCGTTCCAGCGTTTGGGTACGGCCCCCCTGATCCCTGCGCGTCATGCCGCAGAGTCTAGCGGGGTGGGGGAGAGCGGCGCGGGGTGAGCGTCACGAAAAAACCTCCCGCATGGGGAGGTTCTGACGGCGTCCACCGGGGGCTTACATACGGCGTTCGGCGTCCTTGACGTTGTTCTTCGCGTTGTTGGCGGCGTTCTGGGCATCGGTCTTGACATTCTGCGCGGCGTTCTGAACGTCGGTCTTCACGTTCTGGGCACCCTCGCGGACGTTGGCCGCTGCATCCTGCGCCTGGTTCTTCGCCTGCTGCATGTTCTGCTGGGCGTCGGCCTTGACGTTCGCGGCCGTCTGCTGCACCTGATCCTTGGCCTGGCTGGCCGCCTGCTGGGCGTTCTGCTTGGCGTCCTGGAGGCGGGGCTTCACGTCCTGCGCCTGGTCCTTGGCGGTGTCGGCCACGTCACGTGCGGCGTCCTTGGCCTCGGCGGCAGCGCCCTGCACGGCCACCTTGGCCTCGCCCGCCACGTCCTTGGCCTTGTCCAGCCCCGCCTGCGCGCCGCCCTGTTGCACGGCGTCCTTGACCTCGCCCGCCTTGTCGGCCAGGACGTGTCCGGCGCTGGCCGCAGCGTCCTTGGTCTTCTCCCAGCCCTTGGCGACGCTGTCGCCCACGTTCTCGGCGGCGTCCTTGAGGCCGAGGTCGGCCAGCTTCTGGTCGAGCATCCTGCGGTTCTGCTCGCGGCTGAGGTAATACGCCGCGCCCCCGATCAGGGCACCCAGGATCAGGAGGCGCTTCAGCGGAAAGTGACGTTCTTCGCGTTCAAACATGATGCTCAGCGTAGGCCCGGGTTCTCATGAACAGATGAGCGCCCGTTCAGCCGGGGTTTACCGCCGCCTGACCCCCCAGCAGCCCCAGCCGCCGGGCCAGCCCCTCTTCCAGCAGCCATTCCTCGGGTTCCTCGGTGCCATGAACGCGCAGCAGCAGGCAGCCCCGGTCCAGATAAAAGGCTTTGACCTTCGCCCACGCCTCCTCCTCGTCCCCGGCCTCCTCCTCGATGTCCGCGAGGGTGCCCCAGAGGTCGCCGTCCACCTCCGCGCTTCGCAGGGCCTCGGCGTGACCGCTCAGCACGTAGGCGTCCACGGCCTCGTCGGCGGGATACTCGCCGCCCGGTTCGCGCCTCTCCAGGCGGTCGCCGCGCTCGTAGAGATTCGCCAGGAAGGCGTCCCACTGCTCCAGTGTCAGGTCGATGGTGGTGTCTGCCGTCATGCCCGGAGTGTAGGGGCTGACGCGGGCGGTGGGCGGAAATGAGGCGTCCGCGCGCCCCGGTCTCTTGGGCCTCCCTTCACGTCGCGGGAACCCGGCGCGGCCTCACCTCATACACTGGGACATCATGCCGACCTTCACTTCACCTGTCACGCCGCGGACCCTCCGGAGGGTCCTGACCTTTCTGGCCCTGCTCGCGCTGGTCCTGACCGTGCTGACCCTGCTGGGACACGCCGCCGCGCAGTCCGGGGGCGGCTTTGGGGGCAGCACGGGCGGCAGCTCGGGGGGCGGGGGCAGCTTCGGTGGCGGCGGGTATTCCGGCGGGGGAGGCTACTCGGGAGGCGGCTACAGCGGCCCGATCATCATCGGGGGCGGTGGGCTGGGCGGGGGGTACTACGGCGGGGGGGGGGGGGTCGG
>NZ_JHAC01000071.1 GCF_000599865.1 Deinococcus phoenicis | reverse complement strand
ACATCCGCCTCATGTTGCGCCGCCTCGAACCCGCTCCCTGAGCCTTTTCAAACACGCTCTTAGACCTTCTGCCGCCATCTGGCAGGTGGGCGCCCGCGGCCTGAACCGCGCGCTCGCCTTCAGCCGTGACGGCCAGCGCCTGCTCGTCGGCTATGAGGGAGGCGGGGCCGCCGTGTGGAACGTGGCGGCGGGCGAGCCGGAATGGTCGGCGCGGGTGGTGCCCGCTTGCCAGGGCTGGGTACTGAGCGCGGCCTTCAGCCCGGATGGCCGGCGGGCGGCCCTCGGCACGGGTGGCGGCGCGGTGCAGGTCTTCTCGCTGCCGGACAAACAGGCCGCCGCGACCTATGCCCTCCCCGGCGCAGTGCGGGCGCTGGTCTTCGGGCCGGACGGCTCCCTCGCGGCGGGCAGCCTGGGCGGGGAGGTGCAGCGCTGGGACGCAAAAGGGGCAGTGACGCTAAGTCACAAGCTGGTGAGCGGCGTCACAGCATTGGCCTTCACTCCCGCAGGGACACTGTTTGCAGGGACGGAAGGGGGCGAACTCCTGGCGCTCAGGCTGGGGCAGCCGCCGCAGACCCTCGTCAAGGCGGGCGGACTGGTGCAGTCGCTGGACTGGAACGGAGCGCGGGCCGAACTGCTGAGCAGTGAGCGTGACAACGCGCTGCGCTTTTACCAAGTTGAAGGAGGGGAGAAATGAAGCGCCTGAGCCTCCTGACTGCCGCCCTGCTGGGCCTCGCCAGCGCCCAGACCCTCACGCCGCAGCCTGCACGTACGCTCAGTTTTCCGGCGGGGCGCGACGTGCAGCCCGTGGCGTTCAGCGAGGACGGGGACAGGTTGCTAACCCGTGACGAGGCGGGCCTGACCCTCTGGCAGGTCTCGCCGCTCCGTCCACTGTGGCGGCAGAAGGTGACCCTGAAGTGGTGGCCCCGCCAGGTTCGCTGGGAGGGCACCAGCCTCACCCTGCTGGGAATGAACGGGCAGACCCTGAAGCTGGCGGCAGACACCGGAAAACCGCTGGGGGAAGGGACAGAGCCGCTGGGCGCGGCGGTGCGCGCAGCACTGGGGGTCGGGGAGGCAGGGCCGCTGGTCTTTACCCCCCAGGGCATCTGGAAGAAGAGCGAGGCGGGCATTCCCTTTGAGGTCAGCGGCGGCGAGTTGGTGGGCTTTTACACCCGGCGCGGCGACTGGCTGGCGACGAAGGCGCGGGGGTATGGGCCAGTAGAAGTGTGCCTGGAGGGGAAGAAACTCAGCCTGGACACCATCTTCCCGGCGCTGGGCTTCGAGACGGCCCCGCGGCAGGGCGAGATGCTTTCGTTCAGCCCCGACGGGCGCTGGCTGGCCTGGAGCGCGGCGCGGCGTGTCACCCTCTGGGCGCTGCCGGGCGGCGAGAAGCGGGCCGTGCTGCGGCCCGATCCCTACACCGAGACCATAAACAACCTGCAAGTGACCTGGGCCCCGGGCGGCGAGTTGCTGCTCAACTCTGACCGGACGCTGTGGCGCTACCGCATCCCCGGGGCCTCGGAAACTGCCTTCACGCTGCAGGACACCGTCCCCGCCCCCAAAGATGCCCTCATTCGGATGGTATCGGCGCGGGGCGCGATCGCGAGTGGCGTGGCGAACGCGCTGCTGCTGAGCCGCCCCGGTGAGGCGACGCCGCAAACGGTCGGCCCCGTCCCCCAGCGGGTCTTTTTCAGCGAGGACGGGAACCGGACATTGACGCTCTCCGGCCCGACCCTGTGGCTTTACGGCCCGGAAAAGGCCGGCCCGCTGGCCCTGCGCCTCCCCGACTTTGCCGAGGGCGAACGGCTCACGCTGACGGGGGACACGCTGACCGTCTACGGACGCGACCTGAGCTGGACCCCCGGCACCGAGCCGAAGCTGACGCCGAGCATCTGGCAGGCCAACCTCAGCGGCCTGACCACGGGGCAGACCGTGCCGCTCAAGGTCGTGACCACCGACCCCCGCCCCGGTTGCGACGGTGGGCAGTGGCTCACGCCGGTGCTGACCCAGGTGCGGCTGTGCCAGAGCGAGGGCAAACTGTCTGGCTGGCAGGGTGAGCGGCGGCTCTGGAGTCTGGACGTCCCGGCGGGGCGCAGCGTGACCGTGACCCCTGACGGGCAGTGGTTCGCGCTGGCGACCGAGGGCGGAGAACTGCGCCTTTACCGGGCAGCGACGGGGCAGACGGCGGGCACGCTCACCTTTCTCAAATCCGCGCAGGGGGGCTTTTACCCCTCCGCCCTGCGGGTGGACGCGGCGGGGCGCTGGGTCGGTGTCCAGAGTTGGAGTGAATGGCTGCTGGGCGACGTGCGGGCCGGCAACGTGAGGCGTGACCCGGCGCTGAACGGCGCGAAGGACCTGGCCTTCGTGGGCGAGCGGCTGGCAGTGGTCGGGGTAGACACGGTGACGTGGTTTGAAGTGCGCTGAACCAGCGGCGCGAGGTGGTTTGGGCAGCCCTTGAAGAGATTTCCTCACCGTCCGTCAACCCCTGTTCCGCATGCTGGGGGCATGCCGCTGCGTCCCGCCGCCCTGCTCTGCCTGCTCCTCCTGGGCGCTCCGGCGCTGTTCCCGGCGTTCGCCGCGACTCCCACGTCCACGGCTGCCCCCTGGAACAGCCTGCCGGTCACGCCGGAAGACGAGGATGCCGCCCTGGCCCTCAAGGCGCCCGCCTTCGCCGGCTTATGGGTGGAGGGGCAGGGGGTCGTCCTGATGGTCACCTCCACCGACCCCGCCGCCCGGCAGGCCGTGCTCAGCGAGGTGCGCCGGAGGCGGGGCCATGACCTGACCCTCAGCGGGCATGACCTGACCCGCGTGCGCTTCGTCCCCGCCCGGTACAACGCCGCCCAGCTCTCCCGGGCGCGGTACCTCGCCCGCGGCCTGTTCGGCTGGAACAGCATCGGCGTGGATGTCAGGGCCAACCGGCTCCGCATCGAGTTCCAGACGCCGGAAGCGCGGAACCAGGCCGCAGCCTTCTTCAAGGGTCGGGGCGTGCCCGCAGATGCCCTCCAGCTGGTAGCCCTGCCCTCGCCGGGTCTGCCCGCCCGCACCACCTTTCCTCATCCGCTGAAGGCGCGGCTGGTCATTCCCCGGCAGGTGGCGCAGGGCGACCTGCTCACCCTGCAATTCCCGGTCATGAATACGGGGAAGGAGGCCTTTTCCTTCAACCGGGTGTGCAGCTTCGACTTCATGGTCGTGCGGGCGGACACGGGGAAAGTGGTCCGGCCTGTCCCGGCACCACCGGCCTGCCCCTCCATCGCCGGTGGACTGATCATCCAGCCTGGCGAGACCCGGGACGCCCTGACCCCCGTGTGGCAGAGCGTGGCCCCGGCGCACTGGGACCTCAGGGACGCGCGGGGGCAGTTCGTTCCCCCGGGGAACTACCTCCTCAAGGCGGCCCACGGCTCCGGGGCCTTCGCCATCCGTCCCCCGGACGTGCCCTTCACGGTGCTGCCCCCGGCGAAGGACGGCGGCGTCCTGAAGCCCCTCCAAATCCTGGCTCCTGCCCCCACCGTGCAGAGCATCAAGGGCACGGCCCGCTTCGAGGAGCAAGGCGGCGTGCAGCGCCTGGTCATCACCGTGCCGGATGAACGGGCAAAGCAGGCCGTGCAGGACCTGGCCCGCAAGAAGGGTGTGTCCCTGGCCCGCGTGACAATCCAGGTGACGCCGCCCGCGCCCCTCCCGCCTTCTGGCAAGCCCGGCGAGGCCGAGCTGAAGGTCGGGGCCTGGACGTCTCCCCAGGGAACGTTGCACGACATCAGTCTGAAGCTGCTGAACCCGGCGGCCAGGCGCACGCTCCCCGGCGCGCGGGAATGCCTGTTCGTGGCGGTCGTGCGGAAGGTGGACCGCGGTGAGGTGGTGTACTCCACCCGGACCTTCCCGAACAGCCGGGCGAACCACTGCCCGACCGGCGCGAGCCTGCACCGCAGCCTGGACGCCCGCTGGGACGGACGGCTGAGCAGCGGGAAGCTGGCCCCGGCGGGAAGGTACGAGGTGCGCGCCGGCGTGCGGGTGACCCAGCCGTCGGGGAAGGTGGCGTGGCTGAGTGCGCCGGCCCAGCCCCTGAACCGGAACGGCGGGAAAGGCGAGTGCCAGCCCATCTTCTGCGACCCGGAGGAAGAGTGACCCGCCGGCACGCAGGGCGTCCGGCGACTGTCAGGCCCCGTCCTTCTCTGCGGTTCAGACGGAAAACTCAGGCCCTGGGAGCGCGAGGATGGCGAGATGGAAGCGAACCTGCTGGCTGGTCATCCTGCTGACCCTCGGCACGGCCGGACTCTGTCGGTCACCGTTTTCGCCTCTATGGACGAGGTGACCGGCATCCGCCTGCCGCAGCGCGGAGGGACCGCATGAACCGCCTGTTCCGGGCGCTGCTCCAGGCCGGGGCCGCCCTGGCCCTGATGGCCTTCGGCGCCTGGCTGACCTCCCCCAAGAGCGAGAACATCCAGGTGATGTGCGGCCACACCCCCTTCTGCCCCGTCCCCCTGGTGTCCCTCCAGAATGCCGAGCGGTAACCCTGGCAGAAGGACTTCTCTACGTCCCTCGACCTCCGACCGGGCGAAACGCGGGAGCTACACTGGTCTTCGACCTGGACGGTGTTCCGCCGACCACTCCCGTCAACGTGGTCAGTGTCAGCCGCCGGTGGCTGAATTCTTCCATTGGGGAACTGACCGCCCGTCCCGTCCCCTGGGACAGGAGACGGTTCTGTACCGGGACCCCGAGTTAACCGTACAGCCCCCCGCCGCTTCTTCCAGCAGGGGCAATTGACGGTCGAGGTCACTGCCGCGAAGGACGCCCGGCCAGGCCTCTCCGTCCTGACCCTGAACGTCCAGAAGCAGGGAACACGCTGGGGCAGCACCGGGCAGGCCGCCATTCGCCTGATGATCCACCCTCTCCGGTGAGTGGCCAGGCGAAAGAGGTCGCTCCCCTTCAATCCTCCCGCCAGCATGCTGGCCACCTGGCAGCATAACCGGATGCTACAAGCGCCCACGGTGGGGCAGGAGCAGCCCGTGAGCATGTCCTCCGCCTCGCCCCTGACCCTGCATCTATGGCGCTGCAAGCGCGTGCCGGGTTGCCAGGACAGGCAGAACCGGCAGGAGGTCACCTTTCCCAATCCCACGCTGTGGGCTGTTATCGGCGTGTTCGTCACGGCCGGGGCAGGCTTCTGGCGCCCGGCAGGGCAACAGCGCTGACCGTCAGTTCCCCGTCTTCCCTCCTGGCGGGTTCGGCGCGAAGGCAGCGTCAATCGTGCCGCTCTTCTCGTACACCTGTGTCCACTGGCCTCCCGGCGCCACCCTCCCCCGGCGAACGGCGTGTCCCATCCCGTGTCCGCTCACCCCCTCGTACTCCAGGCCGCCGCTCCAGTCAGGCTTCTGGCCCCGCAGCGTCCTCGCCTGACCCAGCACCGCCTCAAGAGCGCGGCTGGCGAGCGTGGGCCAGGGGTCCCAGGCGGTGCGTTCCGTCTGTGCCGCCCACGTCGCCTGCCAGCGGCCTCCCCGCCAGGCGAAGCAGCGGGCAGTATCCTCCACCCAGTCGCACCGCTCGTCCGCGCGGCCTACGGGGAAGAGCGTCAGCCGCTCCATTTCGCTGTAGCCCACGCCCGGGGGAATGCCCCGCTGCCGTCTCAGGTTTGCCACGTCCCGGTCCGCCTGCTGAACACGGGCCACAGCGCGCACGGCGCTGGGCGTCTGGCCCAGCCAGAGCTGCCCAGCTTTCCAATCCACTGGCACGCCCAGCAGGCGCTGCAGGTCACGGGCCGCCAGGAAATGGTCGGCAGTGCGGTTAAGCGGTGGCGTCACGGCGCGCTCCACCTGCCCCTGTTGAGTGGGGCGGGACGTCGCCCGGCCCGCCGATTCAATCAACCACACCACCGAGGGGGAGAAGGCGTCGGACAGGGCCAGGCTGTCCGGCGTCTGGCGGCAACTGAGGTCTTCCCGGTGCTGCTGCAACCAGCCGCAGGAGACGAAGGCCCGGCCCTGCTCGACCTGGACGGCGGCGGGCGGGACGGGCGCGAGCAGGGCCGCACCCAGCAGAACGGCGAGCATGGCTCAGGGTAGGGGCGGCAGGTGACAGGGGGCTGACGCCTCCCTTCAGTTCTCGAGTTCCACCGTGAAGGTGCGGGTGACGCTGCCCCGGGCAGGTACGTCCGCGCGCAGTTCCATCAGGGTCTCCCCGCTCTTCTCCACCCCTTTCAGCACCACCTTGCGGCCATAGATCCGCTCGGTCAGCTCCACCCGGATGGCCCGGTCCTTGCTGTTCTCGAAGATGTAGGTGACCTGGTACTTCCCACTGCCCCGTTCCCCGGCCTCCAGTACCTTCACGGCCCGCCCGTACCGCACCTCCGGGTCACGCCCCAGGGAGAACTCGATGGGTTCACCCTTCTCGGTTTCCCGCTCTCGGGCTACACGCCGAGGCCACCGTTTCAGACAACGAAGAACGGGCGCGGAGAGCCATTGAGTTATCCGCACGGGCAGGACCGCTGGCAGGGGTGGGCGGAACGTGCAGGCGTCACGTGCACACGGCACCAGTGATGGCAGAGTCCTGCGACGGAATTGGGAACGGGGCCTTGAGTCTGGCGACGATTCGGCGGGCGGA
>NZ_JHAC01000070.1 GCF_000599865.1 Deinococcus phoenicis | reverse complement strand
TGAGGCCGGTGCCGGGATCGAACTGCTGCGTGCGGCTCAGGCCGCCGTCCACCACCACCCGCACCCCCGCCAGCGTCAGCGACGTTTCCGCGATGGAGGTCGCCAGCACCACCCTGCGCCGTCCGCCGGGACCGGGCAGGAGCGCCCGCCGTTGCTCGGCCAGCGGCAGGTCGCCGTAAAGGGGCAGCACCAGCGCGTCCACACCGGACAGGGCACCCAGCGCCCCCCGAATCTCGCGGACGCCGGGCAAAAAGGCCAGGACGTCGCCTTCCGGATGGGCCTCCAGCGCCCCCCGGACAGCGCGGGCCACGGCGTCCTCCACGCGGCCAGAGGGATCGGCGGGGAGGTAACGCACGTCCACCGGATAGGCCCGCCCCGCGCTCTGCACCAGCGGCGCGTCCAGCCGTTCGGGCAGGGCCGGGTCGAGGGTGGCGCTCATGATCAGCACACGCAGGTCGTCCCGCAGCGCCCCCTGTACCTCGCGCAGCAGGGCCAGGGCGAGGTCGGCGTTCAGGGACCGCTCGTGGAACTCGTCGAGAATCACCAGGCCCACGCCCGAGAGTTCCGGGTCACGCTGCAACCGGCGGGTGAGGATGCCTTCCGTGACCACCTCGATGCGCGTGCGGGCCGACACCCGTGACTCGAAGCGCACGCGCGAGCCGACCGTGCCGCCCACCTCCTCGCCCAGGCCCTCGGCCAGCCGGGAGGCCACCGCGCGAACTGCCACCCGGCGGGGTTGCAGCATCACGGCGCCCTGTCCGGCCAGCCAGGGTTCTTCCAGCAGCGCCAGCGGCAGCGCCGTACTCTTGCCCGCTCCCGGCGGGGCCTGAAGCACCACCAGCGGGTGCGCCGCGAGGGCCGCCCGCACTTCGGGGAGCACCTCGGCGATGGGGAGGTCGGGGAGCGTCACGCGGGGCATGCTAGCAGGAGCCGTCCGCCAGCAGCTTTCCGCTTTCAGCGCGGATGTTCAGCGCTCCATCAGCCGCAGCACGTCCCGCAAATCCCGCAGCACGGCGTCGGGCCTCTCGCCACTCAGCCCATGCCCGGTGGGGAGGTACGCCGCGCGCAGCCCCACCTGTTGCGGCCCCCACACATCGTTGCGGGGCGAGTCCCCGACGAACCAGGTGTCCGCCGCGTTCACGCCGAGACGGGCAAGGGCCAGTTCGTAGATGGCGGGGGCGGGTTTGCTGAGGCCCACGCCTTTGCTGATGACCACATCGTCGGTTAGGGGAGCCAGGCCGGTGCGCTCCAGGCAGGTGGTCTGGGCCTCTACCCAGCCGTTCGTGACCACGCCCACCCGCAGGCCACGCGCCCGCAGTTCCTGGAGAACGTCGAGCGCGTGTGGCATGGGGACGGGCGCGGCCAGGGAATGTTCGGAGAAATCGGCCAACAGAACCTCCGGGTCGTGGGGCAGGCCCAGTTCACGGACCAGTTGCGGCAGCACCTCGCGCTTGGGTCGGTAGCCGAAGTCGTCCAGCACGGTAAACCGCTCCGCGTACCCGCCGGGCAGGCCGTGCCGCTCCACGTGCCCCGTCAGCCAGCCCCGAACGGTGGCGGTGAGGTCGTGCAGCGTGCCGTCGAGGTCGAAGAGGACGGCTTTCAGGACGCCTCACCCCCACTGGGGGCTTTGCCTTCCTCCTCGCCGGGGGACTTGTGGAAGGCCGCGCCCAGCCGCCTCACGTTCTCGTGGATCAGGGTGGTGTTCAGGGAAACGGCGGCGATCATGCCGCTGGCCGCCGCATTCATCACGTACTGCGGCGCGCCCGTCATGTCCCCGGCGGCCCACACGCCGCGCACGCTGGTCATGCCATTCTCGTTGACCACCACGCGGCTCTTCTCGTTCAGCTCGCAGCCAAGCGAAGCGGCCAGGCTGCTGTTCTGGACCTGGGTGGGGTTCAGGAAGATCGCGTCCAGCGTCAGGCGCTCCCCTCCCCGGAACTTCACCTGCACGGTGTCCGTCCCGCCCAGGCGCAGGATGGGCGCGGTGCAGATGGGCACGCCCACCCGCGCCAGGTCGCGGCGCTGCTCGTCCGTCAGTTCGTCGGGGCCGTCGGTCAGCAGGGCCACCGATTTCGACCACGCCCGCACACTCAGGGCGAGGTGGTGGCCTTCCTGATGCGACCCCAGAACGGCCAGCGCCGCTTCCCGGTTGGGCCACCCATCGCAGTAGGGGCAGTGGTGGACGGTGCGGCCCCAGCGCGCGCGCAGACCGGGCACGTTGGGCAGCACGTCGCGCACCCCGGTGGCCAGGAGCAGGCGCCGGGCCTGGACCCAGCCCCGGTCGAGCCGCACCGCGAAGCCGCCAGGCAGGGACCGGGCCTCCCGCGCCACGCCGGACACCACCGTTACCGGATACGGGGCGAGGTCGACCAGGCCCAGCGTCTTGAGCTGGCCGGGGGGCGTGCCGTCGCGCGTGAACACCCCATGGGCGGCGGTGGCCCGGGTATTGCGGGGCGGCCCACCGTCCAGCAGCAGCACCCGCCGCCGCGCGCCGCCCAGCACCAGCGCGGCATTCAGACCTGCCGGACCCGCACCGACGATGACCGCGTCGTACTGTTCCATTGGCTGCTCCACTCCCGGCCTCCTCAACGGGGACCGGGCCGCACGGTCACGTCCGGCAGGGTGGCGTCACGGGGGGCGTCCAGCACGAAGCGCACGGTAGCGGCGACCGTCGCGGGGTCCACGAAGGCCGCCGGATCGTAGCTGCCGCCCTCCTGTGCCCGGACCTTTTGCTGCATGGGCGTGGCGGTCCGGCCCGGATAGACACTGGTCACGCGCACGCCGTGAGGGGTCTCCTCTTCGCGCAGGGCGTCGGCCAGGGCCTTCAGGGCGAATTTGCTGGCCGCGTAGCTGGCCCACCCGGCATTCGCGCGCAGGCCCGCGCCACTGTTGACAAAGACGAGGGTGCCCCGCTCGGCCCGGACCCGGGGCAGCAGGAGGCGCGTCAGGGCGGCGGGGGCCACCACGTTCACGGCGAGGGTGTGTGTCCAGACTTCGTGCGGCTGCTCGGCCACCGCGCCCAGTTCGACCACCCCCGCGTTCTGCACCACGTTCGTCACGCGGCCCAGGCCCGAGAGGGCGGCCTCGAAGGTGTCCGGCCGGGTCAGGTCGAGGAGCAGCGGCGCCCCGCCCACCTCCGCGCAGAGGGTAGAAAGCCGCGCCCCGTCCCGCCCCTGGAGAAGGAGGCTGTGGGTTCCCGCCAGTTCCCGCGCGAGCGCCGCGCCGATGCCGCCCGTCGCCCCGGTAATCAGGGTCACCGGTCTGTCTGAATGGGTCATCCGTGGAGGCTAACGCACGGCGCGCGCCTGGAAGTACTGTTCCTGAAACGAAACGGCCTTCATGATCTCTGCATCTGTCCAGTGGGCACCGGGACGCCCCACGACCAGCTTGTCCTCCGCGTCGTCCTCGCGGACGATGACCGCCGTGACCACGCCCCTGGCCTCCCGCACGGGCCGGTCCCAGCCCAGCAGGTAGGCGTCTATGGGGTGCCCGTCGCCACCCACAGTTCCCGGGAGTTCGCCATAATTCACCGGGTACACCAGGTCGGGCCAGCGCGGGTGGCGGCTCCCCAGCGGGCGGTCCACCACCACGCGCACGGTCTGGCCGAGGAAGAACGTGAGGTCAGGCTTCATGGGGACAGCATAGAAAAACCACCCCGCCGGGAGGCAGGGTGGCCGGGAAGGGCGGGGGTCAGCGGCTGCCGATACCGTCGAAGGTATCGATGGTGAGCACGTCCCACTCGGCGGCACGGTCGAAAGCGTCACTGCCGTCGGGGTCGCCCGCCTTCACGGTGGCCTTGCGGCGCAGGGTGACATTCTCGCCCCACTTGGCCGCCGAGCCGATCTGGCCGATCACGTCCACCACGGTGCCGCTCTTCTTCAGCACCGGCACGTCGTCGCCGTTGAAGTTGGTCACGTTGCTGACGAGCTGGCCCCTGGCCTTGAGGTCCGCCACCGCCGAGCCGTTCACGATGACGAAGGTCCCGCCCGCCGCCAGCGTGCCGCTCAGGGTCACGGTGTTCGTGGTCGTGGTCCCGCCGTTGGCGTACAGCTCCACCGTGTAGTCGGCCAGGTTCACGGCCTGGGCGGTCGGGTTGTAGATCTCCAGCGCCTTGTTGTTGCTGCTGCCCTCCACGTACTCGCTGAAGTACAGCTCGCTGTCCGGCTGCGGGCGGACAATCGGCGCGTTCACCGTCACCGTCAGCGTGGCCGTGCTGCTCACGTCGCCGCTGGCCGCCTTGACCTGATAGGCGTAGGTGCCGGGCGCGGTGCCCTCCGGGGCGGTGACGGACACGGCGAAGGGCTGGCCGCTGGTGACCGTGGCAGGCGCAGTCGCCAGGGCCGGGGCGTCATTCTGCGGCGTGACGGTGATGGTCAGGTCGCCGGTGAGGTTCTGCGCCGTGGCCGTGAAGGTGGTGGTGACGGCGGGGGCACCTGCGGTGGTGGTCACGTTGGCCGTGCCGGGCGTCAGGATGACGCTGGACACGGGGGTGGTCGTCCCGCCGCCGCTGAGGTTCAGGCCGACCAGCACGGGGTCGTGATCGCTGCTGCGGAAGGCCTCGGGCGTGTACAGGTCGGGGGTGGTGCAGGTGGCCGAGGTGCAGGTGGGATTGGCCTTGAACTCGACGTTGTAGTCGAGGAACGTGGGTTCGTCGGCGTTGATGTGCCACTCGGTGATGCCCGTGACCTGACCACTCAGGCTGGTGCTGCTCAGCGCGTGGTCGAGGTAGCCGAACTGCCCATTGAACTGGTAGGAGTAGCGGTCCTCGACCGGAATCCGCTTGTTCAGGCTCTCGAAGCCGCCCGCGATCAGGGTCCGGATGGGGTCTTCCTCGCCGTAGGAGTTCAGGTCACCCAGCAGCAGCACGTCGGGGTCGCCCGAGGCCTGTCGGACAGAGTCGGCGAACGTCAGCAGTTCGCGCGCCTGATTCACCCGCTTGAGGTTCCAGCAGCCCTGGCCCTGATCGGTGTCGCCGCTCGTGGGGCAACTCCCCTTGCTCTTGAAGTGGTTGGCAATCACGCTGAAGGTCTCGCCCGTGCCCGCCTCGCGGAAGGTCTGAGCGACGGGCGGGCGGTCGTTGATGCTGGCGGTGTCGATCTTCGGCTGCCCGACCGGGGCCACCCTGGCGGGCTTGTAGATGATCGCCACGCGGATGGCGTCCGTACCCAGCGTGCCGGTCTTGACCGAGTCGAAGGTGCCCGCCCCGGCAGCGGCGTTCAGCGCGGCGACCAGATCGTTCAGGGCCGTCTCGCCGTTGTTCTGAATCTCCATCAGGGTGATGACGTCGGCGTTCAGGCCGATCAGCTCGCTCACGATCTTGGCCTTCTGCCGCCCGAACTCGTAGGCGTTGTTGGCGCCCCGGTCGGCGCTGCCCCCAAAGGTCGTGAAGTAGTTCAGCACGTTCGCGCCCGCCACGCGCAGGCGGCCACCGACCTCCCCGGGGGCCGTGGGCCGGGGGTTGGCATCCCTGAAGACTGGCGCGACCGTCGGCTCGATCTTGAATGTGTTGTTCGCGTAGCGCAGCGCGCCCGTCAGGTTCTCGACCGTGTCGCCGGTGCGGCGGGTGTTGAGGGCGTTCAGGTACGGCACCGCGCCGGGGTTCTGCGCGTTGCTGACATCATCCAGCACGATGCGGCGCAGGGCCTGGCTCTGGAGGGTCTCGCCAGCCGCGTTGCCGTTGGTGGGGTTGAACAGGCGGCCCCCGCTGGACAGCCCGAGTTCGCCGTAGCGCCCGTAGCCGTAGTTGTCGGTCACGGTCAGCGTCTGCGGAATCGTCACGAGCATGTTCTCGAACTGTTCGAGCTGGTCCAGGGTATTCAGCGGGAAGTTCAGGGTCACGGGCTTGACGACCTGCGTGCCGCTGCACTTCTGGAAGCTGGTGACGGTTTCGAGCTGCGTGGCGTTGAAGTACTCGTTGACGGTGCCGCCGACCTGCACCACGTCGCCCACGCTGACTGTCTGGCGCGCCGTGCCCGTGAACACGAAGAGGCCGTCGCTGGTGGCCGGGTCGTTATCGGGGGCGATCTCCTGGATGAAGAAGCCGCCCAGGCCCGCCTGCGTGTCGCTGGTGACCACGCCGCGCACGGTGACGGTCTGTCCGGCCAGCGGACTGGCCGCGCCGGACCCCTGCACCACGCCGATGTTCGTCACGGGCGTGGTGGGCACCGGGCAGGTGGGGGCCGTGTCCCCGCCACCGCCACCGAAGGCGAAGGTGGGCGCCGCGCCCTCCGGGGTGGTCGTAAAGGTCTGGGCCTGGCCCTCCCGGCTCTGCTCGCCGGTCAGGCTGCGGGGCTGCACGCTGTACGTGAAGCCGACGGGCAGGCTCAGGGTGCCGCTCCAGGTGCCGCCCCCGCGCGGAACGAGTTCCAGCACGTAGGTGCGCTTGAGGTCCTGGGCGCGCACGCTGGCGGTCCCCATGCTGCTCTCGGGGGCGGTGATGGTGGCGATCACGCGGTCGGCAGCGGGGTCCACCCCGGTAAAGGTCAGGGTGACGGGGGCCACCTCCGCACCGACATCCACCGTCACGTTCCCGTTGGTGGTGTCGAGGACATTCACGTTCAGGCCGGCCATGCTGCTCAGGCCCGCTGTGTTCGTCACCGTCACGCTGATGCTGCGTGGGCCGGGGGCGGTATAGGTGTGCGTGGGTTGAAACGCCCCGCTCTGGCCACTGGCGTCCAGCACCTGGGGGGCGCTGCCGTCGCCCCAGTCGACCGTCACGGTCTTGAGCTGGGCGCGGCTGTCGGGCTGCCGGGCCGCGATGCTCAGGGTGTACGGCTCTCCCTTCTTGACGGTGTCCACGCCACTGAGGGTGGGGGCCTCGGGCGGAGCCGCATTGATCACGTCGCTCAGGCCCACGCTCACGTTCTGATCGTCCTCACTCAGCCGCAGCGTGGCCGTGCCCTGCTGCTGGAGGGTGCCGGCCGTGTCACGGCCCTCGACCAGCACCCGGATGCTCCGGCCCGTGGGAACGCCCTGCAAGACGCCCGCCGCCGTGTTGCCATTCCCGATCAGGCGCGCTTCGAGCGACCCCACCTTGGCCACGAGAACGTTGCTCTTGCCCATCACGCCCGTCGCCGTGACGTGAATGGCGCTCGTCACGCGGTTCATCCGCAGGCTGATCGGCTCCTCGTTCTGGAAGGTCACCGCGCGGGTGCCCTTGTACAGCACGACCTTCTCGGCGTCCGCACCGTCGTACCCGCGTGCCGTGAGGGTATAGGCCCCCTTGACCAGGTTGGGCACCGTGAAGGTGGCCGTCCCGTCCCGGAGGGTGGCGGTCAGGGTATACAGCTCACGGCTGGTGTTCGCGTCCGTGCCGCGCACTTCCAGGGTCGCCTGCCGCACCTCGGCGGGCAGCGAGAGCACCGTGAACACGGCCTTTCCCGTGCCCGTGGTGGGCAGCGTGGCATGGGTCCCCGTGCCACAGGCACTCAGCAGCAGGGCAGTAGACAGCAGCAGTCGTTTTTTCATGCATTCTCCTGAGATGGGCGGCGGCACTTCCATGAGGACAGGCCCCGCCTGACGTGAGGCTCTCACCCCTGTGTCAGCTCGCCTTCACGGATCAGTGGGAAGGAAAGTTGACCAGCTCGGAAAGGAGGGAGGCCCAGGATAGCAGAAGGGCTTCAGAGAAAGTTCATTGGCCGCCGAATGTGCCCAGGCTGAGAAGGGACCAGGCCGCCCCAGGGCCGGGGCTGAGGCACGGAAGTCAGTCCGGGGGCCTGCGAGGGGTCCTCCTCGTCTGCGCCGCTGTTCAGGAGACTGTCCAGAGAGTGGCACCCCTGTCCCGGTGTTTCCCGGTGACGGAGGCTAGAAGGCCACCTCCTGCACGACCGGGTGCAGCAGCACCTCGTCGATCCGGGCATGGACCGGGGCGGTCAGGGCGTACAGGACGGCGTCGGCCACATCGGCGGGACGCAGCCAGGCGGCCTTGTGGGCCTCGCCCTGCACGGTGTCCGCGAAAAAGGTGTCCACCATCCCGGGGCGGATCTCGGTCACGCGCAGGCCGTAGCCGTGTCCCTCGTGCGCGAGGGCCTGCGTGAGTGCCCGCTGCGCGTACTTGCTGGCCGTGTAGAGCGCGCCCGTCCCGAAGGTCCGGCCCGAGACGTCGCTGGTGACGTTCACCACCTGCGACCCGGCGCCCCGCGCGTGCCGCTCCCGGAAGTGCGGGATCAGGGCGCGCGTGACCAGCAGGGTGCCCAGCACGTTGGTGTCCATCACGCGGCGGTATTCCTCCGGCGTGATCTCCTCGACCGGCGCGAAGGAGCCGACCCCGGCATTGTTCACCAGCGCGTCGACCCCGGCCCGCACCGCCGCCTCCGCGAAGGCCTGCACGCTGGCCTCATCCGTCACGTCCAGCGGGTGAAACGCCGAGCCGTCCAGACTCAGGCCGCCCACGTCCCGCGCGCCGCCGATCACACGCGCGCCCTGCGCCGCGAGCGCCTCGGCCACGGCCCACCCGATCCCCTTGCTGGCTCCGGTCACCGCGACCACGCGCCCGGCCAACGCCCCTTCCCGTCCTGTGCCCGTCATGACGTCAGGGTAGCAGGGCGCAGCCCGGCGGCGGGCAGAGGCGGAAGCCAGGCTTTCCCCGGAAGGTCTTCCCGCTCCCCGGCCTCCTCAGGCGGCGTCGTTCTTGTCCACCTTGGCAAAGATCATGCGGCCCACGTTGGTCTGGACGTTGTTGACCACCAAGACACGGGTGGACTTGCCCCGGAACTTCAGGCCATCCTCGACCACGACCATCGTGCCGTCCTCCAGGTAGCCGACGCCCTGACCCTGCTGCTGGCCGCTCTTGGTGACCGTGATGGTGAGGTGATCGCCCGCCTGGACCTGGGGCCGCAGGGCGACGGCGACCGCGTGCATGCTCAGCACCTCCAGGCCGTGCAGCCGCGCGATCTTGCCCAGGTTGCCGTCGTTCGTCAGCAGTTTGCCGCCGGTTTCGCGGGCGAGGCGCACCAGTTTGTCGTCCACGGTGCTGAGCTGCGGATCGTCCCAGTCCTCGACGCGCAGGGGGCGCACCCCGCGCAGGTCCTCCAGCACGGTCAACCCGCGCTTGCCGCGCGTGCGCTTCTGCGGGTCGGCGTGGTCGGCCAGCACCTGAAGCTCGCGCAGCACGAAGCCGGGCACCACCAGCTCGCCTTCCAGAAAGCCGCTGCGGGCCAGTTCCAGGATGCGCCCGTCGATAATCACGTTGGTGTCCAGAATCTTGCTGCCGGGCTTGCGGCGCACCTGCGGAAAGGCCAGCAGGCCGAACGCGTCGGCGTGCCGGGTGGCGAAAGGCACGAAAAAGGCCGCCAGAATCAGCGTCACCAGGACGCTCCAGACCCAGCTGTAGAAGGGCAGGCCACGCAGCAGGTTGCCCAGCAGCACGCTGAGCAGCAGCGCGACCAGCAGCCCGAAGGTGGCCGCCGCGACCGTCCGGGGCGAGAGGCCCGCGTACCAGCGGCTCAGCCGCGCCAGGCCCTGGGCCGCCAGCCGTTCGGCACGCGGGGCCAGCAGCAAGGCCGCGAGCGCCCCCGCCAGCATCAGGCTGAGGGTATTGACCTGCCCCACCTCGGGGTCGCCCATTCGCAGGGCCAGCGCGTGACCCGCCGCCCACCCGGCGAGCAGGCCAAACAACATCATTATCAGCCGGAACGCAAGCACGGCCCTGAGTGTAGCCGACCCCGCCCGGCCTGGGCCGCACACCTCCGCGACCACGCAGGCCAGCCAAGACAGCCCATAGAGACATGAGGAACCTGACGGCTTCATGTGGGGTTCAAAGTTGACGCTCATCCGCTGCGGGTACCATGCCAGCCATGCGTAAAGTTTCCAAGGCGTTCCGCCTGGCGGGCCTGTGTCTGACCGGGGTCCTGAGTGTGGCAGGCGCGCAGGGCACCGGCACTCCGGCGGCCCCGGCCCGCGCGGCCACCACCACGCCCGTGTCGGCCAATACCGTGCGTTCCGTGAGCAGCGTGGCGGTGGAGATCAGCGGCACCGTGAAGGGCCAGATCGTGGCCTGCCCCAGGACCCTCAAGGTCAGCCCGGCGGCGGTGTGCCTGTACGTGCAGGGCGCCCCGACCACGCTGCGGCCCCTGGTGCGCGGCAAGCTCGGCGCGCGCGCGCTGGGCGACTGGAAGACCGCCGGGACCGGCAAGGCCAGTTCGCTGCTGGTTTCCGCGACGGCGGGCGGCCCGGTCGGGTCCTTCGTGCTGATGGCCCCGCTGAGCGACAAGGAAACGCTCCTGGTGGTGGACGTGGCGCAGGCCGCTGCCGCGCCGGCGGCCGCCCGTCCCGCCACGCCCGCAGGCGTCGTGAAGGGCCAGCCCTACGTGTTGGGCCGCGACCTGGTGGGCGTGGTCAATGTCACCTCGCTGGGCGGCGGCAAATACCGCCTGTCGCGCGGCAACGAGACGCCGCTGACCGTGACGGTCGGGCAGAAGGCGGCGCAGCTGGGCAGCGGCAGCGTCGAACTCCCCCTGGTTCCGGCCAGCGACGGCACCAACCTGATTTTCCCACTGGCAGGGCTGCGCGCGCTCGGCTGCACCTTTACCCCGGCGGGAACAAATGTGACGGTCGCCTGCGGAACGGCCAGCGTGGGCCTGAAGCCCATCGTGTTCTAGGGGTTCTCCAACGGCACTGTGCCAGGGACCCTCGGGCGTGGCAAGGCTCATCCGGAGGCCCCTCCGCGCATGCTGCTCCAGAGCGAGGGGAACCCATCCTGACCGGAGGAGTCCCCTTGTGCGCTCTCCCCTCCAACCCCAGCCTGGCTTTAGGTGGCCTTTAGGTTCGGAAGTGCGGGAACCGGGCCGGGAGCGGCTGCGTAATCATGTTCGCGGAATCAGCTTCGCAAGGAGGAACCACCCATGACTATTCTCGACCGACTTTCCCGACTGCTGCGTGCCAACGTCAACGACCTGATCAGCAAGGCCGAGGACCCCGGCAAGATCATCGACCAGGCCCTGCGTGACATGCGCGCCGCCTACGGTGAGGCCCGCAGCGAAGTGGCCGACGCCATGAGCCAGAGCGCCCGCCTGGAGCGCGAGGCGGGCACCAACCGCAAGCTGGCCGAGGAATACCAGAAGAAGGCCGAAGAAGCCCTGCGCGGCGGCAGCGAGGACCTCGCCCGCGAGGCGCTGCGCCGCGCCCAGAACCACAAGGACCTCGCCAAGGGCTTCGAGGAGCAGGTCGCCGTGCAGAGCAGCACGGTGGATCAGCTCAAGACCCAGCTCCGCGCCCTGGAAGCCAAGATCGACGAGATGGAGTCCAAGAAGACGCTGTTGGCTGCCCGGCAGAAGACCGCGCAGGCCGGGGCCACGCTCGACCGCGTGAGCGGCTTCGGCAAGGCGGGCGGCGCGATGGACGCCTTCAGCGACATGGAACGTAAGGTCGCCACGATGGAAGACCGCAACAAGGCCATGACCGAGCTGAGCAAGGAAAACGACTTCGACGCGCAGCTCAAGGACCTGGGCCGCGACCGCGACCTCGACGACGCCTTCGCGGCGCTCAAGGCCAAGGTGCAGAGCGGGGACGACAAGCAGGGCTGAGTGCCCTGACCTGAGAAAAGGGGCGTCATGGACGCCCTTTTTTCGTGCCGCGCCCCTGCGGCCGGGACGCCCGTCAGCCCAACTTCAGGAATGCTGACAGAATGGAACCGATGCCCTGCCTTACCCTGAACCTCATGCGAGGCCGCGCCTCTTCCCTGCTTACCGTGCCCCTGCTGGCCCTGCCCCTCGCGGTGCTGCTGGGGGCCTGCGCGCCCGCCGCCACGAAGACGGCGGCGGCGGCCCCGGTGCAGGCCAGCACCAGCGTCAGCAGCGTGTCCTTTTACCCGCGCGAGACGGGCCTGGGCTGGACCTATCTGCCGGAAGGCGAGCCGGCAGGCGGCCTGCCCTATACCCTGCGGGCGCTCGGCCCCACCGTGTTCGCGGGCCAGACGGCGCTGGCCTTTCAGCTGACCGGGCGCGGCGCGGACCAGACGTGGTACCGGCAGATCAGCGCGGCGGGCGTGCACCTGCTGGGCTTTCGTAAACCCGGCGTAACGGTGCGCCTGGAACCGGCCTGGACCGAGGCCCCCGCCGAGAACGCCTGGCGCGTCGGCCTGAACTGGGAGGGCAGCAGCCGCATCACCCTGACCAGCGACGACGGCAAGGTGCAGACCCAGGGGACCCTGCGTTACCGCTACGACGTGCAGGACCGCCGCCGCGTGAGCACTCCCGCCGGAAGCTTCGACGTGTGGGTGGTCACGCGCCAGATCAGCGACGACGTGGGGGGGCTGTTTCCGCAGGCGCAGCAGCTGTGGTTCACCCCCTTCGTGGGTGACGTGCGGACGCCCGAGGGCCTGCTGCTCACCGGGCGCAACTTTGGAGGGAGGTGAAGGGGCCGCCGCGCCTCTATCCTGAGGCAATGACGTTCCCCTGCGCGTTCCACTGTGCGCCCTCCTCCTCTCATCCCGACCAGGGAGGCCAGCCATGAGCGAGCCGAAGACCTCTTCCAGCCTCCAGCCCGCCTCCCGCACGCCGCTGCTGGACCGGGTGAACAGCCCGGAGGACCTCAAGCGGCTCTCGCGCGATCAGCTTCCGCAGCTGGCTGCCGAACTGCGGGACGAGATCGTGCGGGTCTGCTCGGTGGGCGGCCTGCACCTGGCAAGTTCACTGGGCGCGACCGACCTGATCGTGGCGCTGCATTACGTGTTGAACTCGCCGCGTGACCGGATTCTCTTCGACGTGGGGCACCAGGCCTACGCGCACAAGATCCTGACGGGCCGCCGCGACCGGATGCCCACCGTGAAGAAGGAGGGGGGCTTATCCGGCTTCACCAAGGTCAGCGAGAGCGAACACGACGCGATCACGGTCGGGCACGCCAGCACTTCTCTTGCCAACGCGCTGGGCATGGCGCTGGCGCGGGACGCGCTGGGGCAGAACTATAAGGTGGCCGCCGTGATCGGGGACGGCTCGCTGACGGGCGGCATGGCGCTGGCAGCGCTGAACACCATCGGGGACATGAACCGCCGGATGCTGATCGTGCTGAACGACAACGAGATGAGCATCAGCGAGAACGTCGGGGCGCTGAACAAGTTCATGCGGGGCCTCCAGGTCCAGAAGTGGTTCCAGGAGGGCGAGGGGGCCGGGAAAAAGGCCGTGCAGGCCGTCAGCAAACCCCTGGCCGAGTTCATGAGCCGCGCCAAGAGCAGCACCCGGCACTTCTTCGACCCTGCCAGCGTGAACCCCTTCGCGGCGATGGGCGTGCGCTACGTGGGGCCGGTGGACGGGCACAACGTTCAGGAACTGGTGTGGCTGATCGAGCGGCTGGTGGACCTCGACGGGCCGACCATCCTGCACGTGGTCACCCGCAAGGGCAAGGGCCTGAGCTACGCCGAGGCCGACCCGATCTACTGGCACGGCCCCGGCAAGTTCGACCCGGCAACGGGAGAGTTTGCGTCCAGCAGCGCCTATTCCTGGAGCAGCGCCTTCGGGGACGCCGTAACCGAGTTGGCCCGCCAGGACCCCCGCACCTTTGTGATCACGCCCGCCATGCGCGAGGGGAGCGGTCTGGTGAAGTACAGCCAGGTCCACCCGAACCGCTATCTGGACGTGGGCATCGCCGAGGACGTGGCCGTGACCACCGCCGCCGGGATGGCCCTCCAGGGGCTGCGGCCCATCGTGGCGATCTACTCGACGTTCCTCCAGCGGGCCTACGATCAGGTACTGCACGACGTGGCCATCGAGAACCTGAATGTCACCTTCGCCATCGACCGGGGCGGCATCGTGGGCGCGGACGGCGCCACCCACAACGGCGTCTTCGACCTGAGTTACCTGCGCTCGATTCCGAATGTGGGCATCGGGCTGCCCAAAGACGCTGCCGAACTGCGCGGCATGCTGAAAGCGGCGCAGGAACATCCCGGCCCCTTCGCGATCCGCTACCCGCGCGGCAACACCGAACGTGTCCCTGAAGGCACCTGGCCCGACCTGCCATGGGGCACCTGGGAACGGGTGCAGGACGGCGACGACGTGGTGATCCTGGCGGGCGGCAAGGGGCTGGACTACGCGCTGAAGGCCGCGCGGGGGCTGCCCGGCGTGGGCGTGGTGAACGCCCGCTTCGTGAAGCCGCTGGACGAGAAGATGCTGCGCGAGGTCGCCGGAAAGGCCCGCGCGCTGGTCACCGTGGAAGACAACACGGTGGTCGGCGGCTTCGGCAGCGCGGTGCTGGAGGCACTCAGCGGCCTGGGTCTGCGGACCCCCGTGCGCGTGCTGGGCATCCCCGACGCGTTTCAGGACCACGCCACCGTCGAGAGTGTCCACGCCCGCGCGGGCATCGACGCCCCGGCAATTCGCACCGTGCTGGCCGAACTCGGGGTGGACGTGCCGCTGGAGGTGTAGGCCGCTGGAGGGAGTAACAGGCCTAAAGCTTCTGCCCCGCGCCGTTCATGCCCAGGAGCAGGCCGGGGCGGTAGGCTCCCCGCATGAACAGGCTCGCGCAGGAGTCCAGCCCCTACCTCCTTCAGCACGCGGACAATCCGGTGGACTGGTGGCCCTGGGGAGAAGCGGCCTTTGCCGAGGCGCGGCGGCGGGACGTGCCGGTGCTCCTGAGCATCGGCTACTCGACCTGCCACTGGTGCCACGTGATGGCCCACGAGAGCTTCGAGGACGCCCAGACCGCCGAGTTCATGAACGCGCACTTCGTGAACATCAAGGTGGACCGCGAGGAACGCCCCGACGTGGACGGCATCTACATGACGGCCACCCAGCTGATGACCGGGCAGGGCGGCTGGCCGATGACGGTGTTTCTGACGCCGGACGGCCAGCCCTTCTACGCGGGCACCTATTTTCCCCCCGAAGACCGCTACGGAATGCCGGGGTTCCGCCGCCTGCTGGCGAGCGTGGCGCACGCCTGGCGCGAGGACCGGGACAAACTGGCCGGAAACGCGCAGGCCCTCAGCGACCACGTGCGCGAGGCCAGCCGTCCGCGCCCGGCAGTGGGCGACCTGCCCGAAGGCTTTCTGAACCGGGGCGTGGAGAACCTGCGCCGCGTGTATGACGCCGACCTGGGCGGCTTCGGGCGCGCGCCGAAGTTTCCCGCGCCGACCACGCTGGATTTTCTGCTGACGCAGCCGGGCGGACGGGACATGGCGCTGCACACCCTCCGGATGATGGGCCGGGGCGGAATCTATGACCAGCTGGGCGGCGGCTTTCACCGCTACTCGGTGGACGAACGCTGGCTGGTGCCGCACTTCGAGAAGATGCTGTACGACAACGCCCAGCTCACGCGCACGCTGCTGCGCGCCTATCAGGCCACCGGAGACGAGAGCTTCGCCCGGCTGGCCCGCGAGACGCTCGCCTACCTCGAACGCGAGATGCTCTCGCCGCAGGGCGGCTTCTCCAGCGCCCAGGACGCCGACACGCAGGGGGTGGAGGGCCTGACCTTTACCTGGACCCCTGACGAGATTCGTGGGGTGCTGGGGGAAGGCCCGGACACCGAGCTGGTGCTGCGCGTCTACGGCGTGACCGGGGAGGGCAACTTCGAGGACCCCCACCGCCCGGACGCGGGGCGGCGCAACGTGCTGCACCTGCTCACGCCGCCCGCCGACCTCGCACGGGACCTGGGCGACGAGACCCTGACTCTGCGGCTGGACGCGGCCCGCGCCCGCCTGTTTGCGGCAAGGCAGCAGCGGCCCCAGCCGGGCACCGACGACAAGGTGCCGACCTCGTGGAACGGGCTGGCGCTGGCGGCCTTCGCGGACGCGGCGCGCATTCTGGGCGAGGCCCATTTGCTGGAGATCGCGCGGCGGAATGCGGGCTTTGTCCGGGACCACCTGCGCCTCCCCGACGGCACACTGCGGCACACCTTCAAGGACGGTGCGGCGCGGGTGGAGGGGCTGCTGGAGGACCACGCGCTCTACGGGCTGGGGCTGGTGGCGCTGTACCAGGCGGGCGGTGATCTGGGGCACCTGGCCTGGGCCGCCGAACTGTGGGAGGTCGTGCGCCGCGACTTCTGGGACGGGGAGGCGAACCTCTTCCGCTCGACCGGGGGCCGCGCCGAGACGCTGCTGACCCGGCAGGCGCAGGGCTTCGATTCCGCCGTCCTGAGCGACAACGCCGCCGCCGCGCTGCTGGGCTTATGGATGAACCGCTACTTCGGGGACGGGGAGGGCGAACGCCTGGCCCGCGCTGCCGTCCGCACCTACCAGGGCGACATGCTGGCCGCGCCGGGTGGCTTCGGGGGCCTGTGGCAGGCCGCCGCCTTCCTCGAAGCGCCGCACGTGGAGATTGCCCTGATCGGCACGCCGCCGGAGCGCGCCCCGCTGGAACGGGTGGTGGCCCGGCATCCCCTCCCCTTCGCGGCGCTGGCCCCTGCCGAACGCGGCGAGGGCCTGCCCGTGCTGGAAGGCAGACCGGGGGGCGGGACCGCTTATGTGTGCGTGGGCCACACCTGCGACCTGCCCACCCGCGACCCGGGCGTGCTGGAAGGACAGTTGCGGCGGCTGTAATACGGGATTGCTCTGACTTCCAGAACATCCGGAATCTCACCAGATGTTCTTCAAGCGCCGCCATTCCGTACGTTTTGCCCCTCGCTCCGCGCGTAAGCTGGCGTTCCGCTGTCGGCACAAGAGCGGGCGGAAGCCCGTGCCTCAGCTTCCGCCCTCCGCCCTCCTGCTCAGCGCCCCAGTTCGCGTACTCCTTCCGGGGCCGCCACGAACGCCAGGTCTGCCATCCCGAGGAAGAACCCCGTTTCCACCACGCCCAGCGTGCCCTTGATCTGCCGCTCCAGCGGGGCCGCATCGAAGCTCGCGGGCAGCTGCGCGTCGAAGATGTAGTTGCCGTTGTCGGTCACGTAGGGCTGGGCGCCGGGCTGCCGCAGCCGACCGCCCAGCCCCAGCGCGCGCAGGCGCTCGATGGTGGACAGGAAGCCGAAGCGGGCGATCTCGACCGGGAGGGGAGCCTTTTCCCCCAGCCGCGTGACCAGCTTGGTGTGGTCCGCGATAATCACCAGTTGCCGCGCCTGCACCTCGGTCAGTTTCTCGCGCAGCAGCGCCCCGCCCAGGCCCTTGATCAGGTCGAGCTGCGGGCCGATCTCGTCCGCGCCGTCGATGGCGAGATCGAGGGGCCGGGGGTCGAGGGGCTGCACCGGAATGCCCACCTGCCGGGCCAGCGCTTCCGAGGCGTCGCTGGTCGCCACGCCCACCACCCCTTGCAGGTCACCGGACGCCAGCCGCTCCCCGATGGCCTCGATGGCGTATTTGGCGGTGCTGCCGGTGCCCAGCCCGACGCGCATCCCGCTTCTCACCAGGGCGACGGCGCGCAGGGCGGCTTCCTTTTTCAGGGCCTCCAGATCGGGCGCGGCGGGGTCAGGCATCTGCCCGGGCCTTCCGGTCGGCGTCGATAGCGGCGGCCACGGCATCGGCATGGCCGTCCACAGACACGGCCAGCCAGCTCTTGACCAGTCGGCCGTCGGGGCCGATCAGGAAGGTCTGCCGTTTGACGCCCTCGGTGACCTTGCCGTAGAGGTTCTTGGGACCATACGCGCCGATGCCCTTCAGAAATTCGGCGTCGGGGTCGGTCAGGAGGGGAAAGGGCAGGCTGTGCTTCTCGCTGAAGGCTTGGTGGCTCGCGGCGTCGTCGCGGCTCACGCCGAGGATGGCCGCGCCGTGCGCCTTCAACAGGGCGCTGTCACGGAAGTTGCAGGCCTCCTTGGTGCAGCCCGGGGTGTCATCCTTGGGGTAGGCGTACAGCACCACGTAGCGGCCCGCGTAGTCCGGCAGGCGGTGGGTGTGCCCCTCCGCATCGGGCAGGGCGAAGTCGGGAAAAGGCTCACCGGGGGCGAGGCGGGCGGGAGAATCGGTCATAGCCAGAGGGTAACAGGCGGGCGGGCCACAGGAGGCCGGGCGCGGGTATGCTGGGCGGCGTGAACCTCGCGCTCTCCATCGACCACACCCTGCTCAAAGCCACGGCCACCGCCGCCGACATCCGAACGCTCTGCGCGGAGGCGCGCGAACATGCCTTCTATGCCGTGTGCGTGAATCCGGTGTATGTGCCGCTGGCAAAGGCCGAGCTGAGCGGCTCCGGCGTGAAGGTCGCCACCGTCTGCGGTTTTCCCCTGGGCGCGGTCCTGCCCGAGCAGAAGGCCGTCGAGGCCCGCCTGAGCGTGGAGGCGGGGGCCGACGAGGTGGATATGGTGATCCATATCGGCGCGGCGCTGGAAGGCGACTGGGAGGCGGTGGAGGCCGATGTGCGCGCCGTGCGGAAGGCTATCCCGGACACCGTCCTGAAGGTCATCATCGAAACCTGCTACCTGACGAACGAGCAGAAACGGGGCGCTACCGAGGCGGCCGTGCGCGGCGGCGCGGACTTCGTGAAGACCAGCACCGGCTTCGGCACGGGCGGCGCGACCGTGGAGGACGTGCGGCTGATGCGGGACGTGATCGCGCGCCGCGCGCAGATCAAGGCGGCGGGCGGCGTGCGTTCCCCCGCCGACGCCGAGGCGATGATCGCGGCGGGCGCGACCCGGCTGGGCACGTCGGGCGGCGTGGCCCTGGTGAGTGGCGAGGGGAGCGGTTCTGGCTACTGAAATCCGCGAGGTGATTCTCGCGTCGGGCAGCCCCCGGCGGCGCAAACTGCTGGCGAATCTGGGCGTTCCCTTCCGCGTGGTCGTGAGCGGCGAGGCCGAGGACAGCCCCGAGCATGACCCGGCGCGGCTGGCGGGCGAACTCGCCATGCGGAAGGCCCGGGCGGTCGCGCGGGCGCACCCGGACGCCGTGGTGATCGCCGCCGACACGGTCGTCGCGGTGGGCGCTGAACTTCTGGGCAAACCCGGCGACGAGGCCGAGAACCGCGCCTTCGTGCGGCGGCTTTCCGGGCGGACGCATCAGGTGTACACCGGCGTCAGCGTCGTCTCCGGGGGGCGCACGGCGGGCGGCGTGGAGCGGACCGACGTGACCTTCCGCGCCCTTTCCGACGCCGAGGTCACCCACTATGCTCGCACCGGTGAGGGGCTGGACAAGGCGGGCGGGTACGGCATCCAGGGTGTTGGCATGGCGCTGGTGGCCCGCCTTGAGGGCGACTACTCCAACGTGGTGGGCTTTCCACTGACGCTGGTGATCCGGCTGCTGCGGGAGGCGGGTATAGCAGTCTGGGGCGAGTGAGGGGACGCGGGAAAGCTCCGTTTCGCCGCGTCCTCCGCACGCACTCCCCTAGAGCATTGTCAAAAAGAGACCTTCTTTTTGACCGAGCGGAGCGAGTGCAATAGGAAGAGCGTTTGGGAGAATGGAACCGTTGGAGGTGTTTTCCCCATGGCGGTGTAATTCGGACAAATGCTCTACTACATCGTCAAGCAATCAAAGCAGGGTGGCTACTTAAACGATGAGAACGTATCCGCTGTCCCGAACGACCTCTAGCAATTTGTTTCTCATCATCCAGCTCCCAGAAAATCGGTTGACCGTGTACTACTCCACCCGCGTTTCCAGCCTGATCTCGCTGTTCAGGCTGGCGGCCACCGAGCAGTATTTCTCGTGGCTGAGGTGGGCCGCCTTCTCCAGCGCCTCAGGGGTCAGGCCCTCGCCGCTGGCGATGTGGCGCACCGTGATGGTCGTGTAGCGCTGCGGGGTGGTGTCCGCGCGCTCGCCCTCCACCTCGATTCGGTAGCTCGTCAGGGGCGTGCGGCGTTTTTTCATGATCTCGACGATGTCATAGGCGGTGCAGGTCGCCAGCGCCGCCAGTAGCGCCTCCATCGGGGAAACACCGACCTTGAGGGGGCTGTTGTCGATCAGGAGCTGGTGACCGCTCTCGCTGACGCCGACATACCGCTGCTCGCCCAGCCAGGTGACGTTCAGGGTCTTCTTGTGAGGAACTGTCATGGACGCAGGGTAGCGCGCCTCAGACCATCCGGTCGTCCGTGCCTGCCCCGTCTGCGGCCACCCCGTGCAGGTCCGGCCCGAGGTCCAGATCGTCCTCGTCCTCGTCGGGGGTGGGGAGGCAGACACGGAAGGTCGCGCCGCCGCCGGGGGTGTCCAGCACCTCGATGCTGCCGCCGTGCGTCTGAGCAACCTGCTGCGCGATGGTGAGGCCCAGGCCGGTCGAGCCCGCCTCCTTGCCCCGGTAGAACTTGTCGAAGATGCGCGGCTTGATGTGGTCGGGAATGCCGGGGCCGTGGTCGATCACGGCGGCGCACACCCGCCCCCCCTCCTGCCAGGCTTCGAGGCTCACCAGGTCGGGGCTGCCGCACACCCGCACGGCATTGCTGACCAGGTTCACGAACACCTGCGTGAGCCGCCCCGGGTCACCGACGATCTCCAGGTCGGGGGCGCTGGCCCTCACGCCGTAGTCGCGGCCCACCTGCCGCACGATATTGCCCAGGTTCACGAAGTGCATCTCGATCCCCTGCACCAGCTCGCCGCGCGAGAGTTGCAACAGGTCGTTGACCAGGCGGGTCATGTTCTCCGCGACGCGCTGCGCGTCCTGCAGGGTCTGGGAACCGCCCGCCTCGCGCTCGGCGCGGCGCAGGTAGCCCAGCAGCGCGGTCAGCGGCGTGCGGAGTTCGTGGCTGGTCTCGGCCAGGAAGGTCTTCTGGAGGTTCAGCGCCTCCTCCAGTTGCTTGGCCTGCGTTTCCAGGCGCTGGCGCTGCCCCTCCGCGATGCCGCGCAGCCGCTCGACCTCCTCCAGCCTGGCGCGCAAGGAGAGGTTCAGTTCGCGCACCTCCTGCTCGGCCCGCTCGCGGCGGTCGCGGGCGTCGGCCTCGGCTATGGCACGTCTCACGCTGGGCACCAGGCGCTCCAGGCGCTGCTTGAGGATGTAGTCGGTCACGCCCTGCCGCAGCGTGTCCACCGCGACTTCCTCGCCCATCGCGCCGGTCACGATGATGAAGGGCAGGAACGGGGCGCGGGCGTGCGCGGCCTGGAAGGCCGAGAGGCCGTCATAGCCGGGCAGCGCGTAGTCACTGAGCACCAGATGGGGGCGGTGCGTGTCGAGGGCGTGGAGAAACCCGGCCTCGTCCTCCACCCGTTCGATTTCCACCGGCCAGGGCAGCTCGCCGTCCAGGCTCAGCGCCACGAGTTCATGGTCGAGTTCGTTGTCCTCCAGGTGCAGGACGCGCAGGGGCTGTCCGGCCTCGGGCAGGGCGTGCTCTGGGGTGCTCACGCGGTCCCTCCATCCAGGGCCGGCGTCAGCGGGGCGATCAGGGGCAGGGTCACGTGGAAGGCGGCTCCCTCGCCGGGAACGGCCTCGGCACGCACCCGGCCTCCGTGACGGGTCACGATGCGGCGGACGTTCGCGAGGCCGATGCCGGTCCCCTCGAACTCCTCGGCGCGGTGCAGGCGTTGAAACACACCGAACAGTTTATCCGTGTACTTGGGGTCGAAGCCCACGCCGTTGTCGCGGACCGTCACCGTGACCTCCTGGGCCTCCACCCGCGCGCTCACCTCGACCCGCGCGTGTTCCCGGGTGCGGGTGTACTTGATGGCGTTGGAAAGCAGGTTGGTAAACACCTGCGTCAGCAGCGCCGGGTCACCCTGCACGGTGGGCAGCGGGCCGATCTGGGCGGTCACGTCGCGGCCCGCGCGGTCGGGTTCCAGGGTCTGCCAAACCTCCCGTGCCACCGCGCCGAGGTCCACCGGGCCGTGCCGCAGTTCCTGGCGGCCCATGCGCGAGAACTCCAGCAGGTCGTCGATCAGCTGGCTCATGCGGCCCGCCGCGTCGGTGATCACGCCCAGATACCGCTCGCTCTTGGGTGACAGCCCCGCACCCACGTCCTTGCGGAGCAGATCCCCGAAACCCACGATGTGCCGCAGGGGCGTCCGCAGGTCGTGCGAGACGCTGTAACTGAAGGCTTCGAGTTCCCGGTTGGCGTCTTGCAGCTCCAGCGTGCGCTGCTGCACCCGTTCCTCCAGCGACTGGTTGAGCAGCTGGAGGTCGGCCCGCGCGCCCTCGGCCTGGACACGGAGCGCGTCGTTGTCCAGGGCGGTCGCAAATCTCTTGGCGAGTTCGTAGGCAAGGTCGTGGTCGCGGTCGGTGGGAGCCTGCCGGTAGGTGAGGCCCAGCACGCCGCGCATGGCCCCGTCCCGGCCGATCAGGGGATACAGGACGGCCCCGGTCGCGTTGACCTCGTGCAGCAGCGGGTAGTGCGCCGCGTGGGCAAACAGCGGGTCTTCGCTCTGCACGACCTGCTCCAGGGCCAGGCGGGTCGCCTCGCGCGCGGCGGGCGAGACGCGGGCGGGATCGAGGTGCGAGGTGGCGAGCAGCCCCAGTTCAGGCGTCATGCCCCACAGCCCGGCACTCTCGGCCAGACGCTGCGTGATGCGGTCGAGTGCCGCGTGGTAGTGCCCGCCCCGCGACGCGAGCGGATCGTCCGCACGGGTGGAGAGCTGTTCGGACACGTCGGCCAGCAGGCGGGCCGCCGACTCGGCGTAGACCTGATCGTCCACGTCGGTGCTGGTACCCACCCATTCGAGCACCTGCCTCTGCCCGTCACGCACCGGCAGCCCCCGCGTCACGAAGGTCCGGTAGCGGCCATCCGCGCCCAGCAGGCGGTGTTCGGCCTCGAAAGGCCGCTGCCCCTTCACGGCGGCGGCCCAGCGCATCTGGTAGTCCGCGCGGTCTTCGGGGTGAACCAGGCTCAGGAAGCCGTAACTGGAGCGGTCCGGCCCCACGTACTCGTCCCAGCGCCGGTTGAAATAGGTGGGCTGGCCCAGCGGATCGGTCAGCCACACGATCTGCGGCATCCCCTCCAGCACCCCCCGGTAGCGTTCCTCGTTGCGCTGCGCCAGCCGCTCGGCCACCAGCCGGTCGTGAATGTCGGTGGCGCTGGCGACCCACTCCGTCACGCGGGCCGGGTCACTGCCGGGCACGGCGTGTGCCGGGGCGACCTGGGCCGCCTCAAGCCCGCCCGCCTCAAGCCCACCCGTTTCGTTGCCCAGCAGGGCGGCGTAGATGGGCGCGACCCGCAGCACGAACCAGCGGTACGTGCCGTTCTGGCCTACCGCGAGCCGCACCTCGGCGTGGACCCGTGCCCGCGTGGCGTAGGCGGCCTCCCACATCTGGGCGTAGGTGGCCCGGTCCTCCGGATGAACCCGCTCGCTCACCCCGTCGCGGCCCAGCCGCTCGCGGTGCTGCGCGTTCACGTAGGTGATCTGCCCCTGGGGGTCACTCACCCACAGAATGTGCGGGATGGCGTCCAGCACGGCGCGCGAGCGCCGCTCCCCGGCCTGCACGGCCCGCTCGGCCTCCACGCGCCCGGTCACGTCGCGGATCACCTCCAGCACGCCCAGCGCCTCGCCGTGGGGGCCGGTCACCTGGCTGCGCTGCGCCTCGCCGGAAAACACGCTCTCGTCGGCCCGGCGGTACGGCGTGGTGAGGGCCTGGAAGGTCGAGCGGGTCTCCAGCCGGCGGTCCAGATGCAGGCGGCCCAGGGACTCGCCCACCAGCGCCTCGGGCGCGTACCCGAACTGCTCACTGAGCGCCCGGTTGACCAGCCGCACCCGCCCGCCCGCGTCCGTGAAGGCCGCCGAGTCCTGAATCGCCTGGAAGATCGCCTCGAACTCCGCGCGCGACCGCTCCAGCCGCGCGCGGGACTGCGCGAGGGTCCGGGTGGCCTCCTCGGCGCGCTCGCGGGCGCTGACCTGCGACTGGGTCAGCAAAAACGCCAGGCCCGCCACCAGCAGCCCCACCACCAGCACCACGATGGGCACGTCGGCCACCGCGTCCCGGCCAAAGCTGCCCGGCGCGCTGAACTCCAGGCCCCATGCCCCACCCGCCGCCTGCAGGGGTGTGCGCGCACGAAAGCCCGCGTTCTCCTCGGGGGCGGGCGTGCCCAGAACCTCACCGTTCAGCAGCGTGCGGACGCTCACGCCGGGCATGGCGTCCGGGGGCGTCAGGCCCGCCAGAAACTGATCGGTCCGCAGCGCGATATACAGCAGCCCCCGCAGGCTCCCGCCCTCCCGGACCGGCAGGAACAGCAGCAGACCGTCCAGCCGCTGCCCGTCCGGCCCACGCTGCACCAGGGCCACGTGGCGGCTGACCTGCACCGCGTCCCGGTCGCGCGCGAGCAAAATAGCGGCCCGGCGACTGGCCTCGCCCATCATGTCGAAGCCCAGCGCCGTGCGGTTCACGTCGTTCAGGGGGGCGATCCGCTCGATGAGGGCCTGGGGGCCGCCCGGAGCCTCGGCCCAGCGGACGAAGCCGACCGCCAGCACCCCCGGATAACGGCGGCTGAGGTCGAGGTGGTCCACATAGGCCTCAAAGGTCGCCTGATCGGGGTCACGCTGCACCTGCCAGAAGGACCGGGCCGCGCGCAACAGGTTCTCGTAGTCGCTCAGGCGGTCGCGCAGGCTGGATGCCGAGGCGTTCACCTCCCGCTCGAAGCGCGCGTCCTGCTGGGCCAGCACGAAGCGGTTCAGCAGGAGCGCCGCGAAGACGCTCAGCAGCAGCACCAGCACCAACACGGCCAGGGGAATGCGGCGGTGGCGGGGCATCGAGCGGATCACTTCTCTCCTCCCAGCGCGCCGAGAAAGACGGAAACCGGCACGTCCACGCCCGTCCAGGCCAGAAAGGCCAACCGCGCCTGCTGGGCCAGCATGGACAGGCCGTTCTCGGCGCGCACCCCGGCGGCGCGGGCCTCGCGCATCAGGCGGGTTTCGCGCGGCTGGTAGACCATGTCGTAGACCAGCGCCCCGGCAGCAAGCGCAGAGAAGTCGAAGCCGGGGAGGGGCGTTTCGTCAGGGTTGGAGAGGCCCGCGCTGGAGGCGTTGACGACGAGGCGGACCTTTGACCAGGGAATCTCGGCGAGGTCGGCAGCCTGGGCCTGACAATCAGCGTCCTCGTTCTGCCAGAAGGCCGCCAACTCCTCCGCCCGCTCGCGGGTGCGGTTGACGATGAACACGTCGCGTTCGAGCAAGATAAGCCCCGTGTAGACCGCTGCGCGTGCCGCTCCCCCGGCACCCAGGACGACGACCGGACCATCCGCTTCCCGGTGGCCCGTGCTTCCCGCCCCCCAATCGAGCAAAGCCTGAAGCAACCCCGGCGCGTCGGTGTTCTCCCCCACCAGCCGCCCCTCCTGGTGGATAATCGTGTTCACCGCCCCGACCGCCCGCGCGGCCTCCGAAAGACCGTCCAGATGGGCCAGCGCCGCCTCCTTGTGGGGCAGGCTGAGATTCGCGCCCACCACGCCGCCCCGGCGCAACCGCGCGAGAGCGCCGGGGAGATCTGCCGGAGACACCCGTACCGCCTCGTATTCGCCGTTCAGGCCCGCCCAGGCAAAGGCGGCGCGGTGCATCGCCGGGGACAGCGAATGGGCGGCGGGGTCGGCGTACAGAAAGGCGCGGAGCGGGCCGGGAGCCGACCTGCCGGGAGCCGGGGCGTCAGGAGAGGGCAGGCCGGGATTCACGCGCACAAGTGTAGCGTTCCGCTCCGAACGGGACGTCTCTGCCCCGCGCCGGGCCGGGGCCACCCGCCTTTTAGCCTTTCCTGAGCCTTGCCCGCGCAGGGAAAGGATTGTGCATCTCCCCACGTCCATCCCGGCCAGGACGCCAGAAAATAGGGGTGTCCGAAATGCCCACACCTTTCCCGACTCCCGCCAGACAACTGCTGGGGGGAGAGTGCGCTTTGCCGCACACACGCCGCACCGACAGGAGTTGACTTGACAGACCGTACCCCCGGCCAGCCCACCTCCCTTCACTCAACAGAACTGGCCTCAACTGAACTGGCCTCGCCTGCGCGGCCCCAGGCGGCGACCGAGGCCACGAATGGCGGAACCTCCGCGACCCTGCACCTCGCCAACCAGCGTGAGGCCTTTGCCCTGCTCGGGGCGGGTGACGCCAACCTGCGCCGGATGCGCGAACTCACGCCCGCCAAGATCATCGCGCGCGGCGAGACCGTGACCATCACCGGGGACAGCGCCGACGTACAGGCCGCCGAACGGATGGTGCGCGACGCGCTCGACGTGGTCCGCACGGGCGGCGAACTGACCCCCGAAAGCCTGCTGCGTTCGGCCCGCCTCAGTGGCGAGGGCCGCAGCCTGGCCCAGGAAACGCAGGTCACGGGCCTGAGCCTGCCGCGCGGCCTGAAGGCCAAGACGCCCGGCCAGAAGGTCTATCTGGAAAAGATCGAGGCGTCCGACATCACCTTCGGCGTCGGCCCCGCCGGGACGGGCAAGACCTACCTGGCGGTGGCGATGGCGGTGCAGGCGCTCAAGGCCAAGAAGGTCAAGCGCATCATCCTGACCCGCCCGGCGGTGGAGGCGGGCGAGCGGCTGGGCTTTTTGCCCGGCGACCTCCAGGCCAAGATCGATCCCTACCTGCGGCCCCTCTACGACGCGCTGTACGACATGCTCGACCAGGAGAAGTTCGAGTCGTACCTCACGAGCGGCGTGATCGAGGTGGCCCCGCTGGCCTTTATGCGTGGCCGGACCCTGAACGACGCCTTCGTGATTCTCGACGAGGCGCAGAACACCACCGGCGAGCAGATGAAGATGTTCCTGACGCGCATGGGCTTTTCCAGCAAGGTGGTCGTGACCGGCGACGTGACCCAGATCGACCTGCCGCGCCACGTCACCAGCGGCCTGGCGGTCGCCAAGCGCGTGCTGAGCCGCATCGAGGGCATCGCCTGGCACGAGTTCACCGACGTGGACGTGGTGCGCCACCCCCTGGTCGGCAAGATTATCCGGGCCTACGAGCAGGCTGAGGACGCCGAGGAAGACAAACGCGCCGCCCGCCGGGGCGAGTTTGCCAGCATTCCCGAGGACGAAGGGGACGCGAAGTAGGCCCAACCCAGTAGACCCAGCGCCGGCAGCAGGCAACCAGCAGCGGGCAGAGCGCCGGATAGAGGCCTCTGCCCCCGCTTTTTGACTCCCGGCTTTCTCCTGCGGAGCTTTGCCGACCGGCGCTCTGTCCTAGGGCGGCACTCCGTTTTGTTGCCGCATGTCTCAGGCGTCCACTCCACTGCGCGCCACCCTTTTTGCGCTTCTCGCTTCGCTCGGAAAGGTTGCCAAAAGGTGGCAACCTTTCTGCGCCCCGCCCTATGCTTCTCTCTGTGATTGACCTGATCGCCCGCAAGACCCCGCCCGCCGGCCTGCGCCCCGCCCTGCGCGCCGCCCTGACGGCAGCGATGCGGCATTTCGGAGTGGAGGGCCGCGAGGTGACGGTGGTGCTGGTGGGCGACCGCGCCATTCGCGCGCTGAAACGCGAACACTGGGGCGAGGACGCCGCGACGGACGTGCTGAGCTTTCCCACCTGGGAGCCGGGCGACCCCTTCATGCCACCGCACCTGGGCGACATCATCATCAGCCTGGACACGGCGGAGCGGCAGGCGCGGGCGCGGGGCCACAGCCTGACGCGTGAGGCGGCGCTGCTCGCCAGCCACGGCCTGACGCATCTGGTCGGCCACGACCACCCCCACGCCGAGGGCCTGGGCTTCGAGGAGGGCGCGACCGGGCCGGAATGGCAGGTTTTCCACGACGCCTGGGCCGCCGCACGCGCGGCCCTGCCGCAAGAGGGATGAGGTCTGACGGCTCGGCCCTCTCGCTGCGCCGTTGGGTGCGCTCGGCGGGCTTCGCCTGGGCCGGGATCGCGCATGCTTACCGCACGCAGGCGAACTTCCGCATCGAGGTCTGGGCGGGCGTCCTCGCCACGACGCTGGCGCTGCTGCTCCACGCACCGCTCTCCCCCATCCTGCTGTCCTGCGCGCTGGTGCTGGGGCTGGAACTGGTCAACACGGCGCTGGAAGCGGTGGTGGACCTCGCCAGCCCCGGCCTTCATCCGCTGGCGAAGGTGGCGAAAGACACGGCGGCGGGGGCCGTGCTGCTGGCGAGTCTGGGGGCGCTGCTGGTCGGGCTGGCGGTGCTGGGGCCGCCGCTGCTGCGCTGGCTGCTCCCTTGACACTTCGCCGGGTCGCACGCCCGCCCCCCGGCTGTGATAAACTGCGGGTTGCCTATGGAGCCTCCCAGTTCTGGCTCTGACCTGACGCCCGGTGAAGACCGCCTGCGGGCGGGTTTTTTGCTGTGGCATACAACGGATTCCGGCAACCGACACCTGGCCCAGGCGGGCGGGGTGGGCAGCAGGTGCCCTGCGGCGGACCGGAGCGCGGTGGAGCGCGCGAACAGATGAATGATTGGATTGGAGTGGCGTCCCTGCTGTTTCTGGTGATCGCCAACGGATATTTCGTAGCCGTCGAGTACGCGCTCGTGAGCGTGCGCCATACCCGCATCGACCAGCTCGCCCAGGAGGGAAGCAGCGCGGCGCGGACGGTGCAGCGGGTCCTAGGCCGGCTGGACCTGTACATCGCCGCCGTTCAGCTCGGCGTCTCGATGATGAGCCTGCTGATCGGCTTTATTGCCGAACCCGCGATTGAGCACCTCACGGAGCCGCTGTTCGTGCGGGCAGGTGTGCCGGAGCAGTGGCAGCGGCCCGCCGCGTTCCTGCTGGCCTTTGCCCTGTCCACGACGCTGCATATCGTGCTGGGCGAACTGGTGCCCAAGTCGGCGGCCCTCCAGAAAAGCGAGCAGATGGCGCTGAGGCTGGTGCGCCCGCTGGTGGTGTTTACGGCCGTCTTCCGGCCCATCATTCTGGGCCTGAACGGGCTGGGGGGGCTGGTGCTGCGCCTGGTGGGCCTCAAGGCCGTCGCCGGGCACCACACGACCTACTCGGAAGAGGAAATCCGCATGATCGTGGGCGCGTCCAGTCAGGAAGGCGTGCTGGAGGACGACGAGAAGGAACTCGTCTACAACGTCTTCGATCTCTCGGACACCACCGTGCGCGAGGTGATGACGCCGCGCATCGACATGGTGGTGGTGGACGGGGCCAGCCCGCTGCGCCGACTGGTGGAACTGAACACCGAACACGGCTACTCGCGCGTGCCGGTCTTTCAGGACACCGCCGACAACATCGTGGGGATCGCGCATACCAGTGACGCGCTGCGCCACCTCGATGCCCTGGACGAGACGACGATCGCCGACGTGATGCGCCCGGTGTACTTCGTGCCCGAGGGCATGAAGATCAAGGACCTGCTCGCCAAGATGCGCGACAAGAAATCACACCTGAGCATCGTGGTGGACGAGTTCGGCGGCACCTCCGGCCTGGTCACGCTGGAAGACGCCCTGGAAGAGATCGTCGGCGAGATCTACGACGAGACCGACGAGGACGAGGTGCCCCTGATCGAGGTTCTGGGCGAGGGCCTCTACCTGATGGACGCCAGCCTGACCGTGGGCGAGGTCGAGGAACGCCTCTGCACCAATCTGGAGGACGGCGAGGGCGAATACGACACCCTGTCGGGCTTCATGACCAGCCACTTCGGGGACATCCCGGAAAACGGTCAGAGTTTCGTCCATGGCGGCTGGGCCTTTACCGTGGAGGCCGCCGACCAGCGCCGCGTCACCCGCGTCCGGGTGGAACGCGCCCCGACCCTCGACCCCCTGGAACCCGTGGAGGACCCTGTTCATGAGTAGCCCGACCATCACCGCCGCCAACGCCCTGAACCTGACCCCCGACCCGCAACTGCTGGAGGGCGCGAAGGTCGCCTTCAAGCAGGCGTATGCCCCCTACAGCAAGTTCCGCGTCGGCGCGGCGCTGCGAACCCCTGATGGCCAGGTCTTCTTCGGTGCCAACGTCGAGAACGCCAGCTACGGCCTGGGCCGCTGCGCCGAGCAGAGCGCCGTGCAGGCGATGGCGACCGCCGGCGCGCGCGCGTTCACCGATCTCGTGGTGTACTCGGAGGCCACACCCCCGGCCAGCCCGTGCGGGGCGTGCCGTCAGGTGCTGTACGAGTTCGCGCCTGACGCCCGCGTGGTCTGCGTCAACCAGCACGGCGACGTGGTCAGCGGCCTGGTCCGGGACTTCCTGCCCCACGGCTTCCGGCTGGAGCAGCGGGACGACGGGCACGAGGTGGGGACGGAGTAGGCAAACTCTCCGAGTTGGACAGGGGGCGGTCTTCCGCCTCTTTTCCTTTTTGCCGCGCTCACAGCTCGGTTCGCGGCATGTGGCAGGGCGCCTCCTGCCCTTCCTGCACGGGCAGGGTGACACTTTCCAGCGGCTTTAGCAGCGGCAGGGCGTAGCGGGTGGTGGTCATGAGCTGCTCGACAGCGTATCCCCCGTTCGGGCCGAAGATCTCGCTGTTCATGGCAACACACAGGTCACGATCCCGCAGCCAGAAGCGCCTGATGTGCGAGACACTCTGCTGCCCCGTTTCGAGAAAGGGTTGGGGAACGGCGGCCCGGCTGCCCCCGGACAGGTTCCACAGCCGCACGGTGTTCTCTCCCGCACCGATCAGATATTTCCCGTCTTCCGTCCAGAGGAGCTTGGTGACATTGCTGTTCTTCAGTTCCAGCACAGCTCCACTCGGCCGGGCGAGGTAGACCTGGCAGCCGTCATACTTCCCGATTTCCCAGCAGAAGCGCACGGCGGCTGCGTCCCCACGTGGGGACATCAGCGTTTCTGCGACCGTCCAGGGATATTCCTCGCGTCCCTTATTGGAGGGGCCAAAGACCCGCACTGTGTCCCGCCCTCCGAAGGCTACGTCCGCTTCCGGTGGATCCCCGACAGGCGAGGTGGCCAGGGCCGCCAGCAAAAACACAAACATGCCCCAGCCTACGTATCCCGCATGACGGCGACGTGACGCCAACGCCGAGGGGAGGGAGGACCTTTCTGCGGCTCCCCTCCCTCCCCTCAGCGGTCATGACCTGCTCAGCGTTCAGTCGTGGCTGGCCGCCAGCTCCTTCTCCCCGTGGAACTGCTGCGCCTCGGTGCTGCCCGCCAGTGCGGTGGTGCTGCTCTGGCCACCGCCCGCCGCGTTGGCGACGAGGTCGAAGTACCCGGTGCCCACCTCGCGCTGGTGCTTGACGGCGGTGAAGCCCCGCTCCTGGGCGGCGAACTCCTTTTCCTGAAGCTCCACGAAGCTCTTCATCTGGTTGCGGGCGTAGCCGTAGGCCAGCTCGAACATCGCGTGGTTGAGCGAGTGGAAGCCCGCCAGCGTGATGAACTGGAACTTATAGCCCAGCTTGCCCAGTTCGACCTGGAACTTGGCGATGGTTTCGTCGTCCAGGTTCTTCTTCCAGTTGAAGCTGGGCGAGCAGTTGTAGGCCAGCAGCTTGCCGGGGAACTGCGCGTGGACGGCTTCCGCGAAGCGGCGGGCATCTTCCAGGTTAGGCACGCTCGTTTCGCACCAGATCACGTCGGCGTAGGGGGCGTAGGCCAGCGCGCGGCTGATGGCCTGCTCGATGCCGGGTTTGACGTAGTAGAAGCCCTCGGGGGTGCGCTCGCCGGTGGTGAAGGGCTTATCGTTGTCGTCGATGTCGCTGGTCAGCAGGTTGGCGGCGTCGGCGTCGGTGCGGGCGATCAGAACGGTGGGGACGCCCGACACATCGGCGGCGAGGCGCGCGGCATTCAGCGTGCGGATGAACTGCGAGGTGGGCACCAGCACCTTGCCGCCCAGGTGCCCGCACTTCTTCTCGGAGGCGAGCTGGTCCTCGAAGTGGACGCCCGCCGCGCCTGCCTCGATCATGGCCTTCATCAGCTCGAAGGCGTTGAGGGGGCCGCCGAAGCCCGCTTCCGCGTCGGCCACGATGGGCACGAAGTAGTCGATCTCGTCCTTGCCCTCACTGTGCTGAATCTGGTCGGCGCGCCTGAGGGTGTTGTTGATGCGCTTGACCACGTCGGGCACGCTGGAGGCGGGGTAGAGGCTCTGGTCGGGGTACATCTGCCCGGCGTTGTTGGCGTCGCCCGCGACCTGCCAGCCGCTGAGGTAGATGGCCTTGAGGCCCGCCTTCACCTGCTGCATCGCCTGGTTGCCGGTCAGCGCGCCCAGCGCGTTCACGAAGGGTTCTTCCTTCATCAGCCGCCACAGCTTCTGCGCGCCATGCCGCGCGAGGGTGTGTTCGATGGGGAGGCTGCCGCGCAACCGCACCACCTCGTCGGCGGTGTAATTGCGCCGGATGCCCTGCCAGCGGTCCTCGGTCTGCCAGGTCTTTTCCAGAATCTCGGCGTGGGTGCGGGGGCTGTGCTGTCTGGGGTTGGGGGTCATGGAGGTCTCCTTGAGGGTGTGAAGGGCGGTCCCCGCCCGGGCAGGGCGAAGTGACAGTTTCCGACTGACTGCGTTGAGGCGTTCTGCACATGCCTCCGTGTGGAATGAGGCCATTGTGCCCGGCCCCACTCGCGCGCGGGCTGGTGTACCTGGGTCACACGGAGGTACACCACTTCAGCGAGTACACCACCTGGGAAGTACGCCGACAGCCGAACGCGCCCCGCCGCAGAGGGACGGAGCGCGTGCAGGGGAACGCTCAGTCCTGAACGCCGACCGGCAGCCGCAGCCACGTCCCCAGTTCGCGCTCGAACTCGGCGTGTTGCGCGTGGTGGTAGAGCAGGCCGTGAAATCCGGCCCGCTGCGCCGCGTCGATGTTCTCCTGCACGTCGTCCACGAAGGCGACCTGAGAGGCGGGGACCCCCAGCGCCTCCTCCAGCGCGGCGAAGGCGTCGGGGTGGGGCTTTTTCTGCCGGATCTCGTTACTGAAGACCAGGGCGTCGAAGCGGGCGAAGCGGGGGTCGCGGCGCAGGTGATCGCTGACGACCGGATAATTGTTGCTCAGCAGGCCCACGCGCACCCCGGCGGGCAACCGCTCAAGCGTGGCGTACATCGGCGCGTTGTCATGAACGCTGCCCAGGTACAGCGCCTCGAACTCGGCGTAGGGCAGCTCGATGCCGGTTTCCTGGCCCATCACGGTCCAGAACTCCGGGAGGGTCCACGCGCCGACCTCCAGCTGCCGCACGTGCCGGAAGTAGCTCTCGCGCACGTGGGCCACGGCCACGCCGCTGCGGTCGGCCAGGTTCTGGGTGCTGCGGCCATCGAAGGTGCCGACGGTAAAGACGCCTCCCCAGTCGAACGCGACGTGGCGGGCGGCAGGCAGGGCGGGATCGGTCATGCGGCGCATTCTGCCGCAGGCCCGGCGCGGGCCGGGCAGGGGTAGGCTAGCTTTTCCCGGCCCCTAGCCTTCCGGCACGTCCAGCAGCAGCCCCCGGCGGGTCCAGGCGCTGACATTCAGTGCGCGGAACTCCTGCCAGGCCCGCACCCAGCCCTCCAGCCCCGCCACCTTGCCGCCCCGTCCGTGGCGCAGCACGGCGGCCCGGTGCGCGGCGAGCAGTTCGGCGGGAGAGGCGGCGGGCAGGACGCGCACGTCCACTTCCTCGCTCAGCGCCGGGGCGGGGGCCTCGGCGGCGGTCGTGCTGAAGACGCAGGCCACACCGCTCGCGCGGTCGCGCAGCCAGGTGACGGCCTGCACCAGGGGGCGGGCGGCGCGCGGCGAATCCGGCGTCTCGCTCCAGCGCAGCGCGGCAGCCACCTCCGGGCCGAACAGGTAGGCGCGCTGGTGGCGGATCTCCGGGAGCTGGGGCACGTAGTACACGCCGAGGAGTTCGGCTCCGGCGGCTTGCAGACCGGCATCCAGCGCCAGGAGGGAACGCGCCTGCTCGGGCGACGCTCCCCAGACACGTTCCGCCTGGGCTTCGAAGGTCAGGGCGGTATGCAGCACCGGACCGGGAAGCGGGCGGCCCTCCAGGCGGGCACGGCTCACGTCCGGTAGCCGCCCCTGCGCGGCCCCCTCACCCAGAAGCGCCTGAAGCTCATCGGCGGTCAGGGCAGCGAGGTCCAGACGGGCAGGCACGCCGGGCAGCATAGCGCGGGGCCGCGCATGCGGTCGCCTCCCGCGCATCAGGCTGCCCCCATCAGGCTGAAGTTGCCGCCTTCTTCCCTTCGGGCCACTCGCGGGGGCAGCCAGTTCGCCACCCACCCGGCCCTGGGCCAGCAGAACGAATGATCCAGATTCCGGCCAATTCCTGAACAGTCGGAAGAGTCCCGGCTGTTTCATCTCCCGGAATCCGTATGGCACACGTTCCTCAAAGGTGTCTACCTGGCTCAACCGGCCTTTTGTTCTCCGGCCGACTTGCCAGACAGGCCCAGGGCGGGGACCTTCTCATCTTCCCGAGTCCGCTTTCTGACGGGACCTTTATACTCGGCTCCATGATCGGCATGAACGAAGCGGCCCCCGCCTACGCACAGGATGTCGCGGCGGTCGCGGCGAAACTCAGGGGGCACACCGGCCCCATCGTGGTCCTGTCGCACGAGAACCCGGACGGCGACGCGCTGGGCAGCCTGCTGGGCCTGACGCGGGCGCTGCGGGCGCTGGGCAAAACGGTGATCGCGCCGATGAACGTGCCGCGCTACCTGCGCTTCCTGGCGGAAGAAGGCGAGGTCAGCGCACCGCTCAGCACGTGGCCGCAGAATGCCCTGGCCGCCGTGCTGGACGTGGACAACAACGACCCGGTGCGGGTGGGCGGTGCGGACCTGACCACCTTCACGGGCGAGGTGGTGAACGTGGACCACCACGGCACCAATGCCCGCCGGGCCGCTGCCCTGGTCGTGGACCCGGGGCGGCCCGCCACCGCGATGATGGTCGCGGACGTGGTGGACGAGCTGGGGGTGCCCTGGTCGGAGGCCATCGCCACGCCGCTGATGCTGGGCCTGAGCACCGATACCGGGTCTTTCAGGTTCGACAGCGTCACGCCGGAAACCTTCGAGGCCGCCGCCCGCCTGCGCGCGCACGGGGCGCGGCTGGGCTGGATCAACGACCAGCTCGGTCAGAATCCGCGCACCTACTACCTGCTGCTGCGCGAGGTCCTCAGCACGATGGAGTTCCTGCACGGGGGCCGCGTGGTCCTCGCCCGCGTGGACGGCGGGATGGTGGAGCGCGCCGGGGCTTCCTGGGAGGACGTGGAATCCTACGTGAGCTTGCTGCGCGGGGCCGAGGGGTCGGTGCTCGCCGTGATGGTCAAGGACTTCGGGGACCGGGTGAAACTGTCGCTGCGTTCGCGGGGCGGCGTGAGCGCCCAGAATATCGCGGTGGCCCTGGGCGGCGGTGGACACGTCCCGGCCGCCGGGGCCACCCTGCTTCTCCCCTACGCCGAGGTGCGCCCGCTGTTGGACCAGGCCATCACGGCGGAACTGGACCGCGTGGCCGCCGCAAAAGCCTGAACCGCCCGCCGCGCCGGAAGCACGCCGTTAGAGCATTTGTCCGAATGACACCGCCCTGGGGAAAGCGCCTCCAACGGTTCCATTCTCCCAAATGCTCTCCCTCTTTCACTCGCTGTCTTGGACAGAACGGACGCCCTTGAGGACGCCTGCCCGCCCGCTCGGTCAAAAAGAAGGTCTCTTTTTGACAAATGCTAAGGTGCCGTGGGCTTCGTTTCCGGCGGCGCCGGCTTCTGCTCGCCCAGCACCGCGTCCACCCCGGCATTGATCCAGGCAAACGCCCGGCGGGTGTTCGGCATGGTGTAGGTCTGGTCCGCCCCGTGCTGCATGAAGGCGTAGACGACGTGGTGCCCGTCTCTGGTCTGGAAATAGCCCGTATACGTGAGGATGCGCCAGCCATTTCCCCCCTTGCCGGCAAACGTCAGGACGTTGTGGGCGGCCTCGGCCCGCAGCGCCGAGCGGCCAAAACCCAGCGCGGCAACCTCCCGCTCCCACTTCAGCGCGCGCGGACTCAGGCCGGGCCGCAGGTACTCGTGCGCCAGCAGCGTGGCGAACTCGTAAGGCGTGCTGAGGTTGTGGGCGCGCAGGTCGAGCTGAGGGTCCGCTCCCCGGTCGAAGTAGTCGTTGAGCCGGCGCTGGAGGTAGTCCGAGCGGTACTTCTGCGCGTCGGCGTCGATGGCGGCGGCCAGGCGTTCTCGGTCCGCGCCCGTGGCCGTCGCCCAGCGTTCCGTCCCGTTGAAGGCGTCCGACAGCCCGGCCTGGGCCGCCCACCAGGCCTTGGTCGGCAGGATCAGGCGGGTCCGGCACAGGCCCAGATCGTCCGCCACGGCCTGCACGGCTTTGAGGCCCACACGGCGGTGCAGGATGTCGGTCGCCGTGTTGTCGCTGTTGCGGATCATGCGGACGGTCAGGTCCTTGACGTTCGTTCCGTCGTAGGGATAGTCCCCCAGACTCTGGTTCTCGCGGGTCACGTCGAAGCGTTCGGTGGGCAGCAGCGCGCCCGCGTCGAACTGCCGCAGCACGGCCCACAGCACCGCCTGTTTGTACGTGCTGGCGAGGGGAAATACACCGTCGGGGTCGGCCGCCACCGCGCGGAGAGGCTTCAGCGTGACCGGGTCCACCTCCGCGACCCACAGACCCAGCCGACCGCTGAGGGGAAAGGGCGGGGGCGGGGCGGGCAAGGCGGCAGGGGCGGGGCCGAGGCAGCCGGGCGCCTCCGGATCAGGCAGAGCGGAAGAGGCGGCCGGCGCGGAAGCCGGAGCAGAGGCGGCCACCATCGCCGGGGGCGCCGCTTCCGGGCGGCGGCACGCCCACAGCCCCCCGGCAAGGGCGAGCGCCGCGAGAACGTACCGGCCCTTGTTCCGCAGGGCAGGAGGAGGTGATCCCATTCCTTCAGGCCGTCAGGGGTTCCAGGGTCGCGCCGACGGTCCCCGGCCCGGCATGCGTCGCCACGACCGCACCGATCTGATGGTCGCCCATGTCCTCGAAAGCCACCCCGCTCAGGCCCGCGCGCACCTCCTGCACGTAGGCCTCGCCGCCCACGGTGGACAGGAAGGCGACCCGCGCCCCGCCGTGTGCCTCCACATACTTGCGGACATAATCCACGATGTCCTGCATGGCCTTCTTGTGGCCGCGCACCCGCCCGCCCGATTCGACGCGCCCGTTTTTCACGACCAGAATCGGCTTGATGTTCAGCAGGCCGCCCAGCAGCGCCGCCGCCCCACCGATGCGCCCGTTGATCTTGAGAAAGTCCAGGGTATCGACCGTGAAGCGGATGTCCGCCTGCGCGGCGACCCGTTCCAGCTCGGCCACGATCTCCGGCACGCTGCGGCCCTCCTGCGCGCGCTGGGCGGCCCGCAGCACCTGCATCCCCAGGCCCATGCTGACCGAGCGGCTGTCCACGACCGTCACCCGGTCCCCGAACTCCTGAGCCGCCAGCCGCGCGCTGCCCACCGTGCCCGACAGTTGTCCGCTGATATGGATACTCAGCACCTGACCCGCCGTTTCCAGCGCCTCGCGGTAGACGGCGGCGAACTCGGCGGGGCTGGGCTGGGAGGTGCTGGGCGTCTTCTTGCCTTCCTTGAGGCCCCGGAACAGGTCGGCGGTCTTGATGTCGATGCCGTCCTGGTGCATTTTGCCGTCGAACAGCACGTACAGCGGCACGCTCCGAATGCCGTGCTGGGCGCACAACTCGGGGCCGAGGTCGCTCGTGGAGTCCGTGACGATGGCGATGGTCATGAATGCCATCTTAACGCGGCTGGTCTGAAGGGCGCGGGTGCAGTGAAGCGGTCAGCTTTCAGCCGGCAGCGATCGGCAGCAAGACCAGGACAAACGCCGCCCCAGCGGACGGCGTTCCTTCCAGGCGTTTGCCTCAGTCCTTCTTCTTCGGCACCCACTTCTTGCGGCCACCCTCGCCCAGCTCAGGGGTGACAGGCTGGCTCTCTTCTCCAGCCAGGGGCGCGGAGGCCATGTCCCCGGCAGGTTCGGGCGTGGGGCTTGCGGCTGCTCTGGTCTTCGGCTGCCACTTGGGCCGCTCGCCGGACGTGGGTGCCGCCTCAGCGACGATGACTTGAGCAGTTCCCTGGGTGGCAGCCCCCTGGGTGGGTGTGACCGGCACTGCGGGAGCCGGGGCGGCCCCGGCGCTGGCCCCCTTCGGTGCCCACTTCTTCCGCTCTCCGGTGGGCTGCGGTTCGGTGGGGGCAGGGGCCTGCACCGTCGCCGATTCTTGTGGAGCCGTTGCCGGGGCCTCGCTGCTCGCTTTAGGCTTCCAGGCTTTGCGGGCCGGGGCAGCCGGGGCAGCGTCCGTCGCGCTGGCCGCTTCCGTCACGGGCGCAGCACCCACGTCATCGGTGCCGGCTTTCGGCTTCCACGCCTTGCGGGCGGGGGCCGCTTCGGCGGCGGGTGCTGGAGCTTCGGCCACAGGCGCGGCGCTCACGTCGTCTGCCTTCGGTTTCCAGGCTTTACGCGCCGGAGCGGTGTCAGAAGCGGGCGTCTCGCTGACGACGGGCGACTGGCCGCTGGCCGCCCCCACCGCCACATCGTCACCGCTGGCCTTCGGTTTCCAGGTCTTGCGCGGGGACGAATCGGCAGAGCTGGACGTGACCGGGCTGGGCGCGGCGGCCTGCGGTTCGGGCCAGGTGTCCGGGTTGTTCACCGGGCTGCCCGGCTGCGCGTTGATGACATCGGCGCTGGTTTCACCCGCGACGGGCGACCCGGCAGACGGCGCGGCCCCGGTGCGTTCCATCGGCGTCTCGGTGTTGGGGACGGTGGGCTGGGGGGACTCTTCCAGGGTGCTTTCGGGGGGAGCGGTCGGGGCGACCCACTCGCCGGTCGCGCGCTGCACGCTTTCGAGAATCAGCTCGGCCACGTCCTTCACCACGATGTCGTCGCGTTTGGCCTTTTCAGGCGTCGAGTTCATCATCGACTTGCAGAAGGGGCAACCCACCGCCAGCACCTTCTGGGGTTCGCCGTTTTCATAGGCGCGCACGTTGTCGGCTGCCGCGTCCAGGCGGGTCTGAATCTCGCGGAAGCGGTTGTCGCTGACGCGCTCGCGGCCTTCTTCCTCCTCCTTCCAGAACTGCGCGCCGCCCGCGCCGCAGCAGAAGGAGTTGTCACGGCTGCGCTCCAGCTCCAGCACCTCGCCCGCCATCTGGGTGATCAGGGCGCGCGGCGCGTCGTAGACGCCGTTGTGGCGGCCCAGGTAGCAGGGGTCGTGGTAGGTTACGTCGTCCTGAAGCTGCGCCAGCGGCAGCCGGCCCGCCGCCACCAGCGTTTCGAGGTACTCGGTGTGGTGGATGGTCTGGTAGTGCCCGCCAAGCTGCCGGTACTCGTTGCCGATCATGTTCATGCAGTGCGGGCAGGTGGCGACAATCAGTTTGGGCCGCACGGTGTTGAGCGTTTCCACGTTCTCGGCGGCGAGCGTCTGATACAGGAACTCGTTCCCGGCGCGGCGGGCACTGTCGCCGGTGCAGGCTTCCTTCTTGCCCAGGACGGCGTAATTGACCCCGGCCTTGTCGAGCAGTTGCACGAAGGACCGGGCCACCTTCTGCGCGCCGGGGTCGTAGCTGGCCGCGCAACCCACCCAGTAGATGACGTCGGGTTCGGGGTTCTCGTCGATGGTGGGCACCTTCAGCCCCTCGGCCCACTCCATGCGCTTGTCTCTGGAGATGCCCCAGGGGTTGCTGGCGCGCTCCATGCCGCGGAAGGCCGTCTGAAGCTGCGGCGGGAACTCGCCCGCGACCATCACCTGATGGCGGCGGATGTCGATGATGTCGAGCATCTGCTCGTCCTGCACCGGGCAGACCTGCATGCACGCGCCGCAGGTCGTGCAGGCCCAGACCGATTCCTCGTTGATGGCGTATTCCAGCAGCGGGTGGGCGGTACTCTCGCCGCTCTCGAAGGGCGCGGGCTTCAAGGTGAAGGGGCTGGGGTGCGCGCCGATCACGTTCAGCTCCATGCGCTTGTTGATCTCCAGCGCGGCGGGCGAGAGCGCCTTGCCGGTGGCGTTCGCGGGGCAGACATCCTGGCAGCGGTTGCACTGGATGCAGGCGTAGGCGTCCAGCAGGCGCGGCCATTCCAGGTCCTCCAGCTTTTCCACACCCAGCTTGGGGTCCTCGGCCTCCATCGCCTCCTCCAGCCCCTTCATCGGGGGGAGGACGCCCGTGCCGACGGGACGCTTCAGCGCGTAGTTCACCGGCGTCATGAAGATGTGGATGTGCTTGGTGAAGGGGAAGTACGCCAGGAACGCCAGCACACTGCCCAGCGCCCCCCAGAAGCCGAAGATGCGCCAGCCTTCCAGCGCCTGGTCGCTCAGCCCGCCGAACAGCGTGCCGCCGATGGCGCTGGACACGGGCTGGAAGGCGTCGTAATGCCCGAACTCGCGCGCCTCCTGCACCATCTTCGCGCCCTGGCCCAGAACGCGGCTGCCCACGTGGAAGGTGATGAAGGCGGAGACGATCAGGCTGTCGCGCTTGATGTAGCCCTGCTTGACGAGCGGGTGCAGCAGCGTCTTTTCCGTGAAGCGGAAGTCGCGCTTGCTGGTGGTAAAGAGGCGGCGGATGACCAGCCCGATCACGCCGACCAGCACCAGGAAGCTGAGGAGGTCGGCCAGGATGTTGTAGATGGCCCCCAGCGGATTGGTGGACAGGATGCCGAAGTGGAAGTACCCTTCCAGCCCATCCACCAAATTCACCGCGATGTAGTACACGAAGCCGTAGAAGATGAAGGCGTGCAGCACGCTGATGACCGGGCGGCGGCGGAAGGTGCGTTCCTGCGTCAGCGAGGTCCTGACCGCGTACCACAGGCGCGACCCCAATTCGTTCGAGCGGACCTCGCTGGCAGGCGCACCCCGGCGCAGGCGCAGGAACAGGCGGTAAAAGCCCCAGGCACCGAAGCCTCCGACAACCAGGGCGAACACGAAGAACAGGATTTTGTGAATCAGCGGCAGCAAGGGCGTCTCCTCTGGCGGGCGTGGGGCAGAACGTCGAACCCGGAAAATTGAACTCGGTCAAAGTATAACGGGCAGCGGCAGGCTCGGAAGTTGGCTCAGTGTACGCGGGGGCGGGGCAAAGGGAGCGGGCCGCGCCGCCACTTTGCGGTCACGCCGCATGGAACAGCCCGCTAAGCTCACGCCCATGCCCCCCTCGGCTGCCTCGCCAGTCTGTTCGGAATCAAGGAAAACGCTGCTGCCGCCCCAGAGCCTCAAAAGGGGACCGTGCCCGACACGCTCCCGCTGGAGGTCAAGCGCTACTTCTTCAGCTGCGACGAGAACGCCTTTTTCGGGACGCTGGAAAAGGTGCTCGCGCCTACGCCCTACCGCGTGTTCCCGAACGTGCGCCTGAACGACCTCTTCAAAATCACGGCGGACACGCAGCGGGCCGGCGTCTATGCCCGGCTGCGCGACAAGCACGTGGACTTTCTCATCGTGGACAGCGCGGCGGTCTACCGCCCGGTTCTTGCCCTGGAACTCGATGGCCGCTCGCACCAGAACGAGAAACAACAGCACCGTGACGCCGTGAAGGACGTGGCCTTCCGCTCGGCGGGGCTGAAGCTGGTGCGGCTGCCTTCGCGGACGTATACGGCGGCGGAACTCGGCCCTTTGTTGCAAGCGGACCTGCCCGCCCTCCGCCGCTGACCGCCCCACGCGCTACCCTGTCCCGGTGAGCCTCACCCCCGCCGAACTGCAAACCTACCTCGAAGCCCTGGTGAAGGGGGAACTCAAGCTCTCCACGATGATCTGGGGGCCGCCCGGCGTGGGCAAGAGCAGCGTGGTGGCGCAGGTGGCGCGCAAGCACGGGCTGGGCTTCGTGGACGTGCGCCTCTCGCAGCTCGCGCCGACCGACCTGCGCGGCCTGCCGGTGCCGGAGGCGGACGGCCAGGGCAGCGGCGTCAGCCGGTGGTATCCGCCGGAGTTCCTGCCCAGGAGCGGCCACGGCATCCTCTTTCTGGACGAGGTGAACATGGCCCCGCCCACCATGCAGGGGATGGCGCAGCAACTGATCCTCGACCGCAAGGTGGGCAGCTACGAACTGCCGGAGGGCTGGTTCGTGTGGGCCGCCGGGAACCGCAAGGAGGACCGCGCGAGCGTGTTCGACATGCCCGCGCCGCTGGCTAATCGCTTTCTGCACCTGACCGTGCGGCCCGACTTCGACAGTTGGCGGGCCTATGCGCTGGGGCGCAGCCTGCACGAACACGTCATCGCCTTTCTGACCTTCCGCCCGGAACTGCTGCACCACCTCGACCCCGCGCAACCCGCCTGGCCCAGCCCCCGCGCCTGGGAGATGGCCTCGCAACTGCACCGCGCCGGGTTGGACGTGGCCCCCGCCATCGGGGAGGCCGCCGGGGCCGAATTCAGCGCCTTTGTGCGGCTGTACGAACAGCTTCCCGACCTGGGGCTGGTGCTGCGCGGTCAGGGCCGGGGCCTGCGGCTGCCGGAGGAACCCAGCGTGCGCTACGCGGCGGTGGTGGGCCTCGCCGCCCGCGCGGGGGACGCCGACGAGGCCTTCCACGCCTTTACCTGGCTGGCGGACGCCGCCGGGCCGGAATGGCTGCAACTGTACGTCGCCACCCTGGTCAGCAAGTTCCAGGCCATCGGGCAACTGGGCGAACTCGCCGGACTGCTGGGGCGCGACGAGCGGCTGGCGGGGCTGGTGCAGGGGACTTTGGCGCTGGCGGAGGGGGCGTGAGGGACGCGGTGCGCGGTACGTGGTACGCCGTGTTTTTGTCTTTTTCCCGCGCACCGCGTCCTGCGTACCGCTCCCCGTGCCAGAGGCGGGCATGACCCCCGACTTCCCCCACCTCATTTCCGGCTCGCGGCTGCGGCTGCGGGGCAAGTCGGCCTTTTTCGCCACGCTGCTGCTGCACGCCGAGTTCGTGCCCTCGCGCGAGGTGCTGACGGCCAGCACGGACGGCGAGCGGGTGTACGTGAACCCGGAGGTGGCCGCCAGCCTGCCACCCGACGTGCTCGACGGCCTGCTGCTGCACGAGGTGCTGCACGCGGCGCTCTCGCACGTGGAGCGGCGCGGCCCGCGCGAGAAGAAACGCTGGAACCGGGCGGCGGACCTGATCGTAAACGGCATGGTGGACGCCGCCGGACTGCCGGTGCCGCCGCAGAGCGGGCGGGACGAGCATCTGGAAAAGCTCAGCGTGGAGGAGGTCTATACCGCGCTGGAGGGGCAGGCGGACGGCGAAGGCGACGAGGCCGGCGAGGACCTGCTGGACGGCCCCCCCTCCGACGCGCCGCCGAAGGGCAGCAAGTCCGGGCAGAATGCCGCGCGGCAGTGGCAACAGGCGCTCGCGCAGGCGCGCAGCGTGGACGCGATGAGCGGCGGCAAGGGCGACGATCCGCTCGGCGCGCACCGCGAACTCGCGCGCCTCTCCCCCGCCCGGCTGGACTGGCGGGCACAACTGTGGCGCTTCCTAGCACGGACGCCGGTGGATTTCGGGGGCTTCGACCGCCGCTTCGTGGGGCGCGGCCTCTATCTGGAGGCCCTCGACGACGAGTCGCTGACGGCGCTGGTCGCGGTGGACACTTCGGGCAGCGTGGACGACCAGGCCGTGCGGGCGCTGGTGGGCGAGGTGCAGGGCGTCCTGGGGGCCTACCCGCATGTGAAGGCCATCCTCTACTACGCCGACACCGAAGCCTACGGCCCCTTCGAGCTGCGCCCCGGCGACGCGGTTCCCGATCCGCAGGGCGGCGGCGGCACCGACTTCCGGCCCATCTTCAACCTGGCCGACTCACACGAACCCGACGTGCTGATCTACCTGACCGACGGCTACGGCGACTTTCCAGAAAAAGCGCCCGGAATGCCCACCCTGTGGGTGGTGCCCCCCGGCGGCCTGGAGGACGAGGGCTTTCCGTTCGGGGACGTGCTGCGGCTGGAAGAATAACGGCGCGGCCCTCAACCCTGACCTTGTTCCAGGTTCCTCGCCCGCGCCATCTGCCATCATTCGTTCCATGACCTTTTCCGAACTCGGCCCCCGCCTCCTCCCGGCCCCGGGTGTGGAGGAGGCGCTGGCCGCGGCGGGCGCGGCGCAGGCGACGGCGGACACCCTCGCGGGCCTGAGCGTCCATCCCGACAGCCGCGTGCGGGCGCGGGTGGCGCGGCATCCCAACACGCCCGTGGAGGTGCTGGGCAGCCTCGCCCCGATGTTCCCGCGCGAGGTGCTGGACAATCCCGGCCTCCCGCTGATGCGCCTGGCCCGCCCGAACCTGCTGAGCGTCTTCCCGGCGGAGGGCGTGACGGCCCTGCTGTCTCTGCCCGGCGCGCACGCCTGGGTCACTGACGGGGCGCTGCGCCACGAGGACTTCAGCGTGCGCGCCGCCCTGGCCGCCCGGCCCGATCTGGGCGAACAGCGGGTCACGGCGCTGGCCCAGGACGCCGGGTGGCAGGTGCGTGAGGCCGTGGCACGGCGTCCGGACCTGCCCGAACCCCTGGTGCGTCAGCTCGGGGCAGATGACGACTACGACGTGCGAAAGGCCGTCGCGGCCCGCCCGGACCTCCCCGGCGACGTGCTGCGGACGCTGGCGGGCGACACGCACGGCACCGTCAGAGCCAGCGTGGCCCGGCGGCTCGACCTGCCGCTGGACTGCATGCTGACCCTGGCCGCCGACGGGGACGCGGACGTGCTGGCGACCCTGGCGCGGCGGGTGGACCTGCCCAGAGACGTGCGCGAGTGGCTCTCTGCCCACGAGCAGCCGCCCGTGCGGAGTGCGGCCCTGCAAGCCTGGAGCGTGCCTGCCCCCTGGCTGGACCGGGCCGAACACGACGCGGACGCCGAGGTCCGCGCCGCGCTGGCCCGCCGCCCGGATGCCGGCCCCGAACGCCTCGCCCGCCTGGCCCGCGACGAGTCCGAAAGTGTGCGCCGCGCCCTGCTGGACCGCAACGACCTGCCGGAAGAGGCCGTGCTGCTGCTCGCCCGCGCCCCCGAACAGGACATCCGCCTGCATGTCGCCAGCGCGGAGGGCCTCACGCCCGCCGTGCTGGACGCGCTGCTGAAGGATGCCGACACCGCCGTCCGCACCATCCTCGCCGTGCGGCCCGACCTCGGCCCGGAGCGTCTGGGCCGCCTCGCCGCCGACCCCGACGCGGAAGTGCGCCGCGCGGTCGCCTATGCCGAGGCGCCGGGTGAAGCCGTGCTGTCCGGCCTGGCGGCCGACCCAAACGCCGGGGTGCGCCGCGCCGCCGCCCGTCACCCGCACCTCTCCCCCGCCCTCCTGCCCCGTCTGGCCGCCGATTCCGACGAGGGCGTGCGGCTGGCGCTGGCCGGACGCGCGGACCTGCCCGCCGACCTCCGCGACCAGCTCAGCCGGGACCCCGACGAGAGTGTGCGGGCCGAGGCAGAAGCCCCGGCCACTTGACGGATGCGCCCCGGCAGCCAGAGCGCCAGAGTCAGGGCATGACGGACATTCGGCTTCCCATGGGTGACTCCATCTTCTGCGTCAGGGCCGTGATTCTGTGTCTGCGTGACGGGCACCTGCTGGTCAACGCCGAACAGGGCGTGAACTTCCTGTACCTGCCCGGCGGGGCCATCAAGAGCGGCGAGGCCACGCCTGAGAGTGCGGCCCGCGAATGGACGGAAGAAACGGGCCTCCCCGCCGGGCCACTGCGCCTGGCCGGGGTGGTCGAGAACTTCTTTCCCCACTCTGGCAGGCAGTGGCATGAGATCGGGTTTTACTACCGCATGGCCGCCCCACCGGAGTTACCCCCAACCCCCTTCACCGTCAACGACAATCCCAACGTCACCTGTCTCTGGCTGCCTCTGGCCGAAGTGCGGAAGCGGCGGGTCGTCCCCCTCCCGGTCCGTGATCTGCTGGAGGGACCTGGGGGCAGCGTGCGGCACATCGTCAACCGGGCGTAACTGTGCCAACTTGCCCCCAGTGGGAAACATGACGGCGCAGGTGCAGGTCTTGCCACTCGCCTTCCACTGCCTTGTGGGGCGGTGGGTGCTGCTCCTCGAAACGCCCGAGGACCTGCTCGGCGCGGTCAGCGGCCCAGAGTGCCAGGGCGCGGTGGTCCTGAGGTGGCCCTGAGAGTCCAGCTTCATCGTTCCTCCTGGCGGGCGTTTCCGGCAGGCGGGCGACAAGCTCTGTGCTGTCGCTTCATGCTGCCGTGCTTCCGGGGCCTCTGCGCCAAAAGTCCGATGCCTCGGAGGCCCACACACGCCAGACTGCCCCCATGACCGACATTCGCCTGCCCCTCGGGGGCCTCAAGTTCAGCGTGCGCGTTGCCATTCTCTGTGTCCGGGGAGACCGCCTGCTGGCGAACACGGCGGAGGGGCTGGGCTTCTGGTTCCTGCCCGGCGGCGCGCTCTCGACGGACGAGGACATCACCGCCTGCGCGGCACGTGAATGGCTGGAAGAAACGGGCACGCCGCCAGGGCCGCTGCGGCTGGTGGGCGTGCTGGAAAACTTCTTCGGCCCCCCCGGGAAACGGCAACATGAACTCGGCTTCTACTTCCGCATGGACGCGCCGCCCGAACTTCCCGATGGCCGTTTTGCCGTGCTGGACAACCCCGACTACTTCTATGACTGGCTTCCGCTGGCCGAGCTGGCGACCCGGCCCGTCTACCCGCTCGCCCTGACGGAGTTTCTGGCCGCCGGACCGGGCGAGGTGCGGCACCGGGTGGAGCGGAAGTAGAGCAGTTGTCAAAAAGGGAACTTCTTTTTGATGGAGCGGACAGGCGTCCTCATAGGCGGCCATGTGCCCAGGCCAGCGAGCGCGAGCGAAATAAGGAGAGCATTCGGGACTTGCAAAGCCGCAGAGCAGCGAATGACGCCGCTGAAGGGAGAACGCCCCCAGCGGCGTCATTTGGACAACTCCTCCGAGGTTCAGACTTTCGTGAGGTTGGCGAACTTCACCAGCAGTTTCTTGGTGCCCGCCGAGGCGAAATGCACCGTGACCTCCTGCCGGTCGCCCACGCCCGCCACCGCCAGCACCTGCCCTTCCCCGAACTTGGGGTGCGTGACCTTCTCGCCGCCTCGGTAAGCCATGCCCTCGGTCATGGGGCTGGTGTTCTTGACGGCGCTGGGGCGGGTGGGGACGGTCGGGCGGTAGTCCTTCCAGGTCTTCTGGCGGTAGTCGATAACCTGCCCGTAGGGGTCCACCGCGTCGAAACCGCCCTCGATCTCCTCCAGAAAGCGGCTGTCCTCGGTGGCGTTGGTCTTGCCGTACTGCATCCGGTTCTGCGCAGCGGTCAGGAACAGGCGTTCCATGGCGCGCGTGATGCCCACGTAGAAGAGGCGGCGCTCCTCCTCGATGCCGCCCGGCTCGATCAGGGCATTACGGCTGGGCAGCAGCCCCTCTTCCGTACCCACGATGAACACCACCGGGAACTCCAGGCCCTTGGCGTTGTGCAGCGTCATCAACGTCACGGCGTCTTCGGGCACGTCCTTGTTCTCCTGCTTGGCACGCATGTCGTCCACGCTGGAGAGCAGCGCGGCGTCGTCGAGGAAGTCCTGAATCGTGCCCTCGTTCGTCTGCGACCACTCCTCGGCGGCGCTGACGAGTTCTTCGAGGTTCTCCATCCGCACCTGCCCCTCCTGCCCTTCCTGGCGCAGCAGGTCCAGATACCCGCTCGTTTCGATCACAAACCGCAGGAACTGTGCCGGTTCGTAGTTGTCGGCGGCCTCGCTCATGGCGTGCATCAGCCCCGCGAACTCGACGGGTTTCTGCGCCCCCCGGTCCAGGATGTTGAGTTCCTGGGCATTCGCGCAGGCGGTCAGGATCGAGGTGCCGTTCACCCGCGCCCACTCCATCAGCCGCTCCAGCGCCGTGTCCCCGATGCCGCGCCGGGGCCGCCCGATGATGCGGCGCAGGGCCACGTCGTCGTCGGGGTTGATGGCCAGGCGGGCGTAGGCCAGCACGTCCTTGATCTCGCGCCGGTCATAGAAACCCACGCCGCCGACAATTTTGGCCGGAATCTGCACGCGGCGCAGCGATTCTTCAATCACGCGGGACTGCGCGTTGGTGCGGTACAGCACGGCCATGTCCGCGAACTTCAGGCCCTCGCCATGCAGGCGCGTCAGCCACTCCGCGACGAAATCGCCCTCCGAGCGGTGGTCGGTCGCGCGGTGGAACATCACGGGGTGTCCGTCTTCCTTCACGGCCTTGAGGGTCTTGTCCAGACGCTCAGAGTTGTTTTCAATCAGCTTGTTGGCAATGGTCAGCACGCGGGCGCTGGAGCGGTAATTGTGTTCCAGCATGTAGACCCTGGCATCGGGGTAATCTTTTTGAAAGTCGAGGATGTTCTGAATGTCGGCGCCACGAAACTTGTAGATGGACTGATCGGGGTCCCCGACCACAAGCAGGTTTCTATCCCGACTCCCCAGCAGACGCGTCAATTCATACTGTGCCTTGTTGGTATCCTGATACTCGTCCACGTGGATAAACTTCGCGCGGTCCTGCACCCGGTCGAGGACGGCGGGCACTTCTTTAAACAAACGCACCGTTTCGGTAATCAGGTCACCGAAATCGATCGCGTTCTGCCCCTTCTTGCGGGCCTCGTAGCGGCGGTACATCTCGGCGGCGGCCTCGCGCGGGATGCCGCTGATGAACGGCTCGGGATTGCGGGCGAGGTCAGGAGGAGTCAGAAGGTTGCTCTTGGCGCGGTCCAGAATGCCGCGCAGCACGCGGGGATTGGTGTCCGGGCCGATGCCGGGAATGGACCCCATGATCTCCTTGAGGATGTCCATCTGGTCGTCGTCGTCGTAGATGACGAAGCCCCGCCTCAATCCGATGTGCTCGCCATACGCCCGCAGGATGCGGACGCCCGCGCTGTGGAAGGTGCTCATCCACAGCCGGTCCGCCCCGCTGACGAGATGTTTGGCCCGCTCGCGCATCTCGGCGGCGGCCTTGTTGGTGAAGGTGACGGCCAGAATCTCGCCGGGGTCCACGCCGTAATGCCCGATCAGGTGCGCGATGCGGTAGACCAGCGTGCGCGTCTTGCCACTGCCCGCCCCCGCGATCACCAGGGCGGGGCCGGTGAAGTGGTCGGCGGCCTGCGCCTGATTGGGATTGAGCTGGGAAAGCAGGGGGGATTCGGGCAGGTCCGGCGCGAGAGTCACCGAACGATTCTAGCAGGTGGGGTTATGTTGGGGGCGTAACCAGCGCTGATTTTGGCCGGGCTGGCCGCCCTGACCGTGTTAGCTTCGGACATGCGCCGATTGCTGCCCCTGCTGCTCCTTGCACCCCTCGCCAGTTGCAACCAGACCAAGCCTCAGGTTCAGATTGTCAGTGTGACGGTCAGCGCCGACGTTCTGGAAGCCTGCGGCGAGGTGAAGTGGAACGAAGCGGCCATAGGCTGGGTCAGCGGCAACACGGAGCAGGTCCTCAGGTATCTGCCGGCGGACGGCTCTGCCGCGTCGTTTGTCCCCGTCGACCTGCAAGGCCGGGCCGCGCTCCTGCGTCAGGCCGGACGGTACGAGCTGCTCAACACGACGCGCGTCAACCTGGGCGGCCTGGATTCCACCTTCACCTGCATGAAGAACGGCCAGACGGCGAGGGCCAGTGTCAAGCTGGCGAGCATCGGCACTTCCGCGCTGACCGTGCTGAACATCGGGGGTAGGCAGCTCGGGGCAGAATGGCACGTGTCGCTGCCCCCGGCCTGACCGACTGTCCCCCGCCCGGTGCCGCTTTTCGCCGCGCCTAACCCTGTTAGCCTTCCCCGATGGACCGCACGAGCAGGATTGCCCTCGGCAGCGTGGTGGTGGCCGCCGTCGTGCTGGCCCTCAAATTCGTCGCGTATCTGCTGACGGGCAGCGTGGCCCTGTACTCGGACGCGCTGGAAAGCATCATCAACGTGGCGGCGGCCCTCGCTGCCCTGATCGCCCTGCGGGTGGCCGCCCGGCCCGCCGACGCCAATCACCCTTACGGTCACAGCAAGGCCGAATACTTCAGCGCGGTGGCGGAGGGTGTCTTGATCGTGCTGGCCGCCGTGAGCATCGCGCGGGAGGCTCTCCCGGCCCTGCAACATCCCCGGGTGGTCGAAGCTCCCCTCCCCGGCCTGCTGGTCAATCTGGGGGCGACGGGGCTGAATGCGCTCTGGGCAGGCGTGCTGCTGCGGGCGGGCCGGGCGGCCAGGTCGGTGGCCCTGTTGGCCGACGGCAAACACGTCCTCACCGATGTGGTGACCAGTATCGGTGTGCTGGCGGGGGTGCTGCTGGCCAGCCTGACCGGGCTGCACTGGCTGGACCCGGCGCTCGCGCTGCTGGTCGCCGCCAACATCCTCTGGAGCGGCTGGGCCCTGATGCGCGAGAGCGTGGGCGGCCTGATGGACGCGGGCGTGGACACCGCCACCGAGAACCGGATCCGGCAGGCCATGAGCGAACACGCCGAGGGCGCGCTGGAGATGCACGACCTCCGTACCCGGCACGCGGGCCGCATGACCTTCGTGGAGTTCCATCTCGTCGTGCCGGGCGAGATGAGCGTGCAGGAGGCCCACGCCATCTGCGACCGGCTGGAAGACGCCATCCAGACCGAACTCCCAGGTGCGAGCGTGACCATCCACGTCGAGCCGCAGGAGCAGGCCAAGCATCACGGGGTGCTGGTGGTCTAGAGCCTGGGACAGAATGACGGCCCCGGGGGAAAGCGCCCCAAGTGCCTTTCCAGCTGCCCTATGCTCCTGTCAACTTCACGCGCTGTCTTGGGCATCGTCGTGAACGGACGCGCATGAGCACGCCACGCCTCCAGAACGGACTCGCCTGAGCCAGCCTGCCCTCCCCTTGAGGACGCCAGCCCCCTCCCCTCGGCCAACGCCTGCGGAAAAAAGCCGCCTTACGGCAACGGCTTTAAGGCCACCACAAACATGGCCCCGACACGCTCGGCCGGGGCCACGGGAAAGCCGGCTTCAGTGGGTGCCCTGGCTGGGGCGCTGGCTGTCGCCCAGGCCATCCTCGGGCGTGTAGGTCAGGCACTGGGCCATCTGACCGCTCATCGCCACTTCGATCTGTCCGGCGTGGCACTCGCGCTCCTCGTTGTAGCGGCAACTGGTGGCGTCACAACGGCTCACGATGCTGCCCTGGGTGCTGTTCGTGTCGTTCATGGTGTGGCCTCCTGAACGCAGAGTGCATCCATCACAGGCGCGCGACCGTGTCCGTCCTCTCAAAATGAAGACTGGACTACAAATCCGAGTTTTCCGGGTATGATTCTCTGCTTATCCGCAGAAAGGCTGGCTGAGCAGGGAAACCGGAGTCAATTCAGAAGCGTGCCCCGGATACCCTGGGCGCACGCGATGCGGTGGGCGACCGCCTGGGCATCCAACGTGCCGTGGTCCCGCAGGCCCGCCGCGACCACTTCCACCTCGGCCCAGGACCGCCGGAGCGTGGCCCGCGCCCGCGCCTCCAGCACGGCGAGTTGCGCGTCGAGCACGCCGAGTTCTTCCGGGTCCCTCAGGGCGGCGGCCAGCAGGCTCCGGGGATCGCGGTCCTGGGCGAGCGGCGGGGCGGGCAGCTCCAGCAGACGGGCGACAGCGGTCTGGGCCAGGGCCACCAGCACGACCTCCTCCCGCAAGCCCCGGTTGAGGGCCAGAGCTTCGGGGTCGGGGGCGAGGGCATAGCTCACGCCGGACGCACCGTCCAGGGAAACCTGCGCCAGCCGCAGCGGCGCACGCGGATGGAGGCACGCCAGCACCGCCTCGGCGGCCCGCAGCAGCGACGCGGCGTACCGGTCACTCTGAAGGGGGGTTTCGGTGGAAGGGGTAGTAGGGAGGGGGTGCGTCATAATCCTGATCTCTTCTGTCAGGATAACGGCTGCCCCCGGGGAAACCAAGGGGTCAGGTGGCCCGGTGGGCGTTCACCCCCAGGCCCCCGGCACTTTTGCCTAGACCTCCAGGTCGCCCCGCGCCTTGCGGAACTTCTCTTCCAGAAACCGCTGATGGGTCAGCAGGTCCTGGCCCCCCGCCCGCAACGTCGTGCCCAGGATGTCCTGCACCGCGTCCAGCAGAATGTCGAGCTGTTCGCGGAGCAGGTCACGGCCCGTCTTGCCGTCCTGAAGGGGCGCGGTGTCGGCCAGCGTGGGCGGGAGCTTGAGGTAGGCCTGCACCGCCGTCGGCGCGTACTCTTCACGCACGGCGCGGGCCAGATACGCCGCCTCGCTGCCCTGCTGGCCCAGGGTTTCCAGGTGCGCCAGGGCCTCGCGGGTCCGCAGGTTCAGCGCGGCGAGCTGGGCGCGGGCCTCGCCCGGCAGGCGCTCGTCACGGAGATACGCGGTGAAGAGATCGGGGGCAGCGGGCGCGGGAACAGGGGGCGGAGGTGTCTCCAGGCGGTGTCTGGCCTGTCTCCGGGCCTCGCGGCGGGCCGCTTTCGCCGCCACCTTCTCCGCACGGGAGCCGAAACCGCCCAGCGGCAGGCCGCCCCCCTGCTCGGGCAGCGCGGAGACGGACGGCGAGGAACCCAGGGGGGCAGGGCCTTTTTCGCCCGGCCACGTGAAGACGGCGGTAAACAGCCAGATCATCCCCATGATGAGCAGCGGAAAGATAAGCCACGACGCCCCCAGGGCCATGAAGAACGCGGCGCTGACCAGACCCGCCAGCAGCGCGGGCCAGTGCTCCCGCCAGCGGTGAAAGGCCTGCGAGCCGAAGAAACCCAGCAGCATCCCCGCCGCCGGATGCACCACCCAGTCTGCCCCCAGCACCGCCAGCCCCACCAGCAGAGCCGCCGCCACCGCCACAGGCCGCCAGTCCCGGCCCCGGCGCGAGAAGATCACCGACGCGAAGAACGCCAGCCCCAGTCCGGCCAGCGGATGAACCACCCAACCGAACGCCCCGATCAGGGCCGCTAGAACGCCCACGACCGCTCTCCCCCCCGAAGCCGCCGCGCGGGCACCAGATCAGACATACCTCACCCTACGCTTCCCGGCCCGCCAGAGTTCCCGAACCGCGCTCCGCCACTGCCCGGGAAACGGAGAAACCCCCAGGGCTGCCCCGGGGGTCTCCTCTTTTTTCGTTTCAGCCCTGTGGGCGGCGCTTACTTCCTGAAGCTGGGGTTCAGAACCTTCTTGCGAAGGCGGATGTTGTGGGGCGTCAGCTCCACCAGTTCATCGTCGGCGATGTACTCCAGCGCGTCTTCCAGGCTCAGGCGCTTGGGCGGAATCAGGGTCAGGGCCTCGTCGGCCCCCGCCGAGCGGACGTTGGTGAGCTTCTTGTTCTTGCAGACGTTCACGTTCATGTCCTGCTCGCGGGCGTTTTCCCCCACGATCATGCCCACGTACACGTCCTGACCGGCGTCGATGAAGAAGTTCCCGCGGTCCTGAAGCTTGAAGATCGAGTAGGCGAAGGCCACGCCGTCTTCCATACTCACCAGCGAGCCGTTCTGGCGGGTCTTGAGTTCGCCGGCCCAGGGCGCGTAGCCGTCGAAGATGTGGCTCATGATGCCCTCGCCCTGGGTCATGGAGAGGAACTGGGTGCGGAAGCCAAAGAGCGCCCGGCTGGGAATCTTGAACTCCACGCGCACGCGGCTGCCCTGCGGCTCCATGTTGACCATCTGGCCCTTGCGCGCGCCCAGCACACCGATCACGGCGCTGGAGTGTTGCTCGGGCACGTCGATCACGAGGTGTTCGATCGGCTCGTGCTTCTGGCCGTCGATCTCGCGCACGATCACCTGCGGCGCGCCGACCTGCACCTCGTAGCCCTCGCGGCGCATGGTTTCCAGCAGGATGGAGAGGTGCAATTCACCGCGCCCCGACACCTTGAACTCGTCTGGGCGGATTTCCTCGACCTTGAGCGACACGTTGGTCATCACCTCGCGCTTGAGGCGGTCGTTGAGGTGCCGCGACGTGACGTACTTGCCGTCCTTGCCCGCGAAGGGGCTGGTGTTGGGCTGGAACAGCATGGAGACGGTCGGCTCGTCCACCGTGATGATCGGCAGCGCCTCGGGGTCGGCCAGGTCGGCCACCGTTTCCCCGATCTGCGCGTCCTCGATCCCGGCCAGGGCCACGATGTCCCCGGCCCCCACGCTGTCCACCTCGATGCGGCGCAGGCCCAGGTGGGTGAAGGGCTGCACGATCCGGCTCTTGGTCATGGAGCCGTCCTTGTGGATCAGCTGCACGAATTCGCCCTTCTTGACGGTGCCGCGCTGCACCCGTCCCAGCACGATGCGGCCCAGGTACTCGGAGTAGTCGAGGTTGGTCACGAGCATCTGGAAGGGCGCGTCCAGGTCCACCCTGGGCGCGGGAATGTGCTCCAGCACCATGTCGAACAGCTCGTGCATGTCGTCCTGGGGCTTGTCCAGCTCCTTGTAAGCCTTGCCTTCGCGGGCGACGGCGTACAGGATCGGGAAGTCGAGCTGGTCGTCGTTGGCACCCAGTTCGGCCATCAGGTCGAAGGTGAGGTTGACGACCTCCTCGGGGCGCGCGTCCTGGCGGTCGATCTTGTTGATCACCACGATGGGCTTGAGGCCCAGTTCGATGGCCTTGCGCAGCACGAAGCGGGTCTGGGGCATGGGACCCTCGGCAGCGTCCACCAGCACCAGCGCGCCGTCCACCATGCCCAGCACGCGCTCCACCTCGCCGCCGAAATCGGCGTGGCCGGGCGTGTCCACGATGTTGATCTTGACGCCCTTGTACTCCACGGCGGTGTTCTTGGCGAGAATGGTGATGCCGCGCTCGCGTTCGAGGTCGTTGCTGTCCATCGCGCGTTCGGCGATTTCCTCGCCGTGGCCGAGCTTGAGGGTCTGCTTGAGGAGGCCGTCCACCAGCGTGGTCTTGCCGTGGTCGACGTGCGCGATGATGGCGATGTTGCGGTATTCCATAGGTCAGCTCCCTTGTTCGGAGCGGTTGGCCCTCAGCCGTAAGCCTGAAGCCTTCTGCTCTGGTAGGCACGAAAAAGCCCGCCGCACGGCAACTCCTGCAAAGACTCCCGGAGTGCTGGCGTGGGCGGGACACCCAAACGGAGATTCTAGCAGATAAGGCGCCGCTCCGATCGGGGGCGTCTCACCTGGCCGGCGCGGCGCGGGCGACCGGTGATTGTCCCACCCTTCCGGCCGTGCTCCGCGCGCTATTCTGCCCCGCGTGCATGGCCCGTCCGAACATGGTCTTTCCGAACACGGCATGGGGGAACTCCGCCCGCTGATCGCGGAGAGGCTGCCAGCAGAGCGCGCGCGGATCGAGCGGGCCTACGAATTCGCGCGTGACGCGCACGAAGGCGTGAAGCGCCGCAGCGGCGAACCGTACATCACCCACCCGGTCGCGGTGGCGACGATCCTGGCTGGGTTGGGGATGGACACCGACAGCATCATGGCCGGCCTGCTGCACGACACGGTCGAGGACGTGGACGGCGTGACCTTCGAGGTGATCGAGGAGCACTTCGGCCCCGACGTGCGCCGCATCGTGGAGGGCGAAACCAAGGTCAGCAAGCTGTCCAAGCAGGGCAGCCAGCAGGCCGAGGTGGGCGACACCGGGCGTGACATGCAGGCCGAGAACCTGCGCCAGATGCTGATCGCCATGACGGGCGACCTGCGCATCATCGTGGTCAAGCTGGCCGACCGGCTGCACAACATGCGGACCCTCGGCAGCATGAAGCCCGAAAAGCAGGTGCGGATCGCCCGCGAGACGATGGACATCTTCGCGCCGCTCGCGCACCGCCTCGGCATCGGGCAGATCAAGTGGGAACTTGAAGACCTCAGCTTCCAGTACCTCCAGCCCGACGCCTACCAGTATCTCCAGACCCGCCTGCGCACCCGGCAGGAGGAACGCGACGCCCTGATTCAGGGGGCGGTGGTGCAACTGCGTGAGGCGCTGGAAGACGACCTCGAACTGCCCGAGTGGGTCAGCGACATCGACATCGCGGGGCGCAGCAAGCACCTCTGGAGCATCCACAACAAGATGCAGAAGGAGGGCAAGGCGCTGGAGCAGATTTTCGACCTGCTCGCCATCCGGGTGATCCTCACGCCCAGGGAGCTGACCGTGCCCCCCGGCACCGACGAGAAACGCCGCGAGCGGGCCGAGGAGACGCGCGAGAAACGCATCTGCTACCACACCGTCTCCATCGTGCATTCGATGTGGACGCCGCTGCCGGGCCGCTTCAAGGATTACATCGCGGTGCCCAAACCCAACGGCTACCAGAGCCTGCACACCACCGTCATCAGCCAGAGCGGCCAGCCCATCGAGGTGCAGATCCGGAGCCGCCGGATGCACGAGGTCGCCGAATACGGCGTGGCGGCCCACTGGATGTACAAGCAGGGCGGGGCGCTGGCGCAGAAGGACCGCGAGAACTGGATTTCCCAGCTGCGCGAACTCCAGAACGAGATCAACGACGCCAGCGACTACCTCGACGCGGTCAAGACCGACATCCTCTCGCAGCGGGTGCGGGTCTTCACGCCCAAGGGGCTGGCGATCAGCCTTCCGGCAGGCAGCACGCCCATCGACTTCGCGTACCACATCCATACCCGCATCGGCGAGACGACCGTGGGGGCGCGGGTGAACGGCAGCATCGTGCCGCTGTCGCACAAGCTGGACAACGGCGACATGGTCGAGATCGTGACCAGCAAGAACAGCAAACCCAGCCAGGGTTGGCTGAACTTCGCGGTCACGCGCAGTGCCCGGTCCAAGATCCGGCACCATTTCCGCCAGCAGGAGCGTGAGGAGGCCCTCCAGCACGGGCACGACCTGCTGGAACGCTACCTGCGCAAGCGGCAGCTTCCGGTGCGGCAGCTGATGCGGACCAAGCTGCTGGAGGAGGCCACCCAGAAGCTGGTCGGCACCCGCAACCCCGACGACCTGTATCTGGCGCTGCACGCGGGCAAGACCACGCCCAGCGCGGTGGGCCGCCTGCTCTCTCCCAGTCTGGCGCAGGAACAGTCGAATGTCCCCGCCCGGCGCGGTCCGGCGGCCCCCAAAGCGCCCGCGCCCGGCGGCGTGTACGTCGAGGGCTTTACCACCACGACCAAGCTGGCGCAGTGCTGCAACCCGATCCGGGGCGACCAGATCATGGGTTACCTCACGCGGGGGCGGGGCGTCAGCGTCCACCGCATCGACTGCCCCAACATGATCCGGCTGCTGAAAGACGAACCCGAGCGGTGCGTGGCCGCCTCCTGGGATTCGGGCACGCCGGGCGGCACCATCGTCGACCTCGACGTGGTCGCCCCCGACCGTCCGGGCCTGCTGGCCGACGTGCTGAGCGTGCTGGCCGCCGAGAAGCGCAGCCCGATGAAGGTCGAGGCGGGCGTGGGTGCCGACAGCACCGCCCACATCTACCTGCGGGTGGCCGTGACGGGCAATACCGATCTGGAAACCCTGCGGGCGGCGATCCTGCGCGTTTCCGGGATTACCGACGTCCTGCGGACCGGCAAGAACGGGGGCCGGGGCCGGGTGAGCGCCTGAACCGGAGCGTTTCCCGGCCCGTAGCCCCAGAATCAGCCTGTGCTGCGGGAAGCTGGAGGTCTACGGATTGCGTCCGCTTCCTTGACTCCTGGGATAGCGTCGGAAGTCCAGCTATCTCCCGGAACCCGTCTGTTCTCCTGCTCGCATCGTCGCGAACAGACGCCTGAGGACGCTGCTCCTCCCGCCCGGATGGAATCACTTCGTCAACGATTCCACCGGCGTTCGTCTTATAACTGCGTGCGGGACGGAGGCGGCACGCGCACGATGCTCAGCATGTAGCGCCCGAGGGCCTGAATCGCCTCATAGAAGTGGCTGAAGTCGATGGGCTTGACCATATAACTCGCCGCGTGCGCCTGGTAGGACCGCAGAATATCCTCGTCGGCCTGGCTGGTGGTCAGAATGATGACGGGAATGGTCATCAGCAGCGGGTCACGCTTGAGTTCGGCCAGCACCTCCAGACCGTTCATCCGGGGCATGTTGATGTCGAGCAGGATCACGTCGGGGCGGGGGACGTCCACATACTCGTCGCCCCGTCTCAGGAAGGCCAGCGCCTCCACGCCGTCACGGGTGATGTGCAGGCGGTTGGCGACGCCCGCAGAGGCAAAAGCTTCCTCGGTCAGGAGGATGTCGGGTTCACTGTCCTCGACAAGAAGAATTTCGATGGGGGTGGCATCCGGCATACACATCTCTGTCTCCTGTCGAGCTACCCGCAGTGTGCCGCCCGGGCCTGACAGATGGCTGAACGCGCGCTTCAGGTGCGCACAACGCTCCCTTGAGGTTCCCTTTGGCATTGCTGGACCGCAGGCCCCGGCCGCGTGTTCCCCCTCCCCTCCCGCGCGGCGGGCGGCCCGTGGGCTAGGCTGCCGGGCATGAACCTGCTGCAATCGGCGCTGGGGGGCGGCGCGATCTTCCCGGCCCCGGAGACGTTGCTGGACGGCCTGACCCTGGGGGCCGCCGCCCAGAGCGTGCCGGGCGTGCCCTATACGCTCGCAGAGTTGCTGGCGCACCTCGCGGTGACGCAGCGGGCCAGCCTCGACCTCGCCTCGGGGAAAAGGGAAACCTGGCCGGAGGGCCTGGACATCTGGCCGGACCTGCCCGACGAGGCCGCGTTCTCGGCCTGCCTGACCGAGCTGCGGCTGGGCCTGGCCGAGGCACGCGCCCTGGCTGAGCGGCCCTCCGAGCGGGCGCGGGAGGTGCTGACGGATCTGGCCGCGCACAGCGCCTATCACTGGGGCCAGGTGGCCCTGTTGCGGCGGGTGCTGGGCGAGTGGTCGCCGCCGGAAGGGCCGCAGGGGGAGGGAACGCCGTGACTGGGGATGCCGCGACAGACGCTCCTCCCCCGCGCGTCTCGGTGGGCAGCCTGAACCCCGCGAAGGTGCAGCCGGTCCGGGACGTCTTCCAGGGCTGGTGGCCCGGCGCGAGCGTGGAGGGTGTGGCCGTCGCCAGCGGCGTTCCCGACCAGCCCCTCGGGGAGGCGCAGACGCGCGAGGGGGCCGTGAACCGGGCACGCGCGGCCCTGGCCCTCAGCGGAAAGGCGGAGGGCTGGGGCCGCGCGCGCTGGGGTGTGGGGCTGGAAGGTGGCGTGACGTTTGCCGGACCTGACGGCTGGCTGTTCGGTGTAGTGGCCGTCGCGCACGCCTGGAAGGGCCGGGTGCGTGTGGAGGTGTCGCGCACGGCGGACCTGCGCCTGCCTCCCCTCGTCGCGGCGCGGGTCCGGGCGGGCGAGGAACTCGGGCCGGTGATGGACGACGTGCTGGGGATGAAGGACCTCAAGCGCGGGGTGGGGAGCGTGGGGGCACTGACCGGGGGGCTGGTGACCCGCGCGGACGTGTGGCGACAGGCGGTGGCCCTGGCTGCGACTCCCTTAAGGGACGGCCTGTATGGCGGAGCGGGGCTATACCCTGAAGCATGACTGGCGAAGCGCAGGTGACCAACAACGAGGCCGAGAGCCGCTATGAGATCAGGCAGGACGGGCGGGTGGTGGGGTTCGCTGAGTACCGCCCGGCGGGTGACGCCCTGATGTTCACCCACACCGAGGTCGAGGAAGGCCACGAGGGCCAGGGACTCGGTTCGCAGCTCGTCCAGGTGGCGCTGGACGACGCCCGCACGCAGGGCTGCCAAGTCGTGCCGATGTGCCCGTTCGTGGCCGCCTACATCCGCGAACACCCCGAGTACACGGAGCTGGTGCAGCCGGGACAGCGGGGCGTCTTCGGGCTGTAGGAAGAAGCCGCGCTTTTGCTTTCCATCCGATAACTCTTTACCTATCCAGCTTAACGTATGCTACCTTCACCAGCATGATCGTCGTGAAGGTGGGCGGAAGCGCCGGAATTGATTACGACGCGGTGTGCGCCGACCTCGCCGCGCTGTGGCAGGCGGGGCAGCGCTTCGTGCTGGTGCATGGCGGCAGCGGCGAGACGAACCGGGTGGCAGAAGCACTGGGGCACCCGCCGCGCTTCGTGACCAGCCCCAGCGGGTACACGTCACGCTTCACGGACCGCGAGACGCTGGAAATCTTCGAGATGGTCTACTGCGGCAAGATGAACAAGGGGATCGTCGAGCGGCTGCAACGTCTCGGCGTCAATGCGGTGGGCCTCAGCGGGCTGGATGGCCGCATCTTCGAGGGCCGCCACAAGGACAGCGTGCGCGCCGTCGAGAACGGCAAGGTGAAGGTGTTGCGCGGCGACCACACCGGCACCGTCGAGCGGGTGAACGTGGACCTGGTGAACCTGCTGCTGGGAGCGGGTTACCTGCCCGTGCTGACGCCACCCGCCGCCAGTTATGAGGGCGTCGCCATCAACGTGGACGGCGACCGCGCCGCCGCTGCCCTGGCCGCTGCCCTGCATGCCGACGCGCTGCTGCTGCTCTCCAACGTGCCGGGCCTGCTGCGAAACTACCCCGACGAGAGCAGCCTGATTCCGGCCATTCCCGCGAATGACGTGGACAGCTATCTGGCCTTCGCACAGGACCGCATGAAGAAGAAAGTGCTGGGGGCCGCCGAAGCCGTACAGGGCGGTGTGAAGCGGGTGATTTTCGGGGACGCCCGCGCGGGGCAGCCGGTCAGCGCGGCGCTGGCGGGAGCGGGGACGGTGGTGAGCTGAGGGGCGCGAACAGCGCCAGCACTTCCCGTGGGTCGGCGGGCGTGAGGTAATAGGTGGTCCCGTCCAGCGTGAGCAGCACCGCCGCATCAGGCCGTGCCGTGGTGGCGACGGCCTGCACCCGTCCGCCCCGGCCCGCCTTCAGAGCGTAGGTCCCCGTGAGGTAGCCCGGAACTGCTGTCCCGAAGAGGCGCACGCCCAGCCCCTCGCGGGTCACTTCGGCGCTCGTCCGGTCCAGTGGAAACCGCTGCGTGTGCAGGATACTGCGTGTGACGAGTTCGCCGGGAAGCAGGGTGTAGCGGATGCGCGCCGGGCGCAGCAGAAGCACCAGCGGCCCCAGGAGAACCAGCGCCATCAGCACAGCGAACAGGGCCGACGGGGGCCGGGCCGGGTAAAAGGTGCCCGTCTCCCCCGCCTCCCATACCCGCAGGAGGGCGTGCGGGTCGGCGGGTGTCAGGACCGTGACGCGGGGCCGCGTGAGAAAGACCAGCGCCGGGCTTGACCCGTCGGTGTACAGGTCCGCTTCCCCGAATCGTGCCACCTCGAAGCGCCCGACCACGTAGCCCGGTGCGTCCGATCCGACCGTTTTCCGCAGGCGGCGCACCTCCACCCAGTCCACGCCCGTCCCGGCAGGAATGACCCGGCTGGAGGCGACCGAGCGGGCGACAATCTCCCCTCCCCGCACCTCGTAGACCGGGCGACGCAGTACCCCGGGCAGCAGGGGCAGGGCCAGCAATCCCAGGAGGACGGCCACCAGCAACCACCGCACCCACGGCCACCAACGCGGCGGGGGCACGGTCACGGTGGGAATCACGCGCGGGGGAGGCTCGGCCATCACGGCCACTCTAAAGGGCAACCCGTCAGATGGACCACCCCGTCATCACCTGGGGTGGAGGTGCCAGGTGCCGCCGGCCCCCCCTGCGCTATCCTCCCCTCCCGATGCTGCCCGCCGACCTGCTCGCCTTCCTCGCCGCACGCGGCGGTCGTGAGTTCGCCGTCACCGCCTGCACGCGGCAGGGCCACGGCAAAAAGACACGGCTCCACGAGATCGGCGTCTACCAACTGACCGCCCGGGGCGAGGAGGTGCAGGCCACCGGGCCAAGTGAGCAGACGCGCCTGCTTACCCGCGCCACCTTTCTGGAGGTGTTCGGCGGGTACGAGTTCCGGGACCCGCAGCCGACCGGCGTGCTGATGGACCTGGGGCCGCTGTTCGGGTAAAGAAAAGGGCCGGGCACGCCATCTGCGCCCGGCCCCTCAGCGGTCCTGCTCCTACTGCTGGTTGTTCGGAATCGAGAACGCCTGGAGGTTCACCGTCACGTCGCGGGTCTGCCCGTCACGGCGCACCGTGAGGCGCAGGGTATCCCCGATGCGTTTGCCGATCACGGCGCGGCTCAGGTCAGCTCCCTCGGTGATGGGCTGGCCGTCCACGGCGGTGATGATGTCGCCCCCCGCAGCGATCCGGTCCGGTCCTGACCCGGCCGGCGCGGCGGTCTGGGGGCTGCCCTTCAGCCCGGCCTGTGCGGCGGGGCTGCCCGGGTAGACCTGCTGCACCAGCGCGCCGCTGGCGGGGAGGCCAAGCGCTTGGCGCTGGTCCTGCGGCACGGCGCTCAGGTCGGTGAACAGGATGCCCAGGGTAGGCGTCTTGATCTCGCCCCCGGCCTGGAGCTGCGGCAACAGGTGCTTGACGGTGTTCACGGGAATGGCGAAGCCCACGCCCGCGCTCTGGCCGACGCCGGTGGCGGCTCCGGCGGGCGAGAGAATCTGGGTGTTCACGCCGATCACCTGCCCGGCACTGTTCAGGAGGGGACCGCCGCTGTTGCCGGGGTTGATGGCCGCGTCCGTCTGGATCACGTTCTGGTTGACTTCCTTCGTTCCGACCGGCACGGTACGCTCCAGGCTGCTGATGATGCCTTCCGAGACGCTGAAATCCAGCCCGAACGGCGCCCCCAGCGCAATGGCCTTGAGACCCACGTCGAGCTGTGAGGAGTCGCCCAGCGGAATCGGCTTGATGACCCCCTGCGGCAGCCCTTCGGCGCGGATCAGGGCCAGGTCGAAATCGGGGGCGCGGCCGATCACCTTCGCCTTGTAGGTCTGCTTGTGGCCGTGCAGGCGGATGGTGATCTCGCTGGCGCCCTCGACCACGTGGTTGTTGGTGATGATGTCACCCTGCGTGTTCACGAAAAAGCCGCTGCCGGTGCCCTGCTGCACGCCGCCACCGCTGCCGCCGTCCTCCGGCAGGCTGAAGCCGAACTGGTCCTGAAGCTGCCGGCGCAGTTGGGCCTGGGGACCGTCCGGCGCGCTCTCGGTGACACTGACGTAGACCAAGCCGTCCTGGCGGTCCTTGACGACCTGCACGGTGTTCGCCTCGGACTCGGTGCGGGCACGGCCCGAGTCGAGGACAGTCGGGGTGGAGGGATTGGCCTGGGCGGTCACGGCGGGCGGCGTGCCGGTCAGCCCGGCCCCCGCCACCTGCGCACTCGACCGCTCCGACAATTCAAAGCCCGCAAACGCGCCGAGCGCGAGCGTTCCGGACAGAGCCAGCAGCGAGAGATTCCTGTTCATGCGCAGCAGTCTGCCGCACGCCGGTTACACGGCGGTTAAAACGCGCGCTGGCCCGGCCGACCGGCAAAGACCCCCGCCGGGGAAGGCAGGGGCCGGATGCTGTATTGGATTTTGGGGGAAGACGCTGGGGGACGGGGGGGGGCGTTACTTCTTGCGTTTGGCCGGGGCGGGGCCTTTCTTGCCGCCGCCGCCGCTGGTGCGTTCCTTGGCGTCGCGCATGAAGGAGCGCAGCTTGGCCTCGAACTGCGGACTCTGGCGTCCGATGGCGCGGGGACGCGGCACTTCCTCGGGTTCTTCCAGCAGCTCCTTGATGGAGAGGTCGAGGCGGCCCCGCTCGTCGCGGCCCAGCACCTTGACCTCCACGTTCTCGCCTTCGCGGACGTGGTCGTGGATGTTCCGCACAAAGGAGTGCGCAATCTGCGAGATATGCACGAGGCCGGTCTCGCCGTTCTCGAACTGGATGAACGCACCGAAATCGGTCACGCGCGTGACGCGGCCTTCAACGACCGCGCCGGGATCAAGCTGCACCAAGGGTGCCCTCCTGAATCAGCATAAGTCACATTCTATACCATGCCCGCCCGCCTTGCATTCACGGGCCGGCCCAGCATGCAGGTAAAGTGAAGACGATGAAGCTTCGCGGCACGCTCGGCGGCATGAACCTCCTTCTCGAACCGGGCGACACGGCGGAGGGCGTCGCGCAGGCGCTGGCCCCACGCGCGGAGCTGCTCGGCGCGAACGTGACCCTGGAAGTGCAGGGCGATACCGACCCCGGCGCGCTGGAAGCCGCGCTGGCCGCCATCCGGGCCGCCGGGGGCACACCGGGCCGCGTGCGCGCCCCCCGCGTTACCGTGGCCGGGCCGGCCAGCAGCGAGGAAGGCAGCGCCCGCACCGTGATCCTGCCGCACGGCCTGCGCGCGGGCTTCCGGGGCGACTACCGGGGCAGCGTGGTCATCCTGGGCGACGTGAATCCCGGCGCGGAGGTCGTGGCGGGCGGCGACGTGATCGTGATGGGGGCACTGCGCGGCGTGGTCCACGCGGGGCACGGCGGCAACGCGGACGCCATCGTCTGGGCGCGGCCCATCGCCAGCGCGCAGATCCGCATCGGGGACGCCGTCGCCCGCGCCCCCGAGGGCAGCAGCCTTAGCACCATGAAGAAGCTCGAAGGGCCGGGGGGCGCCGAACTCGCCCGACTACAGGGCGGCACGATCGTGATCGAGGCGCACCGGTAGGCGGCGCACGGAACGCAGGGGACAGGCCAGCACCTTCCCCCTCTCTGAATCGTTTCAGTTCGGCCCAGTTTCCTGCTACGCTCTGGGCATGACGCAGCCTCTGGCCGGTGAGCTGAAGTGGTGGCAACGCGGGATCATCTATCAGATCTACCCGCGGTCGTTTCAGGACGCCAGCGGCGACGGCGTGGGCGACCTGCGCGGCATTACCTCCAGGCTGCCCTACGTGGCGAGCCTGGGCGTGGAAGCGGTGTGGCTCTCCCCCATCTTCCGCAGCCCGATGCGCGACTTCGGGTACGACGTGGCCGACTACTGCGACATCGACCCGCTGTTCGGCACCCTCGCGGACTTCGGCGCGCTGGTCGCGGAGGCGCACCGCCTGGGCCTGAAGGTGATGCTGGACTATGTGCCCAACCACACCTCCTCCGATCACGCCTGGTTTCAGGAGGCGCGGCGGGGCAAGGGCAGCCCGAAGCGCGACTGGTATGTGTGGCGCGACCCGGCCCCGGACGGCGGCCCGCCCAACAACTGGAAATCGTTTTTCGGGGGAAGTGCCTGGACCTTCGACCCCGCAAGCGGCCAGTACTACCTGCACCAGTTCCTGCCGGGCCAGCCGGACCTGAACTGGCGCAATCCCGAGGTGCGCGCCGCGATGGCGGACGTGCTGCGCTTCTGGATGCGGCGGGGCGTGGACGGCTTCCGGGTGGACGTGATCTGGCTGCTGGCCGAGGACGAGGCGTTCCGTGACGAACCCGCAAACCCCGAGTGGCAGCCCGGCCAGATCGAGCACGCCAGCCTGCTGCATGTCCACACCCAGGACCAGCCGGAGACGCACACCTATATCCGCGAGCTGCGGCAGGTGCTCGACGAGTTCGAGGACCGGATGATGGTGGGAGAAATCTACCTGCCCACCGAACAGCTGCTGCCCTACGCGGGCACGCCGGACGCGCCGATGGTGCATCTGCCCTTCAACTTCCACCTGATTCTGCTGCCCTGGGACGCCCTTCAGATTCGCGCCTTCGCGGACAGCTACGACGCGGCCTGCCGGGCGGCGCAGACCTGGCCGAACTGGGTGCTGGGCAACCACGACCAGCCCCGCTTCAGGTCGCGGGTGGGCGCGGACCAGTCCCGGGTGGCCCAGACGCTGCTGCTGACCCTGCGCGGCACCCCCACCGCCTATTACGGCGACGAGATCGGCATGGAGAACGTGCCGATTCCCCCCGAGCGCCTGGTGGACCCGGCGGGCCTCCAGCAGTCGGACGTGCCGGGCGCGGGCCGCGACCCCGAGCGCACGCCGATGCAGTGGGACGGCGGCCCGAACGCGGGGTTTGCCCCGGCGGCCGTGACCCCCTGGCTGCCCCTGGCGGACGACGCCGACCGCGTCAACGTGCAGGCGCAGGAGGGAGACCCGGCCAGCGACCTGAACTACTTCCGCGCCCTGACAGCGCTGCGGCGCGAGCATCCGGCCCTGGTGGGCGGCGAGTACCGCTCGCTGGAGACCGGACACGCGGACGTGTTCGCCTTCGAGCGGACACTGGGAGAGGCGCGCGTGGTCGTGCTGCTGAACTTCGGCGGGGAAACGCGGGCGGTGGGTGAGCTGGCAAGCGGGCAGACACTGCTGAGCAGCCTGGAGGACCGGCCCAGCGCCGGGGCGCCGCTGCGGCCGAACGAGGCGCGCATCCTTCTCGGCCAGTAGGGCACTTCTCGCGGGAGCTGGGGTCCCCGGTGCAGGAGGCTTATGCTTCTGGCATGGGCTTCCTGATTCGGCTCCTGGTGAATGCGCTGGCGCTGTACCTCCTGACGCGGGTGTACGGGGGCGTGAGCTTCGCGCCGGGCACGGACGCCGTGAGCGTGATTCTCGCGGCGCTGGTGCTGGGCATCGTGAACGCGCTGATCCGGCCCGTGCTGCTGCTGCTGAGCCTGCCGATCAACCTGCTGACGCTGGGCCTCTTTACGCTGGTGGTGAACGGCGTGGTGCTGTGGCTGGTGGCGAACGTGACCTCGCTGGATGTGGCGAGCTTCGGGGCGGCCATCCTTGGCGCGCTGATCCTGACCGTCATCAGCTGGCTGCTGGACGCCGTGATGGGCGCGCTGGGCCTGGACGGGGGGCGGGATTGAAACCGTCCACCCCCTCCTCCACCGCCCCCTCTCCCAATCTGCGTGTCGTCACCACACCCGCCGAACTCCGCGCGGCGCTGGCCGGGGGGGGCCGCGTGGGGCTGGTCCCCACGATGGGCTACCTGCACGAGGGGCACGCCGCGCTGATCCGGCAGGCCCGGCGGGCGTGCGGCGTGGTCGTGGTCAGCGTCTTCGTGAACCCGAAACAGTTCGGGGCGAACGAGGACCTGGGCCGCTACCCCCGCGATCTGGAGCGTGACCTGGGGGTCGTGGGCGCGGCGGGTGCGGACCTGCTGTTCCATCCGGACGCGGCCACGATATACCCGGCCGGCTACGCCACGACCGTCTCGGTCAGCGGCGTGTCCGGCCCGCCGGAGGGAACCTCGCGCCCGGGCCACTTCGACGGCGTGACGACGGTGGTCCTGAAGCTGCTGAACCTGGTGCAGCCGGACCGGGTGTACTTCGGAGAAAAGGACTGGCAACAGCTCGCGGTCGTGCGGCGCATGGTCCGGGACCTGAATGTGCCCGTGGAGGTCGTGGGGGTGCCCACCGTGCGGGAGGCGTCGGGGCTGGCCCTCAGCAGCCGCAACAGCTACCTGACGCCCGGGCAGCAGGCGCGGGCCACCGTTCTTTCCCGTGCCCTGCGGGCGGTGCAGGCGGCGGCAGCGGCGGGAGAACGCGGGGCGGCGCAGCTGCGGCAGGCGGGCCTGGAGGTGCTGGCGCAGGAACCGGAAGTGCAGCTCGACTACCTGACGGTCGTGGACAGTGACATGCAAGAAAGAGCGCGTGTGGAGAATGATCCCATGACCCGCGTGCTGGTGGCCGCCCGAATGTTCGGCGTGAGGCTGATCGACAATGTGCCGCTGTGGCCCGTGCCCCTCGGGCCAGAGGGTGGGGAAGCGTGACGCTCGACGAGCTGCTGTACGAGATGGTGGCCCGCCGCGCCTCGGACGTGCATCTTCAGGTCGGCAGCCCCCCGATGGGCCGGGTGGACGGCCACCTGCTGCCCTTCGGGACGCAGCCGCTGATGCCCCCGGACACCGTGGCGCTGGGGCAGGCCCTCCTGACGCCCGAGCAGTGGGAGGATTTCGAGTACCGCAAGGAGCTGGACCTCGCGTACAGCGTGCCCGGCCTGGGCCGCTTCCGCTGCAACGTGTTCCGGCAGCGCGGGGCCGTCGGCATCGTGATGCGGACCGTGACCGACGCTATCCCCAGCTTCGAGACGCTCGGCCTGCCCGCCGAGGTCATGCGCGGCTTCGCGGCGGCTTCGCGCGGGCTGGTCCTGATCACCGGCCCCACCGGCAGCGGCAAAAGCACCACGCTCGCCTCCCTGATCGACCACATCAACCGGACCTACGCCTACAACGTCATCACGGTGGAAGACCCCATCGAGTTCCTGCACCGCAACCGCAAAAGTCTGGTCGTGCAGCGCGAGGTCGGCGCGGATACCCGCGACTTCCGCACCGCCCTGAAATACGCGCTGCGCCAGGACCCCGACGTGATCATGATCGGCGAGATGCGCGACAAAGACACGGTGGAGGCCGCGCTTTCCGCCGCGCAGACCGGGCACCTGGTCCTCTCGACGCTGCACACCCAGGACGCCGTGCGCAGCGTGAACCGCATCATCGACTTCTTCCCGCCCCACGAGCGCGACCAGATTCGCCTGCAACTGGCCGAGTCGCTGGTCGGCATCATCAGCCAGCGCCTGCTGCGCCGGGCGGACGGCGAGGGCCGCGTGCTGGGCAACGAGGTCTTGCTGAACACGCCCCTGGTGCAGGACTACATCAAGGACGAGGAAAAGACGGCGCTGATCAAGGACGCGCTGATCGAGGACAATATTCGCGGCATGCAGACCTTCGACCAGCATCTGGTGCAGCTCTACCGCCACCACCTGATCACGCTGGAAGAGGCCCAGGCCGCCGCCACCAGCCCCCACGAGCTGAAGCTGATGATCACCCGCGCGGGCTTCGCGTACTGAGCGCGGCGTGGGCCGGACTGCAGATTTCCAGAACAGGCTGATGGCCTATACTGGACCGCTATGACCAAGACCCGCATCACCATGACCCAGCGCGGCTACGACAAGCTGCGGGAAACGCTGGAGTACCTCAAGACCACCCGCCGCGAGCAGATCAGCGAGTACATGGGGTCCGCCATCGCCGACGGCGACCTGCGCGAGAGTGCCGCCTACGACGAGGCACGCATGCAGCAGAGCGAGAACGAGGCGCGCATCATCGAGCTGGAAGACCAGCTGGAACGTGCCCAGATCATCGAGGAGGACACGTCCGGCGGCATCGGCCTGGGCGCAAAGGTGCGCGTGCGCGACGAGAGGGGCAACGAGCGGCAGTTCGAGCTGGTCGGCACCTACGAGGTGGACGTGCTGAAGGGCAAGATCAGCGACGCCAGCCCCATCGGCCAGGCGCTGAGCGGCAAACGCGCCGGGCAGACCGTGACGGTGCCGCTGCCCAAGGGCACGGCCAAGTTCGAGGTGCTGGAAGTCACGTACAGCTGAAAGCAGCTGAGCCGGGACAGCCGGTGGGGAGGCGGGGGCCGGAGGGTCCGTGCCTCCCCGTTCTTTTCGGAGTCTCTGCACAACGTGCCGAATGGGTAGAATGCGCGCTGTCGAATGGAATCACTTCCAGTCCGTCTCTCGCCCCAGCAACGGAGGACTCCCCCATGACCATCAAGCGTTCCAGCGGCGTGCTGCTGCATCCCACCAGCCTTCCCGGCCCCTACGGCATCGGGGAACTCGGCACCCAGGCCCGGCACTTCGTGGACTGGCTGGCCCAGGCCGGGCAGACGTACTGGCAGGTGATGCCGCTCGGCCCGACCGGCTACGGCGACAGCCCGTATCAGGCCTTCAGCGCCTTCGCCGGGAATCCCTACCTGATCGACCTGGGGACGCTGCGGGAAGAGGGGCTGCTGCACCCCAGCGACTTCGAGGGCATGCCGGCCTTCGATCCGGCCCGGGTGGATTTCGGGTTGCAGTACGTGTGGCGCACGCAGATGCTGAACCGCGCCTACGCGCATTTCGCCTTTGGCGAGCGTCCGGAGCTGAAGGCCGACTTCGGGGCCTTCGAGGCCGAGGAAGCCGCCTGGCTGGACGACTACGCCCTCTTTATGGCCCTCAAGGACGCCCACGGCGGTCTGCCCTGGAACGCCTGGGAAGCGGGGACCCGCGACCGCGAGGCGGAGGCGCTCGCTGCGGCGCGTGAGCAGCTGGCCCCCACCATCAAGCGGGTCAAGTTCATCCAGTTCCTGTTTTTCCGGCAGTGGCGGGCGCTGCGCGAGTACGCCCGCGAGCGGGGCGTGCAGGTGATCGGGGACATCCCGATTTTCGTGGCGCTGGATTCCAGCGACGCCTGGGCGAACCGCGAGCAGTTCTATTTCGACGACCAGGGCCAGCCGACCGTGGTCGCGGGGGTGCCGCCGGACTACTTCAGCGAGACGGGGCAGCTGTGGGGGAATCCCCTTTACCGCTGGGACGTGATGGAGCAGGACGGCTTCGGGTGGTGGGCCGAGCGTTTCCGGGGCAGCCTGAAGCTGTACGACCTCATCCGCATCGACCACTTCCGGGGCTTCGCGGCGTACTGGGAGGTCCCCTTTCCCGCCGAGACTGCTATCCATGGGCGCTGGGTCCCCGCACCCGGTCACGCGATGCTGGAGGCCGTGCAGCGCGCCCTGGGCAGCATGCCGATCATCGCGGAAGACCTGGGCGTCATCACGCCCGACGTGGAAAAGCTGCGCGACGACTTCGGGCTGCCGGGCATGGCCGTCCTGCAATTCGCGTTCGGCGGCGGCGACTTCAGCGTGAACGACTTCTTGCCTCACAACCTGCGCGCGAATCAGGTCGTGTACACCGGCACCCACGACAACGACACCTCGCGCGGGTGGTGGCAGCACGCCGAGGAGCAGGAGAAACACAACTTCCGGCTGTACACCCACAGCGACCCCAGCGAGGAGACCTTCGCGTGGCAGCTCACGCGGATGGCGCTGGAGAGTCGTCCGAACCTCGCCGTCGTGCCCCTCCAGGACCTGATGAACCTGGGCAGCGAGGCCCGCATGAACCTGCCCGGCACAACCGGCCCCCAGAACTGGACCTGGCGCTACCTCGCGGCCGACCTGCGCCCCCACCTCGCCGTAAACCTGCGCGAGCTGACGGAACGGACCGGGCGGGTGTAGGGGGCGGAGGTCGTGGGTCCAGGGCAGAGGCTCCGGCTCCCGCGTCCTTTTCCCCACAACCTCCAACTCATAACCCACTACCCTGTCCCCATGAAGCTCTACACCAGAACAGGAGACGGCGGCTCGACCGGCCTGTACGGCGCGGACCGGGTCAGCAAGGCACACGCACGGGTCGAGGCCTACGGGACCGTGGACGAACTGAACAGTGTGATCGGGCTGGCGCGGGCGCACCACACGCACGGTCAGCCGCCGACGGGTCCGCAGCCCGGCGGGACGCTGGACGCCGACCTGGAATACCTCCAGAACGCGCTGTTCGACCTGGGGGCCGACCTCGCCACCCGGCAGGACAGCCCCTATGCCAAAAATCTCAGCCGCATCGACGCCCAGGACACGGCCTTTCTGGAGGCGATGATCGACCGCTATCAGGAAGACGCGCCGCCCTTTACCGGGTTCGTGCATCCCGGCGGCACGCCCGCCGCCGCCAGCCTTCAGATCGCCCGCGCGGTCGCCCGACGCGCCGAACGGGAAGTGATCCGCCTGGCGCAGGAAGAGGCGATCAATCCCCACGTGCAGGTGTACCTCAACCGCGTCTCCGACCTGCTGTTCGTGATGGCCCGCGCCGCCAATCAGGCTGCGGGTCTGAGCGAGCAGGCGTGGACCGTGAAAAAGCGGCGGTAGCAGGAAGCGGAGCGCGGGAAAGTCTCGCGTCCCGCGCGCGGCCTACGGCATGTTCAGAAAGTCCAGAATCGCCCGCGCGATCGCCTCGGCCACCCGGTCACGGTAGGCGGGCTGGGCGAGGCGGGGACCCTCGACGGGGCTGCTGCCGAACCCGATCTCGATCAGAATGGCGGCGGTGGTGGGGTTGCGGATCACGTAAAAGGCGTCGGTCTGCACGCCCCGGTTCATGGCCCCGGTCGCGGCGATCAGGCGCGACTGCACCTTCTGGGCCAGCTGACGCGAGAAGGACAGCTTGGCCTGGGCCAGCAGGTCGCCCAGCAGGTTCTGGGCGCTGCCCGCCGCGCGGCGGGTCAGTTCCTGCCCGACGCTCCCGCCGCCGTTTTCCGTGACGGCGAGGCTGCGGCTGCGCCCCGGCATGGGCTGCCCGAAGTAGTACGTCTCAATCCCCTGCCCGGCGGGGTCCGTCGAGGCGTTCACATGAATGCTGACGTAAGCGCTGGTCTTGTCGTTGGTCGCCAGCTTGGAACGCTTGTCGAGGTCGGTGGCCTTGTCCGCGCTCAGGTCCGTGTTGCTCTCGCGGGTCATGACCACGTCCACGCCGTGTTGCCGCAGCACGTCGCGCACATGCAGGGCCACGTCGAGCGTCACCGCGTGTTCCTGGACCCAGCGGCTCTGCATCCCCGGATCGACGCCGCCGTGGCCGGGGTCGAGCACCACGCGGGGCCGCGTGACGGCGCGGGTGCTGGCAGGCCGCGTCACGGCAGCGGGGGCGGCGCTGCGGACAGGCAGGGCCGGGACCCGCGCGGCCGCCGCCGTCGGCACGTCAATGACCAGGCGGGCGGGCTGACCGCCCTGGGAGGGAATGACCTGCACTTTCGCGTCGGCGTGGCCCTTCGCCAGCGTGACCGTCACGGTACCGCCCGCGACCGCGTAGGCCGTGACGCCGGGCGCGCTGAGCGGCCCCCCCTCGGCCCGCAAGGTGACGCCCAGCTTCACGGTGACGCTCTGGCCGGTCACGCGGGTCGTGGGGTTGGCCGGACTGGAGGACACCTGACGCGGCAGGTCGAACACGACCCGGGTGTAGCTGCCGTGCGTCCCCACGCGGGGCGCCGCCGCCGCCGTGGACGCGGCGAGCAACAGGAAAAGAAGAAGTTGCTTCACTGCCTGGAAGTGTAGCGCCGAACACCGTGCAGAAAGATTAAAGCCCGCGTGAACCAGCGGCTTTCCGGGAAGCCGGGCCAGGGACAGTACCCAGGCCGGAGTCGCCCCAGGCACACGCGCGTGGTGTGAAGTTGGACTGCCGCACCTCGCGGGGCTGAACCGAAGCTGATTCGGCCGCTCACGCCGCTCAGGGGGCGGGCGCTAGGGTGGGGCACATGAACCGTTTCCTCCTCTCGCTGCTGGCCACGCTGACGCTGGGGACGGGAAGTGCCGTGTCCTTTGGCGGCCTGAACGTCACGCCCCGGGGTCCCCAGAACCTGAATCTGGAAACGGGCGCGACCGACCTTCCGCAGGGCGGCACCGCGACCGACGCCACCACCGGGCTGCGCCTGAGCGCCGACCAGATGCAGCTGGCCCCCGGCGAACGCCTCAGCGCGCAGGGCGCGACCCTCACCACCCGTCAGGGCGGCACCCTGCACGCCCAGAGCGTGACCTACGACCTGAAACTCGGCACGGTCACCGCGTCCGGCGACGTGACCTACAACGACGCGCGGCTGAAGAACCTCAGCGCGGGCCGGGTGGTGCTGCACGTGAAGACCGGCTTCGTGACCGCCCAGGGCCGGGTGAAGGCGACGGCCCCCGCCCTGAGCGCGGAGACGCTCGTGTTCGACACGCGGACCGTGCAGGTCCTGCTGAGCGGTGACGCCCGCCTCACCCTTCCCGTCAAGGGTCAGCAGGTCGTGGCCGGAAGCAGGCCGCTGCTGCTGACCTTCAGCGGGAATCGCCTGCTGCGCGCTACGGCCGGCCCCGATGCCGCCGCCGTGAGCCGTTTCGCCCCCTACCTCCGGTAAGGGCCTGAGAAGCGGCCCTCAGAGCATGGGGCAGCATGACGGCCCTCGGGGGAAAGCACCACTGGAGCAGTTATCCGAAGGGAGCCGGAGGAGGAAAAACACCTTCTCCGGCTCCCTTCTCTCTTTCGGAGCTTGGCAAGTCCCGGATGCTCTCCCTATTTCACCCGCTCCCCTCGGCCAACGCCTGCGGAAAAACGCCGCATTCTGATGGCAACGGCTTCAGGCTGGGGCACAGTTCAGAAGAGGGGATAGCCGGTGATGCTAGGCAGAGCCGTCAGGTGTCCCAGGCCCAGGACGGCCTCCACGAACAGCGGCGCGAGGTCGGGGTCGAACTGCCGGCCCGCTTCGCGCAGCAGGGAGCGGGCCGCCTCCTGCTCTGTCCAGGCGGGCTTGTAGGGCCGCCTTTGGGTCAGGGCGTCGAACACGTCGGCCAGGCTGACGATTCGCGCACTCAGCGGGATCTGATCGCCGCGCAGCCCCGCCGGATAGCCGCCGCCGTCCCAGCGCTCGTGGTGCGAGCGCACGGCTTCCCGGGTGGCCTGGGGCAAGAACGGCAACCCCTCCAGCAATTCCACGCCCCATTCGGGATGCTGGAGGATCACGCCGTACTCCAGGGGATCGAGCGGGCCGGTTTTCTGGAGAATCGCCTGGGGCACCCGCGTCTTGCCGATATCGTGCAGCGCCGCGCCCCAGCGCACGGCCCGGACCTCGTCCGGCGCAAGGCCCAGGGCGGCGGCCAGCCGTTCGGCCTGAAGCACCACGCGGCGGACGTGCTCCGCGTGCCAGCCCTCCTGGCCGACCCCCAGCAGGCAGATGAGGTGGTCCAGCGTGTCCGCAGCCTCGCGGGAACGGTCGGCGGCGAGACACAGGCCATCCAGCCCGGCCCCATCACGCGCCGGGAAGGGACGGCTCTCCGGACGTGGGACGCCCCGGGCCAGCCACGCCGCCGCAGGGTCTGTGAGCGGGGCCTCAGCCACGGCTTTCCCTGGCACTCCACCGGAAGCCCACGTTCAGGGAGAGCCGGGGGAGGGAGGGACCGGGGCCGCCACTCATGAACGCAGCCTAGGGCGCGAGCTGTGAGCAGGGCGTGACGGGCCTCGCGGCGCCCCTCGCGGCGGCCCCCGGTCACGCGGCCCCCACGCTAAGGTGGGCCATGCTTCGCGTGCTGTTTGTGGGAGACGTGTACGGGCAACCGGGCCGCCGGGTGCTGGGCGCGCATCTGCCGACCCTCCGCCCCGGCTTCGATTTCGTGATCGTGAACGGCGAGAACGCTGCCGGGGGCTTCGGCCTGCACCGGGAAGCCGCCGGGGCCATCCTGAAGGCGGGCGCCGACTGCATCACGCTGGGGAATCACGCCTGGCACCACAAGGACGTGTACGCGCTGATGCTGGACGAGAACCAGTATCCCATCGTGCGGCCCCTGAACTACAGCGACCCCGGCACGCCGGGCGTGGGCTGGCGCACCTTCGAGGTGAAGGGGAAGGGCGGCACCGAGCGCCTGACGGTCGTCAACGTGCTGGGGCGGGTCTTCATGGAGGCGGTCGCCAACCCCTTCCAGGCGGTGGACGAGCTGCTGGAGCGGCCCGAACTGGCGGGTGGGGAACTGGGCAGCGTGTTCGTGGACATCCACGCCGAGGCGACCAGCGAGAAGGCGGCGCTGGCGTGGCATCTCGACGGGCGGGTGGCCGCCGTGATCGGCACCCATACGCACGTGCCGACCGCCGACACGCGGATTCTGCCGGGCGGGACCGCCTTCCAGACCGACGCGGGTTTTACTGGCCCCCTGAACAGCGTCATCGGGGCCGACCCGCAAGGCCCCATTCAGAAGTTCCTGACCGAGCGGCCCTGGCGCTTCAGCGTGGCGGGCGGCCCGGCGGAGCTGAACGGCGTGATTGTCCAGATAGAGGGGAACCGCGCCCTGAGCGTGGAGCGCTACCGTTACGCCGAGGAGACCTAGAGACATGACGCACAGTGCAGCGGGTTGGACATGGGGCTAAGCAGCGACGTGAACATGCTGGGGCGCACGCTCGGACAGGTGCTGCGCGAGCAGGAGGGCGAAGACTTCTTCGACCTGGTGGAGCGCACGCGGGCGCTGGTGCGCGAGGTCCGGGCCGGGGGCGACGACGCCGAGCTGCGCGCGCTGCTTTCCGGCCTGGACGCGCAGGCCGCCGGGAATCTGGTGCGGGCCTTTACCTGGTATTTCCAGCTGGTGAATCTGGCCGAGGAGTACGAGCGGGTACGGGTGCTGTCGCAGGCGCGGGGCGTGCGGCCCCAGAGCCTGGAGCAGGCCTTCACGGAGCTGAAGGCCCAGGGCGTCACGGCGGAGGAGGCCGAAGCGCTCCTGGCGCGGCTGGACCTGGGCCTGACCTTCACCGCCCACCCCACCGAGATGCGCCGCCGCACGGTCCGCAACCATCTGGTCGAGATCACGCGGGACATCCCGAGCCTGGAGGGCGAAGGGCTGGACCGGGTGGCCGCCCACGTCGAGGCGCTGTGGGGCACGCCCGAGCTGCGCCGCCTGAAGCCCACCGTTCAGGACGAGGTCAAGGGCGGCCTGAGCTATGTCACCTCCATCAGTCAGGCGCTGCCGGAGCTGCAACGCGACCTCGCGCGGGCCTTCCGGCAGGTGTACGGGCGGGAGACCCAGGCGCACCTGCCCCTCTCCTTCAGCTCGTGGATGGGCGGCGACCGCGACGGCAACCCCTTCGTGACGCCGGACGCCACCCGCGAAACCCTGGGCCTGCACCGGGAACGCGCGCGCGAGGTGCTGCTGGCGGCGGTGCGGCAGGCCTACACCGACCTCAGCCAGGAGGAAGCTGGCGAGGGCCAGACGCAGGAGGACACCCCGGGGCAGGCAGCGTACCGACTGGAACTGCGCGAACTGCACAGTGCCCTGCGGGACGGCGAGCGGGTGGACCTCGTGCCCCGGCTGGAAGCCCTGCAAACCCGCCTGCACGCCGAGGGGCAGCGCCGCAGCGCCGACCTGCTGCTCACGCCGCTGCTGACGGTCGCCCGCGTCTTCGGGCAGCACCTCGTCAGCCTGGATATCCGCGAACACAGCGCGCAGACGGGGGCGGCGGTCGCGTGGCTGCTCCGGGAGGCGGGCGTGGAGCCGGATTACCTGAAGCTCCCCGAGCACGCCAAGCAGGAGGTGCTGACCGGTGAACTGCGCTCGCGCCGCCCGCTGTGGCCCGCCGGGGAGGCGCTGCCGGAGGAACTGGACGCCGCCATCGGCCCCATCCGCGAGGTCCAGGCCGCCACCCGCGTGAGTGGGCCGCGCGCCTTCGGGCGGTACGTCATCAGCATGGCGGAGAGCGTCAGTGACGTGCTGGAACCGCTGCTGCTGGCGCGCGAGGTGGGCTTCCGCATCCTGCCCGTGCCGCTGTTCGAGACGCTTGCCGACCTGGAACGCGCCCCACAGGTCGTGTGGGAACTGCTGAGCGTGCCCGAGTACCGCGCCGTACTGGGTGGGGACGTGCAGGAGATCATGCTGGGCTACAGCGACTCCAACAAGGACGCGGGGTTTCTGGCGGCGAACTGGGCGCTCCACGAGGCCCAGCGCCGGATCAGCGACGTGTGCCGCCGCGCGGGAGTCAGGTGGCGCTTCTTTCACGGGCGCGGCACCTCCATCGGGCGGGGGGGCGGCCCGGCGTCCCGGGCGATTCTGGGGCAGCCCGCCGGGACCATCGACGCGGGCATCCGCATCACCGAACAGGGCGAGGCGCTGGCGGACAAGTACAGCCATCCGGTGCTGGCGCGGCGCAATCTGGAACAGGCGCTCTACGGCCTGCTGCTGGCCGCCGCCCGGCCTGCCGGGGAGCCGCCCGCCGAATGGACCGCCGCCATGACCCGCGCGGCCCGCGCCAGTGCCGCCGCCTACCGCGCCCTGGTGGATGACCCCGACTTCCTGCCCTTCTTCGAGGCGGTCACGCCCATCCACGAGATCGCCCGGCTGAACATCGCCTCGCGGCCCGTGCGCCGCCCCGGCGCGCCCACCCTCACCAACCTGCGCGCGATTCCCTGGGTGATGAGCTGGACCCAGAACCGCGCCAACCTGCCCGGCTGGTACGGCCTGGCCGAGGGCCTGCGCGAGATCGGCCCCCACCTCGCCCGGCAGATGTATGCGGGCTGGCCCTTTTTCCGCACCGTGCTGGACAACGCCCAGATGAGCCTCGCCAAGAGTGACTTTCTGATCTTCGCGGAGTACCTGCGCCTCTCGGGCGAACACCGGCTGGCGGGGCAGCTCCGGGACGCCTACGACGAGACGGTGCGGCGGGTGCAGGAGGCGGTCGGCGCGGAACTGCTGGCAAATGAGCCACGCCTGCGCGAGAGCATCAAGCTCCGCAACCCGTACATCGACCCGATCCACCGCATTCAGGTCGAGCTGCTGCACCGCGCCCGCAGCGCGGAGAGCGGCCCCGACGGTGCCGGGCTGGACGCCTCCGAGCGGCCCCTGCTGCTCAGCCTCCAGGGCATCGCGGCGGGGGTGCGGAACACAGGGTAACTCTGGACCGGCTCAGTGGCCCGCCTGCTTGCGGCGGAGGGCCTCGCTGCCCTGGCGCACGAGTTCCGCCGCGCGCCCGGGGCCACGCACGGCCAGCACCTCGAACTGCTTGCCCTTGGCCGCGTTGTAGTTGACGAAAAACTGCTGGAGCTGCTCGACCACGGCGCCCGGAAGCTGATCGACGTGCGAGATCTTTTCGTACAGGTACGACGACTCGGCCACGGCCAGCAGGCGGTCATTCCGCGCGGTCCGGCCGTCCTCGGTCTGCTCGGCCTCCATCACGCCCAGCAGGCGCACGGTCAGCAGGCAGCCCACAAAGGTCGGCTCGTCCGTGAGGACCAGCACGTCGAGCGGGTCGCCGTCCTCACCCAGCGTCGAGGGCACGAAGCCGAAATCCAGCGGAAAGGCCATGCCCTCGGCCAGCAGGCCGCCCAGCTCGAACAGGCCGGACTCCGGGTCGTAGTCGAACTTGCTGCGCCGGCCCCTGGGCGTTTCGACAATCGCCCGGCAGCTCTGCCTGGCCGAGTCGAGGTGGTGCGGCAGCGTCGTGAGGTCAGCCATATCCGTCTGATAGTAGGAAGGCGGAGCCGCCGCCGGAAAGGCCCCCGGCCCTTAGCATGTCCACATGTGCCGCCTCCCCCTCCTCGCCGCGCTGCTCGCCTCGGCGGCGGGCGCGCAGGCCCCCTCCCCTGCTCACACCGCTGCCCGGCCTTCCTTCGAGGGGCAGGTGGTCTATCAGGTGATGCCCGACCGGTTCGCGGACGGCAATCCAGCGAACAACGCGAGCGTGAACCGCTCGGACCCGCGCGCCTGGCACGGCGGGGACCTCGCGGGCCTGACGGCCAGGCTGCCCTACATCCAGCAGCTGGGAGCGACGGCGGTGTGGCTCACGCCGATTTACCGGCAGCAGGCGGCCAGCAGCTTCGATACCGCGCCTTATCACGGCTACTGGCCCGCCGACTTCCGCGCTGTGGACCCGCACTTCGGGACGCTGGCGGACTTCGGCACCTTTGTCAAGGCGGCGCATGGGGCGGGGATGCGCGTGGTGCTGGATCAGGTCATCAACCATTACGGGTACGAGGCGGGAGCGGTGAAGGCGCATCCGGCCTGGTTCAATGGACCGGCCGACTGTGCCGCGACGAAAAACAAGGACGTGGACTGCCCCCTCGCCGGACTTCCCGACCTGCGGCAGGCGAACCCTGAGGTGCGGGCGCTGCTGCTCGGCAACGCCGACTTCTGGCGGGGGCAGGGCGTGGACGCCTTCCGCTACGACGCGATTAAGCACGTCGGAGGTCCCTTCCTGAACGAGCTGCTGGCCCGCGACCGCGCCGCCGGGACCTGGACCCTGGGCGAGTGGTACGGGGCAGACACCGGGACAGTGGCCGACTGGCAGCGGGCCGGATTGGACAGCCTGTTCCTGTTCAGCCTCCAGGCGGCCATGCAGCAGAGCATCATGGACGGGCAGGGGCTGAGCCGGGTGGCGAGCGTGCTGACCCGCCAGGGCGAGCTGCCCCGGCCCGGCGAGGTCGCCCTCTTTCTCGACAACCACGACGTGCCCCGCTTTGCCCAGGGCAGCCTGTTCGAGGATCAGGGTCAGGCCCGCACCCGCTACGGCCTGCGCGCCCTGATGACCCTCCGGGGTGTGCCGGTGATCTGGCAGGGCACCGAGATCGCCATGAGGGGCGGCCCCGACCCCGACAACCGCCGCGACATGCGATTTGAGCACGCGTGGACGCCCGCCGAGCGGCAGGTGTTCGGGACGGCCCGGGACGCGATTGCCGTGCGCAAGGCCAGCCGCGCCCTCAGCGCCGGTACCCAGACGCTGCGGCCCATGCCCACCCGCCTGGAAGACGACCTGTTGCTGCTGACCCGCGAGGTGCCGGGAGAGCGCGTGCTGGTCGCCTGGCATAACGGCAGGGCCAGGAAGACGTACAGCGTGCGCCTGAGTGCCCTGGGCCTGAAGGCAGGGCCGCAGCCCGTCACGCGCAGCCTCTTTGCGGGGCAGGACGCCAGACTGAGCGTGAGCGGCGGCTGGCTGCACCTGAGCCTGCCGGGAGGAGACGCGGCGGTCTTTGCGCTGAAGCCCTGACCCCCGGGTTGACCGTCCGGGTGGACGTCACGCACCCCGCGCCCCTCCGGTGTCCGCCGTGCATTAGCATGCTCCCCGATGCGTTCTCCGTTGCCCCGCGCCGTCCTGACCCGCCTGGAAACCGGACGCCTGGTGGTCCTGAGCGTGCTGCTGGGGACGCTGGTCGGCGGTCTGTGCATTCTGCTGCGGCTGGCGCTGGACCTGCTGGTGAACCTGGGCGCTGAGGTGACCGGCTACGCTCCCCCCGGCACGCCCGGGGAAGGCGGCCTGCTGATGGCCTTCGGGACGGCGCTGCCCTGGGGGATGCTGGCGCTGCCGGTGGTCGGGGCCGTCTATGCCTGGCTGGTGCCGCAGGACGCCGGGGACCCGCTGGCGCAACTCGTGCGCGGGGCGCACGCGCGCGGGCAGTGGCCCGGCCCGCTGATGCAGGCGCGCACGCTGGCGGGGACCCTGCTGGGCTACACGGCGGGCCTGCTGGTGGGCCGCGACGCGCCCTTCACGATGCTCGGGCAACTGGGGACGCGGCTGCTGCGCCAGGCCACCCGGCTGGACACCGTGGAAACCCGCACGCTCACGCTGGCGGGGGCGGCGGCGGGCCTGGGCACCGTGCTGCATGCGCCGCTGGCCGCCGCCGTCTTGATCGCCGAGGTGCTGTACCGCCGCTTCGAGTTCGAGTTCGAGGTGCTGATGCCCTGCGTGCTGGCCGCCGTCGCCGGGTACGCCGTGTACGGCGCGGCCTTCGGCTTCACGCCGCTGCTGAGTGTGGAAGCCCTGCAAGTGCCCGCGTTCGCGCAGGCCCCGGCCTTCCTGGGGGTGGCCCTGGCCGTCACCCTGGCGGCGTGGGCATCGCTCTTCGCCTGCCGCGTGATCCCGGAAAGGTGGACCACCGGGGTCTGGCGACCCCTGGCGGGCGGCCTCTTCGGCCTGCTCACGGCGGCCATCGCGGTCTGGAGCACGCCCGCCGTGCTGGGGGACGGGGCGGGCTGGGTGCAACTGGGCCTGTCGGGATTCCTGGGGCCGGAGGCGCTGGGGACAGGCGCGTGGCGCTGGCTGCTGCTGGCCCTGGGGGCGCGGCTGGCCTTTGGCGGGGGCGTGCTGCCCTCGGTCGGCGTGGGCGGCCTGCTGGGCGCGGGACTCGGGACCGTGCTGGGCGTGGACCCGGCAACGGCGACGCTGATCGGCGCGGTCGCGTTCCTGACCGTCACCCTGAATGCCCCGGTCGCGGCGGCGCTGCTGGCCGTCGCCTGGGGCGGGGACGCGCTGCTGCCCGCCTCGCTGCTCACGGCGGGCCTCGCGCACGTGCTGAGTGGCGAGTCGGGCCTGTTGCCGGGCCAGGTCCGGTCGCGGGGGGCGAGCGCCGTCCACGCGGGTGTGCCGCTGCTTCCCGACGGGGTGCGCTTCGTTCCCCGCCGCGCCCCCGCCGCGCCCGGCACCCCCCTGCATGCCCCCTCCTCCAGCGACGAGGGCGGCCCGGTCCCGCTCGCCTCCGAGCAGGAACTGTACCGGCGGGCCGTGCCGCAGGGCTGGCAGGGCGCGCGCCTCGCCGTCCTGGCCCTGCCCCCGGGCGTGGAGGTCGTGGGCATCGTCCGGGACGGGACGGTCCGCATCCCCCGCCCCGAACTGCGCCTCACCGCCGACGACGAACTGGTCTTCCTGGCGCGGCCCGACGCTTACGCCGCGCTGGAAGGCGTGCTGCGGTTGCCGGGAGCCTGAGGCGGGGTCCGCCCCCACGTTCGTCTCTCCATCCCGAACAGGCCGCGCCCCGGCTCCCCATAATGCGCGGGTGACTGCCGCCCGACCCGACCGCCCCGGCTGGAACCGCAACGAACGCCTCGGGATTCTGAACGGGTGGCTGGTGTTCCTGGGCGACGGCTTTCTGAGCGTGTCGGTGGTGGTCGCGGGCTTCGCGGCGCGGCTGGGGGCACCCAACGCCATCATCGGCCTGCTGCCCGCCATCGCGGCGGGGGGGTGGATGCTCCCGCAACTGCTGGTGGCCTCAAGGGTGCGGCCCCTGGCCTACAAGTTGCCGGTGTACCGCTCGGCGGCGCTGGTGCGGATGCTGACTTACCTGGCGATGGTGGTGATCGCCGCGACGCTGGCCGGCCAGCCCGCGCTGTGCCTGACGCTGTTCGTGCTGGCGATGCTGCTCAACGCGCTGGCATCGGGCGTGGCGGGCCTGCCCTTCCTGGAGGTGGTGGGCAAGATCGTGCCGTCCGAGCGCCGCGCCGGGTTCTTCGCCACCCGCAACCTCTACGGTGGGCTGCTGGCCTTCGGGGCGGGGCTGGTCGTGCGCTGGATTCTGGCCTCGGGGCTGGCCTTTCCGCTGAACTACGCGCTGATCTTCCTGCTGGGCACCGTCGCCTATACGGTCGGGTACGGCATTTTCGGGCGGGTGACCGAACCCGCCGACACGCCTCTGCCGCCCGGCAACCTGCGGGAGGAGGTGCGTTCCATCCCGCAGACACTGGCCGACGGGCACTTCCGGGCCTTCCTGACCGTGCGGCTGCTACTGGCCGCCGCGAGCATGGGCGACCCCTTCTACGCGGTCTACCCGCTGCGGGAGCTGCACTACCCGCCGGCCACGCTGGGGGTGTTCGTGATGGCGCTGACCGGGGCGGCCCCGCTCTCGAACATCGTCTGGAAGCGGGTGGCCGAGCGCAAGGGATCGAGGCGCATCATCCGCTACGCCTCCTTTTTCGCGGGCCTGGCCCCGCTGGTGGCCCTCACGGTGGGGGCGCTGCACCTGCCGCCGGGAACGTACCTGCTGGTGTTCATCCTGTCCAGCGTGGCCCTGCAAGGCTTCAACCTGGGCCACACCAACCACCTGCTGAATCTCGCGCCGCCGGACGCTCGCAGCCGCTACATCGGCACGCTGAATACCCTGGTCGGCGCGGCGCTGTTCGCCCCGGTCCTGGGGGGACTGCTGGCCGACGCCGCCGGGTACCGGGCCGTGTTCGTCCTCAGCGCCGCCCTGTTCGCCGCCGCGTGGTGGCAGTGCGGCAAGCTGCGGCGGGACGCGTAGGAGGGGGTGGGCGTTAGGGATGAGGGGTTCGGAAGCTTCCCTAAGTCCTAACCCCCAACGCCTAACGCCTCCCCCTCAGTGCCCCAGGATCTTGCTCAGGAACGCCTTCGCCCGCTCGTGCTGGGGGTTGTTGTAAAAGGCTTCCGGCGTGGTGTCCTCCACGATGTTGCCCTGGTCGAAAAACAGGATGCGGTCGGCCACCTCGCGCGCGAAGCCCATCTCGTGGGTCACCACCAGCATGGTCATCCCGCTGCGGGCCAGCTCCTTCATCACGTCCAGCACTTCCTTGATCATCTCGGGGTCCAGCGCGCTGGTCGGCTCGTCGAACAGCATCACCTTGGGGTCCATCGCCAGAGCGCGCGCGATCGCCACCCGCTGCTGCTGCCCGCCCGAGAGCTGTGCCGGGTACTTGTGCGCCTGCTCCTCGATGCCCACGCGGCGCAGCAGTTCCAGCGCGCGCTTGTCCGCCTCGGCCTTGCCCGTCTTGCGGACGCGGGTGGGGGCCAGGGTGACGTTTTCGAGGACCGTGAGGTGGGGAAAGAGGTTGAAGGACTGAAAGACCATGCCGACTTCGCGGCGGATGGCGTCGAGGTTGCGGGCACCGTCGAGCGGAATGCCGTCCACGACGATGCTGCCGCCGTCATGGGGGTCGAGCGCGTTGATCGTGCGGATAAAGGTGCTCTTGCCGCTGCCGCTGGGGCCGATGACCACGACGACCTCGCCGGGCTGCACACTCATGCTCACGCCACGCAACGCCTGAAAGCTCCCGAAGTGCTTCTGCACGTCCTGGGCCACGATGATCGGTTCGGCCATGCCGGGAGTGTACACGTTGCGGCCGACCTGCCCGGCCGGAGCGGCGGGCCGCGTCAAAAGGCTGCCAAGGATGAGCCTATGCTAAGATTCAGCACTGCACACAGTCCCACCAACGCAGCCACACCAGGGGTGACGCCTCCACGTCACCGGAAGGGAACTTCATGAAACGAATCACCACTGTTCTTCTGCTCGGTACCGCCGCCGTCGCCTTCGCACAGGGCACCACCTTCCTGACCATCGGGTCGGGCAGCACCACCGGTGTCTATTTCCCGGTCGCCACCGGCATGGCGAAGATGATCAACGACGCGGGCCAGGGCGTGCGCGCCAACGCCCGCAGCACGGGCGGCAGCGTCTTTAACCTGAACGCGCTCGCCAGCGGCGAACTCGACGCCGCCATCGCGCAAAACGACGTCGTGTACTACGCCTACAAGGGGAGCGGCATCCAGGCGTTCCAGGGCAAGGCCAACACCAAACTCCGCACCATGGCCGTGCTGTACCCCGAAGTGCTGCACGTGATCGCGCGCAAGGACGCGGGCATCAACACGATCGCCGACCTGAAGGGCAAGCGCGTGGTGATCGGTGACCTGGGGTCGGGCACCGAGCAGACCGCGAAGCAGGTGCTGGAAGCCTACGGCCTGGGCTTCGACGACCTGGGCCAGGCCCTGCGCGTCTCGCCTGCCCAGGGCATCAGCCTGATGCAGGACAAGCGCGCCGATGCGCTGTTCTACACGGTCGGCGTGGGGGCCAGCGCCATCAGCCAGATCGCGCAGACCGTGGACGTGAAGGTCGTGCCGGTCAGCGGCAACCAGGCCGCCAGCCTGATCAAGAAGTACCCCTTCTACGTGCGCTACAACATCCCCGCCAAGAGCTACAAGGGCGTGGGCGCGACCGTGCCCAGCGTCGCCGTGCAGGCCGTGCTGGTGACCCCCACCGCCGTTCCCGAGGACGCTGTCTACAAGGCCATGAAGGCCGCCTTCGGCAACGAGGCCGAACTCAAGGGGCTGCACCCCAGCCTCGCGCAGAACTTCAGCTACGAGAAGGCCGTCAAGGGCCTGCCCGCGCCGCTGCACCCCGGCGCCGTGAAGTTCTTCAAGGAAAAGGGCCTGAACGTCAAGTAACCCGGCCCCCGGGGCTTTTCCGCGAGGGATCAGCCCAGAGGAGCCAGCCCAGAGAGACCCGTCAAGAGGGACCAGCACGCGCGAAGGACAGCGGCTGGCCCCTTTTTCGAGAAAGGCAATGAGTGAGACATGAGTGACCCGACCAGACCCGTCTCCAGTGACCCGGCCCTCGACCACAGCGGCATGACCGAGGGCGAGCGGCGCGCGCTGGAAATGGTGGAAGCCGCCGAGACGGGCGGACGCAAGCTGTACGGCTGGCAAAAGAGCCTGGTGACGGCGCTCGCCATCGCGTGGTGCCTCTTTCAGATGTATGCCGCGCAGGTGGGGACGCTCGATCCGCTGATCCTGCGCGCCACACACCTGGCCTTCGCGTTCGCGCTGGGGTATCTGGTGTTCCCCTTTCGCAAGACGCCCGGCGCAGCCCAGGTGGGCGTGCCGTGGTACGACTGGATTCTGGGCACGGTGGCCGTCGGGACCGCCGTCTACCTGATCACGCAGTACCCCACCATTGCCAACGTGCAGGGCGGCGTGCTGAACAGCACCGATGTCTGGGTGGGCAGCGCGATGGTCGTGCTGCTGCTGCTGGCCGCGTGGCGCACCATCGGCATCGCCATGCCCATCGTGGCGGGCGTGTTCATGCTGTACGCCCTGACTGGGCCGCGCGGCCTGATCCGGGGGGACCTGGGGCCGCAACTCCAGCTGCACGCCGGGCAGACCTGGCCGCAGGTGGTCGGGCAGCTTTTCGCCAACACCGAGGGCATCTTCGGCACCGCCATCGGCGTCAGCGCGCAGATCGTGTTCCTGTTCGTGCTGTTCGGCTCGGTGTTCGACAAGCTGGGCGCGGGCGAGTGGTTCATGAACGTGGCCCAGGGACTGCTGGGCGGCTTCCGGGGCGGCCCGGCCAAGGCCAGCGTGCTGAGCAGCGCCCTCAACGGCATCATCAGCGGCTCGGCGGTGTCGAACGTGGTGACCGGCGGGAACATCACCATCGGCACCATGAAGCGGGTCGGGTACAGTGCGGAAAAGGCCGGGGCCATCGAGGTCGCCAGCAGTTCCAACGGCCAGTTGATGCCGCCCGTCATGGGCGCCGCCGCCTTCATCATGGCGCAGAACCTCAACATCGAGTACCGCAGCCTGATCCTGGCCGCCGCCATTCCCGCCTTCCTGTGCTACTCGGCGCTGCTGGTCGTGACGCACATCGAGGCGCTGAAACTGGGGCTGCGCGGCCTGCCCCGCCATGAACTCCCGCGCGTGCGCCAGACGCTGCTGTCGGGCTGGTACTACCTCATTCCGCTGGGCTACCTGATCGGCACGCTGACCATCAACCCCGAGGCCACCCCCGAGCGGGTCGCGCTGAACACCATCTTCTTGATGATCGGGATGATGTTCGTGCAGGAGGCGTGGCGGGCCAGCCGCGACACACGCGGCGTGGGGCGCGGGCTGCTGGACGGCGGGCGGATGCTGATCGAGGCGTTCGAGGCCGGGGCCAGAAGCATGATCGGCATCGCCGTCGCCACCGCCGCCGCCGGGATCATCGTGGGCATCGTGACCATCACCGGGCTGGGCTTCGGGCTGGCGGACATCGTGCAACTGGTCAGCGAGGGCTTCCGCGCCTTCCTGACGGGGGCAGCGGGCCTGCTGCCGGGCGTGGACGCGGCGGCGGTCGCCTCGTTCGGCGCGATGCTGATCGTGCTGCTGATGGCGCAGCTGATCGCCCTGATTCTGGGCATGGGCCTGCCCACCACCGCCAACTACATCCTGATGAGCGCGCTGATCGTGCCCATCATCGCCAAGATCGCCGGGCTGGACGTGACCAACCCGGCACAGATGCTGCCGGTGCATATGTTCGTCTTCTACTTCGGCATCATGGCCGACAGCACGCCGCCGGTCGCGCTGGCCGCCTTCGCCGCCGCCGCGATCTCGGGCGGCAATCCGGTCGCGACGGGTATCCAGGCGTTCCAGTACGAGCTGCGAACGGCCCTGCTGGCGTACATGATGTTCTTTAATCCCGCGCTGCTGCTGATCGCCAATGGGCGGCTCGGCGGCGTGCCCTGGGCGGAAGCCGTCCCGATGATCCTGTTCGCGTTCATCGGCCTGGTGGCCTTCAGCGCCGCCACGCTGCGCTTCCTGCACCGCCGCACCAACCTGCTGCAAACGCTGCTGCTGCTGGTCGCGTCCTTCATCCTGATTATTCCCACGCATGTCGTGTGGAACCTCGCCGCGCTGGCCCTGATCGCGCTGGTGTACTTCTGGCAGAAGGCGGGGAGCCGGAGTGGGCCGCCTGCGGTGCCCTCGGCCGCCTGACCAGGCCGGCCGCTGTCAGGAACCAGGAGAAACCCCCAGCCTGCTCCGGCTGGGGGTTTCTCCTGGCTGATGGCTGAAAGCTGGCCGCTTACCTCGTCGCGATCTTCACGCGCCGCTCCAGCTGGTCGGTGAACAGCGTCATCACGGTGGTCAGGGCGAGGTAGACGCAGGCCACGGTGGTCAGGACGGGCACCGGCTGGAACGTCTCGCTGGAGACGCGCGACCCGGCCAGCGTGAGTTCCAGCAGGGCGATGGAGCTGGCGAGCGAGGAATCCTTGAGCAGGGCAACCAGGTTGTTGACCAGGGGCGGCACCACGACCCGCAGCGCCTGCGGCAGCACCACCGTCCGCATGGTCTGCCCGCCGCTGAGGCCCAGGCTGCGGGCCGCCTCACCCTGCCCGCGCGGAATGGCGAGGATGCCCGCGCGGATCACCTCGGCGTTGTAGGCGCCGACATTCAGCGCCAGCGCGATCACCGCCGACCAGAACTCGTTCAGCTCCAGATTGACGCCGATGGCCTTGAGCAGCGGCGGGAGCGCGTTGTACACGAACAGGATCTGCACCAGCAGCGGCGTGCCGCGAATCAGCCAGATGAACACGCTGGCGGGCGCCCGCACCAGCCACAGGCTGCTGGTCCGCATGATGCCCACGACGACACCGATGACGAGGCCGATCACGCCGCTGACCAGCGTGAGCTGGAGGGTCATCCTGGCCCCCTCCACGAACAGGTCGGCGCGGGGGCCGATGGGATCGGGCATCTGCCGCAGCACGGCCGTGATCAGGAAGAACAGCAGGATGAACGCGGCGGCGGCCCCCACCACCCAGCCCAGCAGGGCGAGGCCCCCGAGCGGCTGCCGCGGCGCGGCTTTGGGGACGGTCACGCCATGCCCCACAGCGGGAGCGAGAACCGTGAGATACGCTGGATTTTCATTGCGCCGATGATGGCACAGATGGGCGGCGGGTGGTAGCGCCTGCACCTGGCTCCCACACGGAGAAAATCCCCAGCCATATGGCCGGGGACGCGGGGGCGGCGGTGCAGGTCAGCGCCTCAGCGGCAGCGCACGTCCTGACCGAAGTACTGGTTGCTGATCTTGGCGTAGGTGCCGTTCTGTAGCGCCTTGGCCAGTGCGGCGTTCAGTTCCTTGAGGAGCGTGGTGTTGCCCTTCTTCACGGCCATACCGATGCGTTCCTTGAACAGCAGGTCGCCCTGTACCAGCTTGCCCTTCTGGGCCTTGACCAGATCGAGGCCGGTGAACTTGTCGCCCACCCAGGCGTCGGTCCGGCCCGCCATCAGCGCGGCCTGGGCATCGGTGTCCTTGGGGAAGGTCTTCACGTCGCCCACGCCGGGCACCTTGCTGACGTTTTCCAGGTACGTGGTGCCCACCTGCACCGCGACCGTCTTGCCCTTCAGGGCCTCCGCCGTCATGGGGCCGCCGGGCTTGGTGACGATCGCGCCGCCGGTACAGTAGTGCGGGTTGGCAAAGTCCACGGCCTTGCTGCGCTCGGGCGTGATGCCGTGGCTGGCGATCACGAAGTCGTAGCGGTCCTGGTTCAGCCCGATCAGCAGGTTGTCGAAGGGCTGCGTGACCCACTGCACCTTGAGGCCCAGCTGCTTGGCGAGCGCGTCGGCCAGGTCCACCTCGAAGCCGGTGAGCTGGTTGCCCTTCATCAGGTTAAAGGGCGGAAAGGCCCCCTCGGTGGCGATCTTGATGGTGCCGCTGCGCTTGATCTCGTCCCAGGGGCGGGCGGAAGCGGTGCTGGCGAGCAGGGACAGGGCGGTCAGGGTCAGCAAAGCTTTCTTGATCATGCGGGTTCCTCCGGTGCGTGTGCGTCCGGGACCCCGATAGGTGAGGCGGGGGCCGGTGATTTGAAGTGATGGGCCACTCTAGCGCCAGGTGAAGGGCAGGTAAAGGGAGCAAGCATGAGGACACCGGGGGGGGGTCGGGCAGAAACCGCGCCGCCTCCACGGGGGGAAGCGGCGCGGTGAAAGAACCCGCAGCGGGCGGCTTCAGTCGTCGGCAGAAATGACGGTAACCGAACCGGGCGTGCTGACCTCACTGCTGACGCTGGGTGCGCCGTACTCATAGCCCAGGCCGAGGGTGTCCGCCTGGCCGCGCGTGCCCGTCGGCGTGCCCCGGTCGATGGCGACCTCGGTCCCGTGGTCGAAGGCGTGCAGGCGGGTCTGGTCCAGCAGCAGCTCGATGTCGTCACCCGGCTGCAAGATGGCCTGGCCTTCGAGCTTGGCCGTCAGGGTCTGCCCGTCCACGTCGACCAGCAGGTCGGTCTGCGCGCCGAGCGGCTCGACGACCACGACCTTCCCGCGCAGCACGTTTGTGCCCTGCGGGATATCGGTCTGGCCGTGGCCGATCACGCCGACATGCTCGGGCCGGATGCCCATGTACACTTCCTGGCCCTCGTAGGCCCGCAGGCTCTGCGCCAGACGGCCCATCGCCGCGACGCGGCTCCCCCCCACGACGAATTCGCCGTTCTGCACCCGCGCCGCCAGGAAGTTCATGCTGGGGCTGCCGATAAACCCCGCCACGAAGCGGTTCTGCGGGAAGTCGTAGAGGTTCATGGGCGTATCCACCTGCATGATCAGCCCGTCACGCATCACCACGATGCGGTTGCCCAGGGTCATCGCCTCGACCTGATCGTGGGTCACGTAGATGATGGTGGCCCCCAGGCGGCGGTGGAGCTGGCTGATCTGGGCGCGCATCTCCACCCGCAGCTTGGCGTCGAGGTTGGAGAGCGGCTCGTCCATCAAAAAGACTTTCGGCTCGCGCACGATGGCGCGGCCCATCGCCACGCGCTGCCGCTGGCCGCCGGAAAGTTCCTTGGGCTTGCGCCCCAGCAGATGCTCGATCTGGAGAATCTTGGCGGCGTCACGCACCCGCTTGTCGATCTCGGCCTTGGGCGTCTTGCGGAGCTTCAGCCCGAAGGCCATGTTCTCGTAGACGTTCATGTGCGGATACAGCGCGTAGTTCTGGAAGACCATCGCGATGTCGCGGTCCTTGGGCGGCACGTCGTTCACCACGCGGTCACCGATGCGCAGCACGCCGCTGGAGATGTCCTCCAGACCCGCGATCATCCGCAGCGTGGTGCTTTTGCCGCAGCCCGACGGCCCGACAAAGACCATGAACTCGCGGTCCGCGATGTTCAGGTTGAAATCCTGCACCGCGTGCTGCTTGGTGCCGTACCACTTGTTGATGTTCTCCAGAACGACTTCCGCCATGACTGGCCTACCTTTCGCCCCATCTCTTGCCCGTGAATGTTTCCCCCTGGAGGGAGCCGGGCAACCGGGGTACAAGCGAGAATCCCGGGGTTTACGCTGACGCTGGGCTGACGGGTGAAGTTTACCACGCACGGGGTACCCGGCAGAGGCCCAGTGAGTGGTCCAGCCACCCCACCTCACGTCCGGCATGGGCCTCTGAAGAAAGGAAGGGAGGCGCAGGCCCACCGGCCCGCGCCTCCCCTGCCCTGCCCGGTTTCAGCTCGCCTGGCCGAACTGCATCCTGAAGACGAACTTGGTGACCTCACCCTTGAGGTTGTCGATCATGTCGTTGAACATGTTGGTGGCCTCGAACTTGTACTCGGTGAAGGGGTCGCGCTGGCCGTAGCCGCGCAGGCCGATGCCCTGCCGCAGCACGTCCATGCCGTGCAGGTGTTCTTTCCAGTGCTGGTCCACGACCTGAAGCAGCACGTACCGCGACAGGCTGTTGAGCATGGTGGGGCTGAGTTCTTCCCGGCGGCTGTCGAAGCTGTCGGCCACCGCCTCGATCAGGTGGGCGTGCGCGTCGGCGGGCGTCATGGTCCGCAGCGCCTCGAAGTCGTACGTTTCGAGCTGCGGCATGGCGTCGATCATGTCGGTCCGCAGGGTCTCCAGGTCCCAGCTTTCGGGGGCCTGGTCGGTGGGGGCGTGGTACGCGAGCTGCATCTCGGTGAAGTCCGCGATCATACCCTCGGTCGTCTCCTCCACGTCCTCGTCCGCGCCGAGCAGCACCTCGCGGCGCTGGGCGTAGATCTCGTCGCGCTGCTTGCTCATCACGTTGTCGAACTCCAGCAGCTGCTTGCGGGTGCCGAAGTTGCGGTCCTCCACGCGCGCCTGCGCCTTCTCGATGGCCCCGGTGACCATCTTGGCCTCGATGGGCTGGGTGTCGTCCATGCCCAGGCGGTCCATCATGGCGACCACGCGGTCGTTGGCAAAGAGGCGCATCAGGTCGTCCTCGAAGGAAACGTAAAAGCGGCTGCTGCCCGGGTCGCCCTGACGCCCGGCGCGGCCACGCAGCTGGTTGTCGATGCGGCGCGACTCGTGCCGCTCGGTGCCGATGATGTGCAGCCCCCCCAGCTCACGGACCCGCTCGCGGTCGGCGATGGTGTCGGCCTGGAGCTGCTGGGCCTGGCGGATAAAGTCGGGCACCATGCCGGGCAGTTTCATGCCGAGCTGTTCGGCCTCGGGGTCCTGGCGGCTGATGGCCTTGATGAAGGCCTCGGCCTCCGGCGCGAAGCGGCTGATGCCGAAGTTCTGCTCGATGGCCTCACCCAGGATATATTCGGCGTTGCCGCCCAGCATGATGTCGGTGCCGCGCCCGGCCATGTTGGTGGCGATGGTGACGGTGCCCGACCGGCCCGCCTGCGCGACGATGCTGGCCTCCTGCGCCTCGTACTTGGCGTTCAGGACGCTGTGGGGAATGCCCGCCGCCTTCAGCAGTTCGCTGAGCTGCTCGCTGGTGTCGATGCTGGCCGTGCCGATCAGGATGGGGCGGCCCGTGGCGTGCATCTGGGCCACTTCCTGCACGACCGCCTGATACTTGCCCATCCGGGTGCGGTACACCAGGTCCTCGGCGTCCTGGCGGATGATGGGCTTGTTGGTCGGGATCACCAGCACGTCCGAGCCGTAGATGTCGAGGAACTCCTTTTCCTCGGTCTTGGCCGTGCCGGTCATGCCCGCAAACTTGTTGTACAGCCGGAAGAAGTTCTGGTAGGTGATCGTGGCGAGCGTCTGGTTCTCGTTCTCGATCTTCACGCCTTCCTTGGCCTCGATGGCCTGGTGCAGCCCCTCGCCGTAGCGGCGGCCCGGCATCGAGCGGCCCGTGAACTCGTCGATGATGATGACTTCACCCTCGGCGTTCACGATGTAGTCCTTCTCGCGCTGGTACAGCTCGCGGGCGCGGATCGCCTGCGTGATCATGTGCGCCTTGTCCATGTTCTCGGGGCTGTAGAGGTCCGGGATCGAGAGCAGGCGCTCGATCTTGGAGATGCCGCCTTCGGTCACGTGGACCTGTTTGCCCTTCTCGTCGATGGTGTAGTCGCCGGTCGGCTCGGTGCGCTTGCCGGGTTCGGCGGGTTCGCCGCGTTGCAGGCGCTTGACCAGCTTGGCGTACACGTAATACAGGTCGGTGGCCTTTTCGGCGGCCCCCGAGATGATCAGCGGCGTGCGGGCCTCGTCGATCAGGATCGAGTCCACCTCGTCCACGATGGCGAAGTTCAGGGGCGAGTCGGCGCGCAGCACCAGTTGCTCGCGGCTCTGCGCCATGTTGTCGCGCAGGTAGTCGAAGCCCAGCTCACTGTTGGTGACGTAGGTGATGTCGCAGGCGTAGGCGGCCTGCTTCTCAAAGGGCTGCAAGTCGCGGTTCGCCAGGCCCACCGTCAGGCCCAGCGTGCGGTACAGCAGGCCCATTTCTTCCATCCCCACGCGCGCCAGGTAATCGTTCACGGTGACGAGGTGACAACCCTTGCCTTCCAGGGCATTGAGGGCCAGGGCCAGCGTGGCGACCAGCGTCTTGCCCTCGCCGGTGCGCATTTCCGCGATGCGGCCCTGGTGGAGCGCCGCGCCGCCGATCAACTGCACGTCGTAGTGACGCTTCCCGATGGAGCGGCGGCCCGCCTCCCGGATCAGGGCGAAGGCGGGGACGATCACGTCGTCGAGCGACTCGCCCCCCTCCTGCACGCGCTGACGAAGGGCCATAAAGGCCTCGGCGAGATTCCCGATTTTCATCGTTTCTTCTTCCAGCGCGTTCACCGGCTGCACCACCGTTTTCACGATGCGCTGCACGTCGCGCTGGTTGTTATCGAACACTTTGTTCAGGACACGGAACATGACACGCGAGTATAGCGCGTGGGCGGGGAGCACATGGATAGAGTTCAGTAAGGCGCTTGCAAGGAAGTTGAGTGAGGGAGGCTCAGGATGCGGAGGCCGATGGGGCCTGCCGCGTCAGGCCGGAACATTCGCCAACGGCGCATAGGCCACCGCACCCTCGCTGAGCGGGCTGGGGGCACGGCCCGCCCGGAGAGCGGCGGCCCCGGCCAGGGCGATCATCGCGCCGTTGTCGGTGTTCAGGCCCGCGCCGGGAAAGACGGCGCGGACGGGGCTGGCGGCGAAAGCTTCCCGTAGCGCCCGGTTCGCCGCGACGCCGCCGGACACCACCACCGTCTCCCGGCCCTGGGCCTGCGCGGCCCGCAAGGTCGTCCCCACCAGAAAGCGCACGGCGGCCCGCTCGAAGCCCGCCGCGAGGTCTTCCGGTTTCGCCCCGGCCTTGTGCGCGAGCAGCGCCGCCGTCTTCAGGCCGCTGAAGGAGAAGTCGAAGCCCTTCTGGCCCCGCAAAGGCTCCTTAAAGGGCACGGCGTCCGGGTCGCCCCGCCGCGCCGCCTCGCTGATGGCCGGGCCGCCGGGATACCCCAGGCCCGCCAGCCGGGCGATCTTGTCGAAGGCTTCCCCCGCCGCGTCGTCGCGCGTGGCCCCGACCAGCACATAGTCGCCCTCGCGCGGCACGTCGAACAGATGGGTGTGCCCGCCACTCACCACCAGCGCGAGGTAGGGGGCCTGCAACTCGGCCTCGCTCGCCGCCGCGAAGATGTGGCCTTCGAGGTGGTGGGCGGCATAGAAGGGCACGTCCAGCGCCTGCGCGAGGCCCTTGCCGTACATCAGCCCCACCAGCAGCGCCCCGACCAGGCCGGGGCCGGACGTGGCGGTCACCACGCCGATGTCGGCGACGGTCAGTCCAGCTTCGGCCAGCGCGGCCTCCAGCACCGCGTCGATGCGCTCGACATGCTCGCGGCTGGCCAGCTCGGGCATGACGCCGCCGTACTGGGCGTGGACGGTCTGCGACCAGACCCGGTTCGCCCGCACCTGCACCGACCCGTCTGCCGCCAGCTCCACCAGCCCCACGCCGGTGTCGTCGCAGGAGGTGTCAATGCCGAGGATGTACCGGGGAAGGTGCCGCTCGGAAGGGGGCCGCGCGCTGCTCATCGCGGGGGAGTGTAGCAGGGGTAGGCCAAACAGACGAGGCAGGAAGGCACCAACCCCCTGTACCCTGGACGCCTCTCAAGGAGAACCTTTCCCCATGCGTTTGCGCTGAACTTCCAGTCCTGAAGCGTCTGCCCGCCCTGTGCGGCGCGGGGTCACGTTCTCGTTCTGGAGGTTTTCACATGCACTGGTCGCATTCCTTTTACGCCCGGCAGGACGCCCTGACCGGCTGTTACCGCACGGACATCCATCCTTTTCACACGGCGCTGGCGGCGCGGGTGACGGCACACCGGGGGCGGCCCGGATCGCTGCTGGAGCTGGGAGCGGGTGGAGGGCAGTTTGCAGCGGTCGCGGCCCTGGCCGGGCATCAGGTCACGGCTCTGGACCTGTACGCAGGAGCCGGGGAACACACCCGGGAACTCGCCGCCCAGCATGGCGTCCCTCTGCGGACAATGACGGCAGATTTCTACACCGCCGACCCGGGCGGTCCCTTCGACGCCGTGTGCTACTGGGACGGCTTCGGCACCGGTGAGGACAACGAGCAGCGGCACCTGCTCTCGCGGGTGGCCGGGTGGCTCGCGCGGGGCGGCACCGCCTATGTGGACGTCTATACGCCGTGGTACTGGGCGCACCACGCGGGTTTCACTCGCCCCACTGGGCGCTACGTGCAGACCTACGGTTTCGACGCGGAGGCGTGCCGGATGCTCGACACCTACGCGCCGGAAGGCGAGGCGTCCTTCACGCAGTCGCTGCGCTGCTACAGCCCCGCCGACCTGCGCCTGCTGCTGGCCGGGACGGGCCTCACCCTGACAGAAGTGTGGCCGGGCGGCGCTTACGACCCGCAGGCAGGCGTGTACCACCCGGAGGTTCCACTGGGCGAGTGCATGATGTACGTGGCCGTCCTCCACCCCGCCTGATTACCAGTGGCGGGGGTCGGTGACGGGTTCCTCGGCCAGCAACCAGAGGGCGCGGCCCTGCGCGGCGGCGTCACGCTGGGCGCCGAGCAGCACCTGCTCCAGTTCGGCGCCCAGTTGCCGCTGCCGCCTGCGGAAGTGGCCGTAGTCGCACAGCACCAGCGCGAACCGGGCGGGGCGTGCGTCAGGGTCGGTCAGAACGTCGTACAGGGCGTCCCAGTTGCGCCCGAAGCTCTCGGTCAGGGCCAGACCGCGCAAAAAGGCCAGCATCAGGCTCTCCTTGTCGCGTACCTGCGAGAGGTCCACCTCGCGCACGGCCACCTGATACCCGGCGGCGACAATGCGCGGATCGTGGGGGGCCGTCTGGATGCCCTGGGGCGCCTCGGCAAAAACATTCATCACGGCCCTATTCTCCTGAAGGTGGTGTAGTGGTCGGCGCTGTAATAGCACTCGGCGTCCGGGGGGGTGAGGGCCGCGCAGACGATGCGCCGCGCGCCCCGGTCCCCCTCGCCCGGCGTGGGCACCGTGTACTCGTGGTAGCCGCCCCCGGCCCGCCGGGGCAAAATGCCCTCGCGGTTGCCGAACGCACTCCCGTCCTTGCGGTAGGGAAAGGGGCCGCGCGCCGCGATCAGCCGCAGCGTGCGCTGGCCCTCCGGCGGCAGGTCGCGGGCGGCGATGAAGGGCAGGCCGCTGACCGGGTCACGGGCCGGGCGGCTGGAGGGGGTTCCGGTCTGTGGCTGCCCAGTCCCCGTCTGCCCAGTCCCCGTCTGTCCAGTCTGCGTCTGCCCGTTCCCCGTCGTCCCGGTCCGGGCACTGGGGACATCACAGGCGGCGAGCAAGCCGGCCAGCAGCGCGGTGCCCAGCAGGCGGCCCAGCGAGAAAGGTGGACGGCGAAAGCTCACGCCCCGGAGTGTATGCCGCCCCCCGGGCCGCCCGCCTTGACTTTCCCTTGTCCACCCCGGATCAAAAGGAAGCGGGCAGAGGGTTCTCGTCCTCTGCCCTTAGCGCTCTGCCCTCTGCCCGTCACCTGCCCTACAGCCCCCCGTTCGGCAGCCGCCCCGCCCCCACCAGCAGCAGAATCAGCACGCCGACCACCACGCGGTACACGGCGAAGCCCTTGAAATTGTTGGTGGACACGAAGCGCAGCAGCCAGCCGATGGCGAGGTAAGCCACCCCGAAGCTGACGGCGGCTCCCAGCACCACATTCACGAGGCCGATCTGCGCCAGCAGGTCACGGCTCTTGATGAAGTCGATCAGGGCCGCGCCCCCCAGGGTCGGGATGCCCAGGTAGAAGCTGAATTTGGTGGCGGTCGGGCGGTCCAGGCCCATCAGCATGCCGCCCAGAATCGAGCTGGCGCTGCGCGAGAAGCCCGGCCACAGGATCGCCAGGCACTGCACTGCCCCGATCAGGAAGGAGCGCCCCACGCCGATCTGCTTGAGGTCATGCACGGCGGGTATGGCCTTGCGGCTCTCGATCAGCCACATCAGCACGCCGCCCACGATCAGCGCCCAGGCGACCACGCTGGGCCGGAACAGGTTCGCCTTGATGGTGTCCGCGAACAGCAGCCCCAGGATCACGGCGGGAATGCAGGCGACCACCACGCCCAGCCACAGCCGCTGCGTGGGCTGGTCACGGCCGATCACGCGGGCCTGCCCCGCGAAGTCGCGCCAGTAATACGCGAGCACGGCCAGGATCGCGCCGCCCTGGATCACCACCTCGAAGGTGTCCTTGATCTCCTTGGGCCAGGGCACGCCCATCAGGTTCCCGGCGACGATCAGGTGGCCGGTCGAGCTGATCGGCAAAAACTCGGTGATGCCCTCGACGATCCCGTAAATGATGGCGTAGAACCAGTCCATGTCCGGGGGAGCCTAACACTTCGGGCCGAAGGTGAACCTCACCCCAAAGGTGGAGACTGCCGGGGTGTCTTTTGACCTGTACCTTCAACGTTGGCACCTGTCCCCAGACGGCGAGCCGGTTCACACGCACAGCAGCGACCTGCTGCCGGTGCGCTGGCGGGGCGAGGCCGCCATGCTCAAGATTCCCCGTGAGGCCGAGGAGCGCCGCGGCGGCCTGCTGATGCGGTGGTGGCAGGGCGAGGGCGCCGCGCGGGTGCTGGCGCACGAGGAGAGCAGCGGGGCGCTGCTGCTGGAGCGGGTAACGGGGCCGCGCTCCCTGGTGCGGATGGTCCGCGCAGGACAGGATGATGAGGCTTCCCGGGTCCTCTGCGGGGTGACGGCCCGGCTGCATGTGCCGCGCCCCCAACCTCTGCCCGAGCTGGCACCGCTGGAGCGGTGGTTTCAGGCCCTGGAGGCGGCTTCCCGGCAGCACGGGGGGATTTTTGTGGAAGCGGCGGACACGGCCCGGCATCTTCTGGAGGCGCCGCGTGAGGTGGGCGTCCTGCACGGCGACCTCCACCACGAGAACGTGCTGGACGGCGGCGAGCGGGGCTGGCTGGCGATCGATCCCCACAGCCTGCTGGGCGAGCGCGGCTTCGACTACGCCAACCTCTTCTGCAACCCGGACCTGACGGTGGCCACGCGGCCAGGGCGTCTGGCGCGGCAGGTCCAAGTGGTCGGGGAGGCGGCCGGGTTGGAACGCGCACGCCTGCTGCAATGGGTCATCGCCTACGCGGGCCTCTCGGCCGCGTGGTGGCTGGAAGACGGCAGCCACGACGAGGCGCAGCCCGTGCTGGAGGTGGCCCGCATCGCTGCCGCCGAACTCGCCCGCTGACCCATCTGCTATACTTTCCGTTTGGGTGCCCCCGTGATCCCTGCCTGCGTGCGCTCGAGCGTCGCGCGCGGGCCTGGCCCAAAGAAGCGTCCTCCGACGAGAGGCTGGCACGTGGACGGCAAACTTTTCCCGAACAACGCTCAGGAGTTCAAATGTCGTACATCAGCATGAAGCAGCTTCTCGAAGCGGGCGTCCACTTCGGGCACGAGACCAAGCGCTGGAACCCCAAATTCAAGCGGTTCATCTTCGCCGAGCGCAACGGCATCTTCATCATCGACCTGCAAAAGACCCTCAAGCAGATCGACCGTTCCTTCGATTACATCAAGGACCTCTCCGAGCGCGGCGGCGTGATCCTGTTCGTGGGCACCAAGAAGCAGGCGCAGGAGATCGTGGAACTCGAAGCCCGCCGCACCGGCATGCCCTTCGTGACCAGCCGCTGGCTGGGCGGGATGCTCACCAACTTCCGCACCATGCGCACCCGCATCGACCGCCTGAACGAACTCGACGACATGTTCGAGTCGGGCCGCATCAACGACCGCCCCAAGGCCGAGCGCATCGAGCTGGGCGCCGAGCGTGAGCGGCTGCTGCGCTTCGTGGGCGGCATCCGCAAGATGACCCGCCTGCCCGACGCGATCTTCGTGGTGGACCCCACCAAGGAAGTCATCGCCGTGCAGGAAGCCAACAAGCTGGGGATTCCCGTGATCGCCCTGGCCGACACCGACTCCGACCCGGACGTGATCGACTACATCGTGCCCGGCAACGACGACGCGATCCGCAGCATCCAGCTGATCACCCACCGCATCGGTGACCTGATCGTGGAAGCGCGCGGCGGCGGCGAGGACGTGAGCGGCGAGCGCGTGGAAGGCGGCAGCGCCGACATCGAAGCGGCGGAGCAGGGCAGCGAGGGCGACACCGCCCAGCTGACCAGCAGCCAGGGCCGCGCGGGCTAAGCGCCCACCTCGCATCTCCGGGGGCGTGTCGGAGCGAGGCTCGGTCCGCCCCCTTTCTCAGGACAGATCTCAGGACAGAAATCCAACTTCTGGAGGTACGCACCATGATGGAATCGATCAAGAAGCTGCGCGAACTGACCGGCGCGGGCATGATGGACGTGAAAAAGGCCCTCTCCGACGCCGGGAACGACGAGGACAAGGCCGTGGCCCTGCTGCGCGAGCGCGGCATTGTGAAGGCCGCCAAGAAGGCCGACCGTGAAGCCCGGGAAGGTCTGGTGCGCTTCGTCGTGGACAGCAACAAGGCCGCCATGGTCGAGGTGAACAGCGAAACCGACTTCGTGGCGCGCAACTCCGACTTCCAGGCGCTGGTCGAGCGGCTGGCCCAGGCCGCGCTGAAGGCGGGCACCAGCGACGTCGAGGCGTTCAAGAACTTCGCGCTGGACGGCGGCGACACCGTGGGCAACACCGTCGCGGCGGCGGCGGGCAAGATCGGCGAGAACCTGGTGCTGAACCGGGTGGCCTTTGTCGAGGCCGCCGAGGGCGAGCAGGTGGCCGGGTACGTCCACTCCAACGGCAAGATCGGCGTGCTGGTGGACATTGCGGGCGGCACCGAGGCCCAGGCGAAGGACGTGGCCCTGCACGTGGCCGCCGAGCGCCCCCAGTACCTCAGCCGCGACGAGGTCAACCAGGACGACATCGAGAAGGAACGCGAGATCCTCACCAACAAGGCGCTGAACGAGGGCAAGCCCCAGCAGATCGTGGAGAAGATCGTGGGCGGCCAGATCGGCAAGTTCTACGAGGAAAAGGTCCTGCCCGAGCAGAAGTTCGTCAAGGACCAGAGCATGACGGTAGCGAAGTACCTCGGCGGCGCGCAGATCAAGCGCTTCGTGCGCTTCGAGATCGGCGCGTAAGAGTCAAGCGGGGCGGCGACACAGAAGCCGCCCTTTCCTTGGGCCGCTTCCCTTCCCCCCGCGCCCGGCGGCCCCTTCCCGCCGGGCGTTTTTCCGTGGACCCCTCCGCCGCCCTCCCGCCACTCCTCCCGAGGTGACTTCATGTTCAAACGCGTCTTGCTCAAGCTTTCCGGTGAATTTCTGGCGAACGAAAACGGCTTCGGCATCAGCCCCGGCGCGACCGCCCAGCTCGCGCGCCTGATCACGGAGGCGCTGGGGGGGACGGACGTGGAACTCGCGGTCGTGATCGGCGGCGGCAACCTGTGGCGCGGCGCGCGCAACGGTCAGGGCATGGACCCCGCCACCGCCGACTACATCGGGATGCTGGGCACCGTCATGAACGCGATGGCCCTTCAGGACGCGATGGAAGCCGCCGGCCAGCCCACCCGCGTCATGAGCGCCATCCAGATGGCGGCGGTCGCCGAGCCGTACATTCGCCGCCGCGCCATCCGGCACCTCGAAAAGGGCCGCGTGGTGATTTTCGGCGGGGGAAACGGCGCACCCTTTTTCACCACCGACACGACGGCCACCCTGCGCGCCCTGGAAATCGGCGCGGACGTGGTGTTGATGGCGAAGAACAAGGTAGACGGCGTGTACGACAGCGATCCACGCAAGAATCCGGACGCGCAGTGGATTGCCTCCGCCACCCACCTGGAAGTCGTGGAGCGCCGCCTGGAAGTCATGGACGCGACCGCGCTGACCCTGTGCATGGACAAGAACCTGCCCATCGTCGTGTTCGATCTCTTCCAGCCCGGCAACCTGCGCCGCCTCTTCATGGGCGAGCGGGTCGGAACCCTGATCCAGAGCTAGACGCCTGGGCCGCCGCCCACCTGGGCTAGAATCTGGCCCAACGTACCCCCAACCCCAAAGGAGACTCTCTCATGGCAGACATGAAAGCGATCAATGCCGACACGCGCGACCGCATGGGCAAGGCCCTGGAGGCGCTGGAGAACAACCTCAGCGTGCTGCGCACGGGCCGCGCCAACCCCGGCATCCTCAAGAAAGTGCTGGTGGACTACTACGGCTCCACCATGCCCATCGATCAGGTGGCGAGCATCACCACGCCCGACGCGCGGACGCTGGTCATCACGCCCTGGGACCGGGGCGCGCTCAACCCCATCGAAAAGGCCATCCGCGACAGCGACCTGGGCCTGAATCCCAACAACAAGGGCGACACCATCTTCATCAGCCTGCCGATGCTGACCGAGGAGCGCCGCAAGGACTTGGTGAAGAACGCCCGCAACTACGCCGAAGACGCCCGCATCGCCATCCGCAACCTGCGCAAGCACGCGCTGGACGAGGTCAAGAAGCTCGAAGGCGTGGGCGACGACGACATCAAGCGCGGCGAGGCCGAGGTGCAAAAGATCACCGACGAGTACGTCAAGCGCGTCGAGGACATCTTTACCAAGAAGGAGCAGGAAATCCTCGGGTGAGGCGAGCAAGCCTGCCCCCACGTGACCGCCGGTCATCCCGGCGGCGCGTTCTTATGGGGTGTGGGGCGTGGGCGGTGGGGTGCAGGAAAGGTCTGTTCCCCACACCCCACCGCCCACACCCCGCAGCCCCCCGCCGGAGCCGCCCGTGGAATCGCTGAGTACCCGCGTCCTGACCAGCGTGGTGGGGTTTTCCATCATCAGCGTGATCGTCTGGGCCGGGTGGATCGCGATGCTGCCCATGCTGGTGCTGGTGTCGGTGCTGGCACTCTTCGAGTACATCCGGATGCTCGACCGCAACGATATCGACGTGCGGCGGGTGTCGCTGGGCGTGTTCGGCGCGGCGATCATCGTGGCGAGTCTGCCGATGATTCCGGAGACGCCCTGGCTGGGTGGCTCGTGGCGCGAGGTGGTCCTGACGGTCGCCCTGGGGTACCTGCTGGTGATGGAGGTGATGCGGCCCGGCGAGCGGCCCCTGGAGCGGGTCGTGTACTCGCTGTTCGGGCTGCTGTACATTCCCTGGCTGCTGGGCTACTTCCTGATGCTGCGCTATACCCCGGATTCGGGCCAGGGGCTGCTGTACTTCGCGCTGCCGCTGCTGGCGACCTTCGCGGCAGACATCGGCGGCTACTTCGGCGGGTACTTTTTCGGGCGGCGCAAGCTGGCCCCGGAAATCAGCCCCGGCAAGACGGTCGAGGGGGCCATCGGCGGCCTCGCCTTCAGCTTTGTCACGGTGCTGATCTTCTCGCAGCTCACCCACATCGGGTCGCCGCTGGAGGCCCTGCTGTACTCCATCCTGGTCGCCAGCGCCTCCCAGCTGGGCGACCTGGCCGAGAGCCTCCTCAAACGCGCCCTGAAAACCAAGGACAGCGGCAGCAGCCTGCCGGGTCACGGCGGCTTTCTCGACCGCCTCGACAGCCTGCTGTTCGCGGTGCCGGCCACATATCTGTTTCTGAATATCAGCGTGTTCACGCGGTAGGGCAGGTGTGGGGCGTGGGGCGTGGGCTGTGGGTTGGGGGAAGGTCCAGTTTTCCCACAACCCACGACCCAGATTCCACATCCTCGCCTTCCCTTGCGCCATCCTGTCTCCGTGAAGCTGACGGTTCTGGGCAGTACGGGAAGCATAGGCACGCAGGCGCTGGACGTGGCGCGGGAACGCGGCTGGACCGTGGGGGCGCTCGCGGCGGGCCGCAATCTGGACCGGTTGGAAGCCCAGGTGCGCGAGTTCCGCCCGGAGGTGGTCAGCGTGGCGGAGGACGTGCTGGCCGACGCCCGCACGCGGCTGGCGGGCGTGCCGGTGATCGCCGACCCGGCAGAGCTGGCCGCCCGGCCTGCCGACGTGGTGGTCAACGCGGTGAGCGGCCTGCCGGGCCTCGCGCCCACGCGGGCGGCGCTGGAGGCGGGGCGGGCGGTGGCCCTGGCGACCAAGGAAGCGATGGTCACGGCGGCGGCCCTGATCTGGGAGGCGGCGGGGCGGGGCGGGGGGCGGCTGGTGCCGGTGGACTCCGAGCATACCGGCGTGTACCAGTGTCTGACCGGGGAAACCCTGGAGGACGTGGCCGAGTTGATTCTCACGGCCAGCGGCGGGCCGTTCCGTGACGGGCCGGCGGACCTGAGCCGGGTCACACCCGAGCAGGCCCTGAAGCACCCCTCCTGGAGCATGGGACGGAAAATCACCGTCGATTCGGCCACCCTGATGAACAAGGGCCTGGAAGTAATGGAGTGCGCTTCTCTGTACGGGCTGCCCCTGTCGCGGGTGGGCGTGGTCGTCCATCCGCAGAGCGTCATGCACGCGGCGGTGCGCTTCCGGGACGGCAGCCTGAAGGGCCAGTTCGGCCCGACCGACATGCGCCTGGCAATTGCCTACGCCATCGACGCCGCCCCCACCGGTATGGCCTGCCCCGGCGACGTGCGGGGCGCGCGGCGCGGGCCGGCGGTCGCCGGGCACCTCGGCTGGCCCCTCAGCGGCACCTGGGAGTTCCGGGAGCCGGACGCCGCGCGCTTTCCCTGCCTCGGCCTCGCGTACCGGGCGGGCGAGGCGGGCGGCCTGCTGCCGGCGGCCCTCAACGCGGCGGATGAGGTGGCCGTGCCCGCCTTCCTGGCCGGTCAGCTCGGCTTCATGGAGATTCCCCGGCTGATCGAGCGGGTGCTGGACGAGACGCCGCAAGGCCCGCTGACCTGGGACACCCTCGCGCAGACGGAAGCCTGGGCCACCGCGCGGGCGCGGGAACTCGTGGCCGCCGGAGTCGGGGCATGAATCTCCTCCAGAGCATTGCGGCGGCCCTGACGCCCCTGGGACTGCTGTGGACGCTGCTGATCATCGGCGCGGCGACCTTCCTGCACGAGCTGGCCCACTTCGCGCTGGCCCGCTGGCAGGGCGTGGCCGTCAGATCCTTCAGCGTGGGCATGGGGCCGGTCCTCTTCCGGCGGCTGTGGCGCGGCACCGAGTGGCGGCTTTCCCTGCTGCCCATCGGCGGCTACGTGGAGATCGACGGCATGGCGGCGGAAGAGGGGCCGGGCGGCACGTACCGCCAGCCCACGCGCGGCTTCGCGGCGTTGCCCACCTGGGGCAAGGTCGCGGTGCTGCTCGCCGGGCCGCTGATGAACCTGGTCCTGGCGGTGGGCCTGATGACGCTGACTTTCGCCTCGCAGGGGGTGCCCGCTCCCGACCGGGCGCGCATCGAGGCCGTGCTGCCGGACTCTCGGGCGCGGACGCTGGGCCTCCAGGCCGGGGACGTGATCACGGCTGTGGGGGGACAGGACCTGCCCGAGACGTACCGGGTGAACGGCCAGCCCCATGCCGGCTGGGAGAGTGTCCGCGACCTGCTGGCGACGAGCGGGCGCAAGGTGCTGACCGTCGAGCGCGGCGGCGCGGCCCGTGAGGTCGCCTTCGACTGGCAGGCCCGCGTGGACGGCGTGCAGCAGCGCCTGGGCATCCAGTACGGCCCGGATGTGCGGCCCGCCAACGTGCCCACCGCGCTCGTCACCTCCCTGCAAACCACCGCCGAGGCCGTGCCGCAGATTCTGCGCGCCTTCGGGGGGCTGTTCACGCGCTTCCTGACGCTCGACCTCTCGCGCGACGAGAACGTCAGCGGCCCCATCGGCACGGCGGAGATCGTGAGCCGCGCCGCCGCCCTGAGTCCCTGGGCGCTGGTGCAGGTCGCCATCCTGCTGAATCTCTCGCTGGCCTTTTTCAACCTGATTCCGATTCCGGGGCTGGACGGCGGGCGCATCCTGCTGACGCTGGTGGGGGCGCTGCGGGGCCGTCCCCTCACGCTGGCGCAGGAACAGGCGATCAACCTGACGGGCTTCGCCTTCGTGATGCTGCTGATGGTGTTCGTGGTGGTGCGCGACGTGAGCCGGTTTTTTTAGGCGTGGTCAGCGACCAATCGTCAGCTTTCAGCCGATTTGCTGACGGCTGAGGGCCGAAAGCTTTACCATGCCCCTGATGCAGCAGGCAAAGGCGCAGGAACCAGGGGCGCGTGTGGCGGTCGTGATTCCCGCGTTCAACGAGGAGGAGACGGTGGCGGGGGTGATCCGGGCCGCACAGACCCTCACGCCCGACGTGGTGGTCGCCAGCGACGGCAGCAGCGACCGCACGGCCCAGGTCGCGCGGGAGGCCGGGGCGCGGGTGGTGGACCTGCGGGAAAATGTGGGCAAGGGTCCGGCACTCAAGGCCGCGCTGGAGGTCACCGACGCCGACTACGTCGTGATGCTCGACGCCGACCTGCTGGGCCTCACCCGCGAACACCTCGAGCGGCTGCTGCGGCCGGTGCTGGCCGGTGAACTGGAGATGGCAATCGGCGTCTTCGAGGGCGGCAGCTTCGCGAGCGACTGGGGCAACAAGCTCACGCCGCACCTCAGCGGGCAGCGGGCCTGCCGCCGCGACTGGCTCCTCTCGGTGCCCCGGCTGGGCGAGGAACGCTGGCCCGAGCCGCCCATCACCGATCACCTGCGCCAGACCGGAGCGCGCTGGGATTACGTGGAACTGGGGCAGGTGCGCCAGGTTCTCAAGGAAACCAAACGCGGCTTCTGGAAGGGTGCCCGCGCGCGGACCAAGATGTACGCCGACCTCCTGACCTACAAGCGGCGCAAGAAACGGGGGGGGTAGCCGGAAGCGGGACGCCCGCGGCGAACCCTGGCGGCCCTCACTTCAGCAGGTCAATCTGGCTCCCGTCGGCGGTCTGGTAGCGCACCACGCCGAGGCCGGGCACGAAGTACGTGATCTGCGTGCTCTGCTGCCCGCCCACGCTGAGGTCGGTGCGGATCACCAGCGCGTTGAAGGTGCCCGCCGGAACCCGCAGCGGCGCGGTGCCCGTCACGCTGCCGCTGCTTTTCAGGGCGCCGCTCCCACTCTGCCAGTGCTGGCCGGGGTGCAGCGGACCGGGCGGGTACACGTTCAGGGGCGTGGCGTACCACGTCAGGCGGCCGCCCGCGTTCACGCCGCGCAGCCAGATGCTGCCGTCGGCCCGGGCCTCCAGCAGATCCTGGGTGTAGGTCTTGCCGCCGTACTGGTGACTGACCGGCGTGACCCGGATGCCCCTGACGGTGGTGGGGGTGCCGACCACCTGCGTCTCGCCGCTGGTGTAGGTCCAGGTGGTGCCGGGAATCAGCGGGTAGAAGCCGGGAACCGGGGCCGTCAGACCAGCGGGGGCCGCCAGCAGGAGGAGGGCGGCGGGCAGCAGGGCGCGCATCACGCCCCACAGGAGAGCGGGCCGCCTGTCACCGCAGCCTCACAACCTCTGCCCGGGGCGCCTGGGGCGGCAGCCTGTCCGGTCAGGCGTTCCGGGCCGCCGGAGGGCACATGCTAGCCTCGCCTCCATGACCGCCAGCCCCCCCGGCCCCGCGACGCCCGCCCCCCTGTTCGAGCAGGCCGCCATCGCGGGCGTCGGGCTGATCGGGGGCAGCGTGGCGCTGGGGCTGCGGCAACGGTTGCTGGCCCGGCGCGTGACCGGCTACGACGCGGACGTGCAGGTGCTGCAAGAAGCGCAGGCGCTCGGCGTGGTGGACGACGTGCGGGCCACCCCCGGCGAGTGGCTGCGGGCGTGCGACCTGGTGGTGCTGGCGGCCCCGATGCGGGCGCTCGCGCCGCTGGCCCGCGACCTCGCGCCCTTCCTCTCCCCCACGGCGTTGGTGACCGACGTGGGCAGCGTGAAGGCGGGCATCGCCGCCGAGCTGGAGGCGCTGGGCGTGCGGAACTTCGTGCCGGGGCATCCGATGGCGGGCAGCGAGCGCGGCGGCGTGACCCACGCGCGGGCCGCCCTGCTGGAAAACGCGGTCTGGGTCCTGACACCCACCGACCACACGCCGCTGACGGCCCTCAGCCGCGTGCGGACGCTGGTGGAGCACCTGGGCGCGGCCCCGGTGGTGATGCCGCCCGACGCGCACGACGGGCTGGTGGCGACGGTCAGCCACCTGCCGTACCTCGCCAGCCTGGCCCTGACGCATCTGGTGGCGCGCGACGAGCGCCTGAGCCTGCTGGCGGCCGGGGGCTTCCGGGACCTGACGCGCGTGGCGAGCGGCGACCCGCGCATGAGCCGCGACATGGTGGTGGAAAACCGGGCGGCGCTGCGGAACGCGCTGGCCCGCTTCCGGCGGCAGCTGGAGCGCCTGGAGGCCGACCTCGACCAGCCCGAGGAACTGCTGGCCGCCGCGCAGGAGGGCAAACGCACCCGCGACAGCCTCCCGGTCGTGAAACGCAGCCTGCTGCCCCCCAAGCACGATCTGGTGGTCGCCGTGCCGGACCAGCCCAACCAGATCGGGGCCGTGACGCAGGCGCTGGGCGCAGCGGGCGTGAACATCAAGGACATCGAGGTGCTGGCGATCCGCGAGGAGGGCGGCGCGATCCGCCTGGGCCTGGAGAGCGTGGAGGACGTGCGCCGCGCCAGTGAGATCCTGAATGCGGCGGGCTTCGAGGTGCGCGGGCGCGGCTGAGCACCGGGGACCGAGCAGCGGGGACGGGGGTAAGGCCGCAGGACCAAGCTCACGCCCCAGGTGGGTAGAGTAAGCCCTTACATGTCCTCGCCGCCCCCTCCCCTTCCCATCCCCGCTGGCCCGCGCCTGACCGCCATCGATACCTTCCGGGGCCTCACGATTCTGGAGGTCGTGGGGCACCACGCGACGGGCATGGGCCTGCGGCACGCCACCGTCGGCTCGACCACCCACGACCTGCTGCTGATCCTGAACCGCACACTACACTTCGCGGTGCCCGCCTTCGTGTTCCTGTCGGCGCTGGTGCTGACCCGCAGCCTGCTCAGGCGCTTCGACCCGGGGCGCTACTTCTGGCGGCGGCTGACCCGCGGGGGCTGGCCCTACCTGCTGTGGAGCGCCCTGTACGCCCTGTGGTACGTGTGGACCGGGCAACGCGCCCCCGAAACGCTGATGGACCCGGACCGCTGGCGCGACTGGCTGCTGTACGGCAAGGCCAGCTATCACCTGTATTTCCTGCTGGTGGCGCTGGAGGTCTACGTGGTGCTGCCGCTGCTGCTGCCGCTGGCCCGGCGCAGGCCCAGCATCACGCTGGCGCTGCTGGGCGGGCTGGCGGCGCAGCTCGGACTGTACCTGCTCAACCGCGAGGTGCTGCATCTGCGCTTCCCGGCCAGTACGGTGCTGTGGTACGCGCTGCCGATCAGCCTGGGGCTGGCGGTGGGGGCGCGGCTGGACAGCTTTCAGGACTGGTGGCGCAGGCGGCGGCTGGTGCTGCTGCCCCTGCTGGCAGTGGCCTACGCCGCATACCTGCCGGTGGCGATCGCGTATGTGCGCGGCACGCCCGTCACCCCGGTGGTGTACAGCGGCCTGAGCTGGACCTTCACGGCGCTGGTGGCGCTCGCGCTGCTGGGCCTGGCGTACCGGCTGGAGCGGGGACCCCAGGCCGGGAGGTTCAAGCGGATCATCGCCACGCTGGGCACGGTCAGCCTGCCCATCTACCTGCTGCACCCGGCGCTGTTGCAGGCGCTGGAGCGTTACCGCTCGCCCGACGGAACTTCCGCACAGTTGCTGCTGACGGTGGCCCTCTATGCCCTGATCGCCCTGGCCGTGCCCGCCGTGATCGGTCGCCTGCTGCTCGGCAAGCGCCTGGGCCTGCTGCTGTTCGGGCGCTGAGGGGGCGGAGGCGCAGGCCTCGTCAGACATCCGTCAAGGCCCGGACGCTAGAGTGCAGCCCGCCGATGCGCCGTTTCCCCGCTTTCCTGCTGCTTCCGCTGCTCGCCGCGCTGCTCCCGGGCGCGCGGGCCACGGCCAACTCGCCCTTTCCCCTGCCGGCCGTGCCCGACACGGTGCGGCTGGAGCGGGCCAGCGGGCCGTCGTTCCTGCGGGTGCCGCCCGCCTGCTACCGGCAGGAGTGCGCGCTGGTGGTCGTGTCGCACCCCCGCGGGCAGAGTGCCGAGCGGCTGCACGACAGCCCACAGGTGGAGGCGCTGGCGGACGCCCTGCTCGCCGCCCCCTTCGCGGTGCTGCTCAGCGACGACGGCGGCAGGGCCACCTGGGGCAGCCCCGCCGCGCTGGCCCAGGTCGCGGGGCTGCGCGAGGAAGCCGTCACGCACTTTGCGTGGAATGGCCGCACCTACGCCCTGGGCCTGAGCATGGGCGGCCTGCTGGCCCTGCGCAGCGTGCTGCCCGGTAGCCCTTACCCGGTGGGGGGTGTCGCCCTGATCGACGGGTGGGCCGATCTGCGCGCCGCCTGGGCCTCGGCCAGCAGCCGCCGCGCCGAGATCGATCACGCTTACGGCCTGACCGGCGAACCCGCGCCCGATCTCGACCCCCTGCGGCAACTCGCGGAAGCGCGCCCGGTGCCCCTCTTCATCCTCGCCAGCCGTGACGACACCACCGTCCCCATGCACGGCAACGGCCAGCGCCTCTTCGCCTACGCCGAGCCGGGCGTCAGCGAGTTCCTGAAGGTCAGCGGGCCGCACCTCGGGGGCAACCGCTTTTCGCCCACGGTGGCCCGGCAACTGGCCGCCTTCTTCGGGCGGCTGGAGCTGCGGGCGCAGGAGCAGGCGCGGGGGCGGTAGGTCCCTGGACCCCTCAGCCGCACCGGGAGGGCAGGGACCGCGCCGCCTCCCGGACCAGCGGGTGGGGGTCTTGCCCGAGCCGCCGCCGGAGCGCACCGGGAAGGGCAGGACGCCCGGCCACCGCCAGCCGGACACCGTAATCCGGGTCTGCCGCCAGTTGCTCGACCAGCTCGGGGGGCAGGTCCGGCCGCCTCGCCAGCACGGCGCGGGCCTGCCAGAACGGCTGCCCGGCCAGTTGGCGCAGATGTCCGGCGCTCGGTGCGGGGTGCGCCGCGACCGCCAGCCGGACCCGCAGGTCGGCGTGCTTCAGCGCCGCCTGATGAACCCAGTCGGGGGCCTCCGGGCAGCGGGCCAGGGCGGCCAGGGTCTCGGCCGGCCAGCCCAGCAGCAGCCGGGGCTGGGCCAGCCGCAGCAGCACCAGCGCCGGATTCCGCAGTACGGCCCCCGGAAAGTCGGCCCCCAGTTCGCCCAGCAGCGCGGCGGGCGTGTTGGGATGAGCGGCCACCGCCGCGCGAAGCTCGGGCCGGGGGTGGCGGGCCAGGCGGGTCAGTTCCGCGGCGGTGGCCCCGGATGCGGGCTGTTCAGGACAGGGCATGCTGTTCTCCCGTCGGCGCTCAGTACTCGTCTCCCGGCCCGGGCTGAAGTTTCTCGCGCCAGAGGGTCAGCAGTTCCTGGAGGTCCTCGGCCGGGTCCGCCGCAGGCTCCAGGGGCGCGAGTTCGTCCAGCACCTCGAAGGTGAAGCCGGCGGGGCCGTCCGCGTTCCAGTCCTGCTGAAGTGCCCGCCGGGGGTGGCTTCCCAGTTCCAGTTGAAACCGGATACGGTTGAGAATGCCGGTCAGGTGCGTGCTGGAGCCGAGCAGCATCCTGCCGGTGCGGTGATGCAGGACGCGGTAGATGCCCTGCCGGGGCGTGAAGCCCTTATAGGCGCGGGGCGACGGGGTCATGGTTGCCCTCCTGAGGGGAAGCTTGGGGCGGCGCCGGGGCCGTCTCCGGCCCGAAGGCGGGGGCCGCCAGATACAGGGCGTGGGCACGAATCTCCTCCGGCCAGGGCTGGCTGTGTTCCCGGAACCCGGCCAGATCACGGGCATACAGCGCGCGGGACGCCGCCTCGAAGCCGGGCAGGTCGCCCGCCATCACGCCCAGGAAGCGGTCGGCGGCGGCCTGGGCCTGCCGCACCCGCTCCTGCTCCGGGTTCTGCTTGCGGGCCTCGTCGATCAAGCGGCGCAGGGCGGCCGACGCGCCGCTGGGCTGCTCCTCCAGCCACGCCCAGTGCCGGGGCAGCAGCGAGACTTCCCGCGACACGATGCCGAGCTTAGGGCGGCCCGGCCCGGCCTTTCTGGGCAGCGGGGCTTCCCGCTCCAGCACTTCTTCCAGCGTGCCGCGCAGGTTGAAATCCACCTGTCGGCCGGTGCGGTCCTCGAAGATCAGCAGGGGGAGATGGGCACCGAGCTGTTCCTGTTGCGCCTTGAGCTGGGTGAGCAAGGGCCGCAGCTCCCCCGTGGCGAGCCGTTGGTGGCCGTGAAAGGCCGTGTACGTCGTCGTCTCTTCCATGCAGGAATATTATCCGGGTAAAATTGAGTTGTCAATATTACCCGGGTCATTCTCTGGTGCTGGCAAGTCAAAAGGGTTCCCGACCCCACCAGGAGCCGGGAACCCTGGGCGGGCGCCCTCACATCGCCGCAGGCACCTCGATGCCGATCAGGTCGAGCGTTTCCTCGAAGGCGCGGCGCAGGCGGGCGACCAGGGCCAGGCGGGCCTCGCGCAATCCGGCGGGACTCTGGAGGACGTTGGTGGCGGGCTTTCCGGCACGGTCCTTGGCATTGAACCAGGCGTTGAAGGCGGTGGCGAGGTCCAGCGCGTACTGCGCGACCACGTGCGGTGAATGGACACGCACGCTCTGGGCCACGACCTCCGGCAACCGGGCGACCATCTTGGCGAGGCCCAGATCGAGGTCAGCCAGCGCGTCCCAGTCGGCCCCCGTCCCGTCGGTGGCGTGCCCGGCCTCCTGCGCCCTGCGCAGTATGCTCGCGGCGCGGACGGCGGCGTACTGCACGTAGGGCGCCGTATCGCCGTTCAGCGCCAGCGCCTGCTCCCAGCGGAAGTCGATCTTGCGGGTCGGCTCGGCCTTCAGCATGGCGAAGCGGATCGCGCCGATGCCGATGCGGCGGGCAATCTCGTGGGCGTCCGCGCGGGCGGCCAGGTCGGGGTTGATCTCGGCCAGCACCTTCAGCGCGCGGTTCTCGGCCTCGTCCATCGCGTCGTCGGCACTCACGGCGATGCCCCTCCGGCCCGAGATGGTCTGCCCTTCCAGCGTCACGAACGCGTAGGAGAGGTGAACGCTGCGCTCCTTTTTCTCCCCCTCCCCCGCCACGCCCAGCGCGCTTCGCACCACCGTCTGCGGGTGGTCCTGGCGCGAGTCAATCACGTTGATGACTTCCTGGGCGTGGCCGAAGCGGCGCTCAAGGTCGGGCTGGCCACCAGGCGCACTCGTCCAGACGGTGTGGCCCTCGGGGTCAGTGAGGAAAGGCTTGAACCGCATGCCCTCGAAGAGGCCGAACTTCCAGAACTGGTAGCCGATGTCCTTGGCGGCGTACATGGCCGTACCGTCCGAGCGCAGCAGCACCACGTTCGGTTCCTCCAGGCCGGGCATGAACTCGGACACGTCCATCACGAAGGCCCCGGCATACTTGCCCTCCGTGGGGTGCGTGGTGTAGCGGCTCCCCTCCAGAATAGTCATCGCCTGCGTCAGAAAGCCGCTGCCCACCACGTCGGATTCCCAGTTCAGCAGGTCGTAGCGCGCGCCCAGGCGGAAACAGGTTGCGAGGTGCGCTTTCACGACCTTCTCGACTTCGCCCCGGAGTTCTCCGGCTTCCAGGCGGTGCATCACGGCGCTGATGCCCTCTTCCAGGCTGGGCTTGGCGGGGTCGGCGTTGAGGCGCACGTAGCCCTCCCCCATCCAGTGGTCGTACTTCTGCACACCGTCCCAGACGCGTTGGTAATGCGACTCGGCAAACAGGGACTCGGCGGCCTGCCGCCCGGTGTCGTCGATGTAGTTCTGGACCTCGACCGTGTGCCCCGCCGCGCGGAAGATGCGGGCCATGCTGTCGCCCAGCACCACGTTCCGCAGGTGCCCGACGTGCAATTCCTTGTTCGGGTTGACCGAGGTGTGTTCGATCACGACCTTGCCGCCGAGGGGGGGCATCTCGAAAGGCTTCTCCACCACGCCGCGCACAAACGCGCCCACATCCACGAAGAAGTTCAGGAACGGCCCGGCGGCCTCCACGCGCGAGATGCCTTCCGGGAGCTGCACCCGCTCAGCCAGCCCCGCCGCCACCTGCGCGGGGTTCTGGCCCAGCGCCTTGGCGATCTGGAAGGCGGCGGGCGTGCCGTAGTCGCCGGGCTTGTTGGCCGGGGTTTCCTGAATCGCGGCGTCCACGGGCGCGCCCAGATCGGCGGCGGCCCGCTCGACGGCGGCTTTGAGCTGTGCCTTGAGGTCCATAACCGGAGATTTTATCCAGTTTCGGGCCGGGCGGAGGCGCGAAGGAAAAACGCCGGGTTCCGCACCGTGAATGGGCCTTTCGGCACTTTCCTGAACTGTTCGGGAGCGGCGACCGGGTACGCTGGGGTATGGAAGGCAAACTTCTCCAGACCAGCCCCACCGGGGAACGCACCTTCGTCCTCGTCTTCGCGGCGGGGGATGAGGTGGCGCAGGGCCTGCAAGCCTTTGCCCGCGAACAGCAGCTCGACGCCGCCGCCTTCACGGCCATCGGGGCGTTGAGCGGCGTGAAGTTCGGCTTCTACGACGTGGAGGCGCAGGAATACGTGCCCACCGAGGTGAACGAGCAGGTGGAGGTGCTGAGCCTGCTGGGCAACGTGGCGCTGAAGGAGGACGGCACGCCGCAGGTCCACGCCCACCTGGTGATCGGGAGGCGCGACGGCACCGCGATGGGCGGCCACCTGCTGCGCGGTCACGTCAAACCCACCCTGGAAGTGACCCTGACCGAGCAGCCCACCCACCTGCGGCGCAAGTTCAACAAGGAGTTCGGGCTGACGCTGATCGATCTGGGGGAGTAGGGGCGAGTGGGCAGGCGGCCTCACTTCACGGTAAAGACGGCCTCGCCCACGAACTGCCCCAGGCCCATCCTCACGCGGTACTGACCGGTCGGGACGCGCTGGCCGACGCTGTTCGTGCCGTCCCATCTGGCCTCGCGGGTGGTGGACTGGCCGGGCTGGAGGAGGAGAGCCGCAGGAGCCATCGCCGGACATGGCCCATTTCCCACCTGCCAGACGCGCAGGCCACCAGAGACGCGCTCAAGGGCGAGGGGTTCACAGACAGCCTGATAGACCTTCAGTGGCCCGCCGGTCCTGTTCGTGACCTTCAGCGCGAAGGTGTAACCCTTGTTCGTGGGTAGGACAACCACTTGTGCCGCGTGGGCGAAACCCGGCCGGGTGGGCAACCGGACAGGCGGCGCGACTTCAATATCAATCTTGCCCGCGTCCAGCCCGCGTTTTTTCAGTTCGGCCAGGAAAGCCTGACGCGAGACCTGGTCGGCCAAGCGGAAGGAAAGGCGCTGGTCCGCTGGAACGTCGCGGCTGGTGCGGGTCTGCCATTCGGCATGGCTGGCATCCAGAGCGTCTTGATAGGCCCGGGGATGCGGCGTCGGAATGGGCCGGTCCTCTGGCACCACCAGGGCGGAGGCGGAGGCCCGCTGGAGCCAGCCAAAGCCGGGGCGGAGGCTCACGTTCCAGCCCGCGACATATTCCACCTGCGCCCCCACCTTCTGCGGCCCCAGCGCCCGCGTGTAGGTGGAGGTGGTGCGGGCGGGCACGGCGAGAACCTCGCCCACCTCGCGGCAGGTGGGGGCGTTTCCCACAGGTGCCAGCTGGCCCAGCTGTTCCAGCCGGTTCACGGCCTGACCGTTCTGATAGGCCGTGAACCGCTTCAGCACGGGCGCACCCACCGCCAGGCACTTCAGGGGCACGGCCTGCGCGGTGGGATTTTGCAGCGTCAGCGTGAGGGTCAGGGGTGGCGGCGGGTCGTTCCGGTAGGCGTGGTACTGGGTGGGCTGGAGCTGGAAGATCAGCGGCGCGTTGGGGTCGGCATGGGCGGTGGCACAGAGGGTGAGGATGAGGAGGGGGAGCAGGCGATTCACTTCACCTCCACTATCACTGGCATCGCCTGCACCCGCACCGGCTCGCCGCCCGCCGTGCCGTCGAACCACGCCGTCAGCGTGTACGTTCCGGGCGCGAGGGGCGGCAACGTGCGTTTCAGGCTCAGCGTCTCGCCCGGCGCGAGGGTGCGGGTGAACTGGAGTTCGGGGCAGGTGAGGCGCTCGCCGGAGGTCGGGGCGGACACGGGCGTCCCGTCCACCTGCGCCAGGGCGACGTAAGGCGGCAGGCCGCAGCTTCCCCAGTTGACCTGGGCGGCATAGCGCAGGCCGAGGGGCTGGCCGCTGCCGTTCCGCAGCGTGAGGGTGACCGTCACGCCCTGTGGGGACGGCATGGCCCCGGCCTGCGCGGTGAGGGGGGCGGCAGCCTCGGCAGACGCGGTGACCGGGGCCGGTTCCGCCCGTCCGGTGGGCAGGCCCCCGAGCAGCGCACAACTGCCCAGCAGGAACGGCAGCACGGGGAGGAGCAGGCGCCTCATCACTGACCTCCTTACCGGACCGTGACGCGCACGGGCTGGGCGGGTACCTTCACGCGCAGGTCGTTGCCGAAGCCGGCGAACCACCCTTCGATCATGTAGTCCCCGGCGGGCAGGTCAAGGGTACGGGTAAAGACGGCGTTGCCACGCGCAGGAGCCGTTTTGCCCAGCAGGTCCTGGGTGCAGATGCGGGGGGAGGCACCGGGGACCGGATACACCACCTCGCGCGTGCCGACCCGCAGGACGCGCACCGTCGGCGCGGCGGCGCAGTTCTGGTCATTGTCGCGTGCGGCCGCAAACGTCACCGGCACGGTGAGGCTGCTGTTCAGCGTCAGGGTCAGGGGGACAGGTCCGGCGACGGTGCGCGGCGCGGTCAGCAGGGCCGTCACGCCGTCCAGCAGAGAAAAGGCCGGGGGAAGGGTGCCCTCCACGGTGCCTGTCTGCGGTATGGCGGGGGGACTTTCCTGCGCTCCGGCAGGGGACGGCAGGGCCAGCAGGGCCGCGAGGGCCAGAACGCGGGAAGACATACGCCGAGCGTACCCGGCAGGCATGACGGAAGGCTGAAGGGCCGCCCGGACGGTATTTAGAGCCGTTGTCAAAAAGGGACCTTCTTCATGACCGGGCGGGCAGCGGGCAGGCCCCACACGGGTGCCGTTCTGCCCAAGACAGCGCGTGAACTCAGGAGAGCGTTTGGGACTTGCCAGGCGCCGAAGCAGAGAAGGGAGCTGTTGCAGGCGCTTTCCCTCCTCCGGCGGAATTCGGACAACTGCTCTACCGTGCGCCCGCCTGCGCCGCGTAGAAGTCCGCGATGCCCGCCGCGATCGCCTGCGCGAAGCGCTCACGCCCGGCGGGGTCCATCAGGGTGCGGAGGTTCTGTGGGTCGGTCAGGTAAGCCGTCTCGATCAGCAGGCTGGGCTGGGTGGTGGGGCGTGTCAGGGCCAGATTCGCGCCGGGCTTCAGACCCGCGCCGGGGCCGAGGTCGGGCAGCGTGCGGCGCAGCGCGGCCAGAAGCGCGTCCGCCGGTGCCCGCGCCTGCGGATGCGTGAAATACACTTCCGGGCCACGAATGCCGCGAGGATCGCGCCCGTCGGGCAGGGCATTGGCGTGGATGGACACCAGCAGGTCGGCCTGGGCCGCCTCGGCGGTCAGGTCGCGCTCGTACAGGCCCAGGGTCACGTCCGCGTCGCGGGTCAGGATCACCTGCGCCCCCCGCTCCCGCAGCAACTCGGCGGCGCGCCGGGCAATGGGCAGGGTTAGGTCCTTTTCCGGCACGCGCAGACTCCCCGCCCCCCCGAACTGTGTGCCGCCGTGCCCGGCATCCAGCACGATCACGCGCCCGGCGAGGGGCCGCGCCACGCCGAGCAGCGGCGGACGGCGGACCGTCAGCAGCAGGTCGCCGCCGTCATAGTTCGCGGTAAAGCCCCACGCCTGCGGGGCCGTGAGGTCCAGCGTCAGCCGGGTCACGCCGAGGCCTAGGGGCTGAACGTCCGCCCGCGCGATCAGCGGATCGACCAGGGGCGCGGGCAGTGTGGGGGGAATGTCCAGACCGTACAGGGTGAGCGCCAGGCGGCGGCCTCCCTGCTCCTGCGTGACCGTGAAGGGCACGCGTGCCCCACCCAGCGGCACCCGGACCCGCAGGTCCCCGCTGGGGGCGGGCTGGGGGACCGGGGGCGTCCCGGCCTCCGCCGAAGGGAGGACCTGCGGCAGAGGCGTGGCGGGAATGGCCGGAGGCGCGGCGACGGGGAGAGGTGCAGCCGGGTCAGCCGTATCCAGCGTCACGGTTCCGCCCCGGCTCGGCGCAGGCACACCGGGCGTCACGCCGAGTTGTTTCTCGGTCAGCAGCACACTCACGCCGGGCGCGAGGCGGGCACGCACGTCCTCCCCCTGCCGCCCCACCAGGGTGAAGGTCATGCCGTCACGCGGGTACAGGAAGGCTTCGCCGTCCAGGGTGGTGGCCGCGTTGCCGGCGTCGTTCAGGCCCAGGCCCCGCACCGTGCCGGGCTGCTGGGTGCCGCTGCGGGGGCCGCTCCCCGTGCTGCTGAGGCGTCCGGGGGCGGTGGCCGTTACCGTTTTGCCGTCGCGCCCGGTCAGGCTCACGGTGACCGGTGCCCGCTCAAGCCGGGCCGAGACGGGCAGCACGTAGGCGGCCTCGTACCGTCCCGCACCCACCTCGCGCAGCGGTGCCGGTTGCCCGCCCCCCACCCGGAAAACCGCTTGCCCCCCCGGCGACCCCCGGAAACCCACCATGACGGTCCGTTCATCCGGCGCGTCGCCCGCCGCATCCCAGAACTCCAGGGCGGCGCGCGGCGTCACGCTTCCCCGGTCGATCTGCGTGGGGGTCGCGGGCAGAGGCGCCGCCACCGTGCGGATCACCCGCAGCGTCCGGGTGCCGGTCTGCCCGTTCAGGGTGCTGCTCAGGCGCAGGTCGTTCGTGCCGGGACCTAGCGGCCACCACAGGATGAACAGGCCGTCCGCGCCGACCGCCACCGCCTGCCCACTGATCTTCAGGTTCGCGCCGGGCGGCACGCTGCCTTCCAGCAGAACGTGGTCGAAGGTGACCCGGTGGCCCTCCGGCGGGTAGGCGACAAAGACTTCGGGCGCGGCGCGGGCCACGGTCAGGGCAGGAGCGGCGAGCAGGGCGAGCGACAGGGCAGCGCGGCGCAGGGGCATGGCAGGGGTCTAGCACGGCGGGCGAGGGGGGAAGATGAGCTGCCGCAGTCAGCCCGCAAGGTGCCCGGGTAAACTGGGACATGCTCAATATCGGTGCCGGAGAACTGCTCCTGCTGCTGCTGGTCTTCGCGGTGCTGCTGGGGAGTCTCTCCATCCTGGTAAGGGCCACCCGCCGCGCCCGGGACGCTGGTGAGTCTGCACGGCTCCGCGAACTGGAAGCCCGCCTGCGCGAGCTGGAAAAGAGGCCGTAAAAGCGGCGAGGGCAGAGGGCCAACGGATGCCTCTGCCCTCACGCTGCTCCCGCTTACCCCACGCTGGGGCTGCCCATCGCGTTCAATACCGCGTGGGTAAAGGTGCGCGTGTCCGCCTTGCCGCCCAGGTCGCGGGTGGGATGTTCGCGCAGGGCCAGGGCCACGGCGCGGTCCACCTGGTTGGCGACCTGGGGCCGGTCCAGGCCGTGCCGCAGCAGCATCGCGGCGCTCATGATGGCGGCGGCGGGGTTGGCCATGCCCTGCCCGGCGATATCGGGGGCGCTGCCGTGAATGGGTTCGAAGAGGCCCGCGCCGTCGCCCAGGCTGGCGCTCGGCATCAGGCCCAGAGAACCGGGAATCACGGCGGCGAGGTCGGAGAGGATGTCCCCGAACAGGTTCTCGGTGACGATCACGTCGTAGCGGCCCGGGTTGGCGACGATCAGCATGGCGACGCTGTCCACGTACTCGTGGTTCAGGTGGACATTGCGGTATTCGCGGTCGCGCAGGGTCTGCACGTCGCGCCGCCACAGTTCCGACACCTCCAGCACGTTCGCCTTGTCCACGCTCGTCACGCGGCCCCGGCGCTGCTCGGCGGCCCAGAAGGCGACCTTTGCCACCCGCTCGACCTCGGGCGTCGTGTAGCGCATGGTGTTGTAGGCGACTGATCCCTCGATCTGGCGGTCGCCGTCGAAGTAGATCCCGCCCAGCAGCTCGCGCACGATCAGGATGTCCACGCCGCGCGCCAGTTCGGGCTTGAGCGGCGAGAGGTGTTCCAGGCCCGGCTGCACCCGCACGGGCCGCAGGTTGGCATAGCAGCCCAGCGCCTTGCGCAGCGCGAGCAGGCCGCTTTCGGGGCGCAGGTGGCGCGGCAGGCTGTTCCAGGGGCTGTTCTGCGGCCCACCGACCGTGCCCAGCAGCACGGCGTCGGCTTCTTGCAGGGCGTCGCGCGTGATCTGCGGGAAGGGGTCGCCGTACCGCTCGTAGGCCGTGCCCCCGATGGCGTGTTCCTCGATCTGCACGTCGGGCGCGACCTCGCGCAGCACTTCCACGGCGGCGGCGGTGACCTCGGGGCCGATCCCGTCGCCGGGCAGGGTGATGACTTTAGGCATGCTGTTCCTCCTGTTGGGGCTGGTTCTGGTCTTGCCGGTTCTGGTCCTGTTCGCGCATGTACTCCAGCCAGCCCCCGGCCTTCTGCACGTCCAGCGCGAACTGCGGCACGGGCACAAACGTCAGGGTCTGCCCGGTGCGGGTGTTGGTGACCGTGCCGCCCGCCAGGTCCAGTTCCGCCGGATCGCCGTCCATGAACGTCTCGACCACATTCTCGCATTCCAGCGCCAGAAAGCCGTTGTTGATCGAGTTGCGGTAGTAGATGCGGGCGAAGTTGGGGGCGATCACGGCGGCCACGCCCGCGCCGCGCAGTGCCCAGACGGCGTGTTCGCGGCTGGACCCGCACCCGAAGTCCGCCCCCGCCACGATGATGTCGCCCGGCTGCACGCGCCGCACGAAGTCCTTGTCGTAGTCCTCCATCGCGTACTTCGCCAGTTCGGCCTCCACGTCGGTGGTCAGGTGGCGGGCGGGGATGATCTCGTCGGTGTTGATGTGGTCACGGGCAAAGACGTGAACGGTGGGCATGGGGAATCTCCTTGGCAGAGGGCGGGGTCAGTTCTGCGGTAGCCGCAGCACGAGTTCTTCGGGGAGGTCGTCATAGAGGTCACGCCAGGTTTCGCCGTCGAAGCTCACCTCGGACTCGATGAAGGTCTGCGCGAGGGGATCGGGGTCGGTCAGGGCGTCCACCGGGATGTCGATCCGCATGGCCTGGGGCACGGGCAGGGCGTCCAGGTCCTCCAGGGCGGGGGTGTCGGGCGTGAACATGTCGCGCAGGACCCCCTCGGTAAAGGCGGCCCAGGCGCCCGGGTTCCCGGCCCCGGTCGCCCGCAGCAGGTCGGCCCGCACCCGCTCGGCGTGTTCCTCGGGGACGCCGCCCCCCGGCCACTCCAGCCGGCCATCGGCCCAGACCGTGACCGGCAGGGTTTCGACGTCGAGCATGTCCGCGAGGAACTCGCCCAGTTCGCCGCCCCCTTCCTCCAGTTGGGCGTCCGGGTTCCCGTAGGCATGCCAGGTTTCGCCGTCCAGGGTGTAGAAGCGGTGGTCCAGGGAAATGTGAACCTCCTGTTCCCCCAGGGTGGTGAAGGCCAGATTGACCAGGGAAGCCAGCGGCACGCTCTCGCGCAGTTCCAGGCGCACGCGGCGGGCCGTGGGCACCCGGGCGTCGTCGTCCTCCTCTTCCGGGAGGTCGAGGGTTTCGAAATGCCTCTCGGCCCACTCTTCCGGCGTCCCGCCATGCCACCTCCTGACGATGCCTTCCAGCTCTTCCAGCTGTTCGGCGGGCGGCTCCGGCTCGAAGTCGATGCGGCCCTCGCGCCAGTGTTCGGCGTCGTAGCGGGCCACCAGCGCGCCCTGCTCACGGGCGAGCGGGTGCTGCATCAGGTACTGGATGCCCGAGAGCGGGTGCTCCGGTTCCGGCAGGCTTTCCCAGCGCCCCCCGTCCTGTGAGGTTTCTTGGCGGCGCAGATGCAGGACCGCGCCGCCTTCCAGCGGCAGGTAGTCCCGCACAGCGCGCAGGGCGTCGCCCCGCAGCGTCCTGGGGTCGAGGTTGAACACCAGTTCACCCGTCAGCCGCCGCAGGGGCGGCACCGGAATGGCTTCCAGATCCTCGCGGGTGCGCAGGAGCTTCTCCGGCAACCCCGCCATGATGGCGGCGCGGCGGTAGGCTCTGGGCCAGGCGTCCCCGGTGGGCTGCGTCTCCCGCAGCGCGGCCACGATCTGCTCCCGCAGCGCCGCGTCGGCTGGCCCGTGCGTGAGGGTGACCTGCCCCCCCGCGTCCAGCTCGGCCTCGAAGGGGTGGACGGTGGGCATCAACCCGAGTTGTTTGCGTCGTTTGGCTTCGCCCATAGGAACTCCAGTATTTCAGGGAATCTGAAAGATCAGGAAGAACAGCACCAGACCCAGCCAGAAGCACAGCGTCACGACCACCGGGACCAGCACCGTTCCTGCGCCGACCCGCCAGGGCAGGGCCGGCATCCGGGACACGCCCCACAGCACCAGCAGGCCCGGCACCAGCGCCCAGCGCCGGTCACGCACGGCCAGCCAGCCCAGCGACCAGCCGGCCGCGAAGTCGGCCAGCAGCCAGAAAGGCGCGGTGCTGCCCCACTCCATCCCTCAGTCCGCCGCTTCCGTCCCGTCCGCGTTGTAAGCGCGCGGGTCGCTGATGTACCCGGCGACGGCACTCGCGGCCACGGTGGCGGGGCTGGCGAGGTAAATCTGGGCGGTGGGGTCGCCCATGCGGCCCACGAAGTTGCGGTTGCTGGAGCTGATGCACACGTCGTCCGGCCCCAGCACGCCCGAATGCATCCCCAGGCACGCGCCGCAACTGGGGTAGCTCACGCTGGCCCCCGCTTCGACGAAGATTTCCAGCAGGCCTTCCTGGGCCGCCTGCTTCCAGATCGCCTGGGTGGCGGGCACCACGATCATCTGCACGCCGTCGGCCACCTTGCGGCCCTTCAGGATGCGGGCCACGTCGCGCAGGTCGCCGATGCGCCCGTTCGTGCAACTGCCCACGTAGGCGTGCGTGACGGCGATGCGGTCGCTGCCCGCCACCCGCCCGTTGCTGGGAATGTGGGGGTAGGCGACGGTGGGTTCGACAGCGGAAGCGTCGAGGTCGATGACCACCTTGTACTGCGCGTCGGGGTCGGAGGTGTACTCGGTGTACTCGCCTTGCGTGACGCCGCGCGCCGCCAGATACGCCCGCGTCGTGTCGTCCACCGCCACGATGCCGGTCTTGCCGCCCGCCTCGATCGCCATGTTGGTGAGGGTAAAGCGGCCCTCCATGTCCATCCGGTCGATGGTGTCCCCCACCCACTCCATCACCAGATAGTTCGCGCCGTCCGCGCCGATGCGCTTGATGACTTCCAGCACGAGGTCTTTGGGCGTGACACCGGCAGCCAGGTCGCCGCTCACCCGGATCAGCATGGTTTCGGGCACCTTGAACCACACCTTGCCCGCGTAGATCGCTCCGGCGAGATCGGTGCTGCCCACGCCGGTGGCGAAGCACCCCAGCGCACCCGCGTTGCAGGTGTGCGAGTCGCCGCTGACCAGCGTCTGCCCCGGCTTGATCAGGCCGGTGTTTTCGAGCACCACGTGGGCGATGCCGCCGCGCCCCACGTCGTAGAAGTGCCGGATGCCCTTTTCCTGCACCCAGGACTTGAGTTTCTGGTACATCTTGGCGGCCTTGATGTTCATAGCGGGGACGGAGTGGTCGGGCACCGCCACGATCTTTTCAAGGTCGAACACGCGGTCCATGCCGCGCTCTTCGAGCATCCGCAGGGCGGCGGGCGTGGTGATCTCGTGGCACAGTACCCAGTCGGTCGCGCACTCGATCAGTTGGCCGGGCACAACATGGTCATGGCCGCTGTGGGCCGCCAGGATCTTTTCCGCAATCGTCATTCCCATACACGCACAACTCCTCTCATCCTCTCAGATGCGCGCCCAGAAACGCAAAACGCCCCCGGAGCCACTTGAGCTTCGGGGGCGGATCAGCGAACGCCGGGCTGCGCTCACCGCCCCCAACGAAGAAGAAGCGCCGCGTGGGCGTTCTTTTCAGTCGGTGGACGGGTGAACATCAGGAGGAAGTGTAGCGCGCGGGCACGACAGGACCAGGGAGTCGTGTAGACGGGCACAGGCTCCGGCTGCCTTCGGCACCTCGCATGCGCCTTCATCTGACCGGGCCTTCACGGTGGTCAGGATGCAGAAACTCGTATCCACAGGCCCCGGCTTTCTCTTAGAATCCTGAGTGTTCATGAAGAGACTTCACCTTCCCGGCGCCATGCTCGGTCTCACTGTGCTGCTCACCGCCTGCCCCGGTCCCACACTGCCGTCCACGCCCACCCTGACCGTCAAGCTGGAGGGCCTCCCCAGCGCACCCGTGACGGTGACGAATACCACCACGCAGACCCAGGTCTTCAGCGGCATGCTGGCGGTCAGCAAGACGTTCAGCGACCTGAAGGCCGGGGACGTGTTCAGGGTCGAGGGGGGCGCGGTGAACGGCTTCACGGCCCCTGCCGCGCAGACCGTCACGCTGGAGGCGGGCAAGACGGTCACGCTGGCGTATACGGCAGCCTCTCCATCCGGCACCCCCCTCGATCCGGCCCGGTTCAGCGGCAAGCTCAGCGGCTGGACCTATGGTGCGCTGACGCCCGACCTCTACTCGCTGGGCAGCGAGAGCCTGCAACCCCTGACAGGAAGCCGCGTCGCCGCCGACGGCACGGTGAGCGTCACGTTGCCCCAGCCCGCCCAGACCTTCAGCCTCCTGGGCGGCTGCACGTTCAGCGGGACGAGCAGCGTGCCCGATGTCGCCATCGACCTGGCCGAGGTGGTGCTCCTGTCGGCGCAGGGGGATGTGCTGGGGAGCCTGACGCAGGCCCAGGACGGCGGCAAGCTGCTGACCCGGCTCTACTCGGCCACGGAGGCCCGCTTCAGCGGGACGGCCCAGTGCAGCTCCTCCACGCTGAACCTCGACCTCACGCTCAAGGCGGGCTGGAATGCCGTGGTGCTGAGCCGTTCGGGCAACCAGACGACCCTGACCAGCATCCCTCCCGGCACCCCCGTGAGCCTGAGGTTCGTTCAGGCCGACAGGCAGGCCGAGTTCCAGTTTGCCGACCCCTCCGCGCTGACGCTGCGGGCCGGTCAACCGGTCACGCGCGAGGTCACGGTCTATCAGGACGGCGGGCTGTCAGGTCAGGTGTCACTGTCGACCGACCTGCCCGGCGTCGTGGTCACCCCCGGCACCCTGACGCTGCCCAGCCTGGGTGCCCAGAGTTTGGGAACACCGAGCCTTGGGACACAGCGCCCTGGGAAAGCGCCGCTGCTGCGCGCCCTGGGCCGGATGGGCGCGCAGGCGGTGACGACCACGCTGACCTTCAGTCTGGATGACAGCGCCGCCACCTACAGCGGGCCACTGAACCTGCTTGCCCGGCAGGGCGGCCAGACGGTCGGCGGTGCCAGCCTGTACGCCGATATTCGCGTGCCTTCCGTCCAGGTGGGCGTGAACGGGCCTTACGGCACCACGACCCTGAGCGGGTATCAGGGCGCTGTCCTGAAGGTGCCGCTGAGCCTCACGCCGCAGGACGGCTTGACCGGCAGCGTGACCGTGACCCTGAACGGCCTGCCGGCGGAGTTGAGCGTTTCCCCGGTCACCGTACCCTTGACGGCAAACGCCACCACCCACATCGAACTGCCGGTGCAGGTGGCGCCAGGCGCGGCACTGGGCGAGGTCCGTGCGCAGGTCGGCGGCGGCAAGGTGTCCCCTACCCCGCTCACGCTCCAGATCAAACCGGCCCGCACCCTGCTGGACGTGCAGGCCAGCCCCTCCTCGCTCACGCCTGCCGCACAGGGCGTGTGGATCATGGCGGCTTACCAGAGGGCCACGACCGGCACCGCTACGCCGCAGATCACCTTCCGCCGGTATCTGGACGGACAGGCCGCCGCCGAGGTCACCCTCAACGATGTCTACGGCGAACTGCTGCGGGTGCCGGGAGGCGGCGCCTACGCCATCAGCGCGGGCTATGCGGGTCCGGCAACGGCCATCTACCACCTGAAGGACGACGGCAGTGTGACCCGGCTGAACACGGCCCGTCCGGTAAGCGGGCCGAACATGCTCTACGGCGCGGTCGACGCCCAGGGGCGCCTCTGGTACACCGGCATAGCCAGCGAAGGCGCGGGGTACACCAGCTACGGCCTGTACTGCTGGGACCCGGCCACGGGGGAAAGCCGCCTGATCGACAGCCAGAACGCCCCCAGCGGCAGCGTCTCCAGCAGGGACTTCATCACCAGCGGCAATGGCCGGTATCTGTTCTATAAAGGTGGCTACAACAGCAAGCCCCTCCTGATCGACACGGAAACCTCGGCCATCACCCCCCTAGGACGGCGCTCATAAGGGTTGCCGGGTGAGGGTATAGCCACACCGTTGAAACCAGCCC
>NZ_JHAC01000069.1 GCF_000599865.1 Deinococcus phoenicis | reverse complement strand
CAACATCCGCCTCATGTTGCGCCGCCTCGAACCCGCTCCCTGAGCCTTTTCAAACACGCTCTCAGGGGCTGAGCGACATCTAGCCTGGCAAGAGGAGCGCAAGAGTTCCCCACTCTCCCAGCATGCCGAGAGATCCTCAGCCACTCGCTTTGTTGTGTCCAGGACTGTTACAAAGTCTTGGTAGATGGATTTCTTATCCTGCCTGGGTGACCCACGTACCTGCCTCGCTGCGCCGCATGTACAGCGCCTATCCGGCGGGATTCTGGGTGTTGGGTTCGGGACGATCCTCAACCAGGTGGGGGAGTTCGTGGTGTCGCTGCTGGGTTCTACCTGACGGCGGAGCGGGGGCTGCCGGGCGCTTCCTGGCTGAGGGGTTCAGCGGGCAGCTCAGCGACCGGCGTGGTCCGGCCTTCGCGATGACGCTGGCCCTATCGGGCGGGCCGTTATGCTGCTTGCGCTGTCCACGGCCGGGACCTTTCCCACGCTCGTGCACGTTGTTCAATAGTTCTCCTCCATACCGCGTATCGTCAGGACATGAACCCGCAGACCACTGCGCTCCTCGTGATCGACGTGCAGGAAGCGTTCAACGAGATCGAACAGGCAGGCGTGCGGCGCAACAACCTGCAAGCCGTGCCTAACATCGTGCGGCTGCTCACCGCCTTCCGTGGGGTGGATGCCCCTATCTTCCATGTGCGGCACGCCTCGACCGAGCCGAATTCACGCTTCCGCCCTGACCGGCCCGGCTATGCCGTGATGCCTCAAGCCCGTGAACTCCCGAACGAGCCCGTGATCGTCAAGGCGGTCAACAGCAGCTTCATCGGCACCGACCTCGAAGCGCGTTTGCACTCCGCCGGTGTAACGACCGTGGTCGTCTGCGGCGCGACCACCAACCACTGCGTGGAGACGACGACGCGCATGGCCGGAAACCTCGGCTTTGAGACGCTGCTGGTGGCCGACGCCACTTGGACCTTCGACCGCACGGGGCCCGACGGCACAACGTTCCCGGCCACACAGGTTCAGGCCATGACGCTCGCCAACCTCAGCGGGGAGTTCGCCGAGATCGTCCAAACTGACGATGTGCTGGTGCGGTTAGGGGTCACACCCACTCTCCGCTGAAGCTCTGGCGCAACTGCTCCTGGACCACGGCCGGAAGGCTCTGCCGCCACGCCATGCGGAAGGGCAGCGCTGGAGTGGGAGCATGCAGGGGCCGAAACGTGACCCCAGGGTGACCGAGGGCCGCCAGGGAACGGACGATCAGGAACAGGCCTTCGCCCTCGGCGACGAGGCGCATCATGCCCGCAAAGGAGTACATTCGTGCGCCGCTGCTGGTGAGCTGCTGGGGTTGAACTCCGGTTTGATTGAACAGGTGCTGCCAGTGGTCGTAGAGGTCCGGGTTGCTCTCCCGCGAGTTCAGGAGCAGCGGCTGGCCCTCCAGCGCTTGGAAGGGCACCTGGTCCAGTTGCGCCAATGGATGCCCCTCGGGCAGGGCGAGCCAGAACTCCTCCATCCAGAGCCGACGCTGCTGGACGCCATCACAGCGGACTTGTGGTGCCACGAAAAAACCCACGTCCAGGGCCCCCGTAGTCAATCCCTGCAACTGTTCGAGGGTGGTGCCCTCCAGATGCTGGAGTCTCAATCCCGGCAGCGCCTGAGCCACTCGTTGCAGGCGGTCAGGAATCCCAGTCTGACCAACGTAATCCGCGAAGCCCACGCGCAGGACCTGCGGAGCGCTCTCCCGCCGCAGTCTCTGAATCCCCTCGTCGAGCGTACCCAGAACGGTGCGGGCCAGATCCAGAAGCCGCTCACCCTCGGGAGTCAGGGTGACGCGGCGACTGGTGCGCTGGAGAAGCGTCACGCCCAGCTCGCCTTCCAGCCGCCGAATCTGGTGGCTCAGGGCGGGTTGGGTCATATACAGCCGCGTGGCCGCCCGGGTGAAGTTCAGCTCTTCCGCGAGCACCACGAAAGCCCGCAGGTGGCGAAGTTCCGGCATGATCTATGCATTTTAGACATGGATCGGGGCTGGAAAAGCATGAGACTTCCCGCGCCACGGCCCCCACACTGAGGCCATGGACAACGCTGTACATGAACTCCGACTGGTGATCACCACACAGGACTACGAGCGCAGCAAGGCCTTCTATCAGGCCCTGCTGGGAACCAGCGCCGTCAACGCCTGGGAGTCCTCGGAAGGCCGCGTCATCATCCTGGAAGCGGGCCGGGCCACGCTGGAGATCGTGGACGAGCGCCACGCTGGGCGGATCGACGAGATCGAGGTGGGACGGCGGGTCTCTGGTGAGCTGCGGCTGGCGCTGGGAATGCCCGATAGTAAAACAGGCGCAACTACCGCTCAGCAGGTGGGCGGCGTATTGACTCATCCGGTCACCCGCACGCCCTGGAATTCGTTGAATGCGCGGGTGCTGAGTCCGGATGGTCTTCAAATCACTCTCTTCGCGGAAAACGAGTAAGTTCATCCGTCTCCAGAAGGGCCTGCACAGGGAGATGTGCAGGCCCTTCCGTTATCCAGGAACCTGCAAAGATTGGACGAGCCGCCTCAGGGCAGCTTCGGCACTGGACCTGGGGTTGACCGTGTACGTGAGGAGCCGGTCCCCACTCCCATCCGGGAGGAGGAGTGCTTCAAATTCAAGATCAAATTCACCGACCTGACGCCGTTTAGGGCCTGGTGAGGTTATGGGCGAGCACCGCTAAGACGACACGGAGCCGCAGG
>NZ_JHAC01000068.1 GCF_000599865.1 Deinococcus phoenicis | reverse complement strand
CCCCACGTTCACGTGGGGCTTCGTCCGCTCAAACGTTCCTTTTGCCATCGTAGTTCTCCTCCAAGCGGTGGGAGGGCACGCCGAAAAAACCCTTTGATCGGGCTTGTGGGGCGCGCTCCCACATTGGGTTGATTCCCGCCAGGGCGGTGTCCCGCCATGCTGGCACGTTGCGCGGAAGTGTTGCCCCTCAGGGATTCCCGTTGGGCTGTCTCCCAGCGCACCGACTTGTCAGGGTACTAAAAAATCGGCCGGTCTTCAAGTCCCCGGCCTCCACGGGCCAGGTCAGCGGCGGGTATAGGCCTGCACGTCCCGGTCGAAGGCGCCGATCAGCATGACGATGCCCATGACGGTCCCGACCGGGAACAGCAGCAGGCTCAGGACCGCGATCACGATGCTCGCGACCCGGCCCCAGCTGCGGCCTTCCAGCACGGCGCGGCGGGTGAAGTACAGCAGCAGGATCAGGGCGGCGGTCAGGAAGAACGACACCCACAGCACCGTCATGACCTGTTCGGGGGTCAGGGTGACGGGGGGCTGGCCGGTCGCCGCATCCAGTTGCTCCAGAACACGGTTGAGGGTATCCCCCGAAAAAGGCAGCGTCAGGAGCGAGATGGCGTTGTAGAACAGGCCGACCAGCAGGGGCACAGTCAGGAACGCGAGTCGTGGCGGACGCGGACGGGGAACGGGGGAAGGCATGGTCATGCGGGCAGGCTAGCGCGGGCCACCTCCCGGACACAAAAAGAAGCGGGGAGGAAGCCCGGCCGGACCTCCTCCCCTGCCCCACACGTGGGGTTTACTTCTTCATCAGCTGCTGCGCGAGGTTGTTGGGCACCTGCGTGTAGTGGTCGAAGAACATCGAGTAGCTGGCGCGGCCCTGCGTCTTGGAGCGCATGTCGGTCGCGTATCCGAACATCTCGGAGAGCGGCACGAACGCCTTGACGATCTGGGCGTTGCCGCGCGCTTCCATCCCCTGAATCTGGCCACGGCGGCTGTTCAGGTCGCCGATGATGTCGCCCATGTACTCCTCAGGGGTGGTGACTTCCACGCGCATGACGGGTTCCAGGATGGCGGGGCTGCCCTTCTGGACGGCTTCCTTGAGGCCCATGCTGCCGGCGATCTTGAAGGCCATTTCGCTGCTGTCCACTTCGTGGTAGCTACCGTCGTAAATGGTGACCTTGAGGTCCACGACCGGGAAACCGAGCATGGGGCCGCTCTGCATGGCTTCCTCGATACCCTTCTGGGCCGGCCCGATGTACTCCTTGGGCACGGTACCGCCCACGACGGCGTTCTCGAAGACGAAGCCCGCGCCGGGTTCCAGGGGTTCGACGCGCAGTTTCACGTGGCCGTACTGACCGCGACCACCGGACTGACGGGCGAACTTGCTGTCCACCTCGACCTGCTTGGTGATCGTCTCGCGGTAGGCCACCTGGGGCGCGCCCACGTTGGCTTCCACCTTGTACTCGCGCTTCAGGCGGTCCACCAGGATTTCCAGGTGCAGCTCGCCCATGCCCGAGATGGTGGTCTGGCCGCTCTCCTGATCCGACTCCACCCGGAAGGTGGGGTCTTCTTCGGCGAGCTTCTGGAGGCCGATGCCCATCTTTTCCTGGTCGGCCTTGGTCTTCGGCTCGATGGCGAGCTTGATGACGGGTTCGGGCACGTCGATGCTTTCGAGCAGCACGCGGTCCGCGCCGTCGGCGATCAGGGTGTTGCCGGTGCCCGCGTCCTTGAGGCCGATCACGGCCCCGAGTTCGCCGGCCCGGAGTTCAGTGACTTCCTCGCGGCTGTTGGCGTGCATCTTCAGCAGGCGGCCCACGCGGTCACGCTTGTCCTTGGAAGCGTTGTAGACGTAGGAACCGCTGGTCAGCGTGCCCGAGTAGATGCGGACGAAGGTCAGGCGGCCCACGTAGGGGTCGGCCATGATCTTGAACGCCAGCGCGGCCAGCTCGCCTTCGGGATCGGCGGGGAACTCGACGGTTTCCTCGCTGTCTTCCAGCTTGCCCTTGATGGCGGGCACTTCCAACGGGCTGGGCAGGTAGTCCACGACCGCGTCGAGCAGCAGCTGCACGCCCTTGTTCTTCAGAGACGAGCCGCACAGGACCGGGAAGATCCGCTTCTCGATGGTGCCTTTGCGGATCGCGGCGACGAGCTGCTCGACGCTGGGTTCCTCACCTTCGAGATACATCATCATCAGGTCTTCGTCGACCTCGGCGGCGGCCTCGATCAGCTGCTGGCGCATCTCGGCGACCTTACCCTCGAACTCGGCGGGAACGTCGTGTTCCTCGATCTCGGTGCCCAGGTCGTTGGTGTAGGTGTAGGCGCGGCGGCGCACGATGTCGATGATGCCCTTGAACTCGTTCTCCTGGCCCATCGGGTACTGGATGGGGGCGGGGATCGCGCCCAGGCGCTCGCGGATATCGTTCACCACGAGTTCGAAGCTCGCGCCCGTCTTGTCCATCTTGTTGGAGAAGGCGATGCGGGGCACGCCGTAGCGGTCGGCCTGGCGCCACACGGTTTCACTCTGCGGCTCGACGCCCTGGCTGGAGTCGAACACCGCGACCGCGCCGTCCAGCACGCGCATGGACCGCTCCACCTCGATGGTGAAGTCCACGTGGCCAGGCGTGTCGATGATGTTGACGACGTATTCCTCGCCGGTGCCCGAGCGGGTCCACTTGGCGGTGGTGGCGGCGGCGGTGATGGTGATGCCGCGCTCGCGCTCCTGCTCCATCCAGTCCATCGTCGCGGCGCCGTCGTGCACCTCGCCGATGTTGCGGTTGCGGCCCGTGAAGAACAGGATGCGCTCGGTGGTGGTGGTCTTGCCCGCGTCGATGTGCGCGGCAATCCCGATATTGCGGAAGTGGGTAAGGTAGCTCTGGGCTTTCGTCGTCATGAGACTCCCTGGTTCTGCCGGGTGACGTGTCCCGTCACCGGAAGGTCAATCTCTGCTGCTGGGCAGCGAAACGGGACAGCAGGCTGGGGGCCGCTGTCCATGCTCGCTTCGACCCTGGCCCGCCTGCGCAGGCCCGGTCACGGGTCTTACCAGCGGTAGTGGGCGTAGGCGCGGTTGGCTTCCGCCATGCGCTCCACGTCGTCTTTTTTCTTGATGGCCCCGCCACGGCCCTGCGCGGCGTCCATGATCTCGCCCGCGAGGCGCTCGATGGCGGTGCGCTCGGGACGGCCATCCACGGCCGCCAGCATCCAGCGCAGCGTCAGGCTCTGCTGACGGCGGGCGCTGACCTCGACGGGCACCTGGTAGGTGCTGCCACCCACGCGGCGGCTGCGAACCTCGACGCGGGGCTTGACGTTGTCGAAGGCCTGCTTGAATACCTTCAGCGGCTCCTGGCCGGTGCGCTCCTGCACCAGACGGCAGGCCCCGTAGAAGATGCGGCTGGCCAGGTTCTTCTTGCCGTCTTCCATGATGCGGTTGATCATCGCGCTGACCAGCACGTCCTGGTAGACCAGGTCCGGCTGGATGGGGCGCACTTCTGCTCTGCGGCGACGTGCCATGTTGACTCCTTGAAAATCCGTTGGAAACTAGAGGTCCTGCTTCATTGGCCTCACCCCTTCTCGGGAGGTGGCCTTGACCGCGTGGAGCAGCGGGGGCCAGTTCTTCCCCCGACGCCTGGGACGGGGGTTACTTCTTCTTGGCGCCCGCAGCGGCCGCGCCGGCCTTGGGCTTCTTGGTGCCGTACTTGGAACGGCTCTTGTTGCGGTCCTTGACGCCCTGGGTGTCGAGGGTGCCGCGCACGATGTGGTAGCGCACACCGGGAAGGTCCTTCACACGGCCGCCGCGAATCAGCACGACGCTGTGTTCCTGGAGGTTGTGTCCTTCACCGGGGATGTACGCGGTCACTTCGAAGCCGCTGGAGAGGCGCACACGGGCGATCTTGCGGAGCGCCGAGTTGGGCTTCTTGGGCGTAGTGGTCTTGACGACCGTGCAGACGCCGCGGCGGAAGGGGCTGCCCTTGAGGGCCGGAACCTTGCTCTTCTTCTGGAGCGTCGTGCGCCCCTTACGGAGCAGCTGTTGGGTGGTAGGCAGGGTCAATCACTCCTAGTCTTGGCAGATTTGTGCTTGAGCCGGTTATGGCGGAAGGGGGGGCCGCCCACTCGGGGGAACACGGACAGGGGGGCGGGGTCGGGTTGGCAGTGAAGCCGAGGTGATCAACGCACCTCCGGCGGCTGTCAGCATCAGCGCGGGAAGTGGCGTGCCGAGAAACTTAACCGGTGCAACCCTGTACCGGGCAGTTTTCAACCGAAGTAGCATAGCGCGCACGGGGGGCGCAGTGCAAGAACGGCCGGGCAACGGTCAGGCCGGGCCGCTGACGGCCTCCGCATCCCCGTCCTCCTGGACCCGGACTCGCGGCGTGCCAAAGGCGACGGGCAGCGTGATCGCCGTCAGGTAAGGACGCAACCGCTCGGGCACTTCTGCGAGCTGAACGGGAGTGCGCGGTGCGGCCACCAGCCGGTACACCCCCGGTTCTCCGGGCACGTGGTCGTAGACGTAGGCTCCCCGGCGTTGCGGCGGCGTGAGGTGTTCGTCGAAGCCGCCCGCCGGGGCGTTGGCCTCCTCGGTTTCGGGGCGGGTATCGAGCCACACGTGCAGGGCTTCGAGGAGTTCCTCGGAGGCGAGGGCGGCGGCGGGC
>NZ_JHAC01000067.1 GCF_000599865.1 Deinococcus phoenicis | reverse complement strand
CCCGCGCGTGGTGGTGGTCGGCGGCGCGAACCTGGACGTGAAGGCCCGCACCCTCGCCCCCGCCGTGCCGGGCACCAGCAATCCCGGCGTGACCCGCCAGGCGGCAGGGGGCGTGGCCCGCAACATCGCGGAGAATCTGGCGCGGCTGGGCGTGCCGGCGCACCTGATCGCGGCGGTCGGGCGGGATGCCCCCGGTGACCTGTTGCTGCGAGAGACGGAAGCGGCGGGCGTGGACGTGCGGAGCGTCCTGCGCCTGGACGGCCCGACCGGGACCTACACGGCCGTGCTGGACGACCGGGGCGAGCTGCTGATCGCGGTGGCGGCGATGGGCGCCACCGACGCCCTGACCCCCGCCGCGCTGAACGAGTGCCGGGGCGTGCTGCGCGGCGCGTCCTGGGCCGTGGCCGACGGGAACCTGGGCGCGGAGACGCTGACGCACCTGCTGACCCTCTGCGCCGAGGTGGGTGTGCCGGTGACCTTCGAGCCGGTCAGCGTGCCCAAGGCGGCCCGGCTCCTCCCGGCCCTGCAAGCGGGCCTCGCGCCGGAGCTGGTCACCCCGAACGCCGCCGAACTGGCGGCCCTGGTGGGCCGGGACGTGGCCGATACGGCCCCGGCCATCCGGGAAGCCGCGGCCGAACTGCACGCGCGGGGCATCCAGACCGTGTGGGTGCGCCGGGGGCGGCGGGGCAGCCTGCTGTCCGGTCCGGACGGCGTGACCGAACTCCCCGCCCTCCCCGCCCGGGTGGCCGACGTGACCGGCGCGGGCGACGCGATGCTCGCCGCGTATCTGGCGGCCCTCCTCACGGGGCACGCTCCCGCCGAGGCGGCCCGGCACGGCCACGCCGCCGCCGCCCTGACGGTCGAGAGCGCCGAGGCCGTCTCCCCCACCCTCACGCCCGGTGCGGTGCGGGCACGTCTGCAAAGCTCCGGAGCATAGATCGACCTCCACACGCCACCCCACCAGACACCCGGTCAACAACACTCAGCCAGAAACACCCCGTCAAAAAGGAGTCCCCATGTCCACCCCCCTCCCCATCCGCCCCGAAGTCGCTCAGCTCATGGACATTCACCCCGAAGTCGCCGCCGCGCTGGCCCAGGGCGGGCCGGTCGTGGCCCTGGAAAGCACCATCATCAGCCACGGGATGCCGTACCCGCAGAATGTGGAGATGGCACGCGATGTGGAGGCGGTCGTGCGGGAGAACGGCGCGACCCCCGCGACCATCGCCGTGCTGGGCGGTCGCCTCAAGGTCGGGCTGACGCCGGACGAACTCGAACTGCTGGCGACCGACAAGACGGTGCAGAAGATCAGCACCCGCGACCTGCCCTTCACCGTCGCGCTGGGCGGGCACGGCGCGACCACGGTGGCCTCCACCATGCGGATCGCCTCGCTGGCGGGCATCCGGGTGTTCGCCACGGGCGGCACGGGCGGCGTCCACCGGGGCGCGGGCGAGAGCATGGACATCAGCGCCGACCTCACCGAACTCGCCCGCACCGACGTGTGCGTGGTCAGCGCCGGAGTCAAGAGCATTCTCGACATCGGCCTGACGCTGGAGGTGCTGGAAACGCACGGCGTGCCCGCCCTTACGCTGGGGAGCGGAGAGTTCCCGGCCTTCTACTCGCGCCGGAGCGGCTTCGCCTCCCCCCTCACCGTTCAGACGGAGGCCGAGGCCGCCCGCGTCCTGCACGCCAAGTGGACCCTGGGCCTGAGCGGCGGCGTGCTGCTCGCCAACCCGGTTCCGGCCGAGGCCGAGATTCCCGCCGCCGAGATCACGCCCCAGATCGAGCAGGCGCTCGCGGACATGGCGGCCCTGGGCCTGAGCGGCAAGGAGACGACGCCGTATCTGCTGGGCCGCATCGTGGAAATTACCGGGGGCCGCAGCCTGGCGACGAACATCGCCCTGGTGATGCACAACGCGGCGGTGGCGGCGCGGGTGGCGGCTGAGTATGCCGGCTTGCAGGCGGCGACGAAGTAACCCTCCACCTGTCCCTCTGACGGGAACGCGCCGCAATCGGCCTGAGAAGCGGGTGGTACGCTCGACGGTGGTTATGGACTCTTACGACGTGTTGGTGATTGGCGGCGGCCCCGCCGGGTATGTGGCCGCGATTCGTGCCGCGCAGCTCGGGTTCAAGGTGGCCTGCGTGGACGCCTTCGAGCGGGGCGGCAAGGCCTCTCTGGGCGGCACCTGCCTGAACGTGGGCTGCATTCCCAGCAAGGCCATGCTCGATTCCAGCGAGAAGTTCGAGATGATCAACCACGAGGCCGCCGAACACGGCATCCAGGTGGACGGCGCGCGCGTGGACCTGGGCAAGATGCTGGGCCGCAAGGAAAGCGTGGTGGACAAGCTGACGGGGGGCATCGCCTACCTGTTCAAGAAGAACAAGATCACCAGCCTTCACGGCCTGGGCCGACTCGTCCGCCAGGATGGGGACGGCTGGATCGTGGACGCGGCAGGCACCGAAGTGCGTGCGAAGAACGTGATCGTGGCGACCGGCAGCAGCCCCCGCGCGCTGCCCGGCGCCCCCTTCGGCGGGAACATCGTGGACAACTCGGGCGCGCTGGCCTTTGAGCAGGTCCCCGGCAAGCTCGGCGTGATCGGCGCGGGCGTGATCGGCGTGGAACTCGGCAGCGTGTGGCGGCGGCTCGGCGCGCAGGTGACCGTGCTGGAAGCCCTGCCCGGCTTCCTGCTGGCCGCCGACGACGCGATCAGCAAGGAAGCCCTCAAGCAGCTCCAGAAGCAGGGCCTGGACTTCCACTTCAGCGTCCAGATCACCGAGGTGAAGCAAGGCGACTCGGGCGTCACCGTCACCTACGAGGAGAAGGGCCAGGCCGTCACCGCGCAGTTCGACAAGCTGATCGTGTCCATCGGGCGCGTGCCGCACACGGCGGGGCTGGGCGCGGACGCGGTGGGCCTCCAGCTCGACGAGCGCGGCTTCGTGAAGGTGGACGACCACTACCGCACCAACCTCCCCGGCGTCTACGCCATCGGTGACGTGATCGGCGGCGCGATGCTGGCCCACAAGGCGGAGGAAGAAGGCGTGGCGGTGGCCGAGCAGCTCGCCGGGCAGGCCGGGCACGTCAACTACGCCGTGATCCCCTGGGTGATCTACACCAGCCCCGAGATCGCCTGGGCGGGCCTGACCGAGAAGGGGGCCAAGGAAAAGGGCCTGAAGGTCAAGACCGGCCAGTTCCCCTTCAGCGCCAACGGGCGCGCGCTGGGGCACGGCGACCCGCGCGGCTTCGTGAAGGTCGTTGCGGACGCGGACACCGACAAGATTCTGGGCGTCCACATGGTCGGCCCCAACGTCTCCGAGCTGATCGGGGAGACGGTCGCCATCATGGAGTTCGGCGGCAGCGCCGAGGACCTGGCCCGCACCGTCCACGCCCACCCCACCCTCTCCGAAGTGGTGAAGGAAGCGGCCCTGGCCACCGATAAACGCGCGCTGCACATGTAAGTCGCTGGCGGGTGATGATGGCATCATCACCCCGAGCGGAGCGAGAAGCCAAAAAGTGGCGGGTGGCGGAGGTGGAGCGCTTCCGGGTGTCGTTTCCCAGAAGGGCGAAACTGTAGCCGCCTGCCACTTAATACGGACTCCGGTTGAAAGGTTTACACGTAAACCTGCAATCCGAGCGAAGCGAGAAGGAGAAAAACGGGTTCCGGGCGTGGAGTTGACAAACTGGCGCTCTCTCGGTTTGTTAACGCAACAGACGGAATCCGTATAATTCCGGAGAGAAGAGGGGCGGGAAAGCTCTGGCCTCCCCGCCCCTCCCCTTTTGGCTCAGACGGGCTGGCCCACGTCCAGCGCCAGGACGCGCCGGGTCGCCTCCGCCAGGATGGCCTGCACGGCCCCCGGCGTCTGCGCCTCCACGTACACGCGCACGACCGGTTCGGTGCCGGAGGCGCGGAACATGACCGACGCCCCGCCTGCCAGCAGCAGCTTCACGCCGTCGGTGGTCTTCAGGCCCTCGACCGGATGGCCCGCGACCTCCGCATACCCCTCCGCTTCCCTCAGCAACGCGGCCTTGTCGAAGGCGGCGCTGAGGTGCAGGTCATTGCGGCCGTAGTGGTGCCGGAACCCCACCTCGGCCTCGATTCCGGCGAAGAGGTCGTCCAGGCTGCGGCCACTGGCCGCGACCGCCTCGATCATCAGCAGGCTGTTGAGCAGCCCGTCTCGCTCGGGAATATGCCCGCGCGAGGCCAGCCCGCCGGATTCCTCGCCGCCCATCAGCACGGCCAGCGACCCGTCCTGCTCGCCTTCCAGGAAGGCGTCGGTGATGTATTTGAAGCCCACCGGTGTCTCCAGCAGCTCCAGCCCCAGCCGCTCTGCGAGCAGCTCGATCACCCGGCTGCCCGACACCGTTTTCACGACGCGCCCACGCAGACCGCGCCCGTACAAGTGCCGCAGCAGCACCGCGAAAATCTGGTGGCTGTTGAAAAAGCGCCCCCCCGCCGTGACCGCCCCCACCCGGTCCGCGTCCCCGTCGGTGACCACTCCCAGGGCCGTGCCCGTCTCGCCCGCCAGTCGGTCCATCAGCTCCCCGAGGTTCTGGGGGACCGGTTCCGGGTTCACGCCGTAAAACATGGGGTCGGGCTGGCCGTGCAGCTCACGCAGGTCGAGGCTCAGGGCCGCGTGGCGCGCGTAGCCGGTCAGCCACCCGCACGCCGCACCGCCCATGGCGTCGTGAATGACCGTTCCCCGGTAGCCCCGCAGGGTGCTCAGATCGAGCTGCCGGTCGAGCTGGGCGTAGTACGCCTCCCGGATGTCGAAGGGCTGAACGGTTCCGGGCGGGCCATCATAGACCTGCGGCTGCGTGAGCGCCCGTTCGACCTCGGCCACCAGGGCGGGGGTCGCGCTGCCACCATAAGCCCCCTTGATCTTGTAGCCGCTGTACTGCGGCGGGTTGTGGCTGGCCGTGAGCATCACGCCGCCCGCCGCCCCGTGATGCACGGCGGCGAAGGACAGCGCGGGCGTGGGCAAAAACTCGCCTGCCAGCAGGACGTTCAGCCCCCCCTGGGCCAGAGCCTCCGCCGCGACCCGGGCGAAGTTGGCTCCCTGGAAACGCGTGTCGAAGCCCACGACAACCGTCTTTCCACCTCCGGCCCGCAGAACATGGGCATGTGCCCGCGCGACCCGCCGGACATTCTCGTAGGTGAAATCCTCCGCGATGACGTCCCGCCAGCCGTCGGTTCCGAACTCGATAGGCATCAGTCAGCTCACTCCGGTTTGTGAGTGTAGCAACCCGCGCCTGATCCCCCGTTGACGAAACCCCGGCCCTCCGCTATGATTCCCGTCGTGCTGAAAAGCACCCCTGAAAGGGACGGCAGGCGCAAGCAGGCCGGACAAGGTGTGGCCCCATCGTCTAACGGTTAGGACACTACCCTTTCAAGGTAGCGATACGGGTTCGAATCCCGTTGGGGTCACCACTGAAAGCCTCCGCCTCGGCGGGGGTTTTTTGTTTGGCCCTGTCCCCGCTCCCTATACTGGCGCGCGTGCCTTCTCCCCCGGCTGCCGCCCCCCCTTCCACCCCGCCGAACTGGGTGCGCTGGCTGATCGCGCTCGTGCCGGTCTTTCCGCCCCTGTATCTGGCCGCGCTGGGCTGCCTGGGCCAGTTGCGGACACTCCCACTGACCGCACGCTCTGTCCTGTTCTTCTTTGCCAGCACGCAACTGGTGGCGGCCCTCTTCACGCCCCGGCCCCTGCTGTCGCTAGGCCTGGCGGCGGGGCGCACCCTGTTGATCCTGAGCATGATCGCGGCAGGGGTCTATCTGCGGGAAAGCCGGAACCTGAGGCCGCTGCTGTGGGGCCAGTTGGTCATCTTTGCGACCGCCTGGGGGTACACGCTGGCCACGCAGGGCTTCGCGGGGGTGCAGGAGCGGCTCGGCCACCCCTACTACTACATCGTGTCGCTGGGGTTGGTCGCGGTGGTCGCGCTGTGGCTGGTCGTATTCTGGCAGGGCGGGCGGCTGTGGTGGCGCGTCCCGGCCGGGCTGCTGGCCCTGGCCACCTTTCTGGCGGCGGGGAGCCGGGGACCGCTGCTGGCGCTGGTAGCAGGAAGCGGAGCGGCGCTGGCTGTGGCGGGCCGGGCGGGGCGCTGGCTGCTGCTGCCGCTGGCCGCACTGGCACTGGCCGGAGCAGCCATCGTCGTCTTCGATCTGCCCGTTCAGCCCGTCAGCCGCCTGCTCAGCGACCAGCTCTCGGGCCGTGACCTGATCTGGAGGGACGCCCTGTCGGGGTGGCTCACGCATCCCTGGGGCGGGGTCGGGCCGTATCAGGGGGGACCTTACCTGACCTACCTCTTCAAGGATCTCTGTCAGCTCACGCCCACGCTGGGCCGCAACGACGTGCCCTGCCCGGCGTGGCTGGAGACGTTCTACGGCGTCTGGTCCACCGCCCATAATGCCTGGCTGCACTGGCTGCTGGAAACGGGGGGCATCGGGACACTCGGCCTGCTGGCCGTGATGGGATACGGCGGCTGGCTGATCCTGCGCGGGGGCGACCTGATGCTGAATGCCCTCTTCTTCGGTTACACGGCGATGAATCTGGTGGACGTGGTCGTGGCCGTCCCCAGCCAGCATTTCGCGGAACTGTGGTGGGCCACGGTGGGCATGGGCCTGGCTTGCGCCGCCCGTTCGCCCAGCCGGGACCGGCCATGAGTCCGGACAGCGCCCACCTTGTTCCTCAGGTCCAGCTGCCCGGTCAACCGCCGCAGCCGGACGTGCAGGGGTTCAGCGATCAGGAGTGGTGGGGTCGCTGGACGCTCGGCAAGGAAGCGTCGCTGCGTTTTGTCCTGCCCACGCCCCAGACGGTCGTCCTCGACTACACCGGCTACCTGGGCCAGATGGACCAGCGCATCTCGGTCTGGCTGGACGGCCGGCAGATCGGGCGGTTTCAGTACAACAACGGCGGCGGCGACAAACAATTCGGCCAGGCGACCAGCTTGAGGCTGCCTGCCGGTCCCCATAGCCTGACCTTCCGGTCCAACCTCAGCCGCCTGAGCGACGGCAGCCCCCTCCCTGCCGGAGCCGACCCCCGGGACCTGAGCACCGCGTTCTACCGCCTGGACCTGCTGCCCCGGCCCGAAACCAGACCGGCCTTGTCCCTGCCCGCCGATCTGCTGCGCGAGCCGGCCGTCCTGAAGCTGGGACAGTTCGTCTTCAAGACGCCGGGCCGGTATCTGCCCGTCTCGCAGGAGGGGTTGACCCTGGAATTCCAGCTTCGGGAGCCGGCCAGCGCGCCGCGCCCGGTCCTCGACTTCGGCCTGCTGCGGCAGCGCGAAGGGCAGCAGTTCACCTTCTCCCTGGACGGGCGGCCCTTTTACCGGACGCCCCGGCAACCCGGCGCAGGGCTGGTGCGGGGGAGCACGGAATTTCCCCGCTCCTCACCCGGCCTGCACCGGTTGCAGATTCGCGCCGAGGGGGGGGGCGCGGTGCGTGACACCAGCTACCTGCTGACAGAGGTTTCGGTGCGGACGGATCAGGTCAGCTTCTACACCGAGCGGCTCCTGCTGCATCCCGCTTCCGATTCTTATGCCCACCGGCTGTGGGCCGGGGCCGGACTGGTCCTGCTCTTGCTGCTGCTTTCCCGGCTGCTGTTCCTTCGGTTCCGTGGGCAGCCCTGAACCGGCTTATCCAGATTCCGCCTGGTTCCCGTACATCCTGCAAAGTGCACGGGATGTGCGGCCACAACGCGAAACCCGCCCTTTCTCCCCCTCGCATCCGCCCGGATGGAACCCCATAAAGCACAGCGGTGCTGTACGGGATTCCAGCGGAGTCCGGCTTACGCTGGCTCCACCTGCACCCCGAGAGGCAGGTTCAGTACGGCCCTTTCCGGGTCTTCGCCCGCCTGTCTGGCCCGGTAGGCGACGTCCACGATGGCCCCGAACTCCTGCCGGAAGCGTTCTGGCCGGAAACGTTCAGCATTCTGCCGGCTGACACGAGGATCAAAGGCCCCGGCCTGCTCCTCGAAGAGCCGGACCGCCCGCGCCAGGCTCTCCACGTTCTGCTGACCGAAGAACACGCCCGTCCGGTTCGGAATCACCGTTTCCAACGTGCCGCCCTTGCCGTAGGCGATCACGGGCGCACCCGCCGCCTGGGCCTCGACCGGCACGATCCCGAAGTCCTCGTCGGCGGCGAACACGAAGGCCCGGCAACGCGCCATATGGTCGGCCACCACCTCGTCGGGCTGCCGGCCCAGAAGTTGCACATTCGGCCCGGCCAGCGCCTTCACCTTCTCCCAGTCCGGTCCGCCGCCGATCACCACCAGCGGTTTGCCCAGGCGGCTGAAGGTTTCGGCGATCAGGTCGATCTTCTTGTAGGGCACCAGGCGCGACATGGTGAGGTAGAAGTCCTCACGCGGCCGGGCCGGATCGAAGCGCGACACCTCGACCGGGGGATACAGCACCCGGGCCGGGCGGCGGTAGGTGCGCCAGATGCGCTGCGCCACATACTCGCTGTTGGCCAGGAAGACGTCTACCCGGTTGGCGGTGCTGCTGTCCCACAGCCGGATGTAGTGCAGGATCATTTTTGCCAGGGTGGCCTTGACGCCGCTGGTCAGGTTGGCCTCGCGCAGATACTGCTGGTACAGGTCCCAGGCGTACCGAATCGGCGAGTGGACGTAACTGAGGTGCAGCTGTCCCGCTCCGACCAGCACGCCCTTGGCGACGGCATGGCTGCTGGAGACGATCAGGTCGTACTCCGTCAGGTCGAACTGCTCCACGGCGTAGGGCATCAGCGGCAGGTAGGTCCGGTAATTCTGGACCCCACGCGGCAGCCGCTGTACCAGGCCGGGACGCACGTCCGCACCCTCCAACGGGGTGCCCCGGAAGTCTTCGGGCTGGTAGACCATCGTATAGATCGGGCTACCCGGCAAGGTGGCCAGCAACTCGAACAGCACCTTCTCGGCTCCGGCATTGCCGCCGGCGAGCCAGTCATGGATCAGGGCGGTTTTCATCGTTCGGCCTCCACAGCGACAATCGAATCTATCTCGCCCTGCAATCTCACCAGCATAGACGCTAGCCCGAAGCCTTCCTGAGCACGCCGGAGGCCACGGGCCACCAGCCGCTCTGCCAGTGCCCGGTCGTCCAGCACCCGGCGAATGGCCGCCGCCAGAGCCGGGGCCTCTCCAGGCGGCACCAGCAGGCCGCTTTCCCCGTCCCGCACGATCTCCAGTGCGCCGCCTGCTGCCGTGGCAATCACGGGGCGGCGTGCCAGCATCCCTTCCAGAATCACCCGGCCCAGCGGCTCGGCTGCCGTGGAGGTGTGCAAAACCACGTCGACCGACCGCATCAGGGCGGGCACGTCGCCGCGAAACCCCAGGAAGTGGACCCGGTCTTCCAGACCCCACTCCCGGGTCAGGCGGCGCAGTTCCTGGGCATACGCCTCCTCGCCAAACAGGGCGTCCCCCACGAGCAGGGCATGAACCCCGGGCAATTCCGTCAGGGCGCGCAGCAGGACATGCTGGCCTTTCCAGGGCGAGAGGCGACTGAAGACGCCGACCAGGGGTTCGGTGGTCAGGCCCAGGGAGGCGCGCAGGTCCGGCACACCCTCACCCGCCTGCCGCAGCAGGGCCGCCGTGTCGAGTCCGTCATGCAGGACACGCACCCGACGGAGGTTTCCCCCCGCCAGCACGAACGCCTCCGCGCTGGCCCGCGAGTTGGCGATCACGCGGGTGACCACTTTGTTACACAGGGTGACCACCAGTTGCCGGATGGGGCGGCTGAAATGCTCCGGACTCAGGATGTCGCGCAGGAACCACAGCACCGGCTTCCGCGCCAGCACGCCCGCCAGGGCCGAGACCACCAACGCTTTCTGGGTGTTGGGCGCAATCAGGTCATAGCCCCGGGCCGCACGGGCCAAGCGGCGGGCCAGGGCCAGCACACCGGGCACCGCGCCCAGTCCCAGTCCACCTCCTCCCTCGCGGCGCACGTTCCGCAGTCCCCGGGGGGCTTCCAACACTTGCACCCGGACCCCCGCCGCCTCCAGGTGGGTTCTGAAGGGACCATCCTCAAAAAGGACCACTTCGCTTTCCGGCGAGAAGTGAACCGCCACATCGACCAGTGAAAGCTCGCCCCCCCCGAGTTGCCCACTCTGGTCCACGAACAGGATGCGCCGGGTCATGCTTCCAGAACCTCCCGGTAAACGTTCAGGTATTCGCGGTGCATTCGCTCCACGCTGAATGCCTCAATGCCTAGACGGGCGCGTGCGGTCCACTCCTCGCGCTGGGCGGCAGAACTCAGCAGACTGTCCAGCGCTGCGGCCAGTGAAGTGGGGTCGGCTGGAGGGATCAGGAGGCCCGCTCGCCCACCCGAGAGGGCCTCGGGAATGCCGTCCACGTCGCTGGCGACAATGGGCAGCCCGGCTTCCCGGGCCTCCAGCAACACCAACCCGAACGGTTCCTGACGGGATGGAAACGCGAAGATGTCCGCACCCAGCAGATAGCGCTGTGGCTGAGGCTCGAAGCCGACGAAATGAATGCGGCCCCCCACGCCGCTGGCCCGGGCCAGTTCTTCGGCGGCGGGCCAGTCGCGGCCCCCCACAAAATAGAGCTGGGCCTCGGGATGGGCCGGGGCCACACGCCGGAAGGCCTCGATCAGGAGATCGCTGCCCTTGCGCTCTGACACGGCCCCGACGGTCACGATGGCGGGGCGTTTCAACTCTGCCGGGGTCAGGTTCTCCAGCGGCACCCGGCGGGGGCTTCCCAGCGTGCCGTTCAGCACCACCCGCAAGTTGTGACGGGGCGTTCCGCGCCGCACCATCGCCTCACCGACGGCCTCGCTGACCGCGACAACGCGGTCGCCATAGCGCATCAGGTCGGCGCTTCGCTGAAACTCGTTGTGGACCGTCGTGACGATGCGGTAGGGCGCGCTCCCGCGCAACAAACGGGCCAGCATCACCCCCGTCATCATGTGGGCGTGAACGATGTCCGGCTCGAACTCATGGACGATTTCTCGCCACTTCAGCGCCGCCCGCGCCAGTTCCAGGGGGCGACGCCGCTGATCGAGCCGGACATGCCGTCCGCCGTAATCCAGGAGCAGATGTTCGTACTCTCCACCCGACGAGGCGACCAGCACCTGATGCCCTTCCCGGCTCTGCAAGCACGCCAGATCGGTGGCGACATTCACGATGCCGTTGCCGATCTCCCGGAACTCATTCAGGATATGCAGGATTTTCACGCTTTACCCTTTACCCTTTCGGTAAAACTTCCTGTCACCACAGCAGGTGACGGCAGTCTGCCCACGCCTGGGGACGTTGTGGCCACGGCCAGAGAGAACCAGATCCAGAGCCAGGGATCACTGAAATCTGGCACGCCCAGCGACTTGGCAATGAGATAAGTGACGAGGCCCCACCTCGCCCAGGTCGCTCCCCGCCGCCGCAGGACGAGCAGCACCGAGGAGAGCAGCAGCAGCAGGCCCACTACGCCGATATTGCTCAGCACATACGTGATGAAACTGCTCGGCCTGTTGCTGCCCAGCCCCACACCGAGGCCCAAGGTCTGCCAGACCACGCTGAGCGCGTAGAGATCAGAGGCCGTTCTGTTGTTGAAGCTCACGGAACCCGTCTTGTTCACCGTGGATTCCAGCAGAATTTCGCCCAGGCCGAACAGGTAAATCAGCACGGCACCGAGCAGCAGCAGCAGCAGGGCCGCCCCCGCGAAAACGACCGGGAACTTGCGCTTTCTGACCTTCAGGTAAACGTTCCAGGCAAAGAAGAGAACGCCCCCGAGAACAAGCGCGATGTAGCCAGTCGAGGAAGTACTCAGCAGGACACCGAGGACACAAAGGACCGCCAATGCATAAGCCCCCACGGCGAGCATGCTGACCGCGCCCGCCGCAAAGAAGGCACCGGCGGTACTGGGTTCAGTAAAGGTGCTGTTGATGCGCAGGAATTCGCCTATCCGCTGATTGTTCCCGATGGCAACCCCCTGGTTGTTGAAGACCAATGCCGTGGGGAAAGGCAGGTGATACCGGTCGGCCACAAACTGGTAGAGGCCGAAGGCGGCGGCCATAACCAGCGCCAGCTTGACCCACCGCAGGTGTCCCCTCCCCCGCGCCGAGGCATACAGAATGAACACGGCCAGAAGGAGGACGTACAGCACCTGCGCGACATTGCTGATGCCGAAGCCCAGCGGAGTGAGGTTGCCGACCTGTTCGTCGATTCCTCCACGGGGGGAAAAGACCCCCATGCCTTTGAAGAGCAGGGGAGCGACCATGGACACCGCAACAGCCCAGTAGAAGGTCAGCAGAAGGGTGAAGAGTTCCGGGCGAAGCGTGTGCCGCTGAGGCCTACGACCGAGCAAGAAAGAGAAGCCAGCATACATGAAGATGATGACGGCAACCATCCAGAAGGGGGCTACCGACACACTGTTGCTGCCTGAAGCATTGAGAATACTGCTGGCTGGAAAGATGGCCGCGAGAATGGCCGCTGCCAGGAGCAGATTCCGTTTCAACAGAACTCCGATGGCAATTACCGCGAGAATAAGGATTCCAATCATGCTGCCCTTTGTTGCAGGTCCTCGGGCCTAGCGAACGTTCCTGTTCCAGTTGCCCAGCAGGCCGTCAAGGGCACCCAGAGGTGCCAGATATGCCTTGCCCCGATTTTTATCGTCACCCTTGAGTGTGATGCTTATAGTAGCCCGAGCAGACCGAAAAAGAAGCAGGCCTACGCTGAGAGCGTAACAGCTGCTCTGCTCACGGTGCAGACGAATGAAATCCATATAGTTTCTGAAGCCATAATAGGCCTTCCAGGCAACTGGCTTCCCCTGCTGGTCCTTGTGATCTATAACCGCATCTTTAGACAAATAGAGCTTGCCAGCATTCCCGATTCTAAAAGTGTACTCCAGATCGTCAGCCCAGATGAAATACTGCGAAATCGGGAGGCCATATCTTGAAAGAGAGGCCGCACGGATAAGAGGTCCAACGAAGGCATTGGCATCCAGCTTTATCAGGCTCGCCTCTCCGTTAACTGGAGCCTCGGAGTCCATCAGGTATCTGTCAAGAACTTTGTGTTGGTGGCCCTGTATCTTTTGGCGACGAATCCCATAAACCAGTGGGCAGACCATATCTGCGTCTTCTCGCTTCTCAAAACCAGCCAGCAGATGCTCGAGGCAGTCCCGCCTCGGCTCTACGTCATCATCCATCATCCATATAAAGTCAGCATCATACAGCGAGGCCGCCAGTAATCCGTAGGTGAAACCGCCAGCACCACCAAGATTTTTCTTCAACTCTATTCCATGAACCAAATCTGGGTGATCTATTTCCATTTTCTCTATCAACTTCCCCGTACTGTCCGTACTCGCATTATTCACAATTAATATCTTATATAGAGGATAGCTTTGTGCTAAAATTGCATTGACGCATTCTTCTAGCATATCTACTCGATTGTAGGTTACGACAATGGCCACAATTTTGCTCATTTTTACCTCTTTGTGTCCCAGAATATTAGAGGGAGATCTTCCCATAGTTTCGCAACAGGATTTACGAATCAACGCCTGTGAGTAGGCTGGTTTTCAAAGTTGGGCTAATCCCATCTACCTTCGGCTTTTCGGAGTTCGGCGAACGACTTCAGCATTTTCCTGGTACTTTTATGAAATAAAATACTGGGTAGCCAGAGAAGGATGAGCTCAGGTCGTTTTGAATCGCGTATAATCCCTCGAATAGCTTTACCTTTACCAGAGTTGCCAAACACGTTCTCACGCAGAATACGCCAAATCAGTGCAGCACTTTGTCTATGTTTGGACACCCTGATCTTCAGATGTCGTTCTAGATATTCCAAAGTTCTAAGGTCCTCAGCCACAACCATGTCCATCGATACTTGCGAATGGAATCTGGTCGATGTAGCATTCCAGATAATATGTGGAATAGGATGAAAGGCGATTCTTTTAGAATAATAGGATACATAAAAGGAGAATATTTGATCAGATGTTAACTCAAAGGCTTCATCGAAGAAAATCTTTCTATCTTTTATTACTTCCAAGTTATAGATATTCGCTTGAATCGGCGCATAAGGAAGGGCCGCATCAGCCAAACAGGAAGCCATAAATTTAGATGGCTCCTTATATATGATACTGCCAGCCTCTTTCTTTTCTAACGTCCTAGAACTATCTCTAGCCAAAATAAAGGGAGATAGTAATAAACCTAGAGCTTGAGAATCCATTAAAGATATTTTTCTCTTTAAATGGGGGCTTTCCGCAATCTCGTCGTTTGCAAATAGAAAAATAATATATTTTCCTCTAGCAAATCTTAGGCACTCATTCCAGTTCCCAATCCTGCCAAGATTAGCATTATTTTCTTTTAGCACTAGATTTTGATAAATGGGCGCGAAATCCTTAGCAATGGCTATAGAATTATCTGTTGAACAATTGTCTACGACCAAGATCTCATAATCAACCACCTCTAGATCTACGTGATTACAAGACTCCAAAGCACGCCTCAAGTTCTCTCCACCATTATAATTCGGTATGGCTATAGTTAAGAGTATCCGATCACTATCTATTGCCTCGTTGTTGTGCGTCAACTCAGACCCCTTCTACTTTAACTGAAGGTTTTACTTCAGAATAGGTTCGAAATCCCCTAAAAATTGCCCACATAGCGAGCAGCGCCACCACCAATTCGCTGGTTATAGTTGCCCCTACGGCTGCCGGAATACCATATCGTGGAATTAACAGAAAGTTTAAGATGACGTTCACTGTCGCTCCCGACGCGACAATCCAAAAGTATTTTATATGCTGACCCCAGATATTAATAGGATTAGCAAACGCCCCAGCAAGGTACGAGGAAAGGATGTTAAATGACAAAAGCATCAGTACAGGTATCGACGCCTCATATTTTTCCCCGTATAGAGTCAGAATAACAAATCTGTGGAGCAAGAAAAGCACGACAAACACCACAAGGGCCAGAGCCATGGTCGAACCAAAATAACGCCTGAAGACCTCAATATTCCATGGTGATCTGGCAAGAGTTGGGCCAAAAGCTTGATAGAGAAGCGAAGTTGGTAAGATGGCCAGCGTAAGGATGTTGTAGGCAGCAACGTATATAGCAACAGCAGCATCACTTCTGAAATGGCCCAGCATTATGCTGTCAATATTATAATACAAAGAGATCATAAAGAACGATGCACTGATGGGTATACTTGTCCGTACTGTTAGCAGGAGTTGACGGAGGCTGACCCTTTCCAGGCGGGGGCGTAAGCGCCACCACTGGTAGAGAACACGGGCCAGCTCGGCCAGAGCGACAAGGGCGACATACTTCACCGTGTCGTGGGGGCTACGCACCAGCAGCAGCGTGCCGGCCAACACCAGCAGTCCTCGACCAAGGTTGATGGCCGCAAGGGCGGAGAACTGCTCGCGCACCTGAAACAGCCAATCGATATTCAGAACATAAGCCAGGGTAGTCAGCCCGTACAGCGTGACAATCAGACGGGGCACAGACCAGTGACCCATACCTGCCCAGATCAACAGGCCGACCATCATCAGAATTGCGAGCGGCAGGCGGGCCGAGAGTTGTAAAGCCACCGCCCGCCCCGGACTCAATTCATTGCTCACCAGCGCACGCAAAAAATACGTTTCGAAACCGAAATTCAGCGCCAAGATGAGGTACCCAATCAGGATCCGGGCATAATTGATCTGCCCGAAGGTCTCGACCGTCACCACACGCGACAGGTAAGCCTGTACCAGAAAGCTGAGCAACAGGCCGAGCATCGAACCTGTCGCCAGCACCGAGAAGTACCGCAGAACTGAGTTTCGCCCCGGAGCAACCAGGCGGCTCACCGGGGAACCTCGGGAGGCACCTGGAGCGCGAATGCCTGCACTTCTTCCGGGGTGCCCAGCGGGTAAACGGCACCCTGGCCCACGGCACTCACGTACACGGGACGCTGCCAGGCCAGAAGCTGATTGTAGAGGGGAGCAATGTATTTCTCCCCCTTTTCGAGTCGTGCTGCATCCGCGTAGTAGGTGTGGTAGGCCCGAGTGTACAACGCCAGCGATGAAAAGCCGTAGAGGCCAACACTCGCATGGGGTGAAATGCGCTGCTTCTCACGCACCTCAGTCACCCGAAGGTCGTGTTCGCTGACCGTACGCGCGAAGCTCCACCCCGAGCCAGCCCCAGGAAAACAAACTATCCAGCCGTCACCCTGCCAGTCCGCAGCACGAATCGCTCGCGGGTCCACAAAGGTGTCAATGTTATAGATCAGGAGAGGCGCATTCTCAGCCAACCCAGGGGCGGCCGCGAGCACTGTTGTGGCCTGACCATCCGTTACCTCGTCAAGCTCCACCACACGGACAGAAGCCAAGCCAAGTCTCCCAGCCATCGCCTCCACAAAGGGCCGAACGGTATGCGCGCGCAGCGCGACAAAGGTAAAAGAAGCGTCGATGCGGGTGAAGTCTCTCAAGCTCAGCAATGACCATTCGAACAGTGTTCGCCCATGGACCTCAATCTGGTACTTGGGCAGGCTGTACCCTGCATCACGAAAGCGGCTCCCATGACCAGCCATGGTAATAACCACCTGCGGCGACCTAAACAAGACGGACCTCTTCGTTCTCCACGGTGGCGGCTCCTGCACTGATTGCCAGCTCCGTGTAAAGCTCCAGTCCACGCGCTAGAAAAGCCAATTGTGACTCGAAACGGTCGGCGTGGAGTGGCACCATACTCAAAAACAGCAGACTTTCGATTAAACGAATTTGCTGCCGCTGCTCAGGCCAACGCACATCCAACCAGCGCTCGAACAATCGCTTGGTGGCCTGGTGCCGCTCAGTCAAATGTGGGGAAAACTCAAAACCGCTGGAGGAATGCGAAAAATCGAACAGACCGTTCACGTAGAAGTCGTAATCTCCATGGATACTATGAGAGAGCTTCGCCAAGTCATAGCGAGGATCGCCGTAAACACCTAAACCACCAAAATCTCCTCTTGGATCGATCACCCTCACAGTGGCGTTACGCCGGTCAAAGAGGATATTGCTTAGACACAGATCGCCGTGCAACACAGTAAAGCGGGATACCTCGTAAAGTCTATGATACTGAGCCACCTGACGAAAGGAGGCCGTAAACTGATTTAGATTTAATACCGGATGCCCATTAATAATTGGCTGATCACAGAAATAATCAAATCGGGAATCCCTCAAAACCTCATCAAGCCGATCAAAGGTTTTGCTCTCATACATATCTACCAGCGATGATTTCAAAACTCCGTCATCATTAGTCTGGAGGGTAAATTTATGAGCCTCTCCAAGGAATAGTTCGACGGCCCCTAAAATAATCTCCCATTCCCCCAAGCCATACGCGCCGTGCAAGTACACATCATTGAGGGGCGGATAGCCGTAATATTCCATAATTACAGATGGCGACTTATCATCCAGACTATAATCGTATAAACGCGGTGAAAAATTTTTGAGCGGCTCAGGAATATCTAGATACCACCGTATCTCATTGCGCAGCTTCTGGGTATGACGGCTCCGCTTCTCTATCGTTCCGCGACGCGCATCAACATCAACCGTGTTAAACTCACGCGCACCACTTGAGAGAACACGTCTGGTATCATAGTAGGTATCCAGGTGACCAAAGTCGTTCCAGCAAGAAGTTTCCTCAAAAGTAGCCAACTCCCCTAAAAGCTTGCGACGGGCCAGATACTCACGGAGCGCCGTGTAGAAGGGATCAAGCCCATTCTCAGAGGAAGACCCAGCCACATGCCTATGAAGGATACCGATCAACAGATCCGGCTGTGCTATCTCAAATACCCCCACAAATACGTTGTTCTCTTCTCTAAATCCCTTGTCTGTCTGCTTATCGCTAATTTCCCCCAGCAAGCCACTGTCCGTAAAATCAAACGTGGTCCAACGGAAAGATTCGCGCTTGCGCGCATAGACCACCACATCCTGATACAACAACTCCCTTTGCACCAGGGTATCTCCGAAGTTAACGACCAAGTGCTTAATATTCTTTTGGGATGGCGTAAGTGCAGCCAGAACTGTTTCGCCAATATTTTGTGAGCGATCGATCTCGTAAATGGTCGCCGGGCGAGAGAAATGAGAAAGATAGCTGCGAATACTTTCCTGCTGTTCCCCAACCACAATACCGAATTCGACGTCCGGAAGATCATAATTTCGAAAAATATAGTACAGGGCCGGTTCATTGTTAAGCGGTATCATCGCTGAAGGCAACGGCCCAAACTCCGCCTTTAGTTCTGTTGGTATAATCTTGGCAGTAGGAATAACAACCAACGTATCAATCATCTTTGGAGATGAGTTCCAAGATTTCTTCATAGCTCTTGGTGAGGAATTCATCCGGGCGGATCGTTTTATCATCGACATAAAAGCCCCCCCGGCCTGGCCATGGCTTGCCGAAGAAAATTTCGTCATAGGGAACTTGATGCTTATCTAGCCATGCCAGAAGCTGCTTGGCCGTATTCGCCATAATGAGGCCCATATTCCCATTATGTGTTCGCATATTCCTGGCTGTATGCAAGATGATGTAGAATCCCTGCATCTTATAGCTTATTAAAGTCTCTACAACTTCTGGAATAGGTACCAAATCCTCGTAGCTCTGATCCTTTCTCTTTATAGGACACAACGTTCCATCGATATCCATGACAATACTGCGCTCCGAATTGATCATTTTTACTCCTTAATCGGGAACATAGGACAGCCATTAATATTAAACTACTAAGCATGAGAGGTTCAATCACTTTAGTAAGTATCTTTCCGTACAAGCACTCTGCTTACAGTTCCCACTAGATATAACCTTCCAGTCGAATTGCCAGCTGTCATGCACAGTGCTTGTGCCATTACAAAGGTCAACGGCAATGTCGTTTAGAGCATGGAAGCCAAGGAAATACTCCTTGATGGCCTCACCCGTGTGGCCCGACGCGGGAATGAACTCATTCACGCCTCCGTTAGCGTAGAGATTCATGATGTGCCAGAGGATCGGCTTTCCACCGATTTCAACCAGTGGTTTGGGTCGTACGTTGGTTTCTTCAGAGAGGCGTGTGCCCAGGCCTCCTGCCAGGATAATTGCTCTCAAGACCACATCCTTCCATTGCCATTTGTGGCTGGGAGATTCATGAATGTAGAGGAATGCAGGGCGGCCGGGATTCCATGCTAGTAGGCTCCCTTACCCAGCAGAACCACCCGGACCGTTTGAAGCAGAATCACCAGATCGAGCCAGGGTGTCCAGTTTGTAATGTAGAAGCGGTCCATGTCGAGCCGCTCCTCGAAGGTGCTGGAGTTGCGCCCCGAAACCTGCCAGTACCCGGTCATACCGGGCCGGACCTGGGCGATGAAGCCGGTCATGGTCCCCATCTTTCGCTGCTCGCGCGGCAGGTAGGGGCGGGGACCCACCAGGCTCATGTCGCCCTGCAAGACATTAAGGATCTGTGGCAGCTCGTCAAGGCTGAACCTGCGCAACACGCCGCCGATCCGGGTGACCCGGGGGTCGTCTTTGAGTTTATGGTACGTCTCGTATTCTGCACGCAGGTGCGGGTCGGCGGACAGGATGTGCTGGAGCCGCTCCTCGGCATCCTGATACATGCTGCGGAACTTGTAGCAGCTGAACGGCGACAGATTCCTGCCAAGGCGGGGGGCCTTGTACAGGACTGGGCCGGGACTGTCCATTCGGATCAGAACGGCGATCACCAGCAGGAAGGGCGCGATTACCAGCAACCCCAGGAGACTCAGGACAAAGTCCGACGTGCGCTTGATGGCCCGCGTCCGCACGCTCCTGAGATTGTTCTTCACTTCCAGACTGGCCACAATCCCGATGTTGTGTGGCTGCAACGCCTGGTTGGGCACGCCGAACAGGTCCGGCACGACCCAGGTGATCGGGAACGCCGCATAAATGCTGTTGACCAGCCGCTGCTGCGTCTCGGCCCTGGCCCCCGGAATGGATATCAGGGCCTGTTCGGTCCTAGGATTCGTCAGCGCCAAGTCGATAGAGCCGACCACCGGAACGCCCTGCAGGGAAGTTCCGTGCAGCAGCGGATTATCGTCATAGGCGACCACCGGCTTCAGGCCGTAGGCGGGATGATCCCGCAGGTGGGCAATGGTGAGGGCCGCCGTCCTGCCGGCCCCGATCACACTGATGGCACGCCCATACTGCCCCAGGTGAATCAGCAGCGCGCGTACTGCGTAGCGCGTCAACAAAGACAGCATCAGGATCAGACTCCACTCGATCACTACGCCCAGAACACTGAGGGTAAAGCGGTGAACGGCAAACGCCGCCGCGAGCTGGGCCACGGCCACCTGAACGGTTCCCACAGTATGCAGGCGCAGTTCAGTTTGCGGCGAGCGCCCGTAGCCGGGGTAAAGCCCCTGATAGGCCCGCCACAGCAGCCAGAGCGCCAGCCAGATCAGGGTGGACTCCAGCGTGATCGGGGGCCGCCCCAGGGCCGTCAGCAGGGAGGAAGCGAGCAGGTGTGCCACCAGCGCGCTGAGGACGTCGCCCAGCAGCAGCGCCAGCGACTGGGGCAGGCCAGAAAAGCGCACTGGAACCGCCCGGATGCCTGCCCCTGACCGGGCGGGGGAAAGACCCGTCAACAGGCGCAGGCCCATACGTCAGTGCACTTCCTTGAGGGGCGGGACGGGCTGGGCAGAAAGAGGAGCACCGGAGAAGCGAGGCCCCCGAATCGCCCTCCCCGCCTTGTTCAGCACGAACCCCAGGACAGGCACGCCGGCCACCCCCATACGGCGCAGCACCTGGCGCAGATCGGGGAGGGGTGTTCGGCCCGCCTCGGCCACCAGCAGGACACCGTCCACCTGCTGCCCCAGCATCAGCCCGTCGGCAAAGACCAGCAGGGGCGGACTGTCGATCAGCACCACGTCATACCCCTGGCTCCAGCGGCGCAGCCACTCGCCCAGGTCAGGGCGGCTCAGCAGTTCCAGGCCGCTCTGGGGGACACCACCGGCGGGCAACAGGTCGATGTTGGGGGCAACCTGCAACACCTGCACGTTGACGGGCGTGTGCAAGGCTTCCTGCAAGCTGCGTGCCCCGTCTTTGCCGCAGAGCGGGTGCCAGGGCTGTCCACCGGTGCCCGTGTCCCAGAGATCCTGCTGCCGGCCGCCCCGCAGGTCTGCGTCGAGAATCAGCACCTGTTGCCCGCTGCTCGCCAGGCTGCGGGCCAGGGCCGCCGTCAGGCTACTCGCGCCCTCGCCCGCAGCCGTGCCGGCAACCATCAGGATAGGACGCGGCTTCTGCAACATGGCCTGGAGGTTGACGCGCAGGAAGCCCAACGCCTCCACCCGCCCCAGAGCAATTCCCCCCGGTGCGCGCACAGGCGGCAGCACCCCTAGCACGGGAAGATGCAGAGCCAGCAGGTCCGCCTCGGTCCGGACGCGGCGGTCCAGCGCCGTCAGAAGGGCCGCCACGCCTGTCCCCAGCAACAGCGCCAGCAGGCCGGCCAACACGCTGTTCCGCAGCGGCGAAGGCGTCACCGGCCGGAGTGGCTCGACCGCGCCGGTCAGGGGCTTCAGGACGCCGGGCCGGGACTGCTCCAGAAAACTGAGCTGCGCGAGGTTGTCCTGCATGGTGGCGCGGCGGTAGAGCAGCGTCTGCCGTTCCACCACCGACAACCCAGGCAGAGCCAGACGGCGGTCTGTCTGCGCCAGCTGCAAGGTGAAATTCTCGCGGGCCAGCCGCACGTCCCGGAGGGTGCGCTCGGCATCCCAGTTCACGAGCAGCTCACTGGTCAGGTTGACGAGAACCTGCGCGGCCTGGGGCGTCTGCGCGCGGGCACGCACCTGATAGAGGCTGTTCTCTCCACCTCCCTGGTCCGCCGTGACCGTGACTGTCTGGCTCCGCTGGCTCTTGGTGTCTTCCGGCCTTTGGGTCAGCAGTTCACGCGTCAGCTGCCCCACCAGCCGTTGCCGTTCCGCAGGCGCAATGGTGGGGGTTTCCCTGACAGCCTGAATCAACGGCCGCAGAATCAGCGGGCTTGCCACGACCTCGGCCACGGTCCCGGGTGGCAAGGGAGAAATGACCGAGCCGCCCACCACACCGATCTGACTCTGGCTGCTGGAGGTCAGCAGGCTCCCCGTGGCCTCGTAGACAGCGGGTTGAAACCTGGACCAGACATAGACGGCCCCGGCCAGCAAGGCCGCGACCAGAACAATGGCGGGCAGACGTTGCCGCACCCCCTGCCAGAGGGTACGCAGATCGATTTCAGTGTCCGTGTCCTGGCCGGGAAGATCGGGCGAGAGGTGGTCCTGCTGACGGTATGAGGTCACGCGAAGCGCTCCAGTTCTGGGTGGGCCTTGAGTTGCTGAACGACTTTTTTGATGTCCTGCGTGCGGTCCTTGCGGACCACCAGGGTCACCTCGTCGGTGCGGACGATCACCACGTCTTCCAGGCCAATGGTGGCGATCAGGTCATCTCCCCGGGTGGTATACAGGATGGCTCCGTCGGTGTCGAGGCCGATATGCCGGCCCACCGAGACGTTTTGCCCTTCCCCCTTCAGCAGGCGTTCCAGGGCATTCCAGTCGCCCAGGTCGTCCCAGCCGAATTCCGCCGGGATCACGGCCACCCGGTCGGACTTTTCCAGAATGGCGTAGTCGATGCTGATCTTCTGGAGGCCGGGGAAGACGTCCCGGACGCCTCCCGGGGCGCGGCCCTGCCGGACGGCCCCCGAGAGCCGCGCGTACATCTCCGGCTGGTACTGCCGGAAAGCGTCCAGGATCGCCTCCACCCGCCAGAGGAACATCCCGCTGTTCCAACTGTAGCCGCCATCGTCCAGAAAGGCCTGCGCCGTCTCGGCGTCGGGCTTCTCAGTGAAGCGGGCCACCTGAAAGGCGGGAAGGTCGGTGCCCGGCAACCGCTCGCCCCGCTGGATGTAGCCGTAGCCGGTGGCGGGAAAGGTCGGCGTCACGCCGAGGGTGACCAGACAGTCCGTGCTGGCGGCCAGCCTGGCGGCGCGGCGCACCACCGCAGCGAAGGCGTCTGGGGCCGTGATGCGGTGGTCGGCGGGAAAGACGCCCATCACGGCGTCCGGGGCATCCTGGGCCACCCGCAGCGCCGCATACAGGACGGCGGGGGCCGTGTCCCGCGCCACCGGTTCGACGATCAGGTTCTCGACCGGCATTTCCGGGAGCTGCTCCAGCACCTGCACGCGGTACTCGCCGCCCGTCACGACCATGACGTGTTCGGCACCGCCGCTGAGGTGGGCCAAGCGGTCGTTGGTGGCCTGTAGGAGGCTTCGCCCGGTTTCATCCAGGGCCAGGAACTGCTTGGGCCGGTGTTTGCGCGACAGCGGCCAGAAGCGCTCGCCGCTGCCTCCCGCCAGGATCACGGGGATCAGGGGAGGAGCACTCACGCCTGCACCCCGGCCCGGGCAGCCTTGTGCCGCAGGTTCCCGCCGACGGGGTGGGGCACGCCGCCCACCTGCATTGATGATTGCTGAACCATGAAAACTCCAGTGGTAAGGGGGAAAGATTCCCTCCTCGCGTTCTCAGTTTACCCTCTCGGTGTGAGCAGGCTGGGGGCGGTCGTCCTTCGGGAAAGCCCACCGCTGGCCGGGCGCCTCCGGCTGGCCTCCCGAGCATCCTGCCGACCGGCGACCTGAAACTCTCGGTACTGGGCCTCTCGGTCCTGGGCCTCTCGGTAAAGGGCGTTCAACTTTATGAGCTGTGGAATGTTCCTAGAATACGCCCAATGAAAGCCATCATCCCCGCCGCAGGTCTGGGCACCCGCCTGCGTCCCCTGACCTATACCCGTCCAAAGCCGGTTCTCCCGGTCGCGGGCGCCCCCATCATCGTTCACGCCCTCAGGACCCTGCTGGCCGCCGGGATCAGCGAGGTGGCCATCATCGTGTCGGACGCGACGCGGGATGAAATCGCCCACACGCTGGAGCAGGTGCCCGAGGCCCAGGTCACCCTGATCAACCAGCATGAGCAGCTCGGGCTGGGCCACGCGGTCCTGACGGCGCGGGACTGGGCCGGGCAGGACGACTTCTGCGTGTATCTGGGGGACAACCTGTTCGAGCATGGCGTCTCTCCCTTTATCGAGCGCTTTGGCCGCGAGCGCCCCGCCGCCGTGATCGCCCTGGTCGAGGTACCGGACCCCACCGCTTTTGGCGTGGCGGAGCTGGACGGCGAGCGCATCACGCGCCTGGTCGAGAAACCCAAAGTGCCCCCCAGCAACCTCGCGGTGGCGGGCCTGTACTGCTTCACCCCCGAGGTGTTCGGCGTACTGGAGGGCATGCCGCCCTCGGCACGCGGCGAGTACGAGATCACCGACGCGATTCAGGGCCTGATCGAGCGGGGCCGGACAGTGCTGGGGCAACGGGTCTGCGGCTGGTGGAAGGATACGGGCCGGCCCAGCGATCTGCTCGACGCCAACCGCCTGCTCCTGGAACAGATCGACGCGGACGTGCAGGGGGAGATCGGCGAGTCGCAGATCACGGGCCGGGTCATCATTCCCGCGTCGGCGCAGGTGGTTCGCAGCAAGATCGTGGGGCCGGTGCTGCTGGGCGAGGGCGTGGTGATCGAGGACGCTTATATCGGGCCATTCACCAGCATTGGCCGCGACAGTGTGGTCCGGCACGCCGAGGTGGAACACAGCGTCGTGGACGCCGAGGCGTGCATCGAGAATCTGAATACCCGGCTCCAGGACTGCCTGATCGGCGTGCGTGCCCAGGTGCGCGGCGGGCGCAAGGTGCCGCGCACCCACAAGCTCACCCTCTCGGACGCCAGCGTGGTCGAACTGGCATGACCGAGTTCACCTCCCTCCCGCCTGACCTCCCTGTCCCGGGCGACGACGGGGCCTGCGCGCACCTGCGGGGGCTGAGGCTGCCTCCGCTCCCACTTCCGAGCACGGCGGGCGAAGCGGTGGACCTCGCTGAGGACGGCGCGCGCGGGTGTTCGGCCTGAGTACGCAGGACACGGCCGCCCAGCAGGAGGCCGCCGAACGGCTGCACCTCCCCTTCCCGCTGCTGTCGGATGCCGGGCTGCGGCTGGCGGGGGCGCTCCGCCTCCCGACCTTCGAGATGGAGAGACAGACCCTGCTGCGGCGCGTCACCCTGATCCTGCGCGGCGGCGTGGTCGAACACGTCTTTTACCCGGTGTTTCCGCCTGACCGCAATGCGGCGGAGGTCCTGGCCTGGCTGGCGGCCCATTCGGCCTGACGAAACCTGGCCTGACCGTGCGCTGTTGCCCGGTCCCCGGAAGCGTGGGGGCCTATCATGGGCAGATGACCGATACGCCCCGTATTCATCTGGGTTCGCTGCTGCGGACGTCCTCGGACGCGCAGGCAGAGGGCGAACTCGACCACCTCACCTACGAACAGGGCGGCACCCGGCAGACGCTGCGCTTTGCCCGCCCCGCCCCCTTTGAAGTCGCCGTCAATGCCCTGGGGGGCAACGAGATGTATCTCCAGGGGAGCTTCGAGCCGACCTTGATCCTCGACTGCGCCCGCTGCCTGCGGGACGTGGAGGTGCCCCTGGACCTGACGCTGGGCACCCTGATGCGCTACGAGCCGTCGGTGAACACGCCCTATCTGGAGGAAGCCGAGACGGGCGAGGAAGTGCTGGTTTTCGGTGACCCGGACCTGGACCTGAGCGACTACCTGGCCGAAACCACGCTGCTGGCCGCCCCGCTGAGCGTGCTGCACGCGCCCGACTGCCAGGGCCTGTGCCAGGTCTGCGGTCACGACCTGAACGAGGGACCGTGCGAACACATGGCCCAGGTGCCGGTCGAGGAGATCGACGACGAACTCGGTACGCCGGGGGGCACTGTCCACGCCAAGCAGAACCCCTTCGCGGGGCTGCGTGACCTGAAGCTTCCGGAGGACTGAGGGTGGCGGAAACGACGCCCCCCGCGCTGACCCACTTCCGGGACGGCCTGCCCCGCATGGTGGACGTAACCGGCAAAGTGCCGACGGTCCGCACGGCGACCGCCGAGGGCTGGGTGCGGCTTCCGGCGGAGGCCCGGGCGGCGCTGGAGGCGGGGACCAACCCCAAGGGGGACCCGCTGACCGTCGCCCGGCTGGCGGGTCTGGCGGGCAGCAAGCGCACGGCCGACCTGATTCTGCTGTGTCACCCGATTCCGGTGACCGGGGCCGATGTTCAGGTCACCCTGGAGGACGCGGGCGTGCGGATCGTGGCGACCGTGCGGACCACGGCCCCGACGGGGGTGGAGATGGAAGCCCTGAGCGCCGTGACGGTGGCCGCGCTGAACGTGTACGACATGCTCAAGGCGGCGAGCAAGGCCATCGAGATCACCGGCATCCGCCTGCTCGCCAAAACGGGCGGCAAGAGCGGCGATTACGCCGCACAGGGCGGCTAGGCCCCAGGGCTGGGCCGGGAACTTTCCGACTCCCTTTAACGTAGAAGGAACGTATGGGCGCGAAGTGGGGTGAATCCTGGCTGAATCTGCTGCACCGCGAGGCAGACGGTGACCTCACCGCGGCCGAGCGGGCGCAGCTGGCGGCGCTGGAGCAGGACCCCGCCTTTACGCAGGCGCGGCAGCAACTGGCCCACGCAGCGGCGTCTCTCGCCGCACTGCCGCCCCCTGCCTTGCCCCGCAGCCTGGCAGAAGAGGCCGCCACGGAGATCGCGTGGGGTGCTCGCCTGGCGGCCCTGACGCCTCCCCCCCTCCCTTCCCCGGTGGCGGCACAGGTCGCCTCGGCGGTGGGGGTGAACCGGCAGCTGACCCGGGCGGCTGTTCCCCCCCTGCCCCGCAGCGTGGCGGCAGACGTGGCGGGAGAGGTGAGGGCGTCTGCCTGGCTGGGGTCCCCCCCCGTCCTGCCGCGCAGCCTCGCCGCCACCGTGGCGTCTGAAGTGGGCTGGGCCGCGCGGCTGGAGCAGCCTGCCCCTCCTCTCCCGGCTCCGCTGGCGGGGCCACTAGCCGCCCGGATCGCGCGGGAGTCGGGGGGTGTTCCGCCGGCCCTCCCCCCTGCGCCCCGGCACAATCCCGCGCCCCTGCTGCTGGTGGCGGGGCTGCTGACCGGCCTGACGCTGCTGGGGGTCACGAGTGCGTGGCCCAACCTGGCGGCGGGGGCGACCGTCTTGCAGACGCTGGTGGCGCAGGTCTCACCCCTGGCGGGCATCGGGCTGGTGCTGCTGCTGACCGTGAGTTTCCTGATCGCCTGGCGGCCCACCCCGGCAATGCAGCGGGTCGGGGCGGGCGCCTTCGCGCTGTCCGCTGTCCTGACGCTGCCCCCCCTCTATGAGGCCTTCGGGCGCAGCGGGATCACGGTGGGTCAGGACGTGACCGTTCATGGCCAGGTGGCGGGCAACGTGATCGCCGTCGGTGGCAACGTCACCCTGGCCCCAGACGCGCGGGTGCAGGGTGAGGTCATCACGCTGTTCGGCGACGTGCGGCGCGATCCCCACGCCAGCGTCACGGGGCGTGTCAATACCCTGCTGGGCCATGCGCCCGGCGACGTGACGGCCCTCCAGACCGCGCCCCCGGCGGGCCTGAGCCTGGCGACCGCCTCGGCCTTCCGGCCCCTGCTGGGGTGGCTGGGCGGCGCGGCCTGGAGCCGGGTGTTTGTCGTGCTGACGGGCGGCATGCTGCTGCTGCTGTTCGTGGCCGGGGCCGCCCCGATGCTCGCGCGGCGGCAGCGGCACGCCCCGCTGCGCACCCTCGCGCTGGGCGTGCTGGCGCTGGCCGTTCTGATCGGTCCGGCGCTGGCGCTGGCGCTGGCGGGGCTGCTGGTGCCCGCCCTGCTGGCCTGCGCCTTCGCGCTGCTGCTGGTCGCCACCGGCCTGAGTGTCAGTGCCTATGATGTGGGCCGCGCCCTGGCCTACCGCCTGCGGCTGCCCGTCCCGGACGCCGTGGGCGCCCTGCTCGGGCTGGGGGCCGTCGCCGCGAGCCTGAGCGTGCCCCCGCTGGCTCTGACCTGCGCGCTGGTGGGTGGGGCCTGGGGAACGGGCACCCTGCTGCTGACCCGGACCGGGCGGGAAGAGCAGAGCGTGACCCCGCCGTAAGGCGGGACAGGAGGACGGCGGGCCGGAGACTGCATGTTCCGGCCCGCCGTGATTGAAAAGCGCTCAGCCCAGGATGCGCTTGAGGTGCAGGTAGATCTCGTACCAGTCCTGCTTGTCGCGCGGGCGCTTGCCGCGCAGCTCGATGCGCGACAGGGTCCGCACCCAGTCGGGCGTGATCTGTCCGCCGAGCGTGGGGTCGGCCACCAGATCGGCCAGCCCCCTGGGGAGCGCGCCTTCGGTGGAATCACCATAGAACTCGACGCCCTCGAGCAGGTCGTGAACCGTGATGGTGTAGGCCCCCGCCAGCGTCTGGAGGGTCTCCAGGCTGGGGTTGGTGCGCCCACGTTCCAGGTCGCTGAGATACGGAACGCTGATCCCGGCGGTTTCCGCCACGTCCTTGAGCCGCAGCCCGCGTTCACTGCGCAGTTCGCGGAGTCGTTCGTGCAGTTTCATGTTTCACCTCCTTGGCTGCGGCGTCACCTCACCCGTTCCTGCCCGTTTTCCGGGCCGGGGCGTGCGTGCCGCCTGGGGATGCGCTTGCCTCTCGGCAGAATCCGCCACCCTTGATCGGAGTGTAACACCACCCCCCGGTACGGTCAATACAGAATAAAGCCTTGCTCTTCTTGCTACCCCCAAGAGACTCTGCTACTCTCGTCCTCAAAGCAACGGTTGATCCCGATCACGTCGTTTTTCATCTTCCGCCCGCAGGAGGGCCAGCCATGCGCGCACTGGACATCATCGCTGAGAGCATCCGCACCGGCTCCGTACATCCCACCACCGTTCTGAATACCCTGATCGAGGCCGAGAACGAGGGGGGCATGGGCGCCGTCCGCCGCATCGAGCGGCATCTCAGCGTAGGCCTGAGCGCGTTGCGCGACCGCCAGCACCCCCACAGCGCCCTGGCCCAGACCTGGCTCGGGGCCGCCCGCGCCTACCTGATTACCCAGGCAGAGCGGAAGCAGGCGGTCTAACCGCAGCGGCCGGGAACAGCGGGCAAAGAGGGCAGAGCGCCGGGAAAAGGCCTCTGCCCTGGCTTTTGGCCTCCTACGCGCTGTTCTCGGAAGTCAGCCCGTAAATCCCCTCATACTTCCCGTGCAGATAAGCCACGTAGGGATCGGCGGTCAGGGGGCGGCCGGTGGCCCGCTCGGTGATCTGGGTGGGCGTCAGGCTGCGCCCGTACTGGTGGACATGCTCGACCAGCCAGGCCAGCAGGGGGCCATATTCGGCGCGTTCCACGCCAGCGGCGATCCCCGCGTCCTTCCGGGCTGCCTCCAGCAGTTGCACACTCAGCAGGTTGCCCAGGGTATAGGTCGGAAAGTACCCGATCAGCCCCGCCGACCAGTGGATGTCCTGCAAGACGCCCTGCGCGTCGTTCGGGGGCGTCAGGCCCAGGTACGCCTGCATCTTCGCGTTCCACGCCTCGGGCAGGTCGTGAACCTTCAGGCTCCCCTCCAGCAGGGCGAGTTCCAGCTCGAAGCGCAGCATCACGTGGAAGTTGTAGGTGACCTCGTCGGCCTCCACCCGGATCAGGCTGGGGTTGACGCGGTTGACGGCGCGGTAGAGACCGGGCGCATCCAGGCCCGCCGCGACCTGCGGCGCGACCTCCGCGAGTTGCGGGAAATACCGTTCCCAGAAGGGCAAGGAGCGGGCCAGCAGATTCTCGAACATGCGCGACTGGCTCTCGTGTACCCCCAGGCTCGCGCCGCGCGAGACGGGCGTGCGCTCCCAGCGGGGCGCGACACCGCGCTCATACATGGCGTGGCCGGTCTCGTGCCAGGTGCCGAACAGACAGGCGGGCCAGTACTCCTCCACCCGCGTCGTGATGCGCAGGTCGCTGCGGCTGAAGTTGGTCTGGAAGGGGTGGGCGCTCTCGTCCTGCCGCGCGAACTCGGGCTTCAGGCCGAACGCCTCTCCCGCCACGCGCCAGGCGAAGGCCTTCTGCGCTTCCGGCGGGAAGCTCCGGGTCAGCACCCCGTAATCGGCGGCGTCCCCGGCGGCCACGATGCGGCGCAGCAGCGGCAGCGTCCGGTCCCGCAGGTCGGCGAACACGGATTTGACCTGCGAGGCACGCATGCCCGGCTCGTACTCGTCCAGCAGCGCGTCGTAGGGATGCTCCTCGTACCCCAGCAGATCGGCCTGCCGCCGCGCCAGGTCCATCATCTTCTCCAGATGCGGGGCAAACGTGGCGAAGTCGCTGTGCTGGCGGGCCTCCAGCCAGGCATGGTGGGCCTCGTTGCGGGCGCGGGCGGCCTCCTCCACGAACCCGGTCGGGAGGCGGGTGGCCTTGGCGTGGTCCCGGCGCGTCACGCGCAGAATCGCGGCGTCCGTTTCGCTTTCGGCCTCGCCGGCGGCCTCCAGCAGTTCGGCGGTCTGCGCCGCCGTGAACAGCTCGTGGGCCAGGCCCTCCAGCGTCGCCATCTGGAGGCCGCGCACGCGGGCCGCCTCCCCCGGCATCTGCGTCTCCTGGTCCCAGGACATCAGCCCGGCAGCGGCCCCCAGATCGCTCACCTGTCCGAGGCGGCGCTTCAGTTCGTCCATGCTCATGCGCGCAGCCTAGCGTCCCCCCAGGGGGGCAATGAAATACGTCATTCGGCCCAGAGACCACTCGCCCGGGTGCAACGGGAATTACTGCCAGCGCTCCCGCCCCTCCGCCGCCTCCCCGAGCAGCAGGGGCCGCACCTCTCCCAGCAGGTACAGGCTGCCGCACACGGCGGCGAGGCCCTCAGGTGGCAGCAGCGCGAGGGCGGCGGCAGGCGTGTCCGCGAGTCTTACCGGCAGCCCCTCAAAATAAGGCGCGAGCGAGGCGGGATCGGCGGCACGCGGACTGAGGAGGGCGCGCGTCAGGATCACCTCCGACGCGACGGGACGCAGCGCCCCGGCCACCCCCGCCACGTCCTTGTCGGCCGCCGCACCGAACACAATGGGAAGGCGCTCCACGCCCAGACCGCGCAGCGCCTCCGCGAGCGCCCCGGCCCCGTCGGGGTTGTGCGCGCCGTCCAGCAGCACGCGCCCCCCGCGCCAGGGCAACACTTCCAGCCGTCCCGGCCAGCGCACACCCGCCGCCCCCGCCTGGAGCGCCGCCTGGCCCACCCCCAGGCGGTGGGCGGCAGCGGCAGCCAGCGCCGCGTTGCGTGCCCCGTGGGCGCCCAGCAGCGGCGTGTGGAAGGGCAGGACCGTCCCCGGCACCCGCACCCGCACATCCCAGCCGGCCCAGCCGAGCGGCGCGGCTTCCAGCTGCACCTCACGGCCCAGTGCCCACAGGTCGGCTTCCCTCGTCTCCAGCAGGGGGAGGAGACCCGCCGACACCCCGGTCACGGCTGGACGGCCCGCCCGCAGGATGCCTGCTTTCTCCTGCGCGATGGCCTCCCGCGTCCCGCCCAGAACCCCAGTGTGGTCCAGCGCGACGTTCGTGATGACGCTCAGCGCCGGATCGAGGGCGTTGGTCGCGTCCAGCCGTCCCCCCAGCCCGACTTCCATCACGGCAGTGGTCACACCCGCCTCCGCGAACAGCAGGCAGCCCAGCGCCGTCACGATCTCGAAGAAGGAAGCCTCCACCCTCTCGGCCTGCGGTCGTACCCGGTGCAGTGCATCCAGAACCCTCTCCCCCGGCACCTCCTGGCCGTCCACCACAAACCGCTCCGAGAAGCGGGTCAGGTGCGGACTGGTAAAGAGGCCGGTGCGTTCTGCGCCCGCCGTCAACATGCCGGCCAACGTCGCCGCCGTGCTGCCCTTCCCGTTGGTCCCCCCCACCAGAACGGTCTGGAAGGCCTCCTGGGGATCGGCCAGCCGAGCCAGGAGCGCCCGCACCCGCCCCAGACCCGGATGCACCCCGAAACGTTGCCGCGCGAACAACCAATCCAGTTCCGTCATGGCCGCAGCATAGGCGCAGCCGTCAGGAACACAGAGGCCGGAACGCAGAAAAGAAGGCCGGGGAAACTCTCCCCAGCCTTCCGCCGCATCTGTGGACGCTCAGGCTTCCGGGGTGAAGTAGGCCTCCAGCGCGGGCACGATCTGCTTCTTGCGGCTGATCCGGTTTCCCAGCTCGGCGCGCCCACCCGCCGTCTCCACCCCGAACGCCTCACGCAGCACCTTCTCTTCGGTGGCCGACAGCACCAGGGTCACGTTCGTCTCGTTGAGAATGTCCACGACCGACAGCAGGATGCCGTTCAGGCCATCCGCCGCCCGCGCCTGATCCATCGCGGCCAGCAGCTCCGCCTGACGGCCCAGGACGTAGCCGGGGTTGGTGGTCTCGATCACGCCGATCCCCCAGTGCTGCACGCCCCGGGCCTGCGCCAGCTGGGAACGGGCCGGGTCACCGAACGGAAAGACCTTGTAATCCATCTTCAACAACGTCTCGGCGGGCGTGTCCCCCAGGTCGCTTTTGGCCGCAAACATGGCGAGCGCATACGCTTCCACATCCTCCACGCCCGCAACAGGAGCGAGGAACGCGGCCGCTTCCCGGTCGTCCGGTGTCGTCGTCGGGCTGCGGAAGTGCAGGGTGTCACTCAGAATCGCGCTCAGCATCAGCCGCGCGTCCACCTGCTCGACCGACAGATTCGCCTCCCGGTGCAGCTTGAGCAGGATGGTCGACGTGCAGCCCACCGGCTCGAAGCGCAGGAAAGCGGGCTGCATGGTCGTCAGGTCGCCCAGCTTGTGGTGGTCCACCACGCGCACGACGGCCAGCTCCGCGAGGTTCGGCACCGATTGTGCGCTCTCGTTGTGGTCGACCAGGGCCACCTGGCTTCCGGCCTCCAGCTCCGGCAGGAGGGGCGGTGCTTCCACGCCCGCTTCCCGCAAGACGAAAGGCGTCTCGAAATTCAGGTTGCCCAGGCGGTAGGCCTGTGCGGGGACGCCCTGGCGGGTCAGCAGCCGCGCATACACCAGGGCAGAAGTGATCGCATCGGTATCGGGGTTGGTGTGTCCAAAAACAGCCAGCATGACGGGATTCTAATCTGCCAAACAGAAAAAGAGGCCCCGAAGGGCCTCCACAAACCATAGCGGTTTAGAACTTGAAGACGTAGCTGACCTTGAAGCCCTGCGCGACGCTGCTGGCGCTGGGGGTGTCGAGGTCGGTGTTGCGGAAGATGCCGTAGTTGGCCGACAGGCCGTTCCAGCTGAGCTGCGCGAACACGCCCTGGAGCTTCCCGCTCTGGGTGCCGAAGCTGGCACCCGTGTAGGGATCACTCGCGCCGCCCAGCGGGCTGCGGTAGAAGCGGTCGGCAGCGGCACCGTAGGTCGCCGAGGCACCGCTGGCGCTGCTGGCCGTGATGCTGCCCAAGTTGAAGCCCTGGTAGTAGGCGTAGCCGATGCTGGCCTTCATGTTGGGCACCAGGAACTGGTTCAGCGAGATCCCGGCCTGGCCGAACAGCTCGGTCGTCGTGCCGTTCTGCACCTGGACGCTGCGGCCCACGTTGCTGATGCGGTTGGCGAAGTTCACGAACACGCTGGGCTGGAGCGGAACGGCCGTCAGCGGCTGGGTGCTGAGCTTCACGCCGTACTTGACGGTGTTGTAGGTCTGGGTGACCACCGTGTCGTCCGAGGCGTCGTTGGGCGTGCCACCGTTGTCGACCAGCACATCGTTCGGCGCAGTCAGCAGGTGGTAGCGCGCGAACGGCTCGATCTTCACACCGGCGAAGGTACCGCTGTAGTTGCCGTAGACCTGGAAGTCGTTGACGCGGTCACCGTAGAAGTAGGCGTCTGCGACCGTGAAGTTCAGGCCCTTGACGAGCGCGTTGCTGGCCGCACCGTCGTGGTTGAGGACCGCGCCGTACGTGCTGGACCACGCAAAGGGCACATCCGCGATGTCCATGTAGGGGCTGGTCAGGTTGTAAGAGAAGCCGCTCGCACCGGGGCCAGCGAAGTTCAGGTCCGCATGGATCAGGTCGTTGTTGAGCGTGGAGCGGTTGTAGAAGCCGACCAGCTTGAAGCCCGCGAGCTTGGCCCCGGCGCTCACACCAAAGCTGGTGTTGCGGTCACCGTTGAGGTAGGGCACGTAGCTGTCGCCATAGGCCGCCAGGGCGACCGGACCGAGGTTGGTGCTGATTCCGGCACCGTAGCCGACCTGGTCAGGCAGGTAGGGCATGCTGGACTTGTAGCCCTGCGCGCCATAGTAGTAACCCGAGTCGTTGGCCGACATGCCGGCAACACCGTTGTTGTAGGCCGGATCGATAGCACGGAAGTTCGCGCCGAACTTCACGATACCCAGGTCAGCCTTGCCCTCGGTGAAGAACGCCTGGTCACGGCTGCTGAAGGCGTTCTGGAACGTCCCGCCGCCGGTCACGAAGCTCCCGGGGGTCTGGGGAATGCTGGCCACGTAGGCACCCGTCAGGGTGAAGGGCGACATACCATCAGCATTCTTGCTGCCAAAGCCCAGGTCGTAGTCCACACCGAAGGCGGTGCGGTTGCCGTCGTTCTGCGCGAAGGACAGGCCCACCGTGCCCAGACCGTAGGGATTCACGCTGGCACGCACACCGTAGTAGTTGCCCACGAGGATGTTGGCCTGAGGACCACCGGTGTTGGAGTCCAGCTTGCCCGTGTTGGTGGCTGCCGTACCGGCCACGACCGTGATCTGGGGCTGAAGGGGCAGCGAGGTGGCCGTGATGTTCGCCACGACGCCGCGGCGGTACACAGCGTTCTCGGTATCGTTGTCGTTCGCAAACAGGTAGTCGTTGAACTTGAACTTGCTGTTGTACGACTCGTAACGCACGTCGAACTTCTGACCGGCGATGGTGCCGTCGGCGCTGGCGTTGTCCACCTTCACGAAGACGTCGTTGCCCAGGCTGAAGGAGTTGTTGGTGGAGAAGTTCACCGCCGCGTTGTTCACCGTGACCTGGCCGTTGGCGGTGGTCAGGTTGGTGGCCTTGACGCCGAACACGATGGAGCTGTCCTGGACGTAGGCGCCGCCATTGGTGTCCGTGCAGCTCACGGCGTTGCCGGAGGCCGCATAGACGCCGGTGGGGCAGTTCACGCCCGTGCTGAACACGCCGTCCGCGAAGGTCTGGCGGGTGAGGCGGTCCACGTCGAAGTTGGTGGTGCCGGCGATCAGGGCCAGGCGGCCATAGCGGGCATCGATCGTGCCGGTCAGGCTGAACTTGGGCGCCTTCTCCAGGGTGGTCACGCGGGTATCAATGCCGGTCACGCGGCCGGTGAGGGCGTCGAAGTCGGCGCGCTGCACGAAGTCGGCCTGGGCGCTCTCGACGGCGCTCACGCGGTCCTGGAGGTTCAGGATGTCCTGGTTGAGCAGCACGGTGAGGTCGTTCAGGGCGGCGATGCTGCTGGCGTTGTCGTCGATGTCGGCGCGCAGGGCGTCATAGTCGTCGGCACGGGCCGTCAGCTCGTCGATCTGGGCCTTGAGGTCGGCGATGGCGGCCGCGTCACCGCTGGCTGCGGCGAGTTCTTCGACACGCGCTTCCAGACGGGTGAAGTCGTCGCGGTTGACCGCGTTCTCTTCGAGGTCGCTGACACGCACGCCCAGGGCCGTCAGGTCGGCGGCAAGTTCCTGAATGGCGTTCTGGAGCGCCGTCAGGTCTTCCTGGGTCAGCGCGCCGGGAGCCACATCGCCCGTCCGCATCTGGTCAAGGAGACGCGCGATGATCACGGCGGCCTCGTAGCGGGTCAGGTTCTGCGTGCCACGGAAGGTGCCGTCCGGGTAACCCAGGATGATGCCCTTGCTGACCAGACGGTCGATCGCGTCCTTGGCCCAGTGACCGGCAGGAACGTCGGTCAGTGCGGGCACCTGGGGCGCGCTCGCCGGAGCTGCCGTCGCCGGGGCGGCAGTCGCTGGGGCCGCCGTCTGTGCGGCAGCAACGCCGAAGGACAGTGCGGCAGTGAGAATGAACAGGCTCTTCTTCATAAAACCCCCAAAGCGTCGCGCGTCCGAAACACTTCCGGCACTAGAGTTGACGGTGGGGCGAGTTGCCGAGTTTCCTCTCCCGGAGCAGTTCACCTTCCGCGTTCTTCCGCGCAACCTGACCCCCGCTGCCTATGGCTCCGGAAAGGTCAGATCAAGCGGATGATACAAGCGTGAAGAAGCATGGGTCAACCCTGAGATGTCGTTAAAGAGGTCTCATCCAGTCCCTGCGTCCCGTTTCTGATTAAAACGTGAAGAGGCTCCAGAAGGCACTGGAGACGACGAGTCTGATCCGGCGACAGTCAGCGTAGCTTAAACATGCTGCTTTTTTCCGGACGCCTTACCCCACAATCTCCAGCCGGAGGATGACGTTCCGCTTTTGCAGGCCCCTGATCTCAGCCTGAGACAGAGTTGGTCAGGACCGTTTCCGCTCTGGCTCCGGCAGTCAGAGCCATCCGGAACCACTCGGGAATCGCCTGACGGAAATACCGCCGCGCCCAGTCTTCTGCCCAGGTCTGGAACGTGCCCTGCGCGATAGCACCGCGCGCACGCTCGACCAGCCGGTGCAGGTAACGCAGGTTATGCAGGGACAACATCCGGGGGGCCAGCATTTCCTCAGCACGAATCAGGTGCGCCAGATAGGCCCGGGTATAATGGCGGCAGGCATAGCAATCGCACTCGTCATCAAGAGGTTGCAACTGCGTGCGGGGCGCACTCGAATTCATGTTGAGCCGTCCATCGTCCGTCAGGGCGTAGCCAAAACGACCTGTTCGCGTTGGGTAGACACAGTCAAACATATCTACGCCCAGCGCAATCCCTGCAACCAGGTCCTCAGGATGGCCGACCCCCATCAGGTAACGGGGCTTGTTCTCAGGAAGCCGGGCGGCTGTAAATGCCACAGCCGGATACATCTCTTCCTTCGACTCACCTACGGCCAGGCCACCGATGGCAAAACCTGGCGTCCCGAACGGCAGTGTCAGATCGAGACTCTGCTGCCGCAGGTCTTGATGCACACCACCCTGAACAATGGCGAAGAGCGCCTGATCATCCCGGGTCTTCACGGCCTGGCAGCGTTCCAACCAGCGAATGGTCCGCTCCAGGCTGCGGCGGATGTACTCCCGGTCTGCTGGATAGGGTGGACACTCGTCGAACGCCATGATGACATCTGCCCCGAGAGCTTCCTGCACGCCGATACTCCGCTCAGGCGTCAAGTTGACGGCGCTGCCATCAAGGTGGCTCTTGAAGGTCACGCCCTCCTCAGTGATTTTCCGCATGTGGCCCAGGCTCATAACCTGAAAGCCACCGGAGTCGGTCAGAAAGGGGCCAGGATAGGCTGTAAAGCCGGGAAGGCCCCCATGCGCCTCGACCAGCTTTTCCCCAGGGCGCAACATCAGGTGGTAGGTGTTGCCCAGGATCATCTGTGAGCCTATCTCCAGCAGCTCCTGCGGACTGATTCCCTTCACTGTCCCCTGGGTTCCCACAGGCATGAACATCGGTGTCTGAACCTGACCGCGCGGTGTCTGAAATGTGGCCACCCGCGCACGGCCATCCCGGTATTGGATATCGAACTCGAACATCCTGGCATTCTGCCTGATCGGCCCGGGGCCGCCCGCGACTCCAGTTGCAAACGAGTGCTTTTAGATTGCTGTTTTGAAGAGTGGAAAGCAAGACATACGTAAAAGGCCCCCACCTTCTGAGAAGGTGGGGGGAAGTGGAGCGGGAGACGAGATTCGAACTCGCGACA
>NZ_JHAC01000066.1 GCF_000599865.1 Deinococcus phoenicis | reverse complement strand
GGGCTGGTTTCAACGGTGTGGCTATACCCTCACCCGGCAACCCTTATGAGCGCCGTCCTAAGCGCTCATCCCTGCTTTAGAAGTCCATCCCGCCCATGCCGCCCATGTCGCCGCCGGCGGGGGCCGCAGGCGCGGCCTTCTCGGGCTTGTCGCTGACGATGGCTTCCGTCGTCAGGATCAGCGCGCCGATGGAGGCAGCGTTCTGGAGGGCGGTGCGGGTCACCTTGGCGGGGTCCACGATCCCGGCCTGCACCATGTCCTCGACGTACTCGCCGGTTGCGGCGTTGAAGCCGTAACGGGGCTGGTCGGAGTTGATGACGGCGTTCACGATGACGCTGCCTTCCTCGCCCGCGTTCATGGCGATCTGGCGGGCAGGCTCTTCCAGGGCGCGGATCAGGATACGCGCGCCGGTCGCCTCGTCACCCGTCAGGCTCTCGGCGGCCTTGCGAACCGCCGGGATCACGCGCAGCAGCGTGGTGCCGCCGCCGGCGACGATGCCTTCTTCCACGGCGCTGCGCGCGGTGGACAGGGCGTCCTCGTAGCGGTGCTTCTTCTCCTTGAGTTCGGTCTCGGTCGCCGCACCCACGCGGATCACGGCCACGCCGCCCGCCAGCTTGGCGAGGCGCTCCTGGAGCTTCTCGCGGGCGTAGTCCGAATCGGTGGTGTCGAGTTCGGCCTTGATCGCGTTGACACGGGCGTCGATCTCGGTCTGGTTGCCCTTGCCGTCCACGATGGTCGTCTCGTCCTTGGTGATGCGGATGCGCGCGGCGCGGCCCAGCATGTCCATGCCCACGTTCTCCAGGCGGTGCCCGAGGTCCTCGCTGACGACCTGACCACCGGTCACGGCGGCGATGTCGCGAAGCATTTCCTTGCGGCGGTCACCGAAGCCGGGGGCCTTCACGGCGGCGATGTTCAGGGTGCCGCGCAGCTTGTTCACGACCAGGGTGGCGAGCGCCTCGCCTTCCACGTCTTCGGCGATGATCAGGAGGGGACGGCCCGTCTGCGCGACCTTTTCCAGCACGGGGAGCAGGTCCTTCAGCGCACTGACCTTCTTCTCGTTGATCAGGATGTAGGCGTCTTCGAGGACGGCTTCCATCGTGTCGGGGCTGGTGATGAAGTAGGGGCTGATGTAGCCCTTGTCGAACTGCATCCCTTCCACCACGTCCACTTCGGTGTCGAAGCCCTTGGACTCCTCAATGGTGATGACGCCTTCCTTGCCGACCTTGTCCATCGCGTTGGCGATTTCCAGGCCGACCTGCTCGTCGTTGGCGCTGATGCCCGCGACCTTCTTGATGGCGTCGCTGTCCTCGACCGGCACGGCCAGCTTGCGGATTTCCTCGGTGGCGACGGCCACGGCCTTGTCGATGCCGCGCTTCAGGGCGAGGGGGTTGGCGCCGGCGGCCACGTTGCGCAGGCCTTCCTTCACGACGGCCTGGCCCAGCACGGTGGCGGTGGTGGTGCCGTCACCCGTGATGTCGTTGGTCTTGCTGGCGACTTCCTTCAGCAGCTGCGCGCCGATGTTCTCCAGCTTGTCCTCCAGCTCCACTTCCTTGGCGACGGTCACGCCGTCCTTGGTGATGGTGGGGCTGCCGAACTTCTTCTCGATCACCACGTTGCGGCCACGCGGCCCAAGGGTCACCTTGACGGCGTTGGCGACGGCGTTGACGCCGCGTTCCAGCGCGCGGCGGGCATTTTCATCAAACACAAGCTGTTTAGCCATGATTGTTGCTCCTTAAGAAAGAAAAACTGAGAAGTCGGGCGTCAGGGCAGCAGAAGAGAGAGACGAAGGCGGGCCTCACGTCTCCTCCAGCAGCCTTTACTCGACGATGGCGAGAACGTCGCGTTCGTTGAGGAGGCTGTAGTTCTTGCCGTCCAGGCTGACTTCGGTGCCGCCGTACTTGGCGAAGTACACCGTGTCGCCCTCCTTGACGTCCAGCGGGACACGCGTGCCGTTGTCGAGCATCTTGCCGTTGCCGACGGCGATGACCTTGCCGCGCTGGCTCTTTTCCTTGGCGGTGTCGGGCACGTAAAGGCCCCCGGCGGTCTTCTGCTCGGTTTCTTCGATGATCTCAACGAGAACGCGGTCGCCCAAAGGTTTCAGCATGGGTGTCCCTCCTGTGAAGTGAAGTGGGTGTGACAGCATCGGCGCGCCGGCTTACCCGGCGGTTTTTGCCGTTCCAGACGGAATACTAGTCCTGCCTTGATAGAAATGTCAACTGCCGGAGTCTGACAATCTGAGTCTAGGGCGCTCAAGGCCCACCAGCACGCGGCTTTTGGGGGTGGGGGTTGCGGGCTATAGGTCTAACATATATATGTAAGAAGACAATACACAGCCGTTTTGTGGAAACCTTTCTGCCCCCTGGTAAGGAGGACGACCTATGCCCCGACCCGATATCCTGTCCCGCAATCCATTCGAGGACGCCTTTGACCGGCTGGGTGACGCGCCGCTGACGCTGGCAGTGCTGGACCTCGATCATTTTCTGACGGTGAACGAGACGCTGGGCCGGGCCGAAGGTGACCGCGTCCTGCGGAGCGTGGAACGGCTCCTGGCGGGGAGCCTGCCGGGCGGCAGCATCATCGGGCGGATCGGCGGCGACGAGTACGCGGTCATCCTGCCCGAGACCGCCGCCGAAACGGCCCTGATCCTCTTCGACGAAGTGATCAAGCACTTCCAGATTCACCGCGACCCCCAGTGGCCGCGCACGCTGGGGCTGAGTGTGGGGCTGGCGGCGCGGCCCGCCCATGCCCACACCTTCGCCGAGCTGTACCGCGCCGCCGATGAGGCCCTGCTGCGGGCCAAACGCGAGGGCCGAGGCCGCGCCTGCATCTACGTGGAAAGCAAGATGGTCCTGAAAAGCAACTACTACCCCAAAAGCCAGCTCGAACGCCTCGCCAAGCTGTCAGGCGCGCTGGGCCGCACCGAGGCGTCCTTGCTGCGCGAGGCGCTGGATGAGTTGATCGAGCGCAACCGGGGGGCGCTGTGAGGGGGAGGGGACAGCTTTCAGCGGTCAGCCGTCCGGCCGAAGAGTGGGGCCGTGCCGCGCCCTTCACCAACCTTTCCCCCTCCACCGATCGCGTGGGCCGCGCCTGCGTGTGGGTGGAGCGTGAGGGCCGCGTGCTGATGGCCGCAAGGGATGCCGGAGGCTGGACCCTGCCGGGCGGCGGTATCCATCCCGGCGAGACGGGCGCGGAGGCCGCCGTGCGCGAGGCCTGGGAGGAATGCGGCGCGCGGGTGGAGGTGTCGGGCGAGGCGCTGACCCTGGCGGAGGGTGCCCTCTGCTTCCCCGCCCGCCTGCTGAGCCTGCACCCCAGCCCCGAGGGCCGCCCGGTCGCCTGGGTGAACCCGCGCACGCTCCCCTGGGCCGACGACGTGCAACTGCGGCAGGTTCTGGCCGCACGCGGCGCGACAGCCCCGGCACTCGCTCTGCCGGGCCGGGTACACCGGGCGCACGTCCAGGCGGAACGGCTGGGGTTTGGCCGCTCGTGCAGTCCGGAAACCGGACGGCTCCTGCGGACGCTGGCGGCCACGCGACCGGCTGGGCACTTCGCGGAGCTGGGCAGCGGGACGGGCGTGGGCGCGGCCTGGTTGCTGGCGGGCATGGACGGGGCCTCGCGCCTGGTGACGGTGGAACTCGACCCCGAGCGTGCCCTGGTCACCCGCACCGTCCTGGCAGGAGACGACCGCGCCGAGGTGCTGCACGGTGACTGGCGGGAGGCGCTCGCCTTCGGCCCCTTCGACCTGATCTTCAGCGACTGTGTACCCGCCAAGCGCGAGACGGAGAGCCTGGACCTCCTGATTTCTGCCCTGCGCCCCGGTGGCCTGTTGGTGCTGGACAACTTCAGCCCGCCGGGGCAGCTGCCCGAAGCCCTGCACGCGGGTGACCCCGAGCGGGAGGCGCTGTGGGCACATCCCGGGCTGACCTGTACCGAGGTGGCTGTGAGTGCAGGCGAGCGCGTGATTCTGGCGGCGAGGACAGGATGAGCGCCCTCCACCTCACCCTCCTGCGCCACGGGCGCAGCCGCGCGGACGACGAGGGCGTGCATGAAGGCCGTTACGACTCGCCGTTGACGGCCGTGGGCCGGGGACAGGCAGAGGCGCTCGCGGCGTACTGGCAGGCGCACCCGCCCGGCTTCGAGGTGGCCTTCTGTTCCACCCTGGCGCGTGCCCGGCAGACGGCGGAGATCGTGACGGCGGCAAAGGTTCCCCTGTATCCGGACGACCTGTGGCGCGAGTGGGACAACGGCCCCCTCGCGGGCCTACCCCGCGCCGAGGCGCTGCGCCGCTTTCCCATTCCCGCCTTCCGGCATGATCTCGACCCGTTCACGGCGGAGGGTGGGGAGAGTCGGGCGGCCATCCGCGCCCGCGCCCTGCTGGCCCTGGAGGGGCTGTGGCGGGCCGGCGCGAACAACGTGCTGGTGGTTTCGCATGGCGGTTTCCTGAACAGCGTGCTGTGCGAGCTGACCGGGGCGGAGCGGGGATGGTTCGCGTTCAGGGCCACGGGCTTTGCCACCCTGACCCTGCGGCGCGACTCGCCTACGGCGCTGCTGACCGGCGTGAATCTCGCGCCGCACCTGGCCGGGCCGCTCAGTCCTGGCGCAGCAACGGATAAGGATTGACCGCGCCGCCCAGCTGATAGATGCCGTAGTGCAGGTGGGTCGGCGTGCCTTTGGCGTTGCCGCTGTCGCCCACGTAACCGACGACCCTGCCGGCCTCGATCCACTGGCCTTCCTGCAAGTCGGCGTAGCGGTCGAGGTGCGCGTAATAGTGCCGCTGTCCGCCGGGACCCAGAACCATCACCGTGCGCCCGCCCAGGCGGTTCTCGCCCACGTTCAGCACGACGCCGCGTGTGGTGGCGTGAACCGGCGTGCCCCGCGCCGCGAAGATGTCCACGCCCTCGTGTTTTCGGCCCTCCGAGCGTGCCCCACCCCAGGTGTCCACGAAGCGCTGGCCGGGCAGCGGGTTGGGGAGGCTCCGCGTGGTCGGGGCAGGCGAGGCCATCAGGGCTGCGTACCGCTGTGCCCTCTGCACGCTGGGCCACAGCAGATAAGCCGCCCCCGCGAACAGCGCGAGAACGAGCAGCAGACGGAGCAGGCGGCGCACCCCTCCAGCATGGGGCGGGGGGATGAGAGCAGGCCGGGCCGTCCTCCCGTTGGCCGCTCTACCGTTCTTCGAGGGCCAGCTCCACCAGGCGCGTCACCAGTTCGCTGTAGCTCAGGCCCGCCGCCTCGAACAGCCTGGGGTACATGCTGGTGGTGGTGAAGCCGGGCATGGTGTTGACCTCGTTCAGGAAGAGGTCGCCGGTCTGCTCGATGTAGAAGAAGTCCACCCGGGCCAGTCCGGCGCAGTCGAGCGCCCGGAAGGCTTCCAGGGCCAGCGCCCGCACGCGCTCGGCCACCTCGGCGGGCAGCGGTGCGGGGACAAACATGGTCGCGCGGCCCTCGGTGTATTTCGTCTCGTAGTCGTAGAAGTCGGCGTCGAAGCGCAGCTCCCCGACCGGGCTGGCGATGGGCGCGTCGTTCCCGAGAATCCCCACCTCCACCTCGCGGGGCTTGTGCGGGGTCATCGCTTCCAGAATCACCCGCCGGTCGAGGTCGAACGCCAGGTCCAGGGCGCGTTCCAGCTCCCCGGGGCGGTTCACCTTGCTGATCCCCACGCTCGACCCCAGGTTGGCGGGCTTCACGAACAGGGGGTAGCCCAGCTCGGCGGCGCGGGCACGCACCTCCTCGGGGGAAGTCTGCCACTCGCGGCGCACCGCCAGCCGCCAGGCGACCTGCGGAATCCCCGACGAGGCCAGCACCTGCTTCGTCATCACCTTGTCCATGCTGACCGCCGACCCCAGCACACCCGACCCCACGAAGGGAATCCCGGCCAGCGTCAGGAGGCCCTGAATGGTGCCGTCCTCGCCCATCGGGCCGTGTAGCAGGGGAAAGACGGCGTCGTAGCCCTCGGCGCTGGCGGCGCGGTGCAGCACCAGGTCACCGCCGCGCTGGGCCTCGCCGGTGTCCAGGGCGCGCTGGGTGTCGGTGGGGGGCAGCCAGCGGCCCTGGGGGCTGATTACTACTGGCGTCACGTCGAACTGGTCGCGGGGCAGGGCGCTCAACACGCTCCGGGCACTCCTCAGACTGACTTCATGCTCGCCGGACTGACCGCCCGCCAGCAGCAGGATGCGCTTCTTCACGGGGTGCAGTATGGCACTCACGCTGCTGCTGGGCCTCCCCAGGAGCATCTGACGCGCAGGAAAGTGCGATCTAGACCTCTTTCCGCTCTTGGCGAACTCTCACACCCGCCGCTCAGCCTACGCTATGATGCCTAGCGTTTAACCCCACATCGGTGCCGTCCCCCCGCAACCAAGGTTGCGCGGCGTGCAGCACCCTCGCCCAGGAGGCGCAATGAAGAAACTTGCTCTGCTCAGCACCCTGCTTCTCGCTGGCGCGGCGTTTGCCGCCGCACCCAAGGACACGCTGGTCGTTCAACAGGCCGCCGACACGCCCACCCTCGACCCCGGCGCGACCTACGACACCGGCAGCGGTCAGACCGTCGAGAACATCTACGAGACGCTGCTGACCTACAGGGGAGCCAGCCTGCGTGACCTCGAACCGCTGCTGGCGACCAAGTGGACCATCAGCAACGGGGGCAAGACCTACACCTTCGACCTGCGCAAGAACGTCAAGTTCCACTCCGGCAACACCATGACCTGCCGTGACGCCGAATACACCTTCGAGCGCAACCTGGTGACCAACGCCGCCGAGTCGGGCAACTGGTTCCTCTCGGAGAGCCTGCTGGGCACCGCCAGCAACGCCAACGACGACAAGGGCATCACCTGGGCCAAGATCGACAAGGCCGTGGAGTGCAACAACAATGGCCAGCTGGTCTTCACGCTGCCCAAGGCCGACCCCGCGTTCCTGTCCAAGCTCGCCTTCGCGGGCCAGAGCATCGTGGACAGCAAGTACGCGATCGGGCTGGGCGAGTGGAAGGGCACCGAGGCCGACTGGAAGAACTGGGTCGGCAAGGACCTCCAGGGCAGCGCGCTGAGTGCCAAGCCCAGCGGGACCGGGGCCTACCGCCTGGTCCGCAAGGACGCCAACGCCATCCTGGCCCAGGCCTTCGACGGCTACTGGGGCAAGAAGCCCGCGATCAAGAACGTGATCATCCAGAAGGTGCCGGAACTGGCCGCCCGCCAGCAGGCCTTCCTGCGCGGCGACGCCGACCTGATCGAGGCCGGGACGCGCGCCAACATCGAAGAGCAGCTGAAGGGCAAGCCCGGCGTGGTGGTCGTGGACGGCCTCCCGAACGTCAACGCCACCGGCATCTTCATGAACGAGAACATCAAGGACTCGTCGCGCCTGGGCAGCGGCAAGCTCGACGGTCAGGGCATCCCCGCCAACTTCTTCAGCGACGTGAACGTGCGCCGCGGCTTCGCCTACGCCTTCAACTACGCCCAGTACATCCAGGACGTGCAGAAGGGCAAGGGCAAGCAGCGCACCATGCTGCTCCCCGACACCTTCCCCGGCTACGACGCCAAGGTCAAGACCTACAAGTACGACGCGGCGCAGGCCAAGGCGTACCTCCAGCGCGCCTGGGGCGGCAACGTCTGGAAGAACGGCTTCACGCTGAACGTGGCCTACCGCGCGGGCAGCGTGCCGTCCCAGACGGCCATGGAAATCCTGAAGAAGAACATCGAGGCGCTGAACCCCAAGTTCCGCGTGAACATCCAGTCCAAGGAATGGTCGGCGATGCTCAACGATTCCAAGGCGGGCAAGGAGCCGATGATCATCATCGGTTGGGCACCCGACTACGCCGACCCCGACAACTTCATGTACACCTTCTACAGCAGCAACGGGTACTACTACCCCCGCAGCAACTGGAAGGACGCCACCGTGGACAAGTGGCTGGAGCAGGCCCGCGTCACCACCAACCAGGCCGAGCGTAACCGCCTCTACAGCCTGGTCGGCCAGCGCGCCTACGAGCAGTCGCCCTACCTCCTGGTGCCCGCCGGGATCGGCCTGAACGTGCAGCGCAGCAACCTGGTCGGGGCCACTGCCCAGACCTACAACCCCATGACCAGCTTCAGCTACACCGGGACCTTCTGGAAGGACCTCAGCAAGAAGTAAGCTGAACAAAGGGGGCGGGGGGGGCGGGACGTGCCCCCCCGCCCATCTGTGTTGCCGGGCGGCATTGGTGGTGGATTCCTGGCCCAAACCTCACCGACTTTCATCATCGGCCCCCGTTTTGCGAGGAAAATTAAGCCGGACTCCCTACCGGGTTCTTCCAGAGGTCTCTCATGCTCAATTTCATCGTCCGCCGCCTCGTTCAGATTCCGCTGGTCATGCTGGCCCTGTCGATTCTGATCGTGGCCCTCACCATGTTGCTCACGCCTGCACAGCGTGCTGCCGGTTACATCAAGAGTGACCAGCAGGCGGCGCAAATGGAACGCATCATTCGTGACCGGGGGCTGGATCAGCCGTTCCCGGTGCAGTACGGCAAGTGGCTCAGCAGCACCCTGCACGGTGACCTGGGCTTTTCCAAGGCCAGCGGGCAGCCGGTGCTGGACACCATCAAGACCCGCTTGCCGAACACCATCGAGTTGACCCTGGTCACCGCCATTCCCATCATCCTGATCGGGGTCTGGCTGGGCACCCTGAGCGCCCTGAACAAGGACCGGTTCGTGGACCAGTTCCTGCGGGTCTTTGCCGTGCTGGGCAACAGCCTGCCTTCCTTCGTGCTGGGGATCGTGCTGCTGGCCGTGCTGTACGGCTACCTGGGCTGGTTGCCGGGGGCCGGTCAGCTGGACGTGCTGAACCAGTTCGCCATCGGGGACATGAAGCGCTATACCGGGATGCTCGGGGTCGACGCGCTGCTGAACGGCCGCTTCAACGTGGCGCTCGACGTGTTCCGGCACCTGCTGATGCCCGCACTGACGCTGATTATCATCAGCAGCGCCACCATCCTGAAAGTGATGCGCAACAGCATGCTCGAATCGCTCAGCAGCGACTACGTCCGGACGGCGCGTGCCAAGGGCCTGGCCGAACGGGTCGTGAACCTCAAGCATGCCCGGCGCAACGCCCTGCTGTCGGTCATCACGTTGGGCGGCTTCCTGATTATCGGGCTGCTGAGCGGCTCGCTGATTACCGAGACCATCTTCGCCTACCCCGGCATCGGGCAATGGGTGGTGCAGTCGGCCTTGCAACTCGACATTCCCTCGGTGCTGGGCTTTGCGCTGCTCTCGGCGCTGATCGTGGTGGTGGTCAGCACCCTCACCGACATCCTGTACGGTGTCATTGACCCCCGCGTGAGGTTCGACTGATGACGACGCTCAGTGCTCCCCCCCAGCCGCGGGAAAGCCGCCTCAAGGGCTTCCTGACCTCCCGCCCGGTGCAGAAGCTGCGCCGCAACAAGCTCGCCATGGTCGGGCTGCTGATCTCCCTGCTGTTCGTTCTGACCGCCTTCTTTGCGCCCTGGATCGCCCGGCCCTCTACCGAGGCGGGGGGCAACTGCCTGCGTGACCTGAATCTCAGCAGCCCCACCCAAATCTACAATCCGGCCAACCCCGGCTTCTGGCAGGCGCTGTTCAACGCACCCGACAGCTGCTACTCCATCGAGCGCGAAAGCTTCGCGCCCACACCCGTGCCCCCCAACCCGCAGGCCGTTTTCGGGACCAGCCAGGGCTACGACATCTTCTACGGCCTGGTGTGGGGCACGCGCACCATGTTCAAGCTGGCCCTGATCGTGGTCAGCATCACCCTGCTGGTGGGCGTGGTGATCGGGGCGATCAGCGGCTTTTACGGCGGCTGGATCGACAACCTGATCCAGCGCTTCATCGACGTGATCTTCGCCCTGCCGAGCCTGGTGCTGACGATCATCCTGGTCACGTTCCTGAGGGCCAGAAATCCGGGTGTAGACCCGTCCTTCCCGATTATCCTCGCGTACACCGTGGCCGGCTGGGCCAGCTACGCGCGCATCGTGCGCGGCGAGGTGCTGCGGACGCGGCAGCTGGAGTACGTGGACGCCGCCCGCTCGCTGGGTGCCCGCGACTGGCGGCTGATCATGAAGCACGTGATTCCCAACAGCCTCGCCAGCGTCATCACCATCGCCATTCTGGACCTGGGCACCGTGCCGCTGAGCGTGGCCGCCCTGTCCTTCCTGGGCCTGGGCTTTCCCACCGGGTACGCCGAGTGGGGCCAGCTGGTGGACTTCGCGCGCGCCTGGCTGCAACCCGCCTACTGGTACGTGATGGTCTTTCCCGCCGCCTTTATCGTGCTGTTCAGCCTGGGCTTCAACCTGTTCGGTGACGCCCTGCGCGACGCCTACGATCCCAAGAGCCGCTGAGAAACCCGGCCCTTCGCCTTCACGCCCCCGCCGCTCAGGCCGGGGGCGTCTTCATTGCTTCCTGGGAGGCGTTGCCCGCCGCGCAGGCCCACACGATGAGGTCGCCGTCCTCCTCGTCCCAGGCGGTGCCGACCTTCTCGAAGCCGAGTTTTTCCAGCACGCGCCCACTGGCCGGGTTGGTCGTGGCGGTCTGGGCGGTCACGCGCCGCACGTCGGGCCGGGCCAGCAGCGCCGCGACAAGTACGCGGGCGGCCTCGGTCGCGTAGCCCTGTCCCCAGGCTTCAGGGTTCAGCCCGTAGCCGATCTCCTGGTCGCCCTGCGCGTCCGGGCGTCCCTTGGCCCCCAGTTGCCCGATGGCCGTGAGGGTGGCCAGCTCGACCAGGGTGGCGCTCCACGCTTCTTTCGCGGCGTCGAACGGGGCCAGCCGCCGGGGCAAGAGGGGGAGGAGGTCGCCCGGCCAGGCCGGTGGATAGGTGACGGTGAGGGGGCCATGCGGTGTGGGCACCGCCGCCGTGAAGGTGTCACGCGACAGGCGGGTCTCGATCACCTCGCGCGTGAGGGGCACCAGCAGCAGGCGGGGAGTTTCGGCGTACATCCTGCCCAGGCTAAGGGGCAGATGGGCGACGCGCCTGAGCCAGATGGCGCAGGGCGGGGGAGGGACAGGGGCCGGGTTCAGTCGGCCCGGGTCGCCCCCGCCTTCACCCAGCCGGGCACACTGGCCCAGGCCGCAGCATAGGCGCAGACCGCCAGCCCCCACAGCAGGGCCACGGCGGCGGGCTGGGCCAGAAAGGCGCAGCCCAGCAAAAAGGGCACGGCCGGGGCGGTCCCCGCCTGCATGGCGGCGGCCAGGGCCGTGCGGGCAGGGGGCTGGACCGGGTCGCGGGCGGCGCGGCGAGCGAGGCGCAGGGCGACCAGCGCGAGCAGCGCCGCCAGCAGCGCCAGCGCCGCGACCCAGACGGCGGCCAGCGGCGCGGGCCGCGTCAGGAGGTACAGCCCCCCCAGCGGCAGCCCCGGCACGGCGAGGGCCAGAAACGCGGCGGCCTGGGCACGCCGGGCCGCCCGGGTCAGGTCGGCGGGGGTCCCGGCGCGCAGCTCCCGCGCGAAGGCGTCAAGCATCGGCGGGGGCTGGCAGCAATGACTGGACGGTGGCGGGCACACCGCCCACCTCCACCGTCTCCCCCAGCGCGAGTTCCTTGCGGAGCCGTGCCAGGCTCAGCCCAGCCGCGAAGAGGCCCGCCTGCCCGACGACCTTGCCTGCCCGCGTCACCTCGGCGTGGTCGGGCAGACCCTCTCCGGCGACGCGCGCGAGGTGGTAGCGAGCGTTTCCGCGCGCTTCCAGCCGGGCCATGATCTCCTGGCCCACGTAGCAGCCCTTGCGGTAGCTGATGGCCGGAAGTGGGCCGCCCACATCCAGGCCGACCTCCTGCGGCAGGGTCCCCGCGAAGCCGTCACGGGTCACGTCAGGAAGGCCGGCCCGCACGCGCGCGGCGTCCAGAACCGCCAGGGGTGCCTCCTCGCCGCCCAGCGCCGCCAGTACCCCGGCCTCCTGGCGGGCCAGGTAGTGCAGGTCCATGCCCGCCGCACCCGTGCGGTTCACGCGGCCCGCCAGCACCGTCCCGCCGCCCAGCGTAAAGGTCTGCGCGTCCCCGCCCGCCGGGTCCCAGCCGGGCACGGTCTGGCCGCCCCAGACGTGGACGGTCCGCAGGTCCTCCGTCACGTCCTGCATGTCCACCTGATCGAAGATGATGTAGCGCCTCAGCCGGGCGGCGAGGCCCTGGGCCTGTCCGGCGTCGAGGTGCAGGTACACGTCCTCTGCACGCTTGTAGGCCCGCGCGAAGAACTCGATCTGCCCGCGCACGTTCAGGAAGGTGCAGGCCACCAGCCCGGGCGTCGGTGCGCCACGCAGATCGTTGGTCATCTGCCCCTGCACGAAGGCCACACGGTCCGCGCCGGTCAGGCGCAGCGCACTGGAGGGAAGCCGGGTCCACATAGCGGCAGGGTACGGGAAAACGGGGCCGGGGTTGGTGGCGCGGGGTACCGGGAAGAGCCGGCCAGTCGCAGAGCTGGCCAGTCGCAGAGCCGGTCAGTCGCTTGCCAGGGCCAGTTCCCGCCGGGGCTGCCGCCGCAACTGCGCCTCGCGGGTCAGGTACCAGCGGGAGAGGTCGCAGGCGGCCTCGCGGATGATGGCCTCGGCGTGGGGGAGGGCGGCGCGGCGGCTTTGCAGGTTGCGGCTGACGATGGCGGTGAGGTCGTCGAGGTTGTAGAGGTGCGCGCCGGGCACGTCCGCGATGTCGGGGTCGAGGATGCGCGGCACGCTGATGTCGATCAGGAACATGGCGCGCCCGGGGCGGCCTTCGAGCGCCGGGCGGACACCCTCCCCGTGCAGGACGTAGTGGGGCGCGGCGCTGGAGGCGATCACCACGTCGGCTTCCGGCAGTACCTCGTGCAGGTACTCGGCGGCGCAGGCGCGGCCCCCCAGCTTCTCGGCGAGCTGGCGGGCGCGCTCGGCGGTGCGGTTGACCACGATCACGTCCTGCACGCCCGCCGCCCGCAGGTGCGTCAGGGTGAGTTCGGCGGTCTCGCCCGCGCCCAGGATCAGGGCCGTGCGCCGGGTCAGGTCGCCCAGCGCGGCTTGCGCGAGTTCGACGGCGGCGCTCGACACGCTGACCACCCTGTCGCTGAGGCCGGTCTCAAAGCGCACGCGCTTGCCGGCGGCCAGCGCCCCCTGGGCCACCTTGTTCAGCAGCGTGCCGGAGAGGTGCTGGTCGCGCGCCGCCTGCCAGGCCCGTTTGACCTGGCCCTGAATCTGCGTCTCGCCGATCACCAGGCTGTCCAGCCCCGCCGCGACACGGTAGAGGTGCTGGACCGCCGCGTCGCCCCGGTGGACATACAGGTGGCCTTCCAGCGCGTGGCCCCAGGCTCCCTCGAAGGCGCTCACCGGGTCGCCCTCTATGCCCGCGAGGTAGACCTCGGTGCGGTTGCAGGTGGCGAGCAGCATCACCTCACGCGCGTGGTGCGACAGGTGTTCGAGAATCACCCGCTCGTCCCCGGTGCGCACGGCGGCCCGCTCGCGCACCTCGACGGGCGCGGTCTGGTGGTTCAGGCCCACCACCGCGAAATCCAGCGGCGCGAGCGGCGGCACCTGCGGCTGGGCGAGAAAGGCGCGGGCCGTGGGGCAGGCGAGGGTCATGCGGCCCCTCCCGCCTGCACGGGCAGGCCCACGGCGGCGCGGATCTCGGCCCGCAGGCCCGCCAGTGCGGGGTCCCGCTCGGCCGGCGCGAGCGCCAGTGCCCGCTGACGCCGCGCGGTCCAGGCGTCCACAGCCGCACCCTCCGGCAGCAGCGCCGCGATGCGTTCCCCGAGCGCCTGCGCGAGCAGCGGCAGCTCACGCCCGGTGCTGACCGCCACCTGCACCCTGTCACGCCGGACGACGGCGGGAAAGCGCAGGGTGCCGCGCGCCGCCTCGCCCGCGTGGTTGACCAGTGCGCCGGCGGCGCGGGCGGCCTCGGTCACGGCGTCGTTCACGGCCGGGTCGTCCGTGGCGGCGACGACCACCCGCATCCCCTGCACGTCCTGCGGCCGGTAGGGGCGGCGCTCGGCCTGCACCGGCAGCGCGCCGAACTCGGGCCGCAGCCCCGGCGCGACGACCCGGACGTGCAGGCCCGCTTCCAGCAGCGTGCGGGTGCGGCGCAGCGCCACCGGGCCGCCTCCGACCACCAGGGCCGCCTCGCCGCGCAGATCAAGGAAGGCCGCCAGACTCATGACGCGCAGCATACTGTCTGCGCGCCGGGGCGCACGTCCCCGACTGAACGGTAAGAAACATCGGTCAGGACGGCATTTTTATGAAGGGCGGGCGCGTGTGCCGGCCCCGCTGCCGTTCCTGTCCGGCCCCGGTGCCGGTGCCCGCCGGTTCCCTGAACAGGCCCAGGAAGGCGGTGACCACCCGGGGGTCGAAGTGGCGTCCGGCCTCCGCGCGAAGCAGGGCCAGCGCCTCGGGGACGCTGCGGGCCGCGTGGTAGGGCCGCGCGTGCGTGAGGGCGTCGAACACGTCCACCACCGCAAAGACGCGGGCGAGGAGCGGGATGGCCTCACCGTGCAGCCCGTCGGGGTAGCCCTGACCGTCCCAGCGTTCGTGGTGGGAGCGGATCACGGCCAGCGCCCCGGGAGGGATGGTCGGCACGCGCTGCACCAGCGCCTCGCCGGTCACGACGTGGTCCTGCATCAGCGCCCGCTCGTCAGCGTCCAGGGGGCCGGGCTTGAGCAGCACGCGGTCGGGCACGCTGAGCTTGCCGATATCGTGCAGGTAGGCGCCCTGCCGCAGCACGTCCAGGCTCTCCTCCTCCAGCTCCAGGGCGCAGCCCAGTTGCTCGGCCAGCGCCACCGTGCGCCCGGTGTGGCCCTGCGTCTCGTAGTCGCGGGCCTCCAGCGCGAGGCCCATCGCCAGCAGGACGCCCTCACGGGTCGCGGCGGCGCGGGCCGCCTGGTAGATGCGTTCCAGGGCGACGGTTCCGGCGTTGGCGAAGGTCGCCAGCAGCGTCTCGTCACGCACGGTGAAGTCCGGCGCGATCCGTCCGGCGGTCAGCACCCCCAGCAGCCGTCCGCCCGGTGTCCGGAGCGGCGCATAGAGCGCGGACTGCGTGGGCGAGCCGGGCAGCAGGATCGCCCCGGCAGGCAGGGCGTCCCGGTGGACATGCAGCACGGGGGCCGGCGCCAGGGCCGCGCGCCAGGACAGGCCGCGCCCACGGCTCAGCACCACCCCCAGCTCGGCGGCATATTCGCCGGCCTGCGTCGTGACCCGCAGCACGTCCTGTTCCCGGCGGTAGCGCAGGAACAGCGCGTAACGTGCCCCCAGCAGCTTCACGCTGAGCCGGGTCAGGCCCTCCTCGACCTCGGCGGCAGACTGCGCCCCCAGCAGCACCTGGCTGAGTTCCAGCAGGGCCGCCAGATCAGCCTGGGTGTCCTCCTTCACGGCGTCCCCGGGCCTGGACAGAGGGGGGAGGGGAGGGGCGCGGGCCACATGCCCGCAGCGTGACATGTCCGCCCCGCTCTTGCCTATCCGGAAGCCGACCGGGGGAAGGCCGTTTGAACCCGGTTCAGGATGTGACCTTCAGGGTGTGGCCGCCGCCCCTCCCCGGATCGCCTGGGCGGCGGCGTCGGCCAGGGCCTCCAGCGTCGCCGCCGGCGCGACCGTGACGCGGGTGAACCCGGCGGCGCGGGCGGCGTCGGCGGTCTGCGGCCCCATCGCGGCGACCGCGAAGTCCGTCCCCGCGAGCGCGGCGAGGTGCCGGGCGGCGCTGCCGGAGGCCAGCGTGACCACATCGGCGCCGCGCAGCCGCTCCACCACGTGTTCGGTGGGCTGGGCGGGTTCGGTGCGGTACAGCTCCGCCCGCTCGTAGCGCACGCCGCGCGCTTCCAGGCCGCGCGCCAGCTCATCCTCCGCGACCTGGCTGGTGAGGTGCAGGGCCACGTCACCGGGCCGGGCGGGCAGCTCCGCGCCCAGGTGCCGCGCGCCGGGCGTGCCGGGCACGAAGTCCGCGCGCACGCCGCGCTCCGCGAGGCTGCGGGCCGTGCTGGGGCCGACCGCCGCGACCCTCACCCCCGCCAGGTGCCGCGCGTCCAGGCCCAGGTGGTCGAGGTGCGTGAACAGCGCCGTGACCGCCTGATTGCTGGTCAGGAGCAGCCAGGACACGCCGCCCAGGTCGCGCAGCCGGGCGTGCAGGGCCGCCTCGGCCCCGGTGGGGGCAAAGCGGATCAGGGGCACCTCCAGCACACTCGCGCCGCGCGCCCGCAGCACGTCCGAGAGGGCGCTCGCCCCCTCCCGCGTGCGGGTCACGGCGACCGTGCGGCCCGCCAGGGCACCGCCGAACTCCTGCGAGGTGTCGAACCAGCGCAGCGTGTCCCGCAGGCGCACGACCTCGCCCACAATGGTCACGGCGGGGGCTTCGAGTCCGGCTTCCCGCACCCGCTCCGCGATGGTGGCGAGGGTGCCCGTCGCCACCCGCTGCTGCGGGGTGGTCCCCCACTGCACGGTCGCGGCGGGCGTCTGCGGGTCACGGCCCGCCGCGATCAGGTCGGCGCTGATCTGGTCCAGATTCCGCACCCCCATCAGGAGCACCAGCGTGTCCACGCCCGAAAGCCGCTCGTAGTGCGCGCCGCCTTCCTGCGTGTTGCCGGTCAGCACGGCGAAACTCCGCGCGGCCTCGCGGTGCGTCACCGGAATCCCGGCGTAGGCGGGCGCAGCGACGGCGCTGGTCACGCCGGACACGATCTCGAAGGGCACGCCGGCCTCCACGCAGGCCGCCGCCTCCTCGCTGCCGCGCCCGAACACGAACACGTCGCCGCCCTTGAGCCGCGCCACCCGCTGCCCTCCGTTCTCCTGCGCCTTTTGCACGATCAGCGCGTTGATCTGCGCCTGGGAGATGTATTCCGAAAAGCCCTTCTTGCCCACGTAGATCGTCTCGGCCTGCGGGCAGAAGCGCAGCAGTTCGGGATTTGCGAGGTAGTCGAACAGCACCACGTCGGCGTTCTGGAGTGCCCCGGCCCCCCGGAGGGTCAGCAGGCCCGGATCGCCCGGCCCCGCCCCGATCAGGGACACGAACGCGCGGGAGGGGGAGGGGGAAGCGTCGGCAGTCATGCCCACAGGCTAGCGGGCGGCGGCGGGGACAAATGCGGGGCGGCAGGCGTCAAGCCCTTTCGCCACTGACCTGCTTCCCCCCTCCGCCTTATGCTCGGGGCATGACCGCCGCCGATGCACCCCAGCCTCATCTTCACCTGCCGGACGGCTCCTGCTGCGCGCCGAAGCGCTTTGCCCACCTGCACCAGCACACCCAGTACAGCCTGCTCGACGGGGCGGCCAAGCTGAAGGACCTGCTCAAATGGGCCAAGGAGGTCACGCCCGAAGGCTGCGCCCCGGCGCTCGCCATGACCGACCACGGCAACATGCACGGCGCGGTCCACTTCTACAACTATGCGGCCAGCATGGGCGTCAAGCCGATCCTGGGCTACGAGGCCTACGTGGTGCCGGGGCAGGGCACCCGGCGCGACCGCACGCGCGGCCAGGACGGTGAAAAGGGCATCTTCCACCTGACGCTGCTGGCCCGCGATTTCGAGGGCTACCAGAACCTCTGCCGCCTGAGTTCGCGCGGCTACACCGAGGGCTACTACTACAAGCCCCGCATCGACCACGAACTGCTTCAGGAACACCACAAAGGTGTGATCGCCTTTTCCGGCTGCCTGGGGTCGGAAGTGCAGCAATTGCTGCTGCAAGGCCGCGAGGACGACGCCAGACAGCGCCTGCTGTGGTACCGCGACCTCTTCGGCGAGAACTACTTCATCGAGATTCAGGACCACGGCCTGCCCGAGCAGAAGAAGAACAACCCCATCCTGAAGGCCTGGGCGCAGGAACTCGGCATTGGTATGGTGGCGACGAACGACGGCCACTACGTCAAGAAGACCGACGCCACCGCGCACGAGACGCTGCTCGCCATCCAGACCAAGGCCACCCTGGCCGACGAGAACCGCTTCAAGTTCCCCTGCGACGAGTTCTACGTCAAGAACCTCGAGGAGATGCAGGCCGCGCTGCCGGTGGCCGAGTGGGGTGAAGAACCCTTCGACAACACCGCCCGCATCGCCGAGATATGCAACGTGGACTTGCCGGTGGGCAAGAAGCGCGTGTACCAGATGCCCGCCCTGCCCATTCCGGAAGGCCGCACGATGGCCGAGGAACTGCGCGTGCAGACGTACCGGGGCACGGTGAAGCGCTACCCGGCGCACGCCACCGAGAGCCTGCTGCGGGACTACGCCGTGCGTTCGCTGGAGGCGCTGGGCGCGGAGGACCGGACCCGGGTGCTGGCCCGCGTGCAGGGCTGCGACGCCCAGACCTGCGACCTGGAAACGCTGTTTACCCTGCTCGCCTTCCTGGGGTCGGAGTGGGAGGCGCGCGGCAAGGCGGCGGGGGAGAAGTACACCCCGTACCCAGCGCTGGAAGGCATGGAAGCGGAGGCCGGGGCGGGAACGCTCCCCGCCTACGCGCACGAGGACTGCCGCCGGGCCAGTCAGAAGGACAGCGACACTAGCATCGAACTCGACCCCGCCGCCGCCGACGAGGAAACCACCCGCGCCCACCACCGCCACGCCCTGACCGTCCTGCGCCGCGCCGAGTACGAACTCAGCGTCATCAACAACATGGGCTTTCCCGATTACTTCCTGATTGTCGCGGACTACATCAACTGGGCCAAGGACCAGGACATCAGCGTGGGGCCGGGGCGTGGGTCGGGTGCAGGCAGCCTCGTGGCCTACGCGATCCGCATCACCAACCTCGATCCGCTGGAATTCGAGCTGCTGTTCGAGCGCTTCCTGAACCCCGACCGGATCTCGATGCCCGACTTCGACATCGACTTCAACGATGCGCGCCGGGGCGAAGTGATCCAGTACGTGCAGCAGAAGTACGGCGACGACAAGGTGGCCCAGATCGCCACCTTCGGGACGATGGCGAGCAAGGCGTGCCTCAAGGACGTGGCGCGCGTGATGGGCCTGGAATACGCCAAGGTGGACAAGGTTTCCAAGCTGATCCCCATCAAGTTCGGCAAGAGCTACTCGCTGGAACAGGCGCGCGAATCGGTGCCCGACATCCAGCAGATGCTCGCGGAAGATGGGCAACTTCTCGAAGCCTACGAGTTCGCGCAGAAGCTGGAGGGCCTGACCCGCCACGCTTCGGTCCACGCGGCGGGGGTGGTGATCGGCAAGACGCAGCTCACCGATCTGGTGCCGGTCATGCGCGACACCTCCGGCGAGGGCATGGTCTGCCAGTACGACATGAAGGCCGTGGAGGACATCGGCCTGATCAAGATGGACTTCCTGGGCCTGCGCACCCTCAGCTTTCTGGACGAGGCCAGACGCATCATGCGCGAGTCCCGGAACATCGAGATCGATTTCGACGCCATCCCCTTCGACGACGAGCAGACCTTCGAGCTGCTCTCACGCGGGGACACCAAGGGCGTCTTCCAGCTCGAAGGCGCGGGCATCGCGGACGCCTCCCGCCGCCTCAAGCCCCGCCGCCTGGCGGACATCATCGCGCTCTCGGCGCTCTACCGCCCCGGCCCGATGGAGAACATTCCCACCTACGTCCGCCGCCACCACGGCGTCGAGGAGGTGGATTACGTCAAGGACGGCTTCCCGACCTCGGCCCAGTGGCTGGAAAAGATCCTGGCCGAAACCTACGGCATCCCCGTCTATCAGGAACAGATCATGCAGATCGCTTCCGAGGTGGCCGGATTCTCGCTGGGCGGCGCGGACCTGCTGCGCCGCGCGATGGGCAAGAAGGACGCCGAGGAGATGAAACGCCAGCGGCAGATTTTCGTGGAGGGGGCCGAAAAGAAGGGGGTGCCCAAGGAAGAGGGCAATAAACTCTTTGATCTGCTGGACGCCTTTGCGAACTACGGCTTCAACAAGAGTCATAGTGCCGCTTACGGCGTCATCACCTATCAGACCGCGTGGCTCAAAGCCAATTACCCCGTCGAGTTCATGGCGGCCCTCCTCACCGTCGAACGCCGCGACTCCGACAAGGTGGCCGAGTACGTCAGTGACGCCCGCAAGATGGACGTGCGGGTGCTGCCGCCCGACATCAACCGCTCGGCCCCCGACTTCGCGGTGCAGGGCGAGGAAATCCTGTTCGGCCTGTACGCGATCAAGGGGCTGGGCGAGGCGGCGGTGCAGCGTATCCTGGAAGAACGCCAGCGGGCCGGGGCCTTCAAGAGTCTGGCCGACTTCTGCTCGCGCCTGGGCCACAAGGTCTGCAACCGCAAGGCGATGGAAAGCCTCATCAAATCGGGGGCCTTCGACCACTTCGGCGAGCGCAACCAGCTGATGCACAGCCTGGAAGACGCCCTGGAGGACGCCGCCGGGGCCGCCGATATCAATGCCAAGGCCGCCAGCGGCATGAGCATGATGTTCGGCTTCGAGGAGGTCAAACAGGAGCGGCCCCTGCGCCCGGGGATCGAACCCTATACCGACCTCCAGCGCCTCGCCATCGAGAAAGAAGCCCTGGGCCTGTATATCAGCGGCCATCCCCTGGAGCAGCACGAGGGGCTGCGCGAGGCCGCGAGCTGCCGCATCTCGGATCTGGACGCCTGGTTCCAGACGCAGAACGTCGCCCCCGGCAAGCGCGTGAAGGCCGTGCTGGCGGGCATGATCGAGAGCGTGGTCAAGAAGCCCACCAAATCGGGCGGCATGATGGCCCGCTTCATCCTGGCCGACGAGTCGGGGCAGACTGAACTGGTCGCCTTTTCGCGCGCCTACGACCGCATTCAGGAGAAGCTGGTCAACGACACGCCCGCCCTGGTGATCGTGGAACTCGAATCCGAGGACGGCGGCCTGCGTGCCATCGCGGAAGAAGTGGTCAGCGTGGAGCAACTGGGCGAGGTGCCCAAGGTCATGTACGTGACCATCGACCTGGAAACGGCCACCCCGGATGCGGTGAGCGAGTTCCAGAGCGTGCTGGACGAACACGCCGGGGTGATGCCCACCTACCTGCGCCTAGAAACCCCCGAGCAGTTCGTGGTGTACCAGCTCGACCACGGCATGGGCAGCCCACAGGCCATCAAGGTCCTGAACAGTACCTTCCCCTGGGCCGCCGCCTACCTCGCCTATGACCAGGGCACCATCCTCAGCCGCTTCGCGCCCAAGCCGCCCGCCTGGATGAACAAGGGGCGTGGGATGCAGGCGTAAGTGACATCGAGTAACGAGACAAGCATGTACCGGTAAGCCTTGCCCAGCGGTCTGGCCGGTCAGCCCTTCAGAGGGTGTGACCTGGGCTGACCGTCAAAGCCTGCACCTCCTGCAAAGCTGGGTCATGGTTCGGGCATGACCGCTGCCTCTGGGGAAACGGTATGCGGGAGAGGCGCTCAGGTGCACGGCCCTCCCCTTACGCGAACTGCCGGCTCATCAGCGTGAGCTTCAGTTCATGGGGGCTGGTGGCCGACTGCATGGCGTCCTCCTCGGTCATCAGGCCGTCCTGCACGAGCTGGGCGAGGTGCTGGTCGAAGGTGTGCATTCCGCGCAGGCCGCCTTCCTGAAGCGCCTGCTTGATCTCCTCGGTGCGGTTCGCGTCCTTGACGCAGTCGCGCACAGTGGGCGTGCCCAGCAGGATCTCCATGCCCAGCACCCGGCCCCCGCCCTTGCGCGGCAGCAGCCGCTGGCTGACCACGCCGACCAAGCTTTCCGAGAGGCCCAGGCGAATCTGGTCGCGTTCGTGCGGCGCGAAGAAGTCGATGATGCGGTTCACGGTGCGGATGGCGTCCAGCGTGTGCAGCGTCGAGAAGACCAGGTGGCCGGTCTGCGCGGCGGAGAGGGCCGCTTCCACCGTCTCCTTGTCCCGCATCTCGCCGATCAGGATCACGTCGGGGTCCTGGCGCATGGAGGCGCGCAGGCCCGCCGCGAAGCTGAGCGTATCGGTGCCCAGTTCGCGCTGCGACACCAGGGCCTGCCGGTCCCGGTGAAGAATCTCGATGGGGTCTTCCAGGGTCACGATATTGACGGGGTTGCTCGCGTTGATGTGGTCGATGATAGACGCCAGCGTGGTGGTCTTGCCCGAGCCGGTGGGGCCGGTCACCAGCACCAGCCCGCGTTCGTGCGCCGCCAGCGCCTCGAAGGTGGCGGCAGGCAGGCCCAGCTCGGCGAAGCTGGGAATTGGTTTTTCCTCGATCACACGCATAATCAGGGCGGGTGTGCCGCGCTGGTAATAGGCATTCACGCGGAAGCGGGCCAGGCCGGACACCCCGTAGGCGAAGTCGGCGTCGCGGCGCGTCAGGAATTCTTCCCACAGGCCGGGGCGGCTCATCATCTCGCGGGCGAAGTCCTCGACGTGTCCGGGCAACAGGCGGTCCTCGCCGAACCGCACGATGTCGCCGTTCACGCGGGCAGCGGGGGCACTGCCGGCCCGCAGGTGAATATCGCTGGCCCCCGATTTCACCATGGCTCCCAGTAAGGCCTGCAAGACGCTCATGCCTCTCACTCTAGAGAGCGGCCTCTTACAGCTTTACTGCACGGCTGTGCTGTGCGGCCGGGACCTGGGGAGGATGCGGGAGATGGGGCGGAAGCTGGCCGCGCCTCCTGCTACGCTTGTCCCACATGAAACCCTCTGTGTCTCAGGGCCTGGGGCTGCTGCTGGCCGGGGCATTGGCCGCCGGGCTGGCGCTGCTCTCGCTGTCGCTCCTGGCCTCGCTGTGGCCCTACCTGCCCCACCTGGAATGGCCGGACGACACGGCCCTGACGGTCGCGGCGTTCGAGGCGCTGCTGCTGGGGACCGGCGTGTGCGGGGCCGGGCTGTCGTTCAGCCTGTGGGCCTGGCTGCGGGCGCTGCCCCAGCGGGCGGCCGGGGCGCGGCGCGTCTTCAGCGGGTTCGCGTGGGCACTGCGCCTGCTGCTGCTGGGCAGTCTGCTGGCCTTTTTCGTCGAGCGGGGGCTGAACTGGGCGTCGCCCGGCCCCTGGCACAACCTGCAACCCGGCGTGTACTCGGCCTTTACGGGTCTTTTTGCGCTGCTGCTGGTCGCGCCGCTGGTGGCCCTGGTCTGGTCGGCGCTGGGCCGCTGGGTCCGCTGGATGGGGGCGGCCACGGCCCAGGTCCCCCAGGCATCCCAGGCAACCCAGATGGCACAGGCACCCCGGACCCCCAGCCTCCACAGCCTCTACCGGGGCGCTTCCGGGCCGCTGCGGGCGCTGGCCGCCGTGCTGCTGGGCCTCGGCCTGTTCCTGCTGCCCGTGCAGATGGTCACCCGCGCGCCCTCCGAGAAGATACTGAGTACGGTCGAGCAGGTGCTGGCCGCGCACGGGGTCCTGCTGATGCCCGCCGTCATGCTGGGCAGTCTGGCGGCGGGCGGCGCACTGTGGCTGTGGGCCAGCCTGGGCGAGCAGGTCACGCATCTGCTCGACCCGCAGCGCGGCCGCATCAGCGAACTGTGGCAGCGGGTCACCGGGCGCTGATACGAATTCCGGTTGAACAGTTACAAAAACTGTTCAACCCGAGCGGAGCGAGGAGGAACAAAGCGGTTGCCGGGAATGGAGTTATCCCATCGGCGCTCTCCCGATGGGATAACGGATTGGACGGCAACCGTATGAGACCCACTTGCTCTGCTTCCAGAACATCCGGGAAAGCGCCCTGGGGTCTTGCCCCGCCGCCAGCGGGACCTTTTTGCTCCTCGCCCTCCTCCAGGGCTGTGCCCGTCCGCTCGGTTGGTTCGCGGGACGCAGCGCAAGCGGGTAGGAGAGGAGCCTGTGAGTTGGAACCCGCGAAAGAGGCGGGCATCCTGGCCCGCCCCTCTGTCGGGTGATCCGGATTCCGTCCGATTCCTTGCCTTCCGGGACAGCGCCGGAAATCCATCCATCTCCCGGAACCCGTCTGTTCTCCTGCTCGCGTCCGCGTTGTACCGGTCCGCTCAGCCCCTCTGGACCTGGCCGGGCTGTCCCCAGGGGTCCAGCACGACCTTGATGCAGCCGTCGTGCTTGTCGCGGAAGGTCTTGTACAGCTCCGGGGCCTCGTCCAGCGAGGCGCGGTGCGTGATCACGAAGGTGGGGTCGATCTGGCCCGCCTCAATGCGTTCAAGCAAGGGCAGCACGTAGCGGTGGGTGTGCGTCTGGCCCATGCGGAACGTCAGGCCCTTGGCGAAGGCCGCGCCCATCGGCAGCTTGTCCACCAGGCCGCCGTACACGCCGGGCACGCTGACGGTCCCGCCCTTGGCACAGCTCAGGATGGCCCACCGCAGCGCCGTGATGCGGTCGAAGTTCAGGCGGGCCTTCTGCTTGGCGGTGTCCATCAGCGCGCCGGGGCCGTGCCCGTGTGCCTCCAGGCCGACGGCGTCGATCACGTGGTCGGGGCCGCGCCCGCCGGTGGCGTCCCGCAGGGCGACCAGCACGTCCTCTTTTTCGTAGTTGATGGTCTGGGCGCCCGCGGCCTCGGCCATGTTCAGGCGTTCGGGCACGCGGTCGATCACGATCACGTGGGCGGCCCCCAGCATCATCGCGCTGCGGGCGGCGAACTGCCCGACCGGCCCCGCCCCGAACACGGCGACCACGTCGCGGCCCGGGATGATGCCGCACTGCTCGGCGGCCTGGTACCCGGTGGGGAAGATGTCGGTCAGGAACAGCACCTGCTCGTCACGCAGGTCCGACTCGATCTTGAAGCACCCCACGTCCGCGAACGGCACCCGCACGAACTGGGCCTGACCGCCCGCATAACCGCCGTACAGGTGCGAGTACCCGAACAGGCCGCCGCCACTGACCGCGCCGTACAGCGCCTCGGCCATCCGGTGGTTCGGGTTGGTGTTGTCGCAGGCGCTGAACAGGCCCCGGCGGCAGGGATCACAGACCCCACAGGCGATGTTGAAGGGCACGACCACCCGGTCGCCGACCTTCAGGTTCTTCACGTCCCTCCCCACTTCCACGATCTCGCCCATGAACTCGTGGCCGAGGATGTCGCCCTTTTCCATGCTGGGGATGTACCCGTCGAGCAGGTGCAGGTCCGAGCCGCAGATGGCGGTGGAGGTCACCCGCACGATGGCGTCGGTGGAAAGGAGCAGCGTCGGATCGGGGACGCGCTCGACGCCCACCTTGTTGGTGCCCTGCCAGATGATGGCCTTCACTTCTGTCCCCCTTGCCCGGTCTGCTGCTGTGCCTGCCCAGGGTCCTTCTCGGCCCGCCCGCTGCTCTGGCCTTTGGTCGTGGGTGCGAAGCCCAGTTCCTGCTCACGCTTGAAGCGCATCAGGTCGTCGCGCAGCTGCTGCGACGGCTCCTGCCCGGCGATGCGGGCGATCACCGCGCCGGTCGTGCCGCCGGGGGCGTGGTAGGCCAGGTTGACCCGGATCTCGGTGCCCCGGTCGCCGGGGGCGGGGCGGAACAGCACCTCGCCGCTGTTCTCGATGGCGGCCCCCGGCAGCGAGCGCCACGCGATGCGGCGGCCCGGCTCGTCGGCGGTGAGTTCGGCGTCCCAGCTGACGGCCGTGCCTGCTGGCCCCTTCACCGTCCAGCGCGAGCGGCGCTCGTCGAGGACCTGCACCGATTCCAGGTGTTTCATCAGCCCCGGCAGGTTCGTCAGGTCGCGCCAGATCGCGTACAGCCGCTCGGGGGGCTGCCCGACGGTCACGGCGTCACTCACCAGCGTGTCGCCTTCCTCGTTCTGGCGAATCTTCAGGGCCGTCGCCAGCGGGTTGGTCCCGGTGGCCGCCATGCCGGTGAAGCCCACGCCGACGGCGGCCAGCAGCAGGCGCTCGACCGGCCCGCCGCGCAGGCTCAGCGCCAGGGCACCCAGGCCCAGCACGCCCATCACGCCGCGTTCGACCGGCGAAAGAAGGGACTCGGTGCTGTGGTCCCGGTACGGCTTCGGGGTGGACGGCTGCGTGGTGGGCTGGGCGGTCATGGCCGCCCCCGGCGTCGCAAAGTCAACATGGCCCATTCGACCTGCTCCACTCCCGGCAGAACGGTGCATGGGTCACGGTGTGGGCCAGCCCTCAAGGGAACCTCAAGGCCGGGCAGAGACGTGCAGGTGTTCGACCTCGCCCACCAGGCCGAGTGTCTGGAGACGGCGGGCAGTCAGGACGCGGTGGCATTCCTGAGGATTCGCCTCGTAGCACAGCAGGCAGGCCCGCTCCTGCGCGGCGAGCCGGCCAAGTTCTTCCAGCGCCTCCCCCTGCGTGGCGAGATGTGCGTGATACCCGCGTTCCAGCAGGGCAACATCGTGGCTGAGGTGATACTCCTTGCGCAGACTGGGCGGCGTGCCCAGCGCGCGCAGATGCACGTAGCCGATGCCGCGCTCCTCAAGGGCCAGCCTCAGCGCCGTCTTGCTGTAGCCCCGGCGGCGGCTCTGGGCGCGCTCGCGGACATCCACCAGCAGCGTGACGCCGTGCCGGTGGAGGGTATCCAGAAAGGCGTCCAGGTCCGCGCCTTCATAGCCGACAGTCAGCAGGCCGGGGAGGGTCATCCGCCCAGCGTAGAGGGTGGGGGCGGCGAAGACCGTGGCGGGTTCCTTCTCTGCCGGCCCCGGCGCCTTATTCGCCCAGGGCGCGAACGTCCTTCGCCCCGCGCAGCCTGCGGCTTTCGAGGTCGGCGTGCTGGGTCAGGTAACGCAACCAGGCTTTGGGCGTCAGCGGTCCCAGGCCGTTGTGTTCCACCGTCAGGTCGTCCTGCGGCGGCGCGGCGTGCAGTTGCCGGGCCAGGTCCACCGTCTGCGCGCGCGTCTGCGAGAGCAGGTCCTGAAGCTCGCGCAGGGTCGCGCCCGCCCCCGGCTTGTAGGGATGATGCTCGTCGCGCTCGAACTTGCGCTGCCCCAGCGCGGTCCGCAGCCGGTTCTGTCCCCAGCGTTCGATGCCGATGATGTGCGTGAGGACGGCCCGGTTCGCGTCCGTGTCGGCGGCGCGGGCGGCCCGCTGCGCGAGGAAGGTGCCGCCGCGTTCCAGGCCTTGCGCCAGGTCCGTGTAACTCATGCGCCCCACGGGCCGTTCCAGCACCTGCGCGACGAAAAACTCTTTCACGTCGTCCTTGCGGGTCCTCGCCACGTAGGCGGCCCCGGCCGCCACGCCGACGGTCGCCACCGTCACGACGGCGGGCACGAATACCTTGCTGCGCTTGGTCATGGACTCAGTCTAAGCGCTTTCGCCGGGGTTCTCCGGTGCGGTCACGCCCCCCGGCAGGCCGACCAGCCGCACCCGCGAGTCGGGGGGGCAGGGGAGGGCGTCCAGCAGCATCAGCGGATGCGTCAGCGTGTACTCGGGCAGGCCGAGGCTCAGCCCCCGCGCCCCCC
>NZ_JHAC01000065.1 GCF_000599865.1 Deinococcus phoenicis | reverse complement strand
GGGGGGCCAGAAAAAAAAAAAAACCCCGCCGCTGTGGCGGGTTTTTTTTGTGGTGGAGTCGAGGGGGATCGAACCCCTGACCTCGTCATTGCGAACGACGCGCTCTCCCAGCTGAGCTACGACCCCACGCGGCCTCCTGGCTCCAAAAGGCGAGGGAAAATCTAGCACGCGTTTTCCAGCCGTGCAAGGGGAGGACTGGCCGGGCGCACGGGACAGCCTTCAGCGGCGGTACATCCGGCACGGGTAGACTCCGGTGCATGAGCGCCCCCGTGACTCCTGCCCAGCCGTCTTCCGTCCAGCCGTCTTCGGCCCAACCGTCGGCGGCGGAACATGAAAACCGCTTCGCCTACAAGTTCGGCCAGGAAGGCATCACCTTCGACGACGTGCTGCTTCAGCCCCGCCATTCCACCGTCCTGCCGCACGAGGTCAATGTGGAAGCGCAGCTCACGCGCCGGGTCCGCCTGAACATCCCCTTCGTGTCGGCGGCGATGGATACCGTCACCGAGACGGGCATGGCGGTGGCGATGGCCCGCGAGGGCGGCATCGGCGTCATTCACAAGAACATGCCCATCGACGCGCAGGCCGAGATGGTCCGCAAGGTCAAACGGTCCGAGAGCGGCATGATCGTGGACCCCATCACGCTCCCGCCGGGCGCCAGCGTGGGCGACGCCGACCGCCTGATGGCCGAGTACCGCATCAGCGGCGTGCCGATCACCGACCCCGCCGGGCGGCTGCTGGGCATCATCACCAACCGCGACATGCGCTTCGTGGACGACCTCGCCACGCCCATCGCGGACGTGATGACCCGTGAGAACCTCGTGACCGTTCCGGTCGGCACCACGCTGGAGGAGGCCCAGGAGATCTTCAAGCGCCACCGCATCGAGAAACTGCTGGTGACCGACGGGGAGGGGTTCCTCAAGGGCCTGATCACCATCAAGGACCTCGCCAAGCGGGTGAAGTACCCCCGCGCCGCGAAGGACGATCTGGGCCGCCTGCGGGTGGCCGCCGCCATCGGCGTCAGTGCCGACCTGATGGACCGCGCGGGGGCCTTGGTCGCGGCGGGGGCGGACGTGCTGGTGCTGGACAGCGCGCACGGCCACAGCCAGGGCATCCTGAACGCCTTGACACGGGTGAAGGATCAGTTCGACGTGGACGTGATCGCGGGAAATATTGCCACCCGCGCCGGGGCGAAGGATCTGATTCTGGCCGGTGCGGACGCGGTAAAGGTGGGCATCGGTCCGGGATCGATCTGCACCACGCGCGTCGTCACCGGCGTCGGTGTGCCGCAGATCACCGCCATTTTCGAGGCTTCGGCGGCGGCGCTGGAGGCCGGGATTCCGGTGATCGCCGACGGCGGCATCAAGCAGACCGGCGACGTGCCCAAGGCGATTGCCGCCGGGGCCAGTGCCGTGATGATGGGCAGCATGCTCGCCGGCACCGACGAGGCCCCCGGTGAGACGGTCCTGCGCGATGGCCGCCGCTACAAGAGCTACCGGGGCATGGGATCGCTGGGCGCGATGGACCAGGGCAGTAGCGACCGCTACTTCCAGACCGGAAGCCGCAAGTTCGTTCCCGAGGGCATCGAGGGGATCATCGCCTACCGGGGCACGGCGGGCGAGGTGATCTACCAGTTCGTCGGCGGCCTGCGGTCCAGCATGGGCTACTGCGGCGCCCCCGACCTGCAAACCCTGCGTGACAGCGCCCAGTTCGTGCGCATCACCGGGGCCAGCCTGATCGAGAGCCACCCGCACGGCGTGACGATCACCAAGGAGGCGCCGAACTACGGCGGGAAGTAGGGGGCGTCAGGGGCCGCAGGGCGTGGGGCGCCTGTCTGTTCCCGCGTACTGCGTCCCAAGTCCTACTGCCCCGGCCCCGCTTCCCTCTAGGCTGTGCGGGTGAAGCGTCTTCTGACCGCCCCGCGCGAACCCGTGAACGCCCTGACGCACTGGGGCGGGGCCGTCGCGGCCCTGACCGTGCTGGGGCCGCTGCTGTGGTGGGCGCAGACGCGGGGGCTGGCCCTGTGGCCTTTCGTGGTCTTTGGGTTGAGCATGGTCTTGCTGTACGCGGCCAGCGCCAGCTACCACTCCTTCCGGCCCGGCGAGCGCGGGTTGCTGTGGCTCAGGAAGCTCGACCACGCGGGCATTTTCCTGCTGATCGCGGGCAGCTATACACCCATCGCGTATTACGGGCTGGAGGGCATCTGGCGCGACGTGGTGCTGTGGGTGGTCTGGGGCATCGCGGCGGCCGGCATCCTGCTGAAGGTCCTGACGATGCGCCTGCCCCGCTGGATCAGCACGCTGCTGTATGTGGGCATGGGCTGGCTGGCCCTCGCGTTCGTGCCGCAACTCGCGCGCAACCTGCCCGCTGCCGCGATCTTCTGGCTGGCCGCCGGGGGCCTGCTGTACTCCATCGGCGCGGTGATCTACGGCACCAAACGCTGGAACCCCCGCCCCGGCTTCGGCTTCCACGAAATCTGGCACCTGTTCGTGTTGGGCGGTACCGGCGCACACGTGGCGATGATGTTTCATCTGAGATGAGCGGCACTGTCCCCGAAAACCCCCGGCCTTGGTCCTGGCCGGGGGTCTTTTCGTGACGGGGCGCTTCCTGTTCCTATTAGACCGTCAGGTAGTCAAAGCAGGGTGGCCACTTGAACGATGAGAATGCATTCGCTGTCCCGAACGACCTCTGGCAATTCGTTTCTCATCATCCAGATTCTAGAAAATCGGTTGACCCTGTACTACAGGCCGACCCCGACCGTAGTCAGCACCCAGCGCTGCACGCTGCTGATGATGTTCCCGATAGGGTCGCGGGCGATGAAGATGAACAGCATCACGATCACGAAGCTGAAGGGCTGGGCCTCGAACTGGGCCAGGCTGCGCCCCAGCGACGGCACCAGCGCGCCCAGGATGCGGCTGCCGTCGAGCAGCGGAATGGGAATCAGGTTGAAGACGGCCAGCACGACGTTGATGCTCAGCACGTACAGCAGCACCAGGTCGGTGATCTGGTTGGCGGGCAGCACGCGCAGCAGCACGGCGGCCACGAAGGCGATCAGGAGATTGCTGATCGGCCCGGCCGCCGACACCCACAGGGTGCCCCAGCGCCCCAGGTTATTGGGGTTGATGGGCACGGGCCGCGCGAAGCCGAAGCCCGCGATCAGCAGCAGCAGGGTGCCGAAGGGATCGAGATGCCTGGCCGGGTTGAGGGTCACGCGCCCGTAGCGCCGGGGTGTGGGGTCCCCCAGGCGGTCGGCGGTCCAGGCGTGCGCGAACTCGTGGACGGTCAGCGAAAGTGCGAGCGCCACCGCGATGATCACGAACGCGGTGGGGTTCGTGGTCAGGAGACTGATCAGGCCCATAGGGGGGCATTCTAAGGGCCGGGGGCCGGACCGGATGACCCTCTCAGGTGGGCGAAGAGGAACCGCCCGGGGCGTCGCCGTGCAGATACGCGCTCAGGGCCGCGCGTTCCTCCTCCCGTGAGCGTACCGTGCCCGCCCGGCGGAGCGCCGCCAGATGCGCCAGCGCCGCGCCCACCGCCGGGCCGGGCGGCACCCCGAGCGCCACCACGTCCCGGCCGGTCAGGACCGGGTAGGCGTCCGGGCGCAGCAGGGCGCGCAGGGCCGCTTCCGGGCTGCCGGGCGCGGCGGGGGCGTCCGACAGGGCGCGGGCCAGCAGCGCGGCGGGTTTTTCCCCCAGGCCCAGGCGCTCAGCCAGCGCCGCAGGTTGGGGGGCCGCCGAGAGCAGCGCGGCGGCATAAGCCTGTGCGGGGACGGGCTGGCCGGCGTTCTGAAGGGCGTCGAGGGCCTCCAGCCGCTCTACGGCTCCGGCGGGCAGCAGTGCCCCAGCGCCCCAGTGCTCCAGCCTGCGGGCGGCCCTTCCCGGCCTCGGCTCGTGCAGCAGCAGGCGCAGTTCGGCGTGCAGGCGGGGCGTCTGTGCTGCCATGTTCAGCGCGTCCGGCACCTGCCGCAGCAACTCGGGGTGCGCGCTCAGGTCCAGCCGACCGGCCAGCCGCGCCGCGCGGATCAGGCGGCTGGCGTCCTCGTGCAGCGAGTGGGGGTGCAGGGGCCGCAACGTGCGTGCCCGCAGGTCCTCCAGGCCGCCCACCTCGTCCAGCAGGGTGGGGGGGCCGTCCGGCCTGGCCACCAGGGCCAGCGCGTTCAGCCCGAAGTCCCTCCGCCGCAGGTCGTCGGTGAGGGTGCCGGGGGCCGGAACGGGATTGCCGCCCGGCACCGGGTAGCGTTCCCGCCGCGCCCGCACCAGATCGGCGTGCCGCCCGTCCGGCAGCGTCACGGTGGCGTTGCCGAAGGCCGCGTGGACCAGAAAGGGGAGACCCAGGGCCGCCGCGAGTGCCCCCGCGTCCGCACCTTCCACCACCACGTCGAGGTCGGGGGGGGCCGCGTCGGTGGGCAGGGCACCCAGCAGCGCGTCCCGCACCGCCCCGCCGACCAGGGCCACCCGCGCATCTGCGCCCGCTCGCCCGGCCAAGTCCGTCAGCCACTGGCGGTCCTCTGGCCGGAGCTGTGCCCAGACCCGTTCTGCGGAGGGGGCGGCGGCCTTCCCACCGCGCTGTTCGGGCCGGTCACTCACTGGAAGGAACTATTGTCCAGCGTCACTTTGACGTCGCGCGCCTGCCGCCCCCGCACGACGTGCAGCGTCACGCTGTTGCCCGGCTGTTTGTCGATCAGGGCCGCCTGCAGGTCTTCGAGGGCGTCCACCGGCTTGCCGTTGACGGCGGTGATCACGTCGCCGCCCAGCAGAACCTCGCCGCCCGGAAAGGCCTGCTGCTTGTTGCCGCCGCGCAGTCCGGCCCGGGCCGCAGGCGAGTTCGGCTGCACTTGGCCCACGACCAGCCCCGTCTCGGGCAGCCCCAGTTGCCGCTTGCCCTCGGTCGTCAGGGCGCTGAGGCCCACCGCGACGGCCTGCCCCTGCCCCTGCACGATCAGGCCTGCGCTGATGCCCAGCCGGGGGGCGCGCACCTCGCCGCCATTCGCCTGTTGCAGCCGGGGCAGCAGGTTCCTGGCGGCGTTGATGGGAATGGCGAAGCCCACGCCCGCGCTCTGGCCGATGCCGGTGGCCGCTCCGGCGGGGGACAGAATCTGGGTGTTGATGCCGATCACGCGCCCGGTGGAGTCGAGCAGCGGACCGCCACTGTTGCCGGGATTGATGGCCGCGTCCGTCTGGATCGCCTTCTGGGTGATGCCCTCGCCCGTGCCGGTGTTCGAGAAGCCGATGGGAATCTGCCGGGCGGTGCTGCTCACGATGCCTTCCGTGACGCTGAAGTCCAGCCCGAAGGGTGCGCCCATCGCGATGGCCTTTTGCCCGGCCCGCAGCGTGTCGCTGTCGCCCAGCGGGATCGGCTTGATGAATCTGGCCTCCAGCCCCTCGGGGCGGATCAGCGCCAGGTCGTACTGGGGCGCGCGGCCGATCACGCGCGCGGGCACGCTCTGGTCACTGTTCATCACGCGGATGCGGATGCGCGGGGCGGACCCCTGACCGCTCTCGCCCGCCACGACGTGGTAATTGGTCAGGATGTCGCCCTGGGCATTCACGAAAAAGCCGCTGCCCACGCCCTGCTGCACCTGCGTCTGGTTGCCGGGGCCGAACATCCACCCCATCGGGTTTTGCTGCACCACCTCCTGCTCGGTGCTGATGTAGACCAGGCCCGGCTCGTAGCGCCGCACGATGTCTATCGTGTTCAGTTCGTTTTGCAGTTTCGCGCCGGCTTCGGCGGCGGTCGTGGCCGCCGGGTTCGTCTGCGCCCCCGAGACGGGCACCTGATCCCGCAGGAGGGTGGCCCCCAGTCCCAGGCCCACCAGCACCAGTACCGCCGCGAGGATCGGTCGTTTCATGGGGCCATTATCCCCGGCGCACCGGGCGGATGCCCGGGGGTTCGGGGCCGCCTTCTACGGACTTCGTTCATTTGCCCGGTGCCGGGCGGACAAAAGCCGGGGAGGACCGGGCCGCGCCCCCAGTCCTCCCCGACGTGCGGAGCGGGGCCAGTGCCTCAGGCCTGGGCGCGTTCGCGCTGGGCCTCCAGGCCGGCGATCTCGGCGGGCGTGATCTGGTAATGCTCGCCGCACCAGTGGCAGACGATCTCCTGGCCGCCCTCGTCCATCATCTCCTGGCGCTCGGCGGGTGCGAAGAACTTCAGGCTGTCCAGCGCCTTCTCGCGGGAGCAGCGGCACTGGAAGCGGGCGGCCTGCGCCTCGGGGGCGAGGATCAGGTCCAGGCCCGCCGCCGCCGCTTGCAGGGTTTCCAGCAGGCTGCCCCGGCGCAGGTGGTCGGTCAGTTGCCCCATCCCCCGGATATTGGCTTCCAGCTGCGCCAGCGTTGCCTCGGTCACGCCGGGCATGGCCTGGACGAGCAGGCCCCCGGCCCGGTGGACCCGCCCGCCTTCCTCGTACACGCCGAGCAGCACGGCATTAGGAATCTGCTCGGACACGCCCAGGTAGGTGCTGACATCCTCGGCGATCTCGCCACTTGAGAGCCGCACGCTGCCGGTGTACGGTTCGCCGTTGTCGAGCAGGCGCGTCACGGCCAGTTCGCCGTCCGTGCCGACGATGCCGCTCACGTCCAGTTTGCCGTCCGTCCCGCGCACGGGCAGGTCCGCGCCGGGTTCGCGCACGTAGCCGCGCACGCGCCCGTCGGCACTGCCCTCGGCCACGATCCAGCCGACCGGCCCGCCGCCCTGAATCCGCAGGGTCACGCGGCTGTCACTCTTCTTGCCCAGCACCACGGCGAGCAGGGCGCTGGCCGCCAGCGCGCGGCCCAGCGCGGCCGTCGCCGTCTTGCTGAGATGGTGGCGCAAGCGGGCGTCCTCGACGATCTGCGTGGCGTCGATCCCCACGAAGCGCAGGGTGCCCCCGGCCGCCGTGCCGCGCAACAGGAAGGAGTTCGGGTGAGCGTCTGAAGTCATTAGGAAATCTTACACTCGGGCACTCAAGCCCGGTGTGGGAGGTCTTTCAATCCCCCCACCGGGGCGGTGCTTTGCGCGGCGCGCCTCTTCCGTTAAAGTCAGGCCTGTGGGGTGGCCCGGGGCCGGAGGCCGCCGGACCTGTCTGAGACGCTGGGCGGGCTGACTTGCCCCTGAATCCGCCCTCAGCCTTCTTGAGCGAACCCCAGGGGAACACTCATAACCTGCCCCTAGCCTGAAGATTGCTTCGCCTGTGAGGGCGACCCACTTCGCTTGAGTTCCGTCCGTTCAGGGCCACGCACCTTCCGGCCCACTGAAAATCCGCCGGTTTTTCCCCTCAGGAGTCATCATGAAGTCTGGAATCCCTACCCGCGCCCTGGCGCTCGCCACCCTGGCCCTGACCCTGGCCGCCTGTAACAACCGCAACGCGGACAGCGGCGCGGGCAGCACGCTGGTCGTGCAGGAAGCCTCCGATATCCCCACGCTGGACCCCGGCACCTCCTACGACACCGGCAGCGGCCAGATTGTCGAGAACCTGTACGAGACGCTGCTGACCTACAAGGGCAGCAGCCTCAGCGAACTCGAACCGCTGCTGGCGACCAAGTGGGAAATGGGCAACGGTGGCCGCGAGTACCGCTTCACGCTGCGCGACGGCGTGAAGTTCCATACCGGCAACGCCTTCAAGTGCGCCGACGCCGAGTACACCTTCCGCCGCAACCTGGTGACCAACACCAGCCAGAGCGGCAACTGGTTCCTCTCGGAAAGCCTGCTGGGCACCGCCAGCAACGCCAACGACGACAAGTCCATCACCTGGGCCAAGATCGCGGACGCGGTGAAGTGTGACGGCGAGACGCTGGTCTTCACGCTGCCCAAGGCCGACCCCGCCTTCCTGAGCAAGCTGGCCTACGCGGGCCAGAGCGTCGTGGACAGCGAGCACGCCAAGAAGATCGGCGAGTGGGACGGCACCGAGGCCACCTGGAAGGCGGCGGTCGGCAAGGACCTGACCGGCAGTCCCCTTTCACAGGACCCCAGCGGTACCGGCGCGTACCGTTTCCTGAAAAAGGATTCTAACGCCCTGACCGCCCAGGCGTTTGACGACTACTGGGGGGACAAGGCCCAGATCAAGAACGTGATTATCCAGAAGGTGCCGGAACTGGCCGCCCGCCAGCAGGCCTTCCTGCGCGGTGACGCCGACCTGATCGAGGCCGGGACGCGCGCCAACATCGAAGAGCAGCTCAAGGGCAAGCCCGGTGTGGCCGTCGTGGACAACCTCCCCGACATCAGCGCCTTCGGCATGACGATGAACCAGAACATCAAGGCCAAAGACAGTCTGGGCAGCGGCAAGCTCGACGGCAAGGGCATTCCCGCCAACTTCTTCAGCGACCTGAATGTGCGCCGGGCCTTTGTGTCCGCCTTCGACGTCCCCACCTACATCAAGCAGGTGCAGGGCGGCGCGGGTCAGCCGCGCAATTTCCTGCTTCCCGACACCTTCCCCGGCTACGACAAGGACCTGGCGGCCCCGAAGTTCGACCTCGCGGCGGCGAAGGCGGCTTTCCAGCAGGCGTGGGGCGGGCAGGTCTGGCAGAACGGCTTTATCCTGAACGCCACCTACCGCGCCAACAGCGTGGCCGGGCAGACCGCGATGGAACTGCTGAAGAAGAACATCGAGTCGCTCAACCCCAAGTTCAGGGTCAATATCCAGCCCAAGCAGTGGAGCGAGATTCTGGATAACGCCGACAAGGGCCGCGAGGCGATGGTCATCACCGGCTGGTCGCCCGACTACGCCGACCCCGACAACTTCGTCTCCACCTTCTACAGCAGCAAGGGTTTCTATCACCCCCGCACGGGCTTTGCCGACCCGCAGATCGACACCTGGATCGAGGAAACCCGCAACACCGCCGACGCCGAGCGCCGCAACCAGATCTACACCCAGATCGCGCAGCGCGCGCAGGATCAGGCCTACTTCATCCTGATGCCCAGCAACCCCGGTATTCGCCCGTACCGCGACAACCTCACGGGCTTCAGCCTCGATACCTACAACCCGATGCGTTCCTTCAGCAACTTCGGCACCGGCACGCTCTGGAAGGCACTCGGCAAGAGCTGAGCCGCTGTCTCTGAACCCTGCTGTCTCTGAACCCTGGGGCCGCCTTCCACCGTGAGGGCGGCCCCAGCGCGTATCCTGCGGCCATGCAAGGCGCCGACCCGACCGAGACGCTGCCCGCCCAGGCGCGGCCCATCACGCTGCTGCTGGTAGACGACCACCCCGTCGTCCGCAAGGGCACCCGCGAACTGCTGGAGGGTGAAGAAGACCTGCGCGTGGTCGGGGAGGCCGAGAGCGGCGAGGAAGCCATCGTCAAGGCCCGCGCCCTGACGCCCGACGTGATCCTGATGGACGTGTCCATGCCCGGCATGAACGGCATCGAGGCGACCCGGGCGATCAAGGCCTTTTTGCCCGGTGTGGGCGTGCTGGTGCTGACCAGCTACGACGACGACGCCTACGTGTTCGCCCTGCTGGAAGCGGGTGCGGCGGGCTACCTGCTGAAAAACACCAGTGAGGACGACCTGCTGGGGGCCGTGCGGGCCGTCGCCGCTGGGGAAAGTGCCCTGCACCCCTCCGTCGCCCGCAAGGTGCTCGAACGCTTCAGTACCCACCAGACGCCCACGCCCCCCGAAGACGCCCTCAGCCCCCGCGAGCTGGAGGTGCTGCGCGTGGCCGCCACCGGCCGCACCAACAAGGAAATTGCCCGCGACCTCGACATCAGCCCCCGCACCGTCCAGGTCCACCTGGCCAACATCTTTTCCAAGCTCGGCGTGGGCAGCCGGACGGAAGCGGTGCTGTACGGGATCAAGCGCGGATGGATCGATCCGAAAAGCCTCTGAAAGGGGGCCGTGGGCCTTCGCGTTGGAAGGCGTTTCCCCACCCCCCAGTCCCCTACCCCGCCGGGTAGGGGGAGCTTTTTCGCTGCGCTCGGCCAGAGATGTTCCCGCAGGTGTCGTGGAGGTGTAGGCGTCGACGTCTCCGGCCTCGACGCCCGGCTCGCTGACCGGGCGGCCTCGGGCCTGGCGGCCCGAACGGCCCGGCGGCCTGGAAGGTCAGCTTGGAAACGCCGTTTAGGGCCTGGTGAGGTTATGGGCGAGCACCGCTAAGACGACACGGAGCC
>NZ_JHAC01000064.1 GCF_000599865.1 Deinococcus phoenicis | reverse complement strand
TTGGGAGTACGGCCTCATACCCCACCTTACGCCTCCGGCAACCTTTCTGCGCCCCGCCCTAGAAAACAACAGCTCGGCGGGATTGCAGTCTGGGCTGTAGGGCGGCAAAAACAACACCTGGCAGCCGCGAGCTTCGGTGTGGTCCTTACGGACGCACGGTGGTGCGCCCCCAAGTTGTCCGCCCTATCCCCCCGGCCTGACGCCATGATCGACCCGGCAGACCCGGCCCCACGGTGCGCCCGCCTTCCCACTAGGGTTGTCCCGCACCCACCTCGGTCAGGAACGGCGGGAGGGTGACAGCCTCGGCCTGTGCCCAGAAGCCGTCATAGAGTTGGCGGAACTCGCGGGTGCGGGCGGGGTCGCTGGTGGCGAGGTCGTACTCGGCCAGGCCCAGCGGCCCCTGGGTCCACGAGGAGTAGTGCAGGTTCATGCTCCCGACCACCAGCATCCGCCGGTCGACCAGGGTGACCTTGGCGTGCAGTGGCTGGGGAAACCCGCGCGCCTCGAAGCGCGAGGCGGGAATGCCGCGCCGCCGCATCTCCCGCTGAAGGTAGGCCAGCGCGATGCGGTTCTCGATGCCTTCCACCCCTTCCGACTTGGTCATCAGGCGCACGGTCACGCCGCGTTCCAGCGCCCCCAGCAGGGCGGTCATCCAGGGCAGGCGGTCGTGGTCGGTACAGAGGCCGGGGTTCAGCAGGGCGATGATGCACCCCACGTTCATGCTGAAGTCGATGTGCAGGAGCATCACCTCTTGCTGCGCGGTGTCCAGCAGGGCGGCCACTGCCTGATCCGCCTCCGTGAAGCCCTCGCGGCGGTAGAGGCTGAAGACCCGCGACCCACCCTGGGGCAGTGCGCGCCGCGCGGCGGGGAGCGGGTCGTGCTGGCCCAGCGCGCCCAGTCTGCATCCGCCGTGCGGTCGCCCGGCCTGCGGCGTCTCCGGACACTCCACCACCTTGCTGCGCGTCCAGAGGTCCTCAAATGCGCCCACGCCGTTCTGCGCCGCCGGGCCGCGCACCACCAGCGCCAGGTCGTAGAGGCCGATACCCCGGCCGGAAGGGTGCGAGGTTGGATAATGCTGGTCATCGTAATTGAACCCGGCGGCCATCAGAAGCTGGCCGTCCACCACCAGCAGCTTGGCGTGGCTGTGCGGGAAGGTTCCCGCGTAGTTGCCGAGCTGCACCCGCCAGCCGTGCGCCGGGTCCGAGAGCGGCACACCCGCCGCCCGCAGGTCGTGCAGCGCGTCCCAGACCTCCGCGCCCCAGGCGAGGATGGACACCACCGGATAGTTCCCCAGGGTCAGGCGGACGCTCAGGCCGTCCGGGTAGGCGGCGGGGTTGGCCTTGACCCGCGCGTACAGGCGGGCCAGCGCGTGCGCGAGGGTGGCCCCGGGACTGTCCGGCCCCTCGTCCCAGGACATCGTGGTGAAGAGGACCTCGCGCCGGGCGGTCAGGACCAGGCCCGCCACGTGGTCAAAGCCGCTGGCGGCAGCGGGCGAGGGCGGCTCCAGCGGCTCGCCCGGCAGTCCGGGCAGGCTGGGTTCCGCGATCCGCAGCAGGGGATAGACCGTGTGGCGGCAGGAAAGGTCGGGGCGGCCATCCCGGGTGGTGACGCGCCAGACGGCCCGTTCCAGCGGGTCCTGCGGCTCGGTGCAGGCGGGGGCTTCCAGGGGCCGCACGGCCCGGGGCGGGTCGTCGTTCACCCGGCGCGTGGTCAGGAAGTCGCCCAGCGTCCGCAGCGGTCCCGCCGCGCCCCCCAGCAGCAGCAGGGCCAGGGTCGCCACCACGTTCACCTGCGCGCGGCTGGCGGCCTGCACGGGCACCGCCCGCCCACCGGAACGGCGGCCCAGGGCCAGCAGGCGGTTCAGCGCCGCGCGGACGCCCAGCCCCCAGGCCAGGTGAATGGCCGCCACGAACAGCGCGGCCAGCAGGAGAAAGCCCCAGCCACCGCGAATCAGGTCCGGGCTGCCGAACAGCCCAAAGACCAGTCCGCAGGCGGCCCCACCCAGACCCGCGCCGACCAGCCCGGCCAGCGCGGGCCGCCACACCTGCCCCACGCGCAGGGTCAGCAGGCCCAGCAGGCCGCCCGCTGTCAATCCGTACAGCGCCGCCACCGCCCCCAGCAGCCCGCCGGGGAGAAGAGGCCCGACCACCCCTTCCCGGGACACGGCCGCTCCCACCAGGATCAGCAGCGCCGGAATCACCAGCAGGCCACCCACCACCGCCAACGTGACGCCCAGGCGGTAGGGGACGGCGCGGGGGGGAACACCCAGCTCTGCCAGGGGCAGCGCGGGGGCACTCAGCGCCCCGATCAGCGCGAACCCCGCCGCGAGGCTGAGGACCGCCGCCAGCATGCCCAGGTAGGCCCGCAGGAACACCTGTTCCCCCGGCAGGGTCCCGACCACCGGCCCGATCAGCAGTTGCGCCAGCAAGGCGGTCAGCGTGACCCCGGCCAGCGCCGCGAACAGCAGCCACAGGTGGGGGTGCCTCACCCGCACCTGCGGCCCGGCGATCCGCCAGACCAGCCAAATGGTCAGCACCACCCCGCCCAGCGCCGCGAGCGCGGCCAGCAGCAGCAGCGCGCGCGGGTCCTCCGTCCGGTTCCTCGCCACCAGCCACACCAGCAGCGCCAGGACCGCCAGCCCCGCCAGTGCCGCGAGGACAGCCCGCACCCACCGCCAGCGGGAAGGTTTCATAACGTGGTAGAGACCTGCCAGTGGAAAGGACGCGGGCGGAGGTGGGCCGGGGACAGCAGGGCATCGGGTGGCTCCCCCACCGGCGGGTGTGGCCCAGCAACGCGGGTCATGCGGCCCATCCTCCTTTCCGGCCCGGTTACTTGCGGGTGGGCCGACCCCTTTCCACGGTGAGGGTACAGGTTTTGCCACCGGAAGCCCAGCACGGCGGCCAGGGTCGGGGAGACACGGCCGCCGGGTGGCCTACGGCGAACATCACGCCTACGCGCTGTACGCCTCGCAGCTGGAGGTCCGCTCGCTGAAGGGGAACTGCTGTTCGCGGACACCCTCAAGTTCGCGCCGCACGCCGCCCTGGAGACGCTCTACGTGGTGACCCGGCAGCTTCCCGCCAAAGGGCTGGCCGACCGGCTGCACGCCCGGCTGATGACGACCCTACCCGGCGTGGTGAATGTCTTCCGCCGCACCGCCTACGGCCTGGGCCATCAGAACCGGGCGGCCCTCCCCTATTTCCTTGCTCGTGACCTGGAGTTCCTGCCTCATGCGGGTTCCGGATCAGAAGTGGGGAACCGCGCCCCTCACCGCCGTCCCGCCGCACAGGGGGAATACCCCAGACTGGGCCAGCGCCGCGAGAGGATCAGGTCCAGGCCCGCCAGCCGTGTCCACTGCCGCGCGGGAAGGTCCCGGTGCATCCCCCACGGTAGGCCCGCCCGGAGACGCCGAACGGCAAACATTCAGCCTTTCCTCCGCCCTTCGGCGCACCCCCGTGTGCGCCACCCCGCCGATGCAGGCTTTGCGAGGGGGCCGCGAGGGTGACACTGACCTGGGCGGCGGAGGCGTGCTGGACGGTAGGGGCATGAGGCCGCGTCGTCATACTGCCGCTGCATGCCGGGAGGCGCGAGGGTTAGCTCCGCCCCCTACGGCTGCCCGAAGACCTGCACCTCGCCCGCCGGGTCATGCAGGGCGCGGTCGGCTGGGGCCACCCGCCCGGGATACACGGCGTAATTCCTGCCCCCGGGAAAGCGGGCACTGGGGTACAGGACCGCGTCGAAGCGCCCCGTCTGCCGTGCCTCAAAAGCGAGTTGCTGGGTCGGAGCCAGCTGGCCCTGCCGGTTCAGCGGGAACCATTCGCGCAGCAGGTCTGCCGGAGAAAGGTGGAGGGCCTGAAGCACCTGCGGGTCGGTCAGGTCGAGCAGCGCCTTCAGCCGCAGGTGAACGCAGACATCCAGCCGAGGGAGGTCGGCCTGGCCCGGCTGAATCAGTACGCCGCCCCCAGGGGCACTCACCACGGTGATCACCCGTGCCTCCGCGTGCGCGACCGCCGTATTCTCCGCGAGGTAAAGCATCTCGTGGGCCTCAGGAAACTCTTCCGGAGCGTTATAGCGGCCTCCCGTGATCCTGGAACCCGCAGTATTCAGGGGGTCGGCACTGTACTTCCGCAGCGCCGCGAGCGGCACGGTGCGGTAGGCCGGAAGCATGGCTGTGGGCCGCACGGCGGGCACGGTCGCCAGTGCGGGGAAGAGCAGCTGGCTCAAGTGGGCATCCCGGTCTCGGCCATCAGCAGCAGCTTTCTGAGTGCGGTCACGTCCCCGCGCAGCAGGTAGGTGACGGGCGCTTCGGCAGCGAGGACCGGGTTGGGGGCGCGCAGCCACATCCGGCCGGTCTCCAGCGAGCCGAACACGTCACGCAGATGCAGGGCAAGCTCGTCCAGGGCTTGCAGCGAGGGTTGCAGCCGTTCACTGGCCGGGTGCTTGGACAGGCCGCTGGGGTCGCGTCCCAGCACCTGGGCCAGTTCGCGCATGGAGAGGCCGAGGGTCCGGGCTGTCAGGCGGGCATCAAGTTTTCCGCTTTCCGGGCTGCGGGTCTCGGTCAGGAAGTGCAGGGGTCGCGGGCTGGTCATGGTGGCCCTCCTCCGCCGGAGTCTACCAGAAGGCATCTGGATAACGTCCATTTTTCCTCCACGGCTTTTCAAGGGAGTGGACCTCCAGCACGAGGTCGGTAGGAAGGCGATGGCGGGGCACAGTACCCCAGGGCCAGGACGTGTTGGAGGACCGGGAGCAGGTCCTAACCCGTCGCGGGGTGCCTGCCGGGACGCGGAGCATGGGGTTCGCACTGGGCGTCCTCCTGCTCGCGGCAGCGCTCCCGCCCCGCTGGCGCTGGCCCTCATCTGGCCGCTGTGCGCCCTGCTGCTGAATGTCGGCGGGCTGTAGCTGCTGTACCTCACGCCCCTGTACATCCTGATGGGGCAAAGTTCCCTGATTCACGGCCTGGTGCAGTTCCACATCTTCGCGGCTGGCCTGCTGGGGACGGCGGCCCATGCCACGCTCGCCAAGCTGCTGTATGCCGGGTTGTGGCCGAGGGACACGGGCAACACGCCGGGACAGCTTCAGGAGGCCGCAAAGCTAATGTATTACGGCGGTGACTTGGCCGAACTCCTGCTCACCGTGCTGGTGTTCTGGGGCTGGTACGTGCGGCGTGGGCGGGCGCAGGTGCGGGCAGGGCGGCGGTCACAGACCATCCCCTCAAGCTGACGGCTGATTTCCACCCCGCCCCCCTTCAGGCCGTGAGCCGCCCCAACCGTCCCATCAGGGCCTGCTTGTTCACCGCGCCGACGATCCTGTCGACGGGCTGGCCGTCCTTGAACAGGATCAGGGTGGGAATGCCCTGCACCTGAAAGCGAGCCGGAGAAGTCGGATTCTCGTCCACGTTGACCTTCACGACCCGCACCTTACCCGCCTGTTCCCGGGCCACTTCCTCCAGCACCGGCCCCATCACCCGGCAGGGGCCGCACCAGGGTGCCCAGAAGTCCACCAGCACGGGCACGCTCGCCTGCACGTCCGAAGCAAAGGAAGCGTCGGTGCCGTCGTGCAGCCAGGGCAGCGGGGCGCCGCAACGGGCACAGACGGGCACCTGTCCGGCGGGGACGTTCTGCACCCGGTTCCTGGCGTGACAGTGGGGACAGGTCAGGATGTCGCTCATGGCTTTCCTCCAGTTCAGGTGAGCCGCACGTTGGCGGGGGGCGGGGTGTAGGGGCCGTGTTCCCGCAGGTAGGTTTCCAGCGCCTCGCGGGCGCGCAGGGGCAGTTCACGGTGCCGCCGTCCGTATTTCTCCGGGACCGACTGCCGGGTGAGGTAGGCGGCGGTGTAGGTACGCTCCGGGTCAAGGGGGCGGCCCCCGACCTCCAGCTTCAGGATGCGCTGGCCCCGGGGATGCTCCGCCTTCGCGTACATGACCAGGCCCGACAGCCGCTTGACGTAGCCGCCCTTCTGGCGCCAGGGGTCACGCGAAAAGACGGCCTCCAGACTGTCTTCCAGCAGTTCCTTCAGGTCGGCCCCGGTCAGCTCGGCGGTGCTGACGGGTGGATTGTGCGGGATCAGGTTCCAGGCGGCCAGGCGGGTGACGGGGCCTGCCGGGATGGGTGCCCCGTAGCGCCAGCCGTTGGAGAGGACGATATCTGTGCCGGCGGCGTGCCGGAGCGCGTCCGTGAGCAGCAGGTCGGCGGGGGCGCTGAGGGTGGTTCCCCGGTGCAGGATGGCGCGGGTTTCCCCGGCCTGTTCCTCCGCCGCCGCGCGGAAGGGTTGCAGCCGGGCGGCGATCTGCTCCGCGAGTCCGGCGTCTTCCCGCAGGTCCGCCGAGATGGTCTTCAACTCGTGGTGAAGAACCTTCACCCCGCCGGGCATCACCTCCAGATCAAGGCGGGTGACGAAGCTGCCGTGGCACCCCGCCTGCACCAGCACGGTGGCCCCGACGCGCGCCGGGGCCATCAGGCGGGTGTGGGTGTGGCCGCTGAGGATCACGTCGATGCCGGGGACCTCCTCGGCCAGGGCGCAGTCCTGCGGGAACCCCAGGTGCGAGAGGACCACCACCATGTCCGCCCCCTGTTCCCGCAACTCGGGCACCAGGCGCGCGACCTCCTCACGGCCCTGTGTGACGCGCAACCCTTCCGTGCCCCACAGTGACCCCATGTCCCCGATCAGGTTGCAAGCCACGCCGATCACACCGACGCGCAGGCCGCCCCGTTCCAGCATCCGCGTGGGGGGGAACAGCAGCGTGCCGTCCTCAACCGTGATGTTGCAGGCCAGTAGGGGGTAATTGAGGCGGTCGACCAGCCCTTTCAGGTGGTCCGGCCCGTAGGCGAAGTCCCAGTGGGCGCTCATGCCCTCCAGCCCCAGCGTGTTCAGCAGCCCCGGCAGGAAGGCCCCGCGCGTCTCCACCACCGGTCCGGTGCCGTGGAAGGTATCGCCGCAGTCGAGAGCGATCACGGGGTGGGACACCTCGCGCCGCACGTCGTCGAAGTACACCTTGATACGGGCCAGACCGCCGGCCGTCCGCACCATCGGCTGCCCCGCCTCCCAGAAAACTTCGGGGTGAGGCTCCAGATAGGCGTGGAGGTCGTTGAGTTGCAGCAGGGTCAGTCGCGGCATGTCTTCCTTTCCGGGCAGGCTCAAGGCGGCAGGCGATTCCTCAGCACCCCATACGGACACGTGCCCAGCAGCGCGAAGGCCAACACGATCAGCATAGGCCAGACGCCCGCCAGCCCTTGCTCCTTAGGCGTGACGATGATGCCCTGCCCGGCGCGGCCCCTGACGCCACTGCGCCGCAGCAGGACTGTGGTGAGCACCGCCGAGCCGATCAGGCCGAACAGCTGAAACGACTCGGGGCGGAACATCTCCTGAATACGGCACCAATTGGCTGCCTCCGACTTGACCAGCACCAGCGAGCAGGGAGGCGAGCCGGCCGGTAGCCGTACGCGCCCTGGACATGGGTTCCGTATGAACGCCGGGAATGCTGGGATTACTGGTCACCGCTGACTCCACGTCCCGGCCCGGCCAGAGGCCCGCCCCCACAGCTAGCATGGCCCCGCTGGCGGGCGGTGCCTCTGACTCGGAGGCCGGGGGGACCGGCGAGCCGGCACATCACCCTTTTTATCCGTTCGGCACGTCCTCCGGGTTCTCGAACTGGGCGACCGCTCCGGCCATCGGATGAGCACCTGGCGCATGCCCTGGCAGAGGCACATGGGGATGATCTGTAAGCCTCGCGCCCTCACCTCCTCCAGCGCGTCATGCACCAGGTGGCTGCCTACCCCCTGACCTTCCAGGGCCTTGGGGACCTCGGTATGCGTGAAGATCAGGGCGCTCCCCACGCGCGCCTCGAAGCGGCCTGCCTGTGGGTTGTCCCGAACGGTGATGCTGGCTCATAGAGCCTCCCTGGGCAAGGGGTGGTCCTGAAGCCTGATGTCTTCCCGGCGTCTCACCATCAGGACTCCTCCCCCGACTGGGGTCGCCCCGCGAGGTGCCGGGCTTGGTCCCGCAGCCATCCGGCGGTCAAGGCGAGGTCCTGGGAGATGAGTTCGTGGCCTGCCTCCAGCCGCTCTTCCTGAACGTCCGCACCGCTCTGGCGCAGGTAAGGGGTCACCGCTTTCGCCAGGGGCAGGAAGGGATCACGCTGGCCGTGCAGGACCAGCACAGGCAGGCGGTTCAGGTCGGTCTGTGGCTGGTCATCCAGGGCCATCACCGGACGGAGCAGCACCGCCCCAGCCAAGGTGGACGGGTGACGCGCGAGAGTCGCCAGCGCAATGTTCGCCCCATTCGAGTAGCCCAGGGCGATCACCTGCCCCGGATCGAGGTCATAAAGGGCCGCCGCGTCCCGCACGAACTGGGCCAGCGCGTCCGCCTCTTCCACCAGATGCGCCTGGTCGTAGCGGGCAGCGCTGAAGCGGCGGAAGAAGCGGGGCGAGCCTTCCTCCAGTGAGCGGCCCCGCACGCTCAGCAGGTTCGCTTCCGGGGCGAGCTGCCGCCCCAGCGAAAGCAGCGAGGTCTCGTTGCCGCCGGTGCCGTGGAGCAGCAGCAGGGTCAGGTCAGCGGTGCCGGGTTGAAAGCGGTGAATCCAGCCCAGGTCACGGGCCGGGAGGCGGGCCTCTCCAGGAAGGGCGATGTGTGGCAAAGTCACCTCGATGTCCTGCCGCTGCGCTTCCAGTTCGGGGGGCAGCACCAGCCTCTCCCCGAGATGCGCGGCGTCCTCGTCCAGCGTGAAGCCGGGGCCGTCCGTCGCCACCTCGATCAGGCTCCCGCCCGGCTCCCGAAAGTAGATGCTCTGAAAGTAGCCGTGTTCGCGCACCTCGGACACTTCCAGGCCGTCCTCCCGCACCGCGTTCAGGATGGCCTGTTCGCTCTCGGCACTCGCCGTGCGGAAGGCGACGTGGTGCAGCGTCCCGACCCCTCCCGCCGAGGGCCAGAAGCCGGAGGTGTCCCGCAGGTAGACGGTGTGGCCCAGCTGCGCCGCCGCGCGGTAGGTGTGCAGTCCGTCCACCTCGCCCACCCGCCGGAACCCCAGATGCTGTTCCAGCACCGCGCCTGTCTCCTGTGGATCTTCCGTCCAGAAGACGACGTGGTGTATCCCGCGCACCTGCATCGCGGCGGGAATGGTGGAACCGGCCCAGGGCCGCCCGGCAGGCGCGTCCGGCACGCCGACGAGGACGATGGGTAGCCCGTCGGGGTCTTCCAGCGTGAGGCGGCTGGTATCGCCGTCACGGGTGGGGCCGCCGAACGTCACGCCCCGGCTGAGCAAGCGCTGCATCCAGTCCCCGAGGCTTTCCAGAGGCACCGTCAGGCCGATCTCGCCCGCCTGCCCGGAGCCGCGCCGCCCCCGCGCAGTATCCGGCCAGGCGAAAAAGGAGAGCAAGGTTCCGGGCGTGCCCGCCGCGTCCCCGTAGAACAGGTGCAGGGTGGTGGGGTCGTTGTGGCTGACGGTCCGCTTGACCAGCCGCAAGCCCAGCAGGTCCGCGTAGAAGTCCACGTTCGCCTGCGCGTCCCCGGTGATGCCGGTGGTGTGGTGAATTCCGGTGGTCATCGTGCCTCCTCAGTCGCTGGGTTTGCTGCCGCTTCAGCCGGTGAACTCGCCGCTGGCCCCGGCGTCCACGTCGAAGGTGGCCCCGGTGATGTGTTTCGCCTCGTCGGAGGCCAGGAACACCACCATCGGCGCCATGTCCTCGGGCGGCAGCCAGGGCAGGCCCAGCGGGGAGTGTTCGGCGCGTACTTTGGCGACCTCCTCCTCGCTGGGTGGCTTTTCCGTAGAAGGCCGGTAATCGTGGTACGCCTCGGTCAGCCGCGTCTCGTTGCGGGTCATGTCGGTCCAGATCAGGCCCGGCACCAGCGCATTGACCGTGATGCCGTGTCCGCCCAGGTCCATCGCCGCCGACTTCATGAAGCCGATGATGCCCCACTTGGAGGCCGCGTAGCTGCTGCCGTGCCGGAAGCCCTTCTTGCCCTGGCCCGAGGCCGTCACGATGATCCGCCCATACTCGCGCTCGGCCATCAGGGGCGCAAAGGCCCGCACCGTGTTGGCCGTGCCGGTCAGGTTGGTGTCGATCACGTCGTTCCACTGCGCGTCGCTCATCTCCAGGAGCGGCGCGAACACCTGAATACCCGCATTGGCGACCAGAATGTCCAGGCGGCCCAGTTCGGTCCTGACCCGCTCGGCCACGTCGCGCAGGGCGGCCAGGTCGCGGATGTCCGCCTCAATGCCGATGAAGCGGCCCCCGGCTTCCTGCACCAGGCGGCCCGTCTCTTCCAGATCGGCGGGGGTCGCCGCAGGATAGGCGGTGGTTTCGCTGACCCGCCCCGCCCGGTCAAGGCCCACGACAACCGCACCCTCACGGGCGAAGGCGACGGCGATGGCCCGGCCAATGCCACGGGCGGCTCCGGTCACGACGGCGGTCTTGTTCTCCAAACGCTTCATGACTCCTCCTCCAGAAGAACAGACGGGTTGATTCCCCCTCAGTCTCAGTCAATGGGCTTGAGGCCCGCCAGAATCTGCGCCCGTCGCGGTTCCAGGAAGGGGGGCAAGATGGTCTTCTCGCCCAGCGTCGCCATGTTCTCGTCCACACCGAAGCCGGGGCCGTCGGTGGCGATCTCGAACAGCACGCCGTTCGGCTCGCGGAAGTACAGGCTGCGGAAGTAATGGCGGTCCACCTCGCCGCTGCTGCGGATGCCGAACCCGTTCAGACGCTCGTTCCAGGCATGGTACTGCTCGTCGTCCGGCGTGCGGAAGGCGACATGATGCACACCGCCCGCACCGGGCTGGGCCGGGGGCAGGTCAGGCCGCACCGCCACGTGAAGTTCGGCGTGCGGTCCACCCTCGCCCATCTCGTAGACGTGGACCGTGTGCGCGGGACTTTCGGGGTCGGGGTACGTGCGCACCGGGCGCAGGTTCATCACCTTTTGCAGCACCAGGTCGGTGGGCCGCAGGTTCGGCACCGTCATCGTGATCGGGCCGAGGCCGCGCAGCTGATGCTCGGCGGGCACCGGACTCTGCTCCCAGGGGGTCGGCGCGTCGCCCGCACCGCCGTCCGTGACCAGGCTGAGGCGCTGCCCCTCCGGGTCCTCGAAGTCCAGATAAAGCCGCCCGTCCCGCTCGGTGAGGTCGCCGTGCCCAATGCCGAGGTTCCGGAAACGGTCCTGCCAGTAGCGCAGGCTCTGGTCGTCCTTCACGCGCAGGGCGGTGCGGGTGACGGTATGGTTGCCCCGCCGCTCGCGGTCCACCGGCCAGTCGAAGAAGGTGAGGTCGGTGCCGGGCGTCGCCACCTTGTCCGCATAGAAGAGGTGATAGGCGCTGGTGTCGTCCTGATTCACGCTGCGTTTCACCAGCCGCATTCCCAGGTCCTGCGTATAGAAACGCTTGTTCTCGCGGATGTTCGCGGACACGGCGGTGAGGTGGTGGATGCCGCTAAAGTGCAGGTCGTTGGTCGTCACGGTCAGGCTCCTTGCAGGGTGAGGGGGCGGAGGTGGGCTTCGATCTGGACGCGGCGCGGTTCGAGGAAGGGCGGCAGGGCGAGCCGTTCGCCCAGCGTCTCCAGGGCTTCGTCGGTCGTGAAGCCGGGGCCGTCGGTGGCGAGTTCGATCACCAGGCCGTTCGGGTCGCGGATGTACACCGACTGGAAGTAGTGGCGGTTCACCTGCCCACTGTTCGGGTAGCCCGCGCGCTCCAAGTGCGCGAGCCAGCCGCGCAGTTCCGCCTCGTTCCGCACACGCAGCGCGACGTGATGAACGCCGCCCGCGCCGGGGCGGTGCCGGGGCAGGTCGTCCCGCTCGGTGACATGCAGCTCGGCGTGCGGCCCGCCCTCCCCCATCTGAAAGACGTGCGTGGTGAAGGGGCCAGTGGGATATGTCCGCACCTCCCGCAGGTTGAGGCCATGCTCGAAAAAGGCGCGGATGGGCGCGAGGTCCGCCACCGTGAAGCCGCTGTAGCCCAGGCCCTGAAGCTGAAAGGCGGCTGGGATGTCCGTGAGCGGGTTGGCCACGCCGCGCGGCCCCTCGCCCCCATCATCGATCAAGGAGAGAAGGGTGCCGTCGGGGTCCTCGAAGTCCAAGTGAAGGCGGCTGTCGCGGGTGACGAGGCCGCCGTGTGGAACGCCCTCGCGGGTCAGGCGCTCCGCCCAGAAGGCCAGCGCTTCCCCGCCCGACACGCGAAAGGTGGTGCGGGTGATGCTGTCATTGCCCCGGTGTTCGCGCGCCGCACGGGGGAAGTCGAAGAAGGTTATGTCGCTGCCCGCGCTGCCCGCCCCGTCCGCGTAGAACAGGTGGTACATGCGCGGGTCGTCCTGGTTGACCGTCTTCTTCACCAGCCGCAGGCCCAGCACACGGGTATAAAAGGTGTGGTTCCGCTCGGCCCGCGCCGTGAGGGCACTGACGTGGTGAAGGCCGCTGAAGTGCAGAGAGGATGTGGTCATGCCGACTTCTCCTGTGGGGGCGACTGGAGCTTGTCCCAGATCGCCGCGAGGGTGGCCTGTTCCCCGGGTGTGAGCCGGTCGAGGAACAGGGCGCGCACGGCCTGGAGGTGCTTGACGTGGACCCGCCGGAGCAGGCGGCGACCCTCCGGGGTCAGGACGGCCTCGAAGCCCCGGCCATCGGTCGCGCAGCGGCGACGTTCGAGCAGGCCGCCCTGCTGGAGCCGGTCCACCAGCCGGGTCAGCCCACCTCCCGAGAAGCGCAGGCTACGGGCCAGGTCAGTCATCCGCACGCCCGCCTCCCCCGCGTCTTCCAGGGTCAGCAGCAATTCGTAGGCGGGCAGGCTCAGATCGAACTCGCGAGTCAGTTCCGTGTCCAGGGTCTTCCAGAGGGTGTCGTGGGTGTGCAGAAAGCCTCGCCAGGCGCGCATCTCGGTGCTGGACAGCTGCGGCATACGTCCTCCTTGGGTGGAGGGCACAGCAGCCGCTCCGGGTAAACTGATTCTACAACAGATTGCTTTGCAAAGCAATAAAAGTGATTTGCTGGCCTCTATAGGGGATGTGTCAGGGAAACTGCTGTGAGATGCAGCAGGTCGGAAGCACGCTGCTGGACAGGATTTTCCCCTCTTTCCCCTCTGACCATCCAAGTTCCGGCTTTGCGTCTGGAAGTGGCTCTTAGGGCCGCACAGGTAGATTTCTACCCTGCTGGCTCCCTATCAGTGCCCCCTTTCGCATCCAGGAATGCCGACTCGGGCCGAACGCGGCACTTCTTCGCCAACCTGTCTGGCTCTTTTGCGCCTCAACGCACCTTCCCTGACACATCCCCTACACCGGACCCACACGGTCAGTGCCCGTGTGCTGAGTCGTTTGCTGACCGTGTACGAGTGGACACGGCGGCCTGCTGGACAACCCTCATCCAGGCCCAGTGGGACGCGCTGCTGCTGACTGCACGCCGCAAACACCACCCACATTTGCGGCTGTACGTGGACCTGACCCGCGTCCCGAAGATGGGACGTGCCCTTCGTTCGCGTCTACAACGAGGTCTACGGCATTCATCTGGCTGTGCTGTACGTGGTGTCTGGGGACCTGAAGGGTACCTCGTCTACCGGAGGAAGGGGTTCCCTTCCCTCGTCCATCTCGCCCTGGAGCTGCGGGCAACCATTCCCGCCGAGGTGCGTCGCCGCTTCGACGTATAGGTGCTGGCCGAGAGCGGCCTTGCGCCGTCGGCGTTCCTCCAGGGCGTGCGGAACCTGGGCTTCGAGTTTGTGAGCGGTGTTCGCTCGACGCGACGCACGGATCATGTCGGCCACGTCACCGTGGCGGACGGCGCGCAGGGGAGCTGGATTCACCGGGCGAACTGGCCGTGGGACACCCTGACGCTGGCCCGCGTTGCGCGAGGCGAGCGGACCTTTTTCTCGGTGACCTCACAACTGCTCCACGGGGGGGACAGCGCTGGGCCAGCGAATCGTTTTTTAAAGAAGCCCAGCGCGGCTTCGGACTGAACCGCTTCGCCTTGCGTACCGCTCAGGGACTCGTCTGCAGGGTGTGGCTCGTTTTTGCCGCGTTCACCTTGTCGATGCGCTGCCGCGCCGACTGCCTCTCGCTGGAACAAGCCGCGGAAGTTGCGGGCCGACTGGCCCTGCCACTGCTGATGGTGCAGCGACTGGCTGCACAGATCTGGCAAGAGGAAAAATTCCTGCGCCAGCACGGCTACGCCGTTTAGGGCCTGGTGAGGTTATGGGCGAGCACCGCTAAGACGACACGGAGCCGCAGG
>NZ_JHAC01000063.1 GCF_000599865.1 Deinococcus phoenicis | reverse complement strand
CCAGAAATGCAAGCCCCGCAAGGTGCTCAGTTGACTGGTCCTCATCAGACGAGGTCTTGACCACCTTTCTCTTTGCTCTTTCTTCGCAGAAGTCTTGCGTTTTACCTTATCGTAAACCCAGACACCCCCGTGCCTATAGCGCCGTGGACCCACCCCACCCCATGCCGAACTGGGTCGTGAAACACGGCAGCGCCAATGATACTCGGACCGCAGGGTCCCGGAAAAGTCGGTCAGCGCGGGGGTTTTCCCTTTAATATCAGCAAGCGGCCCTTCTATGTGAAGGGCCGCTTTTTGTTGCTATATTAGTCTGCTCACAGGAAAGGAATTTCTCACTCTTGTAGCCGCGTTGGGTTGTCTGTCAGGCCCAGGCTATCGGGCAGGCTGAACTGGTCTAGCGCGAGTCGCCGCGGTGAGACGCGGCCAGGCAGATGGAAAAGGGGAGAGGTGGCGGCAGAAGATGAAAGTCGAAGTGCCGAGCTTTCCTCTCTGTCACCGCCGCGCCTTTTTCAATGGAATAGGAGTTTGCCGCGCGAGAATCAGGCCGGTCTACGGCACAATTCCGGCCTGTGCAGGCGCTGCTACTTCGGTGAACGGATGCTGGGGAGCTGAGCCATCGCGGTGGACTGAAAGCAGCGTCGCCCTCACTACATCTGAGATTGATCTGCTGGTCCTTCTGGAACAGTCTGCTGTGCAGCGTCCTGGCCTTTCGCACACGCTCAATGCAGGGGACATGACGCAGTGGAGCCGTAGCCGTCATCCACTCCCCTCAGAGGGCAGCGCTCATTGTGCCTGCTATAGGCCCAGGATGAGCTGCCTCACCGCTTGATGTGCCTCGGTTGTCAGGGCAGTCGGCAGGCTTCTTCCCCGGTCCATCTCCTGAAATTCGCAGGATCTGCGGAGGACAGCCAGATAAAGTTGACTTTCTTAGTCGGAATACTTCAGTATCTGTTCATGAAGGTTCCTATGACCCTGCTTCTTGCCTTTCTCCTTCCCAGCGCGTCTGCCCAGACCATCACCATCAAGCACGACGAGGGCACAACCACGGTCAAGAAAGACCCGCGACGGCTCGTCGTCATGGACGAGGAGGCGTTGGGGTGGCTGGCCGCGCTGGGCCTGTCGGAGCGTGTTGTGGGCCTGGGCAGTACCTATTTCTCTCCGAGTGACCTGACCGGCGGCAAGATCAAACCCGAAGTGCTCCGGAACGGCTTTTATGGGCGGGTCAAGCTGAACCAGCCCGCGTATATCGGGGACTGGCAAGCGCCGAACCTGGAAACCCTGCTGGCCCTGAAACCCGACCTGATCGTGCGCCTGACCTGGCAGGGTAACCAGAATTACGACAAGCTCAGCAGAATTGCGCCCACCGTCGGCTATCAGGAGGGCGCGGCGGGCTTCTGGCAGAAGGGCCTGCGGGACCTGGCGCGCGTGTTTGGCCGTCAGGTGCAGGCCGAACGGGTCATCAAGCAGGTGGCCGACGTGAACCGCGCCAATGCCCGCAAGTTACTGGCAGCAGGTGTCTTCAGGAAGTACCCGAAAGTCGTGGTCGTCGCCCCCTTCGCGGGGGGAAGCAACTGGCTGTACACCGATGTCCGCCTGATTCCCGACCTGCGGGCGCTGGGCTTCAAGGACGGCCTGAAGCCGAAGGAAACCACGCTGGGCGTTGGCTCGGCCATCAGTGACGAGGCGCTGCTGGGGCTGGACAGGCAGACGCTGGTCGTGCTGTTTCCCCCCGGCGGCAAGTACAACGGCGCGGACGCCTTCCTGAAAACGCCGGTGGGACAACGCCTGAAAGACCAGAGCGTGCTGTACGTTCCGGAAGCCTTCAGCCCCTACAGCGGCCCACTGGTCAGCCAGCGCAACAGTAACGACCTGACCCGGCTGATTCTGGAGAAGGTGAAGTGAGGCGTCCCGCGAGCAGACTCGTCTTGACCGCCCTCCTTGTCCTGTCGTCGGGGGCTTCCGCCGCCTGTCAGGGCCGTGAAATCACCCATGCGGCGGGTGTGACCTGCGTTCCCAAAATGCCCAGGCGGGTGGTGGTGCTGGACGTCGGCCCGCTGGATACGGCCCTGGCCCTGGGCATCAAGCCTGTCGGCGCGGTGTCCAAGTTTGCCGACAGTGACAACTTTGTCTCTTACCTGAATGACCGCACGGGTGGGATTCAGAACGTGGGCATCATCACCCAGCCCAGCCTGGAGCGCATTCTGGCCCTGAAGCCCGACCTGATTCTGTCCAGCAAAGTCCGTCACGGCGAGCTGTACACGCAGCTTTCGCGCATCGCGCCCACGGTGCTGACCGAGTCGGTCGGGGCGACCTGGCGGGAAAACCTGCTGCTGTGGGGGGACGCGCTGGGCAAGAAAGCGCAGGCCCAGACGCTGCTGAACCGCTTCCGGGTGCGGGCCAAGACGGTGGGACAGAAGCACCGGGGGGTCAGCATCAGTGTGGTGCGCTTCCTGCCGGGGCAGACGCGCATCATGCACCGGGCGAGCTTCATCGGCACCATCCTGGACGAGGCGGGCCTGAGCCGCCCGGCCAGCCAGCGGGTCAATGATTTCGCGGCGATGGTCAGCCAGGAAGCCATCCCGCAGATGGACGCTTCCTCCCTGTTCTACACGACCTGGGGCGACCCGAAGACCACCACCCAGAGCGAGATGATGCAGAGTCCGCTGTGGAAAAGCCTGGGTGCGGTGAAGGCGGGCCGGGCCTTTTCCGTGGACGACGATTTCTGGATGACGGGGACGGGAATCCTGGCGGCCAACCGGGTGCTGGACGACCTGGAGAAGTTCCTGAAATGACGCGGCCTGCTGGAACGGGTTCATCCTCCACGCGGCTTCCCTTCTGCTCCGACGTCTCCCGGCAACTGGGCGAAGACCCCATCGGCACGGCCCCGCACTGGGAGGAGGTCGCGGTGCTGGAACTGGACGTGCGCGTCTGGGAGCAGCTCCGCCGGGTCGAGGAGTGGACGCCGGAGCAGCGCCGCGTGTTCGAGCGGCTGCGCGGCAAGGTCGAGGAGAGCGGCGCGGGCTTCGGGCTGCTGATGAGTGCGCCCGAGCAGCCGGGCGGTCCGCTGAGTGTGCGGCACTACACGCGGGGCGCGGGGGGCTACACCCGGCGGGATTACCGGTCGCACCTGCCGCAAAGCGAGTGGGCGCGCGCCCTGACGGGGACCCTGCTCGAACCGCACAGGCTGCGCGAGTGGGAGGAACTTCCCGTTCCCTCCGGCCCCGACCTGCACGTCTGCACGCACGGCACGGTGGACGCGGCCTGCGGCAAGTACGGCGTTCCCGTCTATCAGGCGCTGCATCAGGCCGGCGTGCGGGCGTGGCGGACCGGGCATTTCGGTGGCCACCGTTTCGCGGCGACAGCGGTGGAGTTCCCGAGCGGTCTGCTGTGGGCGCACCTGACGCCCGAACTGGCGCGGGGCGTCGCCCACCGCGACCGGCATCCCGCCGAGGTCAGGGGGCACCTGCGCGGCTTCGCGGGTCTGCCCCCACTCGCCCAGGTGCTGGACCGCGAACTCTTGATGCGGCACGGTTGGGACTGGCTGAACGCCGAACGCACCGCCACGGTGAGTGGCCCGGAAGTCACCCTCACTTACGTCTGGCAGGGGCGGCGGGGCGAGGTCCGTGCCCGCGTGGAGGCAGCGGGCCGGCTCGCCGTGCCGGGGTCCAGCCACAAGGCGGAACGGCTGGACGTGGCGCAGTACCGGGTGGAGCCTGGCACCTGGCGCGAAGGGCCTGCTCTTTGAACCGGCTGGCCTTCCTGCCCCTCGGCCTCGGGGTGCTCGTCGCCGCGTTTCTGGCTTCCCTGGCCCTCGGCGCGAGCGATATTCCGCTGCGCCGGGTGGCCACGCTGCTCCTGCACCCGGACGGCTCCACCGAGAGCCTGATCCTTGAGACGTTGCGGCTGCCGCGCACCCTGGTCGCGGCCCTGGCCGGCGCTGGCCTGGGCGTGTCGGGGCTGATGCTCCAGGCGGTGACCCGCAATCCCCTGGCGGACCCCGGCATTCTGGGGGTGGAGGCGGGCGGCGCGCTCGCCATTCTGGTGCTGGTGGTGTTCTTTCCTGCCGCGCCCGCCGGGTGGTTCATTCCGGCGGCCTTTCTGGGCGGGACACTCGCCGCGCTGGTGGCCTACAGCGTTGCCAGAAGCGTGGGCATCACCCCCCTGCGCCTCGCGCTGGCCGGTGTGGCGGTGGCGAGTCTGGTGGGGGCGGCCAGCCGCACCATTCAGCTGCTGTGGGAAGAACGTGCCCAGGGCGCCCTGTTCGCCCTGTCGGGCAGCGTGGCGGGCCGGACCTGGGCACAGGTCGGGCAGATCGCCCCCTGGTTGCTGGCGGGCCTGCTGGCCGCGCTGCTGCTCACGCCCCGCTTGAACGTGCTGGCGCTGGGTGAGGACGTGGCGCGGGGTCTGGGCGCGCGCACCGAGCGCGACTCGCTGCTGATCACGGGGCTAGGGGTGTTGCTCGCTGCGGCTTCCGTCAGCGTGGTCGGCCCCGTCGGCTTCGTCGGCCTGATCGTTCCCCACGCGGCCCGCGCCCTGCTGGGGCCGGATCACCGCCGCAGCCTCCCGCTGTGCGCCCTGCTGGGGGCGGCCTTCCTGATCGCCGCGGATGTCGCTGCCCGGTTGATCGACCGGCCCGCCGAAACCCCGGTCGGTATCCTGGTGGCCGCGGCCGGAGCGCCTTTTTTCGTGCTTCTGGCGCGGCGCATAGGCCGGCGTTGACAGCCCCGGCCTGCGCCACCCCTCCTTCTCATTCCCCTCCCCGGAGGCATCATGCATAAGAACATCCTGGTCCTGTCGGCCTTCACCCTGCTTTCTGTCGCCGCTGGCCTCACCGTGGGCCACGAGCGGGGCACCCTGGACTTGAAAACGCCTGCCCGGCGGGTGGTGGCACTGGAATATTCGTTTCTGGACACCCTGGTGGCGCTGGGCGTGAAGCCGGTGGGGGCGGCCCTGGGTTTGCAGGGGGGCGACCGGGGTGCGCCGCCCTACCTGGCTCCACGGGTGAAGGCGATTCCCGCCACCGGCAGCCGCGCCCAACCCAGCCTGGAGCTGATCGCGGCGAGCCGCCCGGACCTGATCCTGGCGGACGCGTTCGTCCATCAGGATACCTATCCGCAGCTGGCAAGAATCGCGCCCACCGCCGCTTTTCAAAGCCGGCGCGGCAGCCTGGACGACCTGAACGCCCAGACCCTGGCCATCGGGCAACTGGTGGGGCGCGAGGCGGCGGCAAAACGGCTCCTGGCCGATCAACGGGCGCTGATCAACAAGGCGCGGGCGTTCGCGAAGAAAGGGGCGCCCTCCTTCGTGGCGGCGGTGGTCACGCCCAGGTCGCTGACCGTGCATACCCGGGAGAGCTTCGTGGGCAGCTTCCTGGAGGACCTGGGCCGGAAAAATCAACTGCCCGTCAAGGACGGTCAGACCCAGTACGAGGTCGCGCTGGAGGGGCTGGTGGCCCTGAACCCGCAGACCCTGGTGCTGTTCACGGCCCCGGATGAGACGCCGATCACCGACGCCTGGAAGAAAAACCCGCTGTGGCAGAAGATTGCCGCCGTGCAGCGCGGGCGGGTGTACCAGTTCAACCGCGACAACTGGACGCGCGGGCGCGGGCCGCTGGCCCTGCGGCTGATGGTGGCGGAAACCATTCAGAGCCGCCTGCTTCAGGACGCCGCGCCCGGCGCCGACTTCAGGGACTAGGCCTTGAGGCGGATGACACAGGGCAGCCGGCCGCAGGGCAGGCCACGTTCCGTTCCCGGAGCGGCCCCATGATCCATACGTCCAGATATACCGGCCGGCGGGCGCTGTTCATCGGGGTGCTGCTGCTGGGCGCGGCGTTGTTACTGGGTATCCTGGCCCTGGGCCTCGGGGCGGTGAAAACGCCCACCGGGGACGTGGTGCAGGTGCTGCTGGGCCGCGGGGACGAGCTGACCCGGCAACTGGTGCTGGAGTTGCGTGCGCCGCGGATCGTGGTGGCGCTGCTCACGGGGGCCATGTTTGCCGCGTCCGGGGCGATGATGCAGGGCGTGATCCGCAACCCGCTGGCCTCGCCGGACATCATCGGTGTGGGGGCGGGGGCGGGTCTGGCGGCGACCCTCTTCCTGCTGGCGTGGCCCGGCGCGCCTCCCGGTGGGCTGCCCTGGGCGGCCCTGGCCGGGGCGTGGGCGGGCTTCGCGCTGGTGCTGCTGCTGTCGCGCGAGTGGGGCGGCCACACCGGAAATGCGCTGCATCCGGTGCGTCTGGCCCTCGTCGGTGTGGCCGTGGCCGCCGCCCTGGGGGCCGCCCAGCAACTGGTGCTGGTGCGCGCGCCGGACGGCCTGGGCGCGGCCCTCAGTTTCCTGACCGGGACCGTGTATGGGGCCGACGCCGTGCGGGCAGCGCGGGTGCTGCCCTGGGCGCTGGTCCTGCTGCCCGCCGCCCTGCTTTGCGCGCGCACGCTGGACGTGCTGAACCTGGGAGAAGACCTGGCGACCTCGCTGGGAACGCGGGTGGGGGCGGCCCGGCTGTTTTGCCTGGCCGTCGCGGTCGCGCTGGCCGGCGCGGCGGTGACGGGTGCGGGCATTCTCGGCTTCGTGGGCCTGCTCGCCCCGCACCTGGCCCGCCTGCTGGTGGGCGCCCGGCACGCCCGGCTGTTGCCGGTCGCCATGCTGCTCGGTGCGGTCCTCGTCCTCGCGGCGGATACACTGGGCCGCGCGCTGCTGCCGCCCACCGAGGTGCCCGCCGGAATCTTCACCACACTGGTCGGAGCGCCGTATTTTCTCTACCTGCTGAGGAGGACACGGTGAGCCGTCAGGGCAGAGGGGCGCCCACCCTCCGAAAGGCCATACCCATGACTGATTTCCCGCTCGCCACCGAGAAGCTCCGCCTGGGCTACGGCTCCAGCATCATCATTCCCGAACTGGACCTGCGCGTGGCGGGCGGCAGGGTCACGTCGATCATCGGGCCGAACGGCTGCGGAAAAAGTACGCTGCTCCGGGCGCTGGCGCGGCTGCTCCCGGTGGGAAGCGGGCAGATTCACCTGTACGGGCAGGCCCTCCACGCCCTGCCCAGCCGGGAAGTGGCGCGGCGGCTGGCGATCTTGCCGCAGGGACCCACGGCGCCGGAGGGGCTGAGTGTCGAGGAACTCGTCTGGTTCGGGCGTCATCCGCATCAGGGGCGCTTTCCGGTGCGCCGGGAGGAAGACCGCGAGGCCGTGACCTGGGCACTCGACCAGACCGGGATGCGCATTTTCGCGGGCCGCCCGCTGGAATCCCTCAGCGGCGGGCAACGGCAGCGGGCCTGGATTGCCATGAGTCTCGCCCAGCAGACCGACATCCTGCTGCTCGACGAACCCACCACGTACCTCGACCCCTCGCACCAGCTGGAGGTGCTGCATCTGGCCCAGCGGCTCAACCGGGAGCAGGGCAAGACCGTGGTGATGGTCCTGCACGACCTGAATCAGGCGGTGCGCTACAGCGACGACCTCATCGCCATGAAGGGGGGCGAGGTCGTCGCGCAGGGCGAGGCGGGCACCGTGCTGACCCCGGAACTGCTGCGGGAAGTGTTCGACCTCAAGGCCCACATTCTGGCCGACCCGGACACCGGGAAGCCGCACGTCATTCCCTACGCCCTGACGCGCTGAACGCTCGACCGGCTCCATTCGCCTGCAACGGGGCACGAAAGCCCACACCGCACTTCTGTCCGAATTCAAACTAACAAACATTAGTGTGAAAAAGGCCGGGTGCTCGATTCCGCCTCTTCCAAAGTGCCGGGCGCTGATGAGGGAAGCTGGGGAGTTGCAAAGCCCCGGTCAGGCTCCGCAGCTGGGGTAGTTCAGTTGCCCGAAAGCCGGACCTTCCCGCCGGCTGACCCGTGGGAACGCGGGATTCACGTGCGCCTTTCCCCGTACGCCAGCCCTTGGGTGATGGACAACCCTCTCTCGTCCTTCAGGTCTGTTTTGCTGGTGACCTGTCCCGATCTGTGCGGCGGGCCGGCAGTTTTGCCCTGGGCGGTTTTGCCTTAGACTGGGTGGGTCATCTTTCCCCACGCCCGAGGTTCCGCATGACGCGTTCCGTGACCGAGAAACGTGCCGCCGTGCCTGCTGTCCCCGAGTGGACCGCTGCCCGCGTGACCGATGCCCTCCAGCTTTTTCTGGATGCCCTGGATACCCACCTGTCAGGCGAGGCCGAACCTGGGGCCAGCCTGGACAATCCCCTGGACGACGGCGGGTCGCGCTTCTCGCAGCTGTGTGAGGCCCTGTCGCTGGGCGGGTTCGAGCGCGCGGTGCTGATGCTGGCGCTGATCGCGGAGGTGCATCCGCTGCGGTTCCGGCACTTCGCGCAGGCGCAGTACGACCCGGCCGAGCTGCCGCCCCCAGGCTCCGTATCCCGGCACCTGGCCCTGAGCCTCTTCGACGGCGACCCGACCGCCCTGGCCGACGACGCGCCGCTGCTGCACTGGCGGCTGCTGTCCCGCCCGGCGGGGGTTCCGGGTCACAGCCTGGCCCCGCTCTCGGTGGACCCGGCGGTGCTGGCCTACGTGTACGGCGACGACCGCCTGAATCCCCGCCTGAACCGCTATGTTCAGCACCTCGAAGCCCCTGCCGGCCCACTTGCCCACTCGGCTGCGGCGCACCTGCCCACGCTGGCCGCGCACCTGCACGCGGACGAGCGGGCGACCGCGCAGCTTCACGGGCGGGACGTGAGCGCGCAGCTCGACCTGGCCGCAGCGGCCCTCTCGGGGCTGGGCGTGCCGCTGCTGCGGCTGTCGCTGGGAACGCTCCTCGGCAGCGACGAGATCCTGGACCGCGACCTGCGGCTGTGGGAGCGCGAGACGCGGCTCCGTCCCCTGGCGCTGTGCCTCGACGCGTCCGAGGCCGACCTCGACCTGAACCCGGAGAAGGGGTCGGCGGCGGCGCTGGAGCGGCGCGTGGCCAGCGTCGCCGCGCACCTGCACGCGCCGCTGGTGCTGCTGACCACGGAGCCGCTGGCGCTGGGCAGCGGGCGGCCCGTCCTGAATCTGGAAGTGACCCGCCCCACGCGCGCCGAGCAGCGCGGCCTCTGGGCCAGCGCCCTGGGCCTGCGTGGCGAGGATGCCCCGCGCCTGCGTGAGCTGACCGACCAGTTCGACCTGAACGCCTCCGCCCTGCGTGACCTGGCCGGCAATGTCCGCCTGGGCCTGTCCGGGCCGGGGCTGTCCGGGAACCTGTCCGACGACGAGCGCCTGGACCGGGCCTGGGAAGCCTGCCGGGTGGCGGGGCGCCGCCGCATCGGCACCCTGGCCGAACGCCTCACCGGCACGCCGGGCTGGGACGACGTGATTCTGCCGGACGCCGACCTGGCGGTGCTGCATGGGCTGGTCGAACACGTGCGGCACCGGACCCAGGTGTACGAGACCTGGGGCATGGGCCGGCACGCGCGCGGCCTGGGCATCAGCGCGCTGTTCAGCGGCCCCAGCGGCACCGGCAAGACGCTGGCCGCCGAGGTGATCGCCAACGAACTCCGGCTCGACCTGTACCGCATCGACCTCTCCAGCATGGTCAGCAAGTACATCGGCGAGACCGAGAAGAACCTCAAGAGCATCTTCGATGCGGCGGACGACGGCGGCGTGATCCTGCTGTTCGACGAGGCCGACTCGCTGTTCGGCAAGCGCGGCGACGTACAGAGCGCCAACGACCGCTACGCCAACACCCAGGTCAATTACCTGCTCCAGCGCATGGAGTCCTACGCGGGCCTGGCCCTGCTGACCACCAACCTCGAAAGCGGCATGGACACGGCCTTTATGCGCCGCATCCGCTTCGTGCTGAACTTCCGCGCCCCCGAGGCCCCCGAGCGCGAGCGCATCTGGCGGCGGGCCTTTCCGCCGCAGGTGGACGTGAGCGGCGTGGACTTCGCCCGGCTGGCGCGCGTCAAGCTCGCGGGGGGCAACATCCGCTCGGTGGCGCTGGGGGCGGCCTTTCTGGCGGCGGCGCGGCGAGAGCCGCTGAGCATGGCTCTGCTGCGCGAGGCCATTAGGGCCGAGTGGCGCAAGCTGGGCCGCGTGACTCTGGACGCCGCCGCCTTCGCCGACTGGTGAGGTCCCTGCCGGCCGCGTTCCCGCAGCTTCTGATTCTCGCTTCCTGGGCAAAACGGACGCGCGCCTGGGCACGCCTGCCCGCTCCGCTCGGCTCCCGACTTCGGTGCAGCTTCAGCGGGGAGGAGGCGCTAGATTGGGCCGACCCTGTGTCAGAATTCATGGAGAACACATCTGGGAAGGCACGTTTCCGAACCCTGCGGAGGACTGAAGTGAGCGAACACCTGGGAACCGGCTGGGCCTTTCCGGTCGCCACCAACGCCAGAGGGCGCGTGGCGCTGGTGGGCGGCGTGCGGGCCGTCGAGCAGTCCATCCTGATGATCCTGATGACGCCCAAGGGTCAGCGCGTGATGCGGCCCGAGTACGGCTGCCAGATTCACGAACTGCTGTTCGCCCCCAACGACGCCAGCACGCTGGGGCTGGCCTCCTATTACGTCCATGAGGCCCTGACCGCCTGGGAGCCGCGCATCGAACTGCTGGGGGTGGACGCCGACATCGACGAGGTCTATCCGGAGCGGATCGTGCTGGGCATCCGCTACCGCATCGTGGAGGACCACGTGGAACACTCGCTGGTGTTCCCCTTCTACCGCCTGCCGCTGGAAAGCCGGACCCTGAGGTAACGCATGCCCCTGCCGACCGTGAATCTGGACGACCGCCGCTTCGACGACATCGTGGCCCAGGCCCGGCAGCTGATTCCGCAGTACTGCCCGGAATGGACCGACCACAACACCTCCGACCCCGGCATCGCGCTGCTGGAGGTCTTTGCCTGGATGACCGACCTGCTGCTGTTCCGGGTCAACCAGGTGCCGGAAAAGATGTTCGTGAAGTTCCTCGACATGATCGGGGTGCAGCTCGACCCGCCGCGCGCCGCCGTGGCCCCGGTGACCTTTTATCTCTCGGCGGCGCAATCGGAGCCGCTCACCATCAGCGCGGCGACCGAGGTGGCGACCGTGCGCACCGAGGTGTCGGAAGCCATCGTCTTTTCCACCGAGACGGACCTGACCATCACGCCGCCCCGGCTGCGGGCGGCCCTGACCGGCAATGCGCTGGGTGAGAACACCTTCGTGCAGCACGATCTGGAGCGGCTGGGCGTGCTGGGGCACAAGATCGCCGTCTTCTCGCCCGAGCCGGTGCCGGGGGACGCCTTTTACCTGTGCTTCGAGGGCGACCACAGCGCCCACGTGCTGGCCCTGCTGCTGGCCTGCGAGGTGGCGGGCGGGGCGGGCGTGGACCCCGCAGAGCCGCCCTTCGTGTGGGAGGTGTGGCAGGGCAGCCTCAGCCGCTGGGCCGCCTGCGCCGTCGAGTACGATGGCACCCTGGCCTTCAACGTGTCGGGCGAGGTGATTTTGCGCCTGCCCGCGATGGCGCAGGAGGAGTTCTTCGGCGTTTCGGGCTACTGGCTGCGCTGCCGCATCACCAGCGAGCAGAACTACGCGGGCTACAAGGTGTCGCCCGACATCGAGGCGCTGCGGGCCGAATCCCGCGGCGGCACGGTCAGCGCCCGGCACGCGGTGGTGGTGCGGAACGAGGTGCTGGGCCGCAGCGACGGCACGCCCGGCCAGAGCTTCCAGCTGCTCAACAGCCCCGTGCTGTACCTGGAAAGCGGCGAGGATGTGATCGTCTGCGAGCCGCCGGGCGAGTCGCCCACCTTCTGGAGCGACGTGCCCGACTTTGCCGAGAGTGGCCCCGGCGACCGGCACTTCCGGCTGGAGTCCCTGGCGGGGACCGTGACCTTTGGGCCGGCGCTGCTCCAGCCCGACGGCACGGTGTACCGCTTCGGCGCGGTGCCGCCCAAGGGCGCGACGCTGCGGCTCCAGCGGTATCTGCACGGCGGCGGCGTGACCGGCAACGTGCCCGCCCACACCCTCAGCGTCCTGAAGGCCAGCATTCCCTACGTGGCGCGCGTCACCAACCACGCCCCGGCGCTGGGCGGGCGCAATGCCCAGACGCTGGAAGACGCTGTTCAGCGCGTGCCCCACGTGCTGCGCACGCGCACCCGCGCCGTGACCGCCGACGACTACGAGTTCCTGGCGCGGCAGGTGGAGGGCGTGGCGCGCGCGCGCTGCATCACGCCGAACCTGGCGGGCGCGGCGGGCGAGGGCGCCTATCCCGGCCAGATTCGCGCGCTGGACGTGCAGCCGGGGCAGG
>NZ_JHAC01000062.1 GCF_000599865.1 Deinococcus phoenicis | reverse complement strand
CTGGTTTCAACGGTGTGGCTATACCCTCACCCGGCAACCCTTATGAGCGCCGTCCTAGACCCACGACCCCGAAATCTCCCGCACCCGCAGCGTCGTGCCTTCCGCCCCGACCACCAGCACCGAGGCTCCGACGGGGGTGTCGGGGCCGGTGGCGCGCCAGTCGCTGTCACCCACCCGGACGCGGCCCACGCCGTTCACGATGGGCGCGGTGACGGTGACAGTGCGGCCCACCAGGCGGTGTGCGCCCGTGTTGAGGGTGTCGCCCTCGTCACCGCCGACGGGCAGACGGCCCACGTAGCGCCGACCGATCAGGACCGCCGCCACGCTGAGGGCCGCGAAGAGCAGCAGTTGCACCGTGACGGGCAGCGGCAACACGAACACCACCAGCCCGAGCGTGAAGGCCGCCAGCGCGAGCCACACGAAGAACACGCCCGGCAACGTGACCTCCAGAATCAGCAGCAGTGCGCCCAGCACCCACCAGTGCCAGGGCCGCACGTGTTCAAAGGTCGGCAGCCAGTCCATCCGTCAGCTCCTCCGGGGGCCGTTGCCCGCCCCGCTGCTCCCGCCGCCGAACGCCTCGCGCGCCACCTCTGCGATGCCCTGGAGGCTGCCCAGCATGGCGGTCGCCTCCAGCGGCAGGATCAGGGTCTTCTGGTTGGGCGCGGTGGCGATGTCCTTCAGGGCGTCCACATAGCGCTGCGCCACGAAGTAGTTAATCGCCTGCACGTTGCCGGCGGCGATGGCCTCGCTGACCATGCGGGTGGCGGCGGCCTCGGCCTGCGCCTGCCGCTCACGGGCCTCGGCTTCCAGGAAGGCGGCCTGGCGGCGGCCCTCGGCATTCAGGATCTCGGCCTGCTTCTCGCCCTCGGCCTTGAGGATGGCGGCCTGACGGAAGCCCTCGGCATCCAGAATGTTGGCGCGTTTCTCGCGTTCGGCCTTCATCTGGCGGGCCATGCTGGCGACCAGATCGGCGGGCGGCTTGATGTCCTTCACCTCGATGCGGGTGGCCTTGACCCCCCACGGCTCGGTGGCCTCGTCCACCACCATCAAGAGCCGGGCATTGATCTGGTCGCGGTTGCTCAGCAGTTCGTCGAGGTCCATGCCGCCCATCACGGTGCGGATATTGGTCATGGTGAGGTTCAGGATCGCCTGCTGGAGGTTGCGGACCTCGTAGCTGGCCTTGGCGGCGTCCAGCACCTGATAGAAGACCACGCCGTCCACCGTGACGAGGGCGTTGTCCTTGGTGATGACCTCCTGGCTGGGCACGTCCAGCACCTGCTCCATCACGTTGACCTTGCGGCCCACGCGGTCGATGTAGGGAATGATCAGGTTCAGTCCGGGCTTGAGGGTGCGCTGGAACCTGCCGAAGCGTTCCTGCGTCCACTCGTAGCCCTGCGGGACACTCTTGATCCCGGCGAGCAGCGTGACGATCACCAGCAGGAGCAAAACGACGACAAAGATCGTGAATCCCATTCAGGCGCCTCCTGTCAGCAGTACGCGGGGGCAGGGGCGTGGGTTCCCGCCGGGACGCTGGCCCCCACCCTCTAGACTCGGGGCGATGACAGGCGAGGCAAATGCGGCGGCCCCCCACGCCCAGCTCCCAGAAGCCCAGCTCCCAAAGGCACAGCTCCCGGCCGCCCAGCTTCCGGCTCCCGGCCTGCCCCTGGTGAGGCTGACGGGCGCGACTGTCCACGCGGGCGGGCGCGTCCTGCTGGACGGCGTGAGCCTGACCCTCCACCGGGGCGAGGCGCTGCGGCTGGCCGGGCCGAACGGCGGCGGCAAGACCACCTTGCTGCGGCTGCTGGCGGGCGAGGTGGCCCCCGTGAGCGGCGAGCGGGTGTACGGGCTGGGCGGCGGGGTGCAGCGGTCGGCGGTGCGGGCACGGCGCAGTTTGAGCGTGGTGGGGCCGGACGCTGAGGCCTTCTACCTCACGCGGGACTGGGCGCAGACGGTGCGGGACGTGATGCTGGCCGGGTTCGAGGGGGACACGCTGCGGCTGTGGGAGCCGGGCGCGGACGCCCTGGCCCGGCTGACCGAGGTCGCGGCGCTGACGGAGGTGACGCCCCTGCTGGACCGTGACTTCCGCACGCTCAGTCACGGCCAGCGGCGGCGGGTGGTGCTGGCCCGCGCGCTGATGCCGCGCCCGGAACTGCTGCTGCTCGACGAGTTCACGGACGGGCTGAGCGCCGGGGCGCGGGAGACGCTGGGGCGCGTGCTGCAAGCTGTTCACGCGTCCGGGGTCGCCACCGTTCTCGCCACCCACCGCCCGGAGGAAGCCCCGCCGCTGGCTTGGCGGACGCTCCGGGTGGAAGGGGGGTGCGTCACGGCGGGGAACGCTGCGGCGCCTGCCCTGACCGGGGGCATCCAGCTGCCGCCGCCGCCCGGTTCGGGGGACCTGGTGCGGCTGCGGGACGTGCAGGTCTACCGCAACGGGCACCCGGCGCTGGGGCCGCTCTCGTGGACGTGGGCGGCGGGGCAGCACTGGCTGGTGACGGGCGAGAACGGCAGCGGCAAGAGCACCCTCGCGCGGCTGATCGCCGGGGAACTGCATCCCGCGCGGGGCGGCCAGCTCGAACGCCCCTACCTGCGGCGCGACCTGCTGACCGAGCGCCGCCGCACGGTCGGGTTGGTCGGGGCCGAGGTCGGCATCCGGCAGCGGCGGGCCTGGGCGGGCCGTGACGTGATCGGCAGCGCCTGGAGCGGGACCGAGGGCTTCGCCCCCGACCTCACGCCGGAGCAGGCGGCGCGGGTGGAGGAACTGGCCGCCCAGCTGGACGCGGCGGACCTGCTGGACCGAGAGGTGCAGACGCTCTCGCAGGGGCAGTTGCGCCGCCTGCTGCTGGCCCGCGCCGTCGCCCACGCCCCCCGCCTGCTGATTCTCGACGAGGGGCTGGACTTTCTGGACGCCGCCTCACGCGCCCGCTTTCTGGCGCTGCTGCCGGAGATGGTCCGGCAGGGCACCCACGTCATGGTGATCGCGCACCGCGAGGAGGACGCCCCAGCGGGCCTGACCCACCACCTGCGGCTGGAAGGCGGGCGCGTGAGCCGCGAGGGGCCGCTCTAGAGCATTTGCCATAAGAATGCGGTGGTGTTCCGCGTTCGTTGGCCGAGCGGAGCGAGCGAATTCAGGAAGAGCATTGGGCAGAATGGAGGCACCTGGGGCGCCGTTCCCCGGGGGCCGTAATTCTGTCAAATGCTCTAGCCCTCCGCCTCCAGCCGGTCGGCCAGCGCGTGCAGGTACGCACCCAGCGCTTCCGGCCCCGCGATCTGCGTGTGCGCGTGCGGGGCGAGCAGGGGCAGGCTGCCGAGCTGGACGGCGTACCCGGCGAGTTCCAGCATCGCCACGTCGTTGTCGCTGTCACCGAAGGCCACCGTGCGCTCCAGCGGAATCTCCAGGGCGTCGGCGATCAGGGACAGCGCCGCGCCCTTGTGCGCACCCACCGGCGTGACCGTCAGAAACTCGGTGTAGGGGGGTTGCGCACCGGTCAGGACGAGGTGCGGGTGAGTCTCGCGCAGGCGGGCCGCGAACTCTGCGACCTCCGGGTGGTAGAAACCGACTTTCAGGATGCCTTCCTGCGGCGCTTCGGCCAGCGGGCGCGAACCACGGGCACGCATCCAGCCTTCCGGCTCGCGGCCCGGCGGAAGGTCCACATACAGGCCGTCCGCCGTAAAGACCACCACGCGGGCGTCCTCCAGCTCATGGGCCAGCACAGCCTGCAATTCGGCGGGTGTGAAGCGGGCCTCGGCGTGGAGCTGGCCGCCGATCTCGATGCGGCCGCCGTTGTTGGTGGCGACCGCGTCGGGCCGGGCCGTCTCCAGCACGTGCGGCGGGGGCAGGTCGCGCCCGGTGATGACCGCCAGCCGCACCCCCAGCGCCCGCAGCCGGGAGAGCGCCTCCACGGTCGCCGGCGGCACTTCCCGGCCCGCATCGGGAATCAGCGTGCCGTCGAGGTCGAAGGCGAGCAGCAGGGGCAGCCCCGCAGGAGGAAAAGGAACAGACAGGCGGGAGGTCACGGGCGGCAGCCTAGCAGTCCCGGCAGGGGGGCAAAGGAAAACCGCCCACCTGTGAGGGCGGGCGGCGGGCCGGGGAACATCCGGCCAGAGAGCGGAGCTTACTCGCCCTGCGTCTCTGCGGCAGCGTCCTGCACGGGGGCGACGGCCTGGGCCTCGGTGCTGGCCTTGGCCTGCTGGGCACGCGCGGCGTCCTTCATCACGCGGCTGCGGTCGCTCTTGATGCGGGCGGCCTTGCCGCGCAGTTCGCGCAGGTAGTACAGCTTGGCGCGGCGGACCTTGCCGCGCTCCAGCACGCTGACCTTGGCGAGCAGCGGGCTGCTGAAGGGAAACACGCGCTCCACGCCCTCACCGAAGGAGATCTTGCGGACGGTGAAGCTCTTGCGGCTGCCGGTTCCGTTGATGGCGATGACCACGCCTTCAAAGGCCTGGTTGCGGGTGCGGTTGCCTTCGACGACCTTCGTCTCGACGCGCACGGTGTCGCCGGGCTGGAACTCGGGGTGATCCGTCTTGATGTGGGCCTGCTCGACCGAACGCAGGATCGCGCCGCGGTTCACTTTGATGTTCTGCATTTCTCTTCTCCTTTGCCAGCGGACCGTCCCACCTTCCCGCTTTTGCGGGCAGAGACGTTCTTGACCTGATGTACGCTCCCGGCTCTGCGGGGCAGACCTTGGGAGTATACGTGGGCGGGCGGGGACACTCAAGGGGCAGGCCGCCCGCAGCACCGGCGGGAGGCTGCTGGATTTGCCCCAGCGTCAGCCTTTACCCGGCGTTTAAGAACCGCTATGCCGAGGCCTGAACCACCGCAGCGCAACGGAAGGAGCATATCTTACCTTTCTCATCTGACGGCCCCGGCAACATGGCGGCGTGAGTGAGTCCGTCGAGAAGAGAGACGCGTTGCTGGCCGGAGCACGGCAGGCGGTCAGCCAGCAGCGCCGCCGCCTCGCCGAGGTGCGGGCGCGGGAACACGTGGGCGCGGCGGGCTGGGCACAGACAAGCACCCTGGAAAACATCCTGCGGGCCGGACGCGAGGGCCTGGCCGCGACCGACACCCTGCGCCAGCTGGTGCGCTTGACCACCGAACAGGTGCGCTCGCTGCCCCTGGCCGGGCCGCAGGAGGAACGCGACGGGCATGTCCGCGCCCTGACCGACATCGTCCAGCGCGGCGAGGGGCAGATCACGGCGGCGGAGGCCCTCGACGACCTGATCTGTCAGGCCCTGGAGGACGTGACCCGCACGCCGGTCGCGGACGTGAACGTGCAGACCCTGCGCCGCATTCACGAGCGCGTGCAGGAGCAGGTGGAGGCCCTGAACACCATTATCGGGTCGGCGCGGGCGCAGGCCGGCACGCTGGAGGAGGTGACGCGGCTGGCCCAGCTGAGCGCCGAGCATCAGGACCGGGTGAACGCCCTGCGCCAGTTCAGCGCCGAGGAGGAATTGCAGGCGTTGACGGCGGCGGGCGAGGGCATCGTGGAGCGCATCGCCGAGCTGGACGAGGCCGCACCCAGGCAACTGGACGCCCTGACCCACATCGGGGAGATCGTGGGCCAGAAGGTCACCGACACGGCCGCTTCGGTCCCCGAGCAGGCCCAGGCGCTCGACGACCTGGCCCGGACCCTCCAGCAGAAAGCCGAGGAACTGCGGGGCGAGGGCTAGCCAGGAAGCCCGCCCATCAGAGCGTGATCCAGTACCGCCGGATGGGTTTGTCGTGATACTGCGGCACCTCGAACTCGCCTTCCAGCCCGCCGCCGTTCGCCTCGATGACCCCGCGCGAGGCGAGATTGTCCACGTCGCAGGTGACCAGCACGCGCGGGAGGCCCAATTCGCGGGCGCGGTCCAGCGCGAGGGCAAGGATACGTTTCCCATGTCCCTGCCCACGTGCGCCGGGGCGAATCTCATAGCCGATATGGCCGCCGAACTCACGCAGACGGTCATTGAGGGTGTGGCGGAGGCTGACCCGGCCCAGATAGGTGTCGCCCTCGACCAGCCAGCGGTATTCGGCGTGGACGTAGCCAGCGGGCAGCTCGGCGGGCGGCTCGAAACGGCACAGCGCGGCCAGCAGGGGCCCGAAGTCGGCCTCGGCTTCCTCGACGTTCCAGGTCAGCGTGTCGCCCAGACCGCTCCCGGTGGCCTGAGCCTCACGCACCGCGTCCAGAAAGCTCGCCTTGTACTGCTCGGAGGGGGGAACCAGGATGGGCATGGGCCAGGGTAGAGGTCGGGACAGGAGGCGCGCCTCCACCAGAAGGCAGATGTCCGCTCAGCCGTCCATCTCTCCCGGACACTCCGACCCATCGCCTTTTCGCTGTCCTGACCACTGGGCGCACCTCCGGCGACCAGCCCCACTGGTGAATCTCTCCCTGAATATCGGCTGCCAGCACGTTAATCCGCCGGGGCGCGGCGTACAATCGGGCCGTGAAGGACGCACCATTCGATGTGCTGGACCTGGGCACCCTGCCCTACCGTGAGGCGTGGGACGTGCAGCATGAGCATCACGCGCGCGTCGCGGGCGGTGGGCGGCCCACACTGCTGCTGGTCGAGCATCCGCCCGTGCTGACGCTGGGCCGCAAGGCCAAAGAGGGCACGAACATCATCGTGACGCGTGAGTACCTCGCCGCCCAGGGCATCGAGGTGCTGGAGGTCGAGCGCGGCGGGGACGTGACGTATCACGGTCCCGGCCAGCTCGTCGCCTACGCGATCTTTCCGGTCGGGCGGCGCGTGCAGGACTTCTTGCGGCTGCTGGAGGGGGCGACCATCGAGGCCCTCAGGCTGCTGGGCCTGCCCGATGCCCGCCCCAACCCCGGCTACGCGGGCGTGTACGTGAACCCGCGCGAGGTGAACGGCCGCGAGTACGAGCAGAAGATCGCGTCCTTCGGGGTGGCGGTGCAGCGGAATGTCGCCCTGCACGGTCTGGCGCTGAACGTCACCACCAACCTCCAGCACTTCGAGCTGATCGTGCCCTGCGGCCTGAGCGGCACGCAGATGACCAGCGTCGAGCGCGAGTACGACTTGCGCGGCCTGAACCGGACGGCCAGCCTGACAGAAGCGCGCGCCGCCCTCACCCGCGCCTTTTTCACCACCTTCGAACCCTACGACTGGACGCTGCCGGAACCCGCCGGGACCGCACCGGCAGCCACCGTCCGGGCAGCACCAGGGAGCCACGCATGACGCAGCAGGAACCCAAGTTCATCAAGAACGGCATCTACCGCAAGGACAGCGTGCCCGTCCGCGAGAAGAAACCCGAGTGGCTCAAGGTCACCATCCCGACCGGGCAGGTGTACGGCGAGGTCCGCAAGATCGTCAAGGAACACCGCCTGCACACCGTCTGCGAGGAGGCGATGTGCCCCAACATCGGGGAGTGCTGGTCACGCGGCACCGCGACCTTCATGCTGATGGGCCACATCTGCACCCGCGCCTGCCGCTTCTGCGCGGTGGATACGGGCAATCCGATGGGCAAGCTCGATCTGGACGAACCCGCCGGGGTGGCCGAATCGGTCCGGCTGATGGGCCTGAAATACGTGGTGCTGACCTCGGTGGACCGCGACGACCTGCCCGACGGCGGCGCGTACCACTTTGCCAAGACGGTGACGGCCATCAAGCGTGAGAACCCCGGCACCCGCGTCGAGGCCCTGACGCCCGACTTCGGCGGCAACCCCCACTGTGTGGACCTGGTGCTGGAGAGCGGCGTGGACGTGTATGCCCAGAACCTCGAAACGGTGCGCCGCCTGACCCACCCCGTCCGCGACATCCGCGCGAGCTATGAGCGCACGCTGGGGGTGCTGAAGCACGCCAAACAGGCCCGCCCCGACGTGATCACCAAGACCAGCATCATGCTGGGCCTGGGCGAGACGCGCGAGGAGTTGCGCGAGGCGATGGCAGATTGCCGCGCGCACGGCGTGGACGTGATCACCTTCGGCCAGTACCTGCGGCCCACCATGCACCACCTCCCCGTCGAGCGCTACGTCTCCCCCGCCGAGTTCGACGAGATCCGGGACGAGGGCATGGCGATGGGCTTCCTGGAAGTCGTGGCCGGGCCGCTGGTCCGCTCCTCCTACAAGGCCGAGCAGATCGTGATGGACCGCCCCACGGACCTGCCCGACCACCTCGCGCACCTGGAGGGCGGCGAGCAGCTCAGCCTGATCTGAAGCCCGGCAGGTCGAGGGGGTCGGGAGTTGCCCGGCCCCTTACCCTTGCCCCATGCGAACGCTCGTCGTCGGTGGAACCGGAATGCTCGCGGGCGTGGTCCGTGCCCTGCTGGACGAAGGTGACGAGGTCTTTGTCCTCGCCCGCCGCCCCATGCCGTTTCAGCATCCGCGCCTGCACCCGCTGGGGGCAGATGACACCGACGCGAACGCACTCCAACCGGGGGCATTCGACCGGGGGGTGGTGTGGATTCACGGCACAGCCCTGGAGGCGCCCTCGCAGCAGGTACGCGGGCCGTGCTGGCATGTCCTGGAAAGTGCGGCGACCAATCCCGCCAGGCCGGGTAGCCAAAGGCGTGAGCGCTTCGCCGCCCTCGGGAACGACGACCGGGAAGTGATCCTGGGCTTCGTGGTGGAAGGCAACGGCTCCCGCTGGCTCACCGACGAGGAGATCAGCGCCGGCGTTTTGCACGCCCTGCACCACGACCTGAAACGGCACGTCATCGGCGGAGTAGAACCCTGGAGCGCGCGGCCCTGACAGAAGCCCCCGCCGAACCTCAGTTGAAGATCTGGGTCCAGCTGTCGCCGAGGCGACCGGCAGCGGCGTCCGGCGCGCTGGTGTGGTGCCCGGTCGCCATCGTCGTCCAGCCCGCCCGCATCATGTTCTGGCAGTGGCCGGAACTCTTCATCCAGGCGACCGTGACTTCCTCGGGGGTCCGGTACCCCGCCGCCACGTTCTCACCCCAGCCGCTATAGCCCACGCCCTTGCCGTAGGTGGCGTAGCTGCGGGCAATCCGGTCGCCCGGCGTGGCCCCGTAGAAACTCGGGGCCGCCCTGTCCGTCTCATCGTGGCCCTCGTAGCGCACCACGCTCATGTAGACGCTGTGCATCCGCGCGGCGTGCGAGGAGACGCCGTTGTAGGTCAGCGGCTTGAGGGTGCCGGGCCGGAAGGTACCGTCCACGCACGACCCCCGGATCACGTCCGCTCCATTCACCGTTCCCTGGGTGCGGGCCTCGTTGATCAGTTCCAGCATCCGGATCTCCTGCGCGCTGGGCGTCACGTACACCGTGCCGGTGACGCTGCCGTCACCACTTCCCACCGGCGCACCGACCGCCGGGATGAAGACTCCGGGCGTGGGCGGCGTGGTCGGGGGCGCGGGAGGAGCGGTGACGGTCAGCGTGACGCCTGCCGTCCGGGTCGGGTCGGCGCTGCTGATCGCCGTCAGTGTGGCGGTCCCGGCGGCGACGGCACGGACGACCCCGCCGCCGTCGATGGTGGCGACGGCGGCATTGCTGGTCTGCCAGCGGACCGTCTGATCGAAGGCTCCCGTGCCGCTGACCGTGGCCGTCAGCGTCAGGGTGCCGCCGACCGTGAGGGCCGCACGGCTGGGCGTGACCGTCACCCCGGTAATGGTCGGCGCGGGCGCGGGGGTTGACTTGACCGTCACGGTCGCGCTGGCACTTCTGGACGGGTCGGCCACGCTGGTCGCCGTGATGGTGGCGCTTCCGGCACTCCGGGCAGTGAGGCGGCCCTGGGCGTCCACCGTCGCCACGGCTCCGTTGCTGGTCGTCCACTTCACGGACGGGTCGAAGGCCCCGGTGCCGCTCAGGGTCGCGGTCAGTTGCAACGTTCCGCCCACGCTCAGCGTTTCGCTGCCGGGGGTGACCGTCACCCCGGTGACCGTGGGCGCGGGGGCAGGGGCAGCGGGGGGCGGGGCAGCAGGGGGCGGAGCCGCCGTGACCGTCAGGGTCACCCGGGCACTCTTGCCGGGATCGGCCACGCTGGTCGCCGTGATGGTGGCGCTTCCCGCCGAGCGTGCGGTCACGCGGCCCTGACTGTCCACCGCCGCCACCGCCTCGGCACTGGTCGTCCACCGCAGGGTCTGGTCGAAGGCTCCGGTTCCCCTCATGGCGGCGACGAGAGGCAGGGTCTCTCCGGCCGTCAGGGTGGTCCGCCCCGCCGTCAGAGTCACCTCCAGGACCGTCGGCGCAGGAACCTGGGGCGTCGTCGGTGCCTGGGGCGTGGGGTCGGCGGTGGGCGCAGAAGGCCCCGCCTCGCAAGCTGCGAGCGTGACAGACAGCAGCAGCAGGGCCAAAGAACGACTATGCTTCATGGATTCTTGAAGTTTGCGGGGTCTGCCCGCACCCTGTCTGTTAATTAAACGCGGTGCGGCCCTCGCTTGCTCCCGGCTTTGCTGCCAGCGAGAGGGAAGGACTGCGCTACCCAAGGCCCGCTCAAGGCGCACGCAACGACAAAAAAGCCCCGTCATGGACGGGGATTCTTGTTTCCTGGTGCGGATGCCCAGACTTGAACTGGGGACCTCACGCTTATCAGGCGTGCGCTCTAACCAGCTGAGCTACACCCGCACACCTTGCTCGGCCTGTCCTCTCGGATGGGCGGGTGACAATCTAGCAGGGGGGCGCTGGGGTGTCAACGCCTGCCCGGAAGGCGTCAGGGGAAAGTCCAGCCAGGCCCAGTCCTCTTCCCCCGGCGGGGGCAGCACGTGTGTCAGGTTCCGGTGAGGACGGGCATGGTTCCCTGCCTGGGTATGCGTGATCCCTTCCTGCCGTTTCCGGACGCCCTGCCCCCGGCAGATGCGTGGCACGGATACAGGGTCTTCCGACGCAGCCCGGACCGCCGGGAGACCTATCAGCGGGTGCTGCCCCTCGCCCTGCTGGGGACACTCCTGCCGCTGGCCCTGTCCCCACAGGCCACCTCCGGCCTGCTCCTGACCACCTTGCCGCTGCTGGCGGGCCTGCTGGGTCTGGTGCTGGCGCTGTCCCTGGTGCAGCGTTGCCCCCCGTGGCTGCTCGACCTGCTGCTGCTGCTGGGCGGCTGGCTGCTGATGCTGGGCCAGCTGGCCCTCAGGCTGTTCATGCCCGGCGAGGGGAGTGACCTGGCGCTGCTGGGCAACGTCGCCCCCTGGTTCCTGGCGCTGCTTCTCGCACCGGGCTGGCTGCTGGGGGGCCGGCGGGGCCGGCACCTGAGCGGCGCGGCCCTGGGAAGCACGCTGGCCCTGACCGCCGCCTTCGCCCTTGGCCCCATGGAAGCGCGTGGGGCCGAAGGTCACGCCCTGCTGGGTGCCCTGGTGCAGCTGCTGCTGGTTGGTGGAGCCATGCTGCTGGGGCAACAGGCCGCGGCGCGCCGCACCCGCACAGATGCCCGACGCGCCGCCTGGACGGACATGACCGGTCAGGAGTTCGATCCCCTGACCGGCCTTCCGGGGAGGCGGACCCTGGAGCGCGTCCTGACCGGCCACCTCCGCCACCGCCCGGCAGGCCTGACAGTGGCCGTGCTGAGGGTGGATCACCTGGAGCAGGTGACGCGGGATCAGGGGGTGGCCTTTGCCGAGGCGCTGCGCGCCCATGTGGCCCGGACCCTGACCGCCGCCATCCGCGACGAGGACGTGATCGGGTGCCTGAACGACACGACGTTCGCGGTGCTGATGCGTATGCCGGACCCCCGGTTCGCGCGGGCCGCCTGCGAGCGGCTGCGCGTCCGGGTCGCCTCGCGGCCCCTGAATGGCATTCTGCCCACCGTCAGCGTCGGCGTGGCGGTCTGGGCAGGACAGGCGGGCAGCCAAGCCCTGCTGGAAGGCGCGCAGCAGGCCCTCGGCTGCGCCCGGCAGGATGGGGGCAACCGGGTCCACCTCTCTACCGAGCCGCCCGCCTCCCTCGCGTCCGCCCCGGCCGCCTGAACACCTGCCGGACCTGCCCTCAGCCTGAAGGGACGGATTAGACTTGGGGACGACGCGGGAGGCGGCCAAGACCCTGGGGCCTCCCGCTCCCCCTCCCCCCAGGCGGGCCGGCGCTGACACAGGGCTGACAAAGGGGCGGAGAATCGGAGAGGATCATCATGGTGCTGTCGAAATTCATGCCGAAAAATCCCCAATTCAGCGCGAAGTTTGCTGAAGCCGCCCGCAACGCGCACGCCACCGCCCAGGCGCTGGTGGACCTGCTGGAGAACTACACGGACGTGGAACGCAAGGTGCAGAAGGTCCGCGACCTCGAACACGAGGGCGACCGCATCACCCGCGAGATCACGAACCTGCTGGCCGAGTCCTTTATCGTGCCCTTCGACCGCGAGGACATCATCGGGCTGAACAACGAACTCGACGACCTGGTGGACGACATGGAGGACGCGGCCCGCAAACTCAGCCTGTACGGCGTGGAGCGTCCCCTTCCGCAGATGGCGCAGCTCGCCCGCGTGGTCGAGCAGCAGTGCGCGCTGCTGGCCCAGGGCATGCCGATGATCGAGGACGCCGGGCGCATCCGCGAACTCGCCGCGCTGGCGCAGCAGATTCGCACGCTGGAAGACGAGGGCGACACCATCAGCGACGAGGTGCAGCGCACCCTCTACCAGGGCGTGAACGACGTGCCCGGCATGATCCGGGCCATGCGCGGCGGCGAGATCGTCAACCTGATCGAGGACGCCTCGGACCAGGCGCAGCGCGTCGCCAAGACGGTGGAGAGCATTCTCCTGAAGAACGCGTAAGGCCGGGGTCCCGACACTATGGAACCTGCCCTGATCGGCCTCGTCGTCATCATCGCGCTGGCGCTGGCCTTCGACTTCATCAACGGCTTTCACGACACCGCCAACGCCATCGCCACCAGCGTCGCCACCAAGGTCCTGACGCCCGCGCAGGCGATTGCCATGGCCGCGATCCTGAACGTGGTCGGCGCCCTGACCGGCACCGCCGTCGCCAAGACCATCGCCAGCGACATCGTGCCGCAGCAGTACGCCACCCTGGAACTGGTGGGGGCCGCCATCCTCAGCGCCATCATCTGGAACCTCTACACCTGGTGGAAGGGCCTGCCCAGCAGCAGCAGCCACGCGCTGATCTTCAGCCTGGTGGGCGCGGGCGTCGCGGCGGGCGGCTGGGGCATCATCATCCCCAGGGGCGTGGAAAAGACGCTGACGGGCCTGCTGACCAGTCCGGCCCTGGGTTTCGTCGTCCCGATCCTGCTGATGGGCCTGCTGTCCTGGCTGGTGCTGCGCTGGATGCGGCCCCGCACGGTGACCCGCACCTTCCGCTGGGCACAGATCGTCTCGGCGGCCTTTATGGCCTTTAGCCACGGTGGCAACGACGCGCAAAAGACCATGGGCATCATGACCTTCGCGCTGAGCGCCTACGCCGGGGCCGCCTACGACCACGTGCCGCTGTGGGTAATCCTGTCCGCCGCCGCCGCGATGGGTCTGGGCACCAGCATCGGCGGCTGGCGCATCATCAAGACGATGGGCTTCAAGGTCGTGGACCTCAAGCCCGTGGACGGCTTCGTGGCCGAAACCAGCGCCGCGCTGATTATCCACACGGCCAGCACGCTGGGCATTCCGGTCAGCACCACCCACACCATCAGCACCAGCATCATGGGCGTGGGCACCACCAAGGGCTTCCGCAAGGTCAAGTGGCAGGTCGCCGGACGCATCGTGACCGCCTGGTTCACCACCATTCCGATCTGTATCGCGCTGGGGTGGGTGATTCACAAGATCATCCTGGCGACGGGGGTCTAGGGCAGTCGGCAGCGTTCAGCCGTCAGCGAAAAAAGCGGGGGAAAAGCAGCGGGGAGACGCCAGTTTCAGCTCCCCGCTGCTTCTTTTTTCCCCCTGCCACTGGACACACGCTCCAGGCCCTGAACGGCAAGCAGGTCTCCCAGCAGGGCGCGGGCGGTGCGCGAGGGCACCTCGGGCGTGAGGGCCGTGAGGGCGCGCTCCAGGCCGGGCAGGGACAGGTCGGGGCTGGCGAGGTGGCCGGCGGCCCGTTCGCGCCGCACACTGAGTTCGGAGACGAAGGCCGCTCCCAGGCCGCTCAGCACCGCCTCCTTGATCGCCTCCGTCCCGGCGAGTTCCAGCACCGGCTGCACCGTGATGCCCGCCTGTTGCAGCACCTGCTCGGCAACCTCGCGGGTGCCCGAACCGGCCTCGCGCCAGATCACCTTAAGGTGCTGGAGGTCGCCCGCGCCCAGGTGGGGCCGGGCCAGCGGGTGCTGCGGCGACAGGATCAGGCGCAGGGTGTCGTACCCGATGACGGTGGCCTGGACGCCCCCGGGGAAAGGCTGGCCCGGCCCTTCTATCAGGGCGAGGTCGGCCTGGCCTTCCCGCAGGGCGCGCACGGCCTCGCGGGTGTTGCCGGTCTGGATGTCCAGGGTGACCCCAGGATGCCGGGCGTGAAAGGCGGCCAGCGCGCGGGGCAGGACCTGCGCGGCGAGGGTGTTGCTCGCCACCACCCGCAGCGTGCCGTGCTGGAGGTCTTGCAGGTCGTGGGCCAGCTGCCGGGCACCGCCGAGCGCGCGTTGCAGCGCCTGGGCGTGGGGCAGCAGCGCCTCTCCCGCCGGAGTCAGCCGGACCCCCTGACGGTGCCGGAAAAAGAGCGGCTCGCCCACCGCGTCCGCGAGCCGTTTCAGTTGCGTGGACACCGACGGCTGGCTGAGATGCCGTTCACGGGCGGCGGCCGTGAGGCTCCCGGTCCGGGCGACGGCGGCGAAGGTCAGCAGCGGCTCGGCGTGGAGGGTCATAGTTCAGTTATAGCTATTTTTACAGAGTAAGGACAAAAACTTCGATTTGATCTATAACTCGGCCGCTTCTAGCCTGGGGCCATGTCCAGATTGACCTCATTCACGGCTCTGCTGCCGGGCCTTGCCCTGGTCGCGCTGCTGACGGCGGCGGCTTCTGTGCTCTCGACCCTGCCGGGGCTGCGGGTGTTCGGGGCGCTGGGACTGGCGCTGCTGCTGGGGCTGGCCCTGCGGGGGCTGCTGCGGCTCCCGGCCAGCATTGGACCGGGCGCGGGATACGCCGCGCGCACGCTGCTGCGGCTGGGCGTGGTGCTGCTGGGCGTGCGGCTCAACTTCGTGCTGTTTGCCCAGGCAGGCATGCGGGTGCTGCTGCTCGATCTGGCGGTGATGGCCGTGGGGCTGCTGAGCATGACCTGGCTGGCCCGGCGGTTGGGGCTGCCGCGCGGGCTGGGGCTGGCGGTCGCGGTCGGCTCCAGCATCTGCGGCGCTTCGGCCATCGCCGCAGCAGCCCCGGTCATCGCCGCCGACGAGGACGAGGTGTCGGTGGCCGTGGCGGTCTGTAGCCTGCTGGGAACCGCCGGGGTAATCGGCTACAGCCTGCTGGCGCTGCCGCTGCACCTCAGCGCGCAACGTTACGGCCTGATGACCGGGTCCACCCTGCATGAGATCGCCCAGGTGCTGGCGGCGGGCGCGGCGCAGGGGGGACAGGCCCTCGACTTCGCCATGCTGACCAAACTCACGCGGGTGGCCCTGCTCGCGCCGGTGCTGCTGCTGCTCGGCGCGCTGCTGGCGCGGAAGGCGGCGGGCGGGCGGCCAACCCGCGCGCGGGCACCGCTTCTCCCGCCCTTTCTGGTGGGCTTCTTGCTGGTCGGCGTGGTCAGCAGTACCGGCCGGCTGCCGGAGCCGTTGACAGCCCACCTCCAGACCGCCAGCCTGCTACTCACGGCAGCCTCGATGGCCGGCATCGGCCTGGGCGTGGACTTCGCCGTGCTGCGCCGCCTGGGGGGACCGGCACTGGGGGTCGGGGGCCTGGGCTTTGGCCTGCTCCTGCTGGTGGCCTTTGTGGGGACGCGGTGAGCGGTCCCTACCGGCTCTCCCCCACCGCTTCCCGGCTGGCCCACAGTTCCACCAGGCCGCGCAGCGTCAGCGTCTCGTCGTAGTGGTCGATCTCCTGGCAGATCCCCTCGATGGTGCGGGCAAAGCCGCCCGTGGCGATGGCGACGGCGGGGGCGGGCAGCTCGGCCCGGACGCGGCGCAGCAGGCCGTCCACCATCTCGGCGTACCCGAAGACCAGCCCGGATTGCAGGGCGTGGACCGTGTTCTTCCCGATGGCGCTGGCGGGCGCTTCCAGCGTGATGCGCGGGAGCTTGGCGGCGCGGGCAAAGAGGGCGTCGGCGCTGACCTGCGCCCCGGTGGCGAGAATCCCGCCGATAAAGCGCCGGCCTCTGCCGATCACGTCGAAGTTGGTGCTGGTCCCGAAATCCACCACGACCGCGTACTCGTAGCCGTCCAGGTACCGCTCCGCGCCGAAGAGGTTGCACAGCCGGTCCGCCCCGACGTTGCCGGGCTGATCGAGTTCGACCGTCACGTCGGGGAGGTTGTCGGCCATCACCTCGAACGCCTCGATGCCGAAATGCCGGCGCAGCGCCAGCGCGTAGTTGGCCCCGACCGGCGGCGCCACGCTGCTGAGAACGGCGGCGCGAGGAATGGCCGCCCCGGACAGCGTGAAGAGGCCGTGCAGTTGCAGCGCCAGGTCGTCGGGCAACACGTCGCGGTTGGTGCGGATACGCCAGGTGTGCGTGAGGTCGAGGCGCTCGTCCGCGAGGCCCAGCACGGTGCTGGTGTTGCCGATATCCACGGCGAGGAGGGGGAAGGAGGCGGGCACGGGGGCAATTGTAGGCGCTGCGCCGGTGCTGGCAACGCCGGCGCGAACGCGCTAGCGTGCGGGACAAGCACAATTCACCCCCCACCCTGGAGGTTCCCCCGTGGAGAAATCGTTGCTGGAGCATCCGCTCGTGCCGCCCACTGGCGCCCTGAAGGCCGCCGCGCCCGTCTCGCCCGAGGAGGCCGCCCGGCTGCTGGCCCTCGACCCGCCCGCCTACTGGCTGGAAATCGCCCGCGAACTGACCTGGGACACGCCGCCGACGGTGGCGCTGGAGGGCACGCTGGGGGACTTCCGCTATTACCCCGGCGCGACCGGCAACGTCAGCGTGAACTGCCTGGACCGCTGGCCCGCCGAACGGATGGCCCTGCTGTACGAGCGTGAGGACGGCCTGCGCGAAGAGTGGACGTATGGCGAGCTGACGGACGCGACTGCCCGCTTTGCCGCCGCCCTGCAAGACCTGGGGGTGGAAAAGGGCGACCGGGTGGCGATCTATCTGGGGAACGTGCCCGAAGCCTTTATCGCCATCCACGCCTGCTACCGCATCGGCGCGATCTACTCCGTGATCTTCGCGGGCTTCAGCGCCTCGGCGGTGCGTGACCGGCTGGAGGACGCCCAACCAAAAGTCGTGGTCTGCACCGACGCCACGCTGCGCCGGGGCAAGGTCGTCCCCCTCAAGGCCACGCTGGACGAGGCGCTGGAGGGGCTGGACCTCCCCCACGTGATCGTCGCGCGGCGGGTGGACCGGGACTCTCCGCTCAAGCAGGGGGAACTGGACTTCCACATGCTGCTGGAGGGCACGACCCGCCGCGCCGAACCCGTTTCCCTCGAAGCCAACGAACCCGGCTTCATCATCTACACCTCGGGCACGACCTCCAAGCCCAAGGGTCTGGTTCACGCGGGGATCGGCTTTCTGGCCGGGGTCTACGCGAACGTGAAGTGGGCGCTGAACCTGCGCCCAGGGGACGTGTACTGGTGTACGGCGGACGTGGGCTGGCTGACCTTCCCGATTTTCGCGCTGGTGGGCGGCCTGGCGCACGGCGCGACGCACGTGATCTACGAGGGCGGCATCGACACGCCCACCCCCGCCCGCCCCTACGAGGTGATTGAGCGGTACGGCGTGAACAAGGTCTTTACCGCGCCGACCGCCCTGCGGATGCTGCGCCGCGCCGGGGACGCCCCGCTGGCCGGACACGACCTGAGCCGCCTGGAGTTGATCGCGCTGGTGGGTGAGCCGCTCGACCCGGAAACGTGGCACTGGACCCAGGGCAAGCTGGGCGCGGGGCGCATCTTCGTGAACAACACCTACGGGCAGACGGAAACGGGCACCGCCTGGGCCAGCTCCATGGTCGGCCTGACCCCCACCCGCCCCGGCAGTTGCGGGCATCCCCTCCCCGGCTACCGCGCCCGCGTGGTGAGGGACGACGGGACGGAAGCGCAACCCGGCGAACTCGGCGCGCTGACCCTCACCGAGCCGTTTCCCTGCCTGGCACGGACGGTGTGGGGCGACCACGACCGCTACGTGCAGACGTACCTCTCGGATTTTCCGGGCAGCTACGCCGCATCCGACGCCGCGCTGATGGACGAAGGCGGACAACTGTGGGTCACGGGCCGCCTGGACGACGTGATGAACGTGGCCGGGCACCGCATCGGCACGATGGAGATGGAAGCCGCCCTCATCACCCACCCCGCCGTCAGCGAGGCCGCAGTGGTCGCCAAGCCGGACGAGGTGAAGGGGGCGGTGCCGGTCGCCTTCGTGGTGCCGCGCGGGGACGCGCAGGCCAGCACCGCGTTGGAGGGCGAACTGGCGGACGCCATCGTGCGCGGCGTCGGCCCCATCGCCCGGCCCGCCCGCGTGATCGTCACGCCCACCGTGCCCCGCACCCGCAGCGGCAAGATCATGCGGAGGTTGCTGCGCGACCTGCTGGTGACGGGAGAAGTGAGGGGCGACCTGACCAGTCTGGAAAACCCGGACGCGATCGAGGTGGTGCGGGCAAGGATCGCGGAGGGCTGAGCGGGAAAAAGAGTGAGAGCCGGAGAAAGCCCCGGCTCTCTGCCCACTGGCCCCTGCGCTTACTGAAAGCTGCCCAGGTCCAGCCCCACGCTGTAGGCGCAGTTGCTGTCCGCCTCGGTCCGGACGAGCAGGTCTACCCTATCGCTCGCGCCCACCCCCGCCTTCAGCGGCTCGAAGTAGTAGACCAGGGTACCGGACCACTTGCCCGCGTCCTGCTTGAAGTCGTTGACAAAGCTCTTGCGGGTGGGAGCGATCATCTTGCCGTCGGGTGCCCTGAGGCGCACCAGGTAGGCGTCGCGCGCCTTCTCGCTGGGGAGGCCACGCACGTTCACGTCCACGCGCAGCAGGCCGTCGGTCAGGCGCTTCCCCGCCAGGTCGGCGCCGAGGGCGTCGGCGGCGCTGAGGTTGCGGAAGTTGTCGCGGGCGTCCTGCGCCTGGAAGTACAGCTGGTCGGCCTGCCCGCTGACGGTGACGGCGGCGGGGCGGCTGCCCTTCGTGAAGTCGGCGGGCGCGGCCAGCCAGTCGGCCAGGCACCTGTCGCCGCCGTCGAACGCCTTCACCGCGCCGTCTCCGGCGGCGAACTTGCCGTCCTTCACGGTCAGGTCGAGGGTCTGGTAGGTGGGCACCGGGTCGCGGCGGCCATACGCGCCGTCGATGACGTTCTTGGCGGTCGTTTCCTCCAGCTTGGGCACCCACGCCAGGGCGGGGGCCGACAGCAGGACGGTCAGGGCGAGCAGGGTCGGTTTACGCATGTTGCACCTCATAACAGGGGGGAATGACGGGGGGCTGACGGCCCCGTGAGGCCGGGCCTCAGTCCTTCAGGTACACGACGCGGCAGGCGGCCCCCGCCGAGCGGAACTGGGCGGCGGCACCGCTGCCGAGAACCGCGTTCGTAAAGACGCCGCTGCCCCGCGCGATGCGGGGTTCTTCCACCCGCACCGCCTTGACGCGCGTCACGTTCTGGAACTGGCCGATCTGGCTCTCGGACGTGATGTAGGTGTGCAGGCTGCCTTCCTGCACGAGCTGGGAACTGACGCCCTTGATGAGGGACGCGTCGGGCCACAGCTGGGTCCCGCCCTCGTCGTACACGAAGCTGGTCATGTCGCGCTGGAAGGCCCCCAGGCCGCGCACGTCCACGACCACCGTGCAGTTCAGGGGCCGGTTTTCGTTGCCGGCAGCAGCACCACCGCCGCCACCCGCGCGGGCCGTCTCACCGCCGCCGGTGCCGCCGCCCGCCGGGGTGCCGGACCCCGGGCCGCTCCCACCGCCGGAGCGTCCCGCCGCCGGAGCGTCACCCGCACCGGACGGGCCGCCGCCGTTTCCGGTCCCGCCTGTGCCGCCGCGTCCAGCGGTGGCCGGGCCGGGGTCGGGCGCAGTCCCCGCGCCGC
>NZ_JHAC01000061.1 GCF_000599865.1 Deinococcus phoenicis | reverse complement strand
CAACATCCGCCTCATGTTGCGCCGCCTCGAACCCGCTCCCTGAGCCTTTTCAAACACGCTCTGAGAGGTGGATAGGGAAGAAAAAGGCCCGCTGTCTCGGGCCTTTCTTCGTTTCTCTTCCGGCTCATACGGACTCCGAAAGGTCTTGAACCTGAGCATCCGGGCGGAGCGAGTGGGAGCAGAACGGGTTCCGGGCGTGACGTGAACAGACCGGCGCTCTCCGGGGTTGTTCACGAAACAGACGGAATCCGTGTTACTCCTCTGGCCACCGCGCTGGGTGGGGGCGCTCCCTGCCCTTCCGGTAGGCTGGCCGCAGCTGGCGGATGATCGTCGCTGCGGCCTCCCGAGCGTCCGGCCCGGCATAGAGGCCGCCCAGCGCGGGCGCGAGTTCGGGGGAAGCGTTTAGCAACGCGCCGCCGTAGAAGATGGGCACGGCCAGGGCCGTCAGGGCGGCGCTCTGCGCGCGGGTGGCTTCCAGCGCCCATTCGCCGCTCAGGGCGAGCAGGACGGCGTCCGCCTGCCGCCGCTGGGCGTAGAGGGCGAGGTCGCCGAGGGGCATGTTCGCGCCCAGGTACTCGGCCCGCACACCCTGGCGGCGCAGCGTCAGCACCACCATCATCAGGCCGATCTCGTGCTGCTCGCCGGGCGCGCAGGCGGCGACCACGCCCGGCCCGAAGGTGCCCCGCCCCGCCAGTTCCAGCAGCGCCGCCACACGCCCGCGCAGGAACACGCCCGCCTGCTGCACCTGGGCAATCAGGATCTCGCCGCGTGCGTGGCCGTGCCCCAGCTCGGTCAGGGCCGGGGCCATCACGTTCAGCAGGACATCCTCGACGCTCAGGCGGGCGTGGGCCTCCGAGAGCAGGGCCGCGGCCCGGACCGGGTCGGACGCGACCAGGGCCTGGAGCAGCGCCCCCGCCAGCGCGGCCACCGGTGCCGCCTGCGACGGCCCGGGGCCAGCGGGCCGGATCAGTTGCGCAGCGCGGCTGGCGGGCACCCCGGCGCGCAGGTGGCCCAGCATTTCCCCGATCTGCGCCAGATCACGCGGGGAATACAGGCGGTAGCCGCTGGCGTTGCGGACCGGGGCGGGAAAGCCGTAGCGCCGCTCCCACTGCCGCAGGGTCGCTGCGGGCACCCCCGTCCGCGCCTCGACTTCCGACGGCGTGAACATCGCGGTGGGATCAGGAGGAAGCGTGGGGGACATCTGCCCTCTATTGAGCCACGCGGAACGCCCGTACACCGTAAGCCTTTCGAGAAAGGCGGGGAATCACGCGCGGCGCGCCGGTGCCGCCCCGAGCTGACGCAGCAGGGCGGGCAGGTCCCGGAAAGGCCCCAGGTGCGTGCCGGTCAGGGTGGAAGGCGACGCTCTCGCTCTCTCCAGGCCGGCGCGCTGCCCTGGGCCGCAGAGTGGGGAGGTGATCCCGAACACGTGGCCGCCACCTTTCTGGCGCTGACCCGGGCCGAGGTCTATCTGGAACTGGTGGAGGAGTGGGGTTGGTCGCCCGGGCGTATGAAGCCTGGCTGGCGCTGACCCTGAAGGCCCAGTTCCTGCGGTGATCCGGTGGGTTCCCGCGCCTGCTCCCGCCATCTGTCCCGGCAGGCGACCCGCTTCCCCTCTACAATGCGGCCTGCCCCGCGCGCCCCGTTGCGCGAGTCTCCCCCAGGAAAGAGCCATGCAGCCTCCCACGCGCCCCCTGACCCGTCCCGCCTGGTTGCCCCTGCGGCGACTGCTGGCCGTGTCCCGCCCCGCCCTGTGGGTGAACACGGTCGGGACGCTGGTCACCGGCCTGTGGCTGACCGGGCGGCTGTACACGCTCGACCCCGGCGTGCTGGTGCTGCTGGCCTACCTGACCCTGCCCTTCAATCTGCTGATCTACGGCCTGAACGACCTGGCCGACCGCGAGGAAGACGCGCGGTCGCTCCGCAAGGGCGGCTGGCAGGGCGCGCGGCTGGGTCTGGCGGAGGCGGCCCCTCTGCTGGGCGCGGTTCTGGCGCTGAATACCCCGTTTCTGCTGGCCCTCGCGCTGCTGCTGCCCCCTGCGGCGAGCGTGCTGCTGCTGCTCACGGCGGCGCTGTTCGTCGCCTACAGTGTGCCGCCCCTGCGCCTGAAGGGCCGCCCCTTTCTCGACGGCCTGAGCAACGTCGCCTATGCCCTGCCGCTGGCCCTCCCGGCGCTGGCCCTGGGCACGCCGCTCCCGCTGCTGCCTCTGGCCGCGCTGATGGCCTATGCGGTGGGCAAGCACGCCTTCGACGCCGCGCAGGACGTGCCCACCGACCGGCTCGCCGGGACGCGCACGGTCGCCACCACGCTGGGGGTGCGCGGGACCGCTGCCTACGCGCTGACGTGGTTTCTGCTGGCCGGGGCGCTGCTGTGGCCCCTCAGCCGCCTGACCGCCACCGCGCTGTGGCTGGTGTGCGGCGGCATGGCCCTGGCGCTGCTGCGGCGGCCCACGCCGGAGCGGGCCGCCCGGCTGTATCCCCTCAGCATCGTTACCCCCTGGATCGTGGGGACCACGGCGGGGGTGCCGCTGGTGTACCTGCTGGCGCGGGGGCTGTGGCCTTGAGCCGTCCGCCACAGGCCAGGCTCCTCCACTCTCCACCCACCCCTGACCCCGCGCGGTCCATCGGTATCCTGGGTGGCGGCCTGGCGGGCCTCGCCCTCGCGGCGCTGCTGGGCGAGCGGGGGCACGCGGTCACCGTGTACGAGCGCGACCGGGCGGGCGGGAAGCTGCGGCGGGTGACGGTCGGCGGCCTGTCCTTCGACACCGGCCCCAGCCTCTTGACGTTCCCGGAGGTGTGGCAGACGTTCCTGGCCCGGCTGGGGGAAATGGACCCGCTCGACCTGCGCCCGTTGCCGGGGGGCCTGGGTGTGCACCACACGCCGTTCGGTGCGGTGCCGTTGCCGGTGCCTCCCGATCACCCGCTGCACGCGGCCTGGGAGACGTACCGCACGCCCCTCCTCGACCTCGCTCCGCACATCGGCACGCTGCTGACCACACCGCCGCGCCTGGGCGACCCGGCTTTCCGGCGGGCGAGTGCGGCGCTGTTCCGGGCAGTCGGGGGCCACCTCACCGCCGGGAGCTGGGTGCGTGCCCGGCGACTGCCCGAGGCTCTGGCGCACGCCGTCGGCACCCACGCCCTCAATGCGGGCCTCGCGCCCCGGGACGCGCCCGCACTGTACGCGCTGATTCCGGCGCTCGTCGCGGGCAATGTGGCGCGGCCCGCGCGGGGCATGAGCCAGCTGCTGGACACCTTGACCATGCTGGGGGCGGTCCGCGGCGCGCAGGTCCACGAGCAAGCCGAGGTTGTCCGTGTGGACCCGGCGTCTGCCCGCCTGACCCTGAGTGGGGGAGAGGTCCGCCGCCACGACCTGCTGGTGAGTGCGCTGGACCCGGCCCGCCTCGCCGCGCTGCTGGGCAGGCCGGTGCGCTCGCCCGTCGCCCGCCGCACGGTGAGCGGGGTGGCCCTGTATGCCGCGCTGTCCGGTCCCGCGCCGCTGCCCTTCACCTCGGTCCTGCCGCCCGCCGACTTCGGCACCTTTCGTGCTGCGGTGCGTGCCGGGGCCTTGCCGCCCGACACCCTGGCCCTCGTCCACGCGGACGGCCCGCGCCTGGCGGTGCTGCTGACCGCGCCCGCCACGGCCAGCAGGCTCGGCCCCGACCATCCCTGGGTGCGGGCGCAGGTGCAGCGGGTGGAACGGACGCTGGGGGTGCCCGGCCTGCTGGCGTCCGCGCGGGACGTGCTGGCCCTGCCTCCCAGCCATTACGCGCCGGGGGGGCATCCCGGCGGGGCGATCTACGGTGCGGCTCTTTCCCCCTGGCGCGGTGGTCCCCTCCATCCCCAGCCCTACCGCCTGCATCCCCGCCTCTGGCAGGTGGGGACCGGGGTGCATCCGGGCGGCGGCCTCCCGGCGATTCTGGGGGGGGCGCTGATGGTGGACGCGCTGCTGGCAGAGCGGCGGTTGGCCCCGCGGTAACGGCGTCAAGTCTTCAGGCAGCGTCAGCCCCGTTTCCCTAGCCTGGAGCCATGCGCCCCTTCCTGACGGTCCTGCTGCTGCTCGCGCCCACCGCCTCGGCGGCCCCGCCTGCTCCGGCGGCATTGACCCGCACGGTGACTGTGGTGGGGCACAGCGCCGGTGCCTTTGGTCTGCCCTCGCAGCCTTACGGCCCGCTGGCGGGTGGCGTGGCCTGGAGCGCGGACGGCCAGGAGGTCTCGACCCTGGACACCACCCGCACCCTGAAGCGCTGGCGAACGGCCGACGGGGCGCTGCTGGAGACGCGCAAGCTCTCGCCGCCCGCCACCGTCCCGGACGCCAGCCTGATTCTGGAAGGGGGCGCCCCCGGCGGTTCGCTGATGCTCCAGGCGCACGGTTACCGGGAGAACCGCCCGGTCAGCCTGCGTTACCACCTGAACCTGAAGACGGGCGCACAGACCCCGCAAGCGGCCTGCGCGCCCAGTGCCGCCACCCTCAACACCTGCACGCCGGACGGCCGGGTCCGGGCCTGGATCGAAGGCGGCGAGCTGAACTGGCAGCGGGCGGGCGCGGTCACCCACCACACCCTGCCCGCCGGGCTGGCTCCCCGGCTGGAATCCGGGCAGAGTTCCGGTGCCCTGGCCCTCAGTCCCGACGGCAGCCGGGCCGCGCTGCTGACGTTACAGAGTCAGGATGTCGTTTTCGGCGGCCAGGGCGTGCTGCTGACGTGGGCGCTGGACGCGGACGGTGGAGTGACGGCCCGGCAGACGGTCCTGACGGGGCCGCGCCTCTATCCGGGGGCCACGCTGCGCTGGACCGGCCAGGGCTGGCTGCTGGCGGCCAACGCCTACAACACCGGGGACGAGAACGGCAGCGGTGGCGCCCGCAGCGGGCAACTGCTGGCCTTTTTCGGCGCGGCGGGAAAGCAACTCTGGAGCCTCTCGCCCGGCGTGAACCTGCGCGGCGCGTGGCCCTCGCCGGACGGGGCGCGGTTCGTGACCCTCCGTGAGGGGAGCCTGCCGGAAATGCGCCGCACCTCTGACGGCGCGTTCCTGCGCGGCCTGGGCGAGAGCGTGGTGAGCGCGGTGCCCCTGAGCGGTGAGCGGGCGCTGCTGGCCCTGAACCGGGGCGGCGGCGCGGGCCGGATTGCGCGGGCGGACGGCGGGCGGCTGACCACCCTGGCTCCCCTGAAGGTGGACGAACTGGCCGCCAGCCTGGGTGGGCAGCGCTTCGCCTCGGCGCAGAACCGGCTGGTGAGGGTCCACGGTGCCAGCGGCGCGGTCCTGAAAAGCTGGAACGCGGCGGGCCGGGTGGACGCGCTGGCCTTCTCGCCGGACGGGCAGGTGCTGAGCGCCCGGGTGTGGGGCAGGCCGCAGGCACAGGTGCAGGCCTGGACGCTGGACGGCACGCCGCTGAAGCTGCCCGCCGGGGCCATCTTCCCGGTCTCGGCGGCAGTGTTCCGCAAGGCGAACGACAAGAACGGCCCCCAGCAGGGCTACCGCGAACGCCTCAGCGTGTCCACGCGGGAGGGAAAGCCGCTCTGGGACACGGGCTGGCAGCGCGGCAGCGTCTCGGTGTGGCCCTCGGCGGACGGGCGGGCGGCCGCGCTGTCGGGCATGGACCCGCAGGCCAGGGTGGACCCCGTGACCTCGGTGTTCCGGCGGGTCAACGCCCGGACGGGCCAGGCCGGTCCGTCCCTGTTCATGAAGCCGACCACCCAGGACCCCAATTCCGGCTGGGGCCTGAGCGCCCTGGAGGGGACGGGCCGGCTGGCCCTGCTGGCAGAGGGCGGCGGCGACGGCTGCGGCTGGGGCCTGTACGGGTACGCACTGGCCGACCTCCAGACCGGCCGACGCCTGCCCACGCCCCCGCAACTGGCCAGCGGCTACCAGCGCGAGGGCGGCTGCGGCTTTAACGTGCCTTTCCTGCAAGCCGCCTTTGCCCCGGACGCCAAACTGCTGATTCGGGACGGCAACCGGCTGGACTGGTGGACCATTCCGGGCTATTCGCTGCCCGGCCCGGCGACGGGGCCGGGGACGCCCTGATCCGGCCGCCGCCCACACCTCAAGCCCGGCATCAAAAAGCCCCCGGTCAATGCCGGGGGTTCTGTTCGGATGGGGCAGACTGTCCTCTGTCCCCCCTTTTCCCTTCGCCGTTTACCAGCGCTCGGTCACGGCCTTGAGTTGCAGGAAGTTGGCGAGGTAATCCGGGCCACCCGCCTTGGAGTCCGTGCCGCTCATGTTGTAGCCGCCGAAAGGCTGCACGCCGACAATCGCGCCGGTGATCTTGCGGTTGAAGTACAGGTTGCCCACCTCGAACTCGTATCTCGCCTGCTCCAGCCGCTCCCGGCTGTTGCTGATGACGCCGCCCGTCAGACCGTACTCGGTGCTGTTGGCGATCTCCAGCGCGTGGTCCCAGTCGCGGGCGCGCAGCACCGCCACCACCGGCCCGAAGATTTCCTCTTGCGCAATGCGGGCCTGGGCCTGCACGTCCCCGATGATGGTGGGCTGCACGTAGTAGCCCTTCTTTCCGCCGCACTCGCCGGGGGCCTCGCCGCCCAGCAGCACCTGGCCTTCCTCCTGGCCGATCTTGAGGTACTGCCCGATCTTCTCGAAGCTCTCGTCGTTGACCACGGCGGTAACAGGGGCGTTGTCCTCACCGCAGCCGACCTTCAGCGCTTTCGCGCGTTCCACGAAGGCGTTCACCACCCGGTCGTAGACCTCGTCCACCACGATCAGGCGGCTCATGGCACTGCACTTCTGGCCGTTGAAGCCGAACGCGCCCTGGGTGGCGGCGGTCACGGCCACATCCAGATCGGCGGTCTCGTCCACGATCAGCGCGTCCTTGCCGCCCAGTTCCAGCACGACCTTCTTGATCCACTTCTGGCCCTTCACGACCTTCGCCGCGACCTCGTTGATGTGCAGGCCCACCGCCCGGCTGCCGGTGAAGGTGATGAAGCGCGTCTTCGCGTGCGTGGTGAGGTACTCGCCCACCTCCGAGCCGACGCCGGGCAGGAATTGCAGCACCCCGGTGGGCAGGCCCGCTTCCAGCAGGATGTCCACCACGAAGCCCGCGATCATGCCCGAATCCTCGGCGGGCTTGGCAATCACGCAGTTCCCGACCACGATGGGCGCGGCCAGCATTCCCAGGAAGATCGCGCAGGGGAAGTTCCAGGGCGAGATGGAAACGCCCACGCCCAGCGGCAGGTACAGCAGGCCGTTTTCCTCGCCCTCGAACCAGGTCGTTTCGGCGGCCCCGAAGCCCGCGTACTTGATCGCGCTGCGGGCGTAGTACTCCAGGAAGTCGATCGCCTCGGCCACTTCCACGTCGGCCTCGGCGTAGTTCTTGCCCACTTCCAGGCTCATCAGGGCGCAGGCTTCCAGGCGGCGGCGCTTCAGGATCGCGGCGGCCTTCAGCAGAATGCGGGCGCGGGCGTCCATGTCCCACGTCTTCCACGTCTCGAAGGCGGCCCAGGCGCCGTCCAGCGCCCGCTGCGCGTCTTCAATCGTGGCCTTGGCGGTGGTGCCGATCACCTCGGCGGTGTCGCAGGGATTGACAGAAGTCAGCCGCTCGGCCGTGTCCACCCGCTCGCCGTCGATGACGAGTGGGTAGTGCTTGCCCACCAGCTCGGCGCGGACCTTCTTCAGGGCTTCCTGGTAGGCGGCCACGTTCCCGGGCTGGGTGAAGTCGGTGAAGGGCTGGGGGCGGTAGTCCTGAACTTTAAGCATGGGGGGTCTCCTGGGTGAGAAGGGGAGCGGCGTCCTGGGCGAACTGGTCGAAGGTGCGGGGCGGGCGGCCCAGCAGACGGGCCAGCTCGGGGGTGACGCGCGCGGCGAGGCCGAACCGGGCAGTGGCGTAGATGGCTTCCATGATCAGCAGTTGCCCGGTGGGCACGCCACGCGCCCGCAACCGGCGGTAAAAGGCGAGTGGGCTGGGGTCGGTGTAGCGGATGGTGCGTCCGGTGGCCGCCGAGAACTTCGCGGCGACCTCGGCATAGGTGAGGGCTTCGGAACTGGTCAGTTCGTACGCCTGCCCTGCGTGGCCCGGCTCGGTCAGTACGGCGGCTCCGGCCTCGGCCACGTCGCGCACGTCCACGAAGCTGGTGCGGCCCCGGCCCGCTGGAACGAAGACCTCGCCCCGCCGCAGCTCGGGCAGGTGCGTGGTCGTGAGGTTCTGCATGAAGAAGCTGGGGCGCAGCAGGGTAGAGGCCACGCCGCTTTCCATCAGGTACTTCTCCAGCTGCGCGTGGGGCACGAAGGGGTTGCGCTCCGCCCCTTGCAGCGAGAGCAGCGCCATCTGGGTGACGCCCGCGCCCAGCGCCACGTCGAGCGCGGGCACCATGTCGCGCGTGACCCGGCTGAGCTGTGGGGGCCGCGTGACAAACAGCCGTTCCACGCCCCGGAAGGCGGCCACGTAGGTCCGCCGGTCACCGAACTCCAGGTGCCCGAACTCCAGCCCCGGCTGTTCGCCGAAGGCGGCGCGGGCACGCTCGGGGCGGCGGGCCAGCACCCGCACCCGCGCGCCGCGTGCCAGCAGGGCCGCCACCAGCGGTGTGCCCACGTTGCCCGGTGCGCCCGTCACGCCGATCAGGGTCATGGCCTCAGCCCCTCAGCATCCCGCGCAGCACGAACAGCACGTTTGCGGGACGCTCGGCGATGCGGCGGCTGAAGTAGGCGTACCAGTCACGCCCGTAGGGGATGTAGGCACGGACGCGGTAGCCCTGCTCCGCCAGCTCTTTCTGGAGGTCGCGCCGGATGCCGTAGAGCATCTGGAACTCGAAGGCGTCCTTGCCGATGCCGTGCGCCAGCACGAAATGTTTCACGTCCTCGATGATGGCTTCGTCGTGGGTGGCGACGTTGACATAGTTCCCGGCCTTCATCTGCGCGTAGACCAGCTTGCGGTAACTGGCGTCCACGTCGGCCTTGTCGGGCATGGCGACCGATGCGGGTTCGAGGTACGCGCCCTTCACGATACGGAGGTTGGGGCGGAGGTCCCCCAGCGCCTCCAGATCGGCTTCCGTACGGTAGAGGTAGCTCTGAAGGACCGTGCCCACCGTCTCGTTTCCGAACTCATTCACCAGCGTGCGGAACTGCGCCAGCGTGAGGTCCACGCGCGGGTGGTCCTCCATGTCCAGGCACACGAAGCCGCCGTACTGCCTGGCCTTGCCCACGATGCGGCGGGCATTGGTCAGGCCGAGGTCTTCACCATCGACGGTCTGCCCCTGGCCGACGCTGGACAGCTTGATGCTGACGTAAGGCCGGATTCCGGCGGCGTTCGCGGCGTCCAGCAGGCTCAGCACCCGGTCCGCGAAGGCGCTGCACTGCTCGGGCGAATCGATGAACTCGCCCAGCAGGTCGAGGTTCCCCAGGATGCCGTCGCCTTCCAGCTCCCGGACGGCCTGGAGGGCCGAGGCGGCGTCCTCGCCCGCCACGAAACGCTGCGCCAGACGGAAGCCGCGCGAGCGGATGAGGTCTTCCACGAACTTCTGACCCGAGACGGTCAGGACGGCTTTGCGGTACATCTGGTCGATCATCTGGACTCTCCGAGGTTCTGCATCACGAGGGGGGCGAAGGTGCGGACGTGCTGGCGCGCGGCTTCACGGGCCGAGGCCGCGTCGCGCGCCAGGATGGCCTGAAGGATCGCCGCGTGCTGGGCTTCTGTTTCCGGATGCGCGTTGTACGTGCGCGTCTGGTGCTTGATCAGCGCCACCCGCTGTTCCAGCCCCCGCGCCAGCTCGGCCAGGGCGGCGTTGTGGGCGGCCAGCGTCACGCCCTGGTGAAAGGCGAGGTCCAGCCGCGTCTGCGCGCGGTAGTCGCCTCCCGGCGCGGCGTTCAGCGCGGCGAGGGCCGCCCGCAGCGCGTCGGCGTCGGCGGCGGTGTGCGTCTGCGCGGCGAGGGCGGCGGCCAGCCCGTCGAGTTCCTCGCGGACCACGTAGGTATCGCGGGCCTCGGCGGCGCTGACCGTGCGCACACGTACACCCTTGTTCGCCTCGGAAACCAGCAGCCCCTCCTGGGTCAGGCGCATCAGGGCCTCGCGGATCGGCGTGCGGCTCACGCCCAGCCGCTCACCCAGTTCCGCCTCCCCGATCCGCTCTCCCGGCGCGATGTCACCGTCCAGCACGGCGCGGCGCAGGTGTCCATACACACCGTCACGCACCAGGGCCGGCCGCTCGAAGAAGGTCATCTTTGGATATTGTATACAATCCTGAGGCGATTGCACAGAGCGGGGTCAGACGCGGCGGGTGGCGTCACTGGGGGCGTCCATTCATGGGGAGGGCGAAATGGGGGCTTCGTAGACACCGGAACCGGAGCCAGCCCCGGTCAGTCCGGCTTCTGCTCAGGCCGCTTTTCCGCCGCCTCCCTGCTCTTGTGCGGTTCGGCCACCAGGCGGCCCAGCCAGCCCAGCGTGAAGAGAAACAGCAGGGTGGCTCCGGTCGCCAGGACATACAGGTGCAGGCCGCAGGCCACGCCGACGCCCGCCGTGGCGAGCAGGCCCGCCGCCGTTGTCAGTCCCCTGGCCTCCTCACCGCGCCGACCGGCGAAGATGGCCCCCGCGCCCAGAAAGCTCACGCCGCTGACCACCGCGCCCAGCACGCCCACCAGATCGAAGCGCACCTGCGCGGAGTCGTCCGAGAAGCGCAGGATCAACGTGTCGGCCAGCACCACGAACAGGGCCGCACTCACGCCGACCAGGATGTGCGTCCGCAGGCCCGCGCTGCGACCCAGTTGCTCGCGTTCCCAGCCGATCAACCCGCTCAGCACGAACGCCGCGAGCAGGCCCTGCATCAGCCGCAGTTCTGTCCAGACATTCTCCACGTCGGCCAGCTTAAGGGCTTCAGTCCACGTACAGACGTTCGATGGGAAAAATGCGGTCGGCCAGGTGCGCCAGCGCCGGCGTGCCCGCCCGTTTCTGACAGGCCTCGGTGCCCAGGCACAGCGTCACGTAGCGGGTGCGCCGCGCGCCCACCACCACGCGGTACAGCGCCGCCTCGGTGCGCGAGCGGGTGTAGTGGCACAGGTCGCAGTGCAGGGCGCTGCGGCCCCGGGCGTCCAGCGGCGTGAACTCGGCGAGCTGGTCGCCGCGCACCAGTGCCAGCCGTCCGTCGGCCACCGGATACAGGCCCAGCGTCAGGGGGCCTTCTGCCGCGCCGCTCTCACCGAACAGCTCCCGGTACGACTCCGGAAACAGCTCCCGCAGCACGTCGCGGGCGCTGTGATGCTTGGGGCGGGTGTCACTCATAGGCCGAGTGTACCGGGGAGGCCGCGCGGGTGAAGGTGGGGTAGCTCCCAGCAGGGCGGTCGGCGGCAGGGTCGGCGGTTTCGCTGGCGGCCGGAAGCGGGCCGCTGTCCCCGAACCGTGCCCCTCCGCCCCCTCTTCTCGCCCGGGCCGCCCTAGACTGCTCCCTGTGAGGCAGTTCCCTTGAGATCGCGCAGCGCCAATCGCAGCGGCATCGTGATCCGGCGGCGCGTGACGCCTGCCGGGGACATCATCGTGACGTTGCTGACGCCGCAGGGCAAGATCAAGGCGATTGCGCGCGGTGGCGTGCGCGGGCCACTGGCCAGCCGCCTGAACCTCTTTCACCATGTGGGTGTGCAGCTCTACCAGACCCCCCAGGCCGACCTGGGGACCGTACAGCAGGCCGTGCTGGAAGGTGCCCTGCCCCGCCTCGCCGAGCCGGAGCGTTACGCCTTCGCGCACCTGATGGCCGAGCTGGCCGACGCCCTGTTTCAGGAGGGCGAGTTCAGCGCGCAGGCCTTCGAACTGTTCGCCGGGGCGCTGCGCGGCGTCTCTCACCAGCCTGACCCGGAATGGGTGGCGCTGGTGATGAGTTACAAGCTGCTGGGCCTGGCGGGGTTCGTGCCGCAGACGGCCCGCTGTGCCCGCTGCGGCACGGCCGACCCAGCGCACCCCGACCCCCTCGGCGGGCAACTGCTGTGCGTCGCGTGTGCCAGCCTGCCCGCCTACCCGCCCCAGAGCCTGGAGTTCCTGCGGAACGTGGTGCGCCGCAGCGTGCGTGCCAGCATGGACATGCCGGTGCCCGAGGAGCAGCGTCCGGCCCTATGGCGCGCGCTGGAACGCTTCGTGACCGTGCAGGTGGGCAACGTGCAGAGCTGGCGGCAACTGGTGCCGCATGTGGCGGCGGTCCCGGCCTGATGCTCAGCCCTCGGCACGGGCCTCGCAGACCGAGAAGTGCCGGGTGAACTGGCGACAGGTGGTCGACAGCTTCTTCCCGCCGTGCTGGTAGAAGCGGGCCGCCCCCATCTGATCGTCAAACGTCCAGCCTGCTTCCCTGAGCCTGCGGTCCAGTTCGTCCTGCGAGCGCATCAGGTACCGCCCGTCAAGCCGGTGGGGCGGCCCGCTGACCCGGATCAGGCCGCCCAGGAAAGCCCTGGGTGCGGCCCGGAGCAGGGCGGCGGCGTCTGACTCCTGGGCGTGGAGAGTGCCGAAACTCAGCAGCACCCAGAGCAGCGGCCACAGCAACCAGACCGTCAGGAAACCCAGAGTGGCGACCAGCAGCCCTTTCCAGTTGGGGGGAGGGGATGAAAGGCGCATCCCTCTACTTCAGCCGGTGCGCCTCGATAAAGTCGATCACCGCCTGCCGGGTCCCCCCCAGGAAGGTCAGGGGCCGGGCGAGGGCGGCGGCAATCGTGATGTGGTTGACGCGCGGCAGCACCGTGCGGGTCACGGGAACGCCGGCTTTCTTCAGCGCCGCTTCCATGTTCAGGGCGTTCTGGGGGTGGACGGTGGTGTCGTTGGCGGCGACCAGCAGCAGGTGCGGGGGGGCGTCCGGGCGCACGTGGCGGTCGGGCATCACCTCGTCGGGCGTGCTGCCTTCGGGGAAAGCCACCCGGCTCTGGAACTGGCGGAAGTCGTAGGAGTACGGCCCCGCGATGCCGATCACGCCGCGCACCGCGCTGATGGGCACGCCCGCCTCGCGCAGCCAGCGTGCGTTGTCCACGGCCTCCACGGCGTTGAAGGCCCCCGCCGAGTGCCCGGTCACGAACAGGTCGTCCGGGTTCCCGCCGAGGCTCTTGGCATGGTCGCGCAGCCATCTCAGCGCGGCGGCGGTGTCCTGCACGTAGGCCGGGTAGCGGTTCTGGGGCGCCAGGCGGTAGTTCATCACGCCCGTCACGTACCCGGCCCGCGCCAGGCTCTCGCCCACGAACTTGTGCCCCACCTTGTCGCCGCCCTGCCAGGAGCCGCCGTGGACGAACAGCACGACCGGGGCATTGCGGGCGTCGGCGGGGGCGTACACGTCGATCCGGTTGCGGGCGTCCGGGCCGTAGGGCTGGTCGGTGACGACCGTCAGCCCCCGCGTGCTGATGGCGCGGTTCAGGGCATCCTGTGCGTCCACCCCCGAGCAACTGGTCAGGGTGAGACCCAGGGCCAGGCCGCCCAGGGCGAGCAGGCCCAGCCTCGGCGGAAAGGCGCGGCGATCAGAGAGGAAACGGGACATGCGCGCAGGCTAGCGGCCCGTCCCCACGCGCCGGCGTGCCAGACGCACACTCGGGCTTGGGAATGCCTTGACGTTGAAGGGGTCAGGCATGCCGGGTGCGCGTGAACGCCCACACTCCCGGTCCGCCGCCGCACGCTAGCCTGCGGGCGATGCCCGCCGCGACAATGCCAGCCGCGCCCTTCCTGACGGACGTCCTGGTGGTGGGCGGGGGTCCGGCGGGCCTGGGCCTCGCCGCCGAGTGCGCGGCGGGGGGGCTGAGCGTGCGGCTGGTGGCCCCCCACCCACCCCGGCCCTTTCCCCCCACCTACGGCGCGTGGCTGGACGAACTGCCTGCCTGGACGCGGGCCTGCCTCGCGGACGTGTGGACGGACGTGCGCGTCTACACGGGCGAGCGGCCCACGCCGCTGCTGCGTCCCTACGCCCTGCTCGACAATGCCCGGTTGCTGGAGGCGCTGCTGACCCGCGCGGGGCTGGGCCTGACCTGGACCGTGGGCACGGTGCGCGGGGCCGCCCAGGTGGGGGAGAGGTGGGAAGTTCACGGCCTGGGCGGCGAAACCTGGCACGCCCGGCTGGTGGTGGACGCGGGCGGGCATCCTGGCAGCCTGGTCCGGCCCCGGCACGCGGGCGGCGCGGCCCTCCAGACGGCTTACGGGATCGTCGCGCACTTCGGCACGCCGCCCTCGCCGCCCGGCGGCATGGTCTGGATGGATTACCGCGCCCCGCAGCTGTCGGCCGGGGCCTGCGCCGCGCCCACCTTTCTGTACGCTATGCACCTCGGCGGCTCCCGCTATCTGGTCGAGGAAACCAGCCTGATTGCCCGGCCCGGCCTGACCCGCCCTCTGCTGGAGCGGCGGCTTCACGCCCGCCTCGCGGCCCAGGGCACGCCGCCCCACGAGGTGGAGCGGGAGGAATGGGTGGCCTTTCCCATGAACGCCGCCGCGCCCGGCCCCGGCCCGGTCCTCGCGTTCGGGTCGGCGGCGGGGCTGGTCCACCCGGTCAGCGGCTTTCAGGTGGCGGGTGCTTTGCGGGACGCGCCGGAGGTCGCGCGGGCAGTAGCGAGTGCCCTTGCCAGACGTGGCCCGCAGGCCGCCGTGCAGGCCGGGTGGGCGGCCCTCTGGCCTCCCGAGCGCCGCGCTGCCCGTGAGGTGGCCCTGCTGGGTGTGGACGCGCTGCTGACCCTCCCCGGCGAACGGCTCCCCGCATTTTTCGGGGCATTTTTCCGGCTCCCGGCGGACGAGTGGCGGTCCTTCCTGGCTCCCCGCACGGACGCGGGGACACTGGCGGCCACCATGCTGCGCGTGTTCGGCGGTGCGCCCAACACCGTGCGCGCGTCCCTGGCCCGCGCCGCGCTCAGGCAGAGCGGCGCGAGCGGGCGGGCCTTGCTGGCGGCTCTCTCTGGACCGGCCCCGGCAACAGCCCCAGATTAAAGCCCGCTGCTTCTCCCCACACCCGCCGGGGCCAGGGCAGCGCTCAAGCTCAGGTATGACGGACAGACAGGCCCAGGACCGCACCCCCCAGACGAGTGACCAGCCGAGCGAACCGGTCAGCCAGCTGGACGTGAGCGGGGCAGATCAGCAGGATTCCGTCGGGACCGTGAACCCCGCCGGCCTGGAAAGCGACCCCGACCGGGACGAGCTGGAGGAACTGCGGGCCAACCTCGCGGACATGACCCACGAGGAACCGGCCCGGCTGGAGGAGGCCGAAAAAGAGTAGCTGTAGTACGCGGTCAACCGATTTTCTGGGAGCTGGATGATGAGAAACAAATTGCTAGAGGTCGTTCAGGACAGCAGATGCGTTCTCATCGTTCAAGTAGCCACCCTGCTTCGATCGCTTGACGATGTAGTAGAGCATCTGTCCGAATGACACCGCCCTGGGAAAGCGCCTCCAACGGTTCCATTCTCTGCTTCGTAGCTTTGCAAGTCCCAAACGCTCTGCCTCTTTCGCTCGCTGTCTTGGGCAGAACGGATGCCCTTGAGGCCGCCTTCTTGGGCAAAACGGCAGCTGTATGGGGCCTGCCCGCTGCCCGCCCGCTCGGTCAAAAAGAAGGTCTCTTTTTGACAAATGCTCTAGGGGGCCGCTGCTGCCCCGTCCTCCCGCCCCGGACACCTCACACCCAGCTTGCCTATACTGCCCTCATGTCCCTTCTTGACATGATCGGCCCCGTGATGATCGGGCCGAGCAGCAGCCACACGGCGGGGGCCTGCCGTCTGGGGCTGGTCGCCCACCACCTGCTCGGTGAGGCCCCGCGCCGGGCGGTGATCGGTCTGCACGCCTCGTTTGCCAAGACGGGCCGGGGCCACGGCACCCACCTCGCGCTGGTGGCGGGCCTGCTGGGCTTTTTGCCCGACGATCCCCGCCTGCCCCAGGCCTTCCTGGAGGCCGAGGCGGCGGGTCTGAAGGTGGAGTTCCGCGACGTGGACCTGGGCGACGTTCACCCCAACACCGCCCACATCGACCTGCACGGCGAGACGGAGCAGGTCACCGTGCAGGGCAGCTCGACGGGGGGCGGCGTGATCGCGGTCACGCAGGTGCAGGGCCTGGGCGTGAACTTCAGCGGCTCGAACCCGACGGTTCTGCTGCGCTACACCGACGCGGTGGGCATGATCGCCCGCATCGCCACCACCATCGCCGCCGACGGTGTGAACATCGCGGCCCTGACCTGCACCCGCGAGATGCGCGGCGGTCAGGCCCTCCTCGCCACCGAACTCGACGCGCCGCTCAGCCCGCAAGCCCTCGCTTTTTTCAACCACTGGCCCGACACGAACTGGGTGCGGCTGCTGCCCAAGCTGATGGACGGGTAGCGGCTGGCACCGCTGTCTAAAGGTCTGACGGTCTGACCGTCTCACTGCCCGACCTCACGTCTTTTGCCTTTAGACGGTCAGACCGTTTGACGGTTGGACCCCCACAGGAGGCCCCCATGACCCTCGAAGAACTGATGAACGCCCCCGCCCCGGCCTCCGGCTGGGTGCTGGCGCAGGACTGCGCTGAGACGGGCCTGGACCCGCGGGAGATCCGCACGGAGATGGCCCGCCGCATCGGGGAGATGCGGGCCAGCATCGAGCGCGGCCTGAAGACGGAGGTGAAAAGCATCACCGGCATGGTGGGCTGGAACGCCAAGGGCCTCTGGGACGCGCCCGACGTGCTGGGGGCACCGCTGCTCCGGCGGGTGCAGGCCTACGCGATGGCCGTGAACGAGGAAAACGCCCGCATGGGCCGCATCGTCGCCGCGCCGACGGCGGGCAGCGCGGGCACCATTCCGGGTGCCCTGATCGGCGTGGCCGATCACCTGGGTCTGAGTGACGAGCGGCTGGTGGACCCGATGATTCTGGCCGCCGGGGTGGGCAAGGCGATCAGCAAGCGCATGTTCATCAGTGGCGCGGCGGGCGGCTGTCAGGCCGAGATCGGCTCCAGCGCCGCGATGGCCGCCGCCGCCGTCACCGAGCTGCTGGGCGGCCCGCCGCGCGCCTGCGTCCACGCCGCGTCCCTGGCCCTGATGAACACCATCGGGCTGGTGTGCGACCCGGTGGGCGGCTACGTGGAGGTGCCCTGCGTGAGCCGCAATGCCTTTTTCGCCGTCCATGCCGTCAGTGCCGCGCAACTGGCGCTCGCCCAGCTCGAATCCTTCATCCCGCCCGACGAGGTGGTCACGGCGATGGCGCAGGTGGGCCGCCTGATGCCCGCCGAACTCCGCGAGACGGCGGAAGGGGGCCTGGCGCAGACGCCGACCGGCCTGGCGGTGACGGCGCGGATGGAAGGCCGTCAGGAGGCAGAGGGCGCGCAGGGAATGATCGAGTTACCGATGGCGTAGGGGCGTTGAGCGAGGGGGGCCGGGGCAGCGCGGCCGGCCCCGTTTGACGGGTCGCCTCCGGTCACGAAATGGCTCTCAGCGCGTGTTTGAAAAGGGTCCTCATGGCAGGTGAGGTACGCTGGGCGGGCGTGCCCGTTCCCCCCTCTGCTTCGCATCTTTACAAGTCCCAGCCCCCCGCACGGGGGACTCGCAGAGCTGCTTTCAGAGGAGCAAACAGCGCGTTTCTATCACCTCTCTGAGAAACCCCACCCGACTTTTCAAACAGCCTCTCCGGACGGCACGCCCAGGCCCAGCGCCTCCCGCAACTCGGCGTGCGTGCCCAGCACCCGCGCCGCCCCCGCCTCCAGCAGCGCCGCTGCGCCGTCCGGGTGCGCGTGGCCGCCGGCCAGCAGGCCCCACACGGTCGCCCCCGCCGCCGCGCCTGCCTTCACGCCCGTCGCGCTGTCCTCGACCACCAGGGCGCGGGCGGGCGCAACGCCCAGCGCCGCCGCCGCGTGCGCGTACAGGTCGGGCAGGGGCTTGCCGCGCCCGCCGACATGTGCCGGATCGAACGCCCGCTCCCCGACCAGCCCCGCCAGCCCCGCCGCCCCCAGTTTCAGGTGCAGCCTCTGGCGCTGGCTGTTGCTGGCGACGGCGAAGGGAAGGCCCGCCGCCCTCAGGGCGCGCAGGGTGTCCGCCGCGCCCTCGATGGCGGGCGTGGCCGTGAACGCCTGCGCCAGCCGGGCGTCGAGTTCGGGCAGGAAGCCCGTGGGCTGTTCCCAGCCGTGGTCGGCGCTCAGCCAGGCGAACAGGGCGCGGTGCGTGCCGCCCACCGCCCGCGCCATGAAGATGTCCCGGTCCAGCGTCAGGCCGTGTTCGGCCAGCAGTTCCACCCAGACGGTGTTGCCCAGCACCTCGCTGTCCACCAGCACGCCGTCCAGATCGAAAAGGACGGCCCCGAAGGCTTCTGCCCTCACTGGGTGTCGCTTTCCGGGCCGTTTTCCCAGCCGGCCAGAATGTGGATGTGGGTGTGCGGCACCACCTGGCCGCCGCCCGGCCCGCAGTTCACCAGCAGGCGGTAATCCCGGGCGTGCTGCCGCGCCACCTTCACGGCGGTCAGCCACAGGTCGCCCATCTCGGCGGGGCCAGTGATCTCGTCCACGCGGACGCTTACCTTCTTGGGAATCACCAGCAGGTGAAGCGGCGCTTTGGGCGCGATGTCGCGGATGGCGATGTACTGGTCATCCTCGTACACCACGTCGGCGGGCAGGTCCCGGGCGATGATGCGCTCGAAGAGAGTGGGGGAAGGATTGGTCATGCCTTCACTTTAAGGATTCCTGGCCGCCCGGACAGGCACACTCGGGGTATGCGACTCCCGAAACGTCTGATGCTGGCGGCTGGCCTCGGTGCGCTCGCGGCCCGCCGCCTGCTGAACGCGCCCTATCCCCTGAGTGGCCGGAGCGTGCTGATCACGGGCGGGTCACGCGGCCTGGGGCTGGCGCTGGCCCGCGAGTTCACGGCGCGTGGGGCGCGGGTGATGCTGCTGGCCCGCAGCGCCGATGAACTGGACCGGGCGGCGGCGGACCTGCGCTCGGAAGGCGCCACCGTCCATACCATCACGGCGGACGTGACTGTCCAGGCCGACCTCGTGCGGGCGGTCGAGGAGACGGCGCGCGTGTACGGCGGCCTCGATGTCCTGGTCCACAGCGCGGGCATCATCCAGACCGGGCCGCTGGAGAACATGACCGAGGAAGACTTCCGCCAGATCATGGAGGTCAACGCCTTCGCGCCCCTGTGCCTGACCCGCGCCGCCCTGCCGCTGCTGCGCGCCCGGCGGGGCCGCGTCCTGATCGTCGCCTCGGTCGGCGGCAAGGTGGCGGTGCCGCACCTCGGCCCCTACTCCTTCAGCAAGTTCGCCGTCACGGGTCTGGGGCAGGCCCTGCGCGCCGAACTCGCCCGCGAGGGCGTGGGCGTGACCACCGTCTGCCCCGGCCTGATGCGGACCGGCAGCGCCCGGCACGCGGAGGTGAAGGGCCAGCAGAAAAAGGAATACGCGCTGTTTGCCACCCTGGATAACTTCCCGGTCGTGTCGCTGGACGCGGACGAGGCGGCCCGCCGCATCGTGAACGCCCTGGTCCGCGGCGACGCTGAGACGATGATCGGCGGCCCGGCCCTGCTGCTGCGCTATGCCCAGGCCCTCGCGCCGCAGTTGACCGCCGACGTCATGGCCCTCACGAACCGCGTCTTGCCCGGCCCCACCACCCACAACAGCGCCGTTCGGGGCTACGAGGCCGAGACGGCCCTCACCCGCAGGAATCCGATCAAGCGCGCCGCCGAGGCGGAGTTCAATGAGGGCTGAAACAGGGTTGGAGACGCTTCCTTCAGTCGCAGACCACCTCGAACCAGAGGGGTTCCGTCTGGCTCAGGAAAAAAGCTCTCGCTACCGTGTAGGTGTTTTCCTTGAGGGAGGAAGGTGCGGCTGTGTTCCATGCGCGGCTGGGTGGTCGTCATGCCCAGATAGAAGCCGTCTATCCCGAGGATTTTGATTTCTGCTGCCTGACAAGCCTAGACCAACTCAAGGGCTGTCTCCCTGGAAAAGAATAAGGATTCCGCCCCTCTTGACCGCCCGATGCTCAAATTGCCGCTCGACCTCGTTCACTCCTGCCACCAGCTGTCGAACGGCGTGACCGGAAGCGCCCGCTTATGCCGTGTCGCCAGGAACATCCGTTCCAGCCTCGCGGCGGCTTCTTCCGGCACCTCGCGGCCTTCCAGGTAGGCGTCGATCTGCGGGTAGGTCACGCCCAGCGCGGCCTCGTCGGGGAGGCCGGGGCGGTCGTCTTCCAGGTCGGCGGTCGGCACCTTGCGCCACAGGGCTTCCGGCGCGCCCAGAAACGCGAGGAGCTGCGCGCCCTGCCGCTTGGTCAGGCCGCTGAGGGGCGTGAGGTCCACGCCGCCGTCGCCGTACTTGGTGAAAAAGCCGGTGATGGCCTCGGCGGCGTGGTCGGTGCCCACCACCAGCAGATTCTCCTGTCCGGCCAGTGCGTACTGCGCGACCATGCGTTCACGGGCCTTGATGTTGCCGCGCACGAAGTCGCGCAGGTCCCCGCCCAGCGCCTCTGCCGCCGCCGCGCTCGCGTCCGCCGCCGCCCTGATGTTCACGGTGACGCAGCGGTCGGGCTGGATAAAGGCTAGCGCCGCCTGGGCGTCGGCCTCGTCGGCCTGCACGCCGTAGGGGAGGCGCACGGCGAGAAAGGTCGCGTCGCCGCCCCCGGCCCGCACCCGCTCGGCGGCGAGTTGGGCGAGCCGCCCCGCCAGGGTGCTGTCCTGACCGCCGCTGATGCCCAGCACGAAGCCCCGGGCGGGGGTGCTGCGCAGGTAGTTCATCAGGAAGGCCACGCGGCGCTCGACCTCGGCGGCGGGGTCGATGTCCGGCTGCACCTGGAGTTCCTGGCGGATGCGGTCGCGAAGGGTGGACATGCGCGGAGTATTCCACGGGGGCGGAAGCGCCGGACGGCCTGGCGCGGTCCCGGCTTGCCCCTCCGGGGCCTGTCCCCGCCCAGGTTGCTCCTCCCTTGTGCTTCCTGTCACGTACACTCGCGGGGTCATGACTGCGCTCCCCCAGGCTGTTCCCCTCGACGACGCGATCGACCGGCTCGGCCTCGGTCCCTTTCAGTGGCGGCTGCTGGCCATCTGCGGGCTGACCTGGGCGGCGGACGCGATGGAAGTCCTGCTGATGGGCTTCGCGCTGCCCGGCATCAGCGCCGCGTTCGGGCTGGCGCGCGGGTCGGCAGACGCGACGCTGCTGCTGACGGCCACCTTTGCCGGGATGCTGGTGGGCGCGCTGTTCTGGGGCTGGCTGGCCGACCGGATCGGCCGCCGGGCCGTCTTCCTGACCACCGTTTCGCTGGGCGTGGTGTTCGGGTTGTGTGGGGCGGTGGCGCCGGGCGTGGCCTGGCTGGTCCTCGCCCGCTTCCTGACCGGCTTTGCGATCGGCGGGACGCTGCCGGTGGACTACGCGATGATGGCCGAGTTCGTGCCGACGGCGTGGCGGGGGCGTTTTCTGGTGTACCTGGAAAGTTTCTGGGCGCTGGGAACGGTCGCGGTGGCCGCGCTGGCGTGGTGGCTGAGTACGCTGTTCGAACCGGCGGAGGCCTGGCGCTGGCTGCTGGGGCTGGCCGCCGTGCCGGGCGTGATCGGCCTGCTGGCGCGGCTGGGCATTCCCGACTCGCCCCGGTCGCTGCTGGTGCGGGGCCGGGAGCCGGAGGCGCGGGGGGCACTCCTCCGGGTGGCCAGAGCGAATGGGACCGCGCTCCCCGACGCGCCGCTGGCCGTCCCTCCACCCGCCCCACGGGTGACGCCCGCCGCCCTTTTCCAGGGCCTGCTGCGGCGCCGCACGGTGCTGCTCGCGCTGGTCTGGTTCGGCCTCAGCCTGGGCTATTACGGCATCTTCTCGTGGTTGCCGTCGTACCTGCGGGCGCAGGGCCTCGACCTCGGCGCGGTCTACCGCACGACGCTGCTGCTGGCGCTGGCGCAGCTTCCAGGGTACGTGCTGGCGGCGTATCTGGTGGAAAAGGTGGGCCGCCGCGCCACGCTGGTCGGCTACTTGGCTGTCTCGGCACTGGGCGCGTATCTCTTCCTGCTGGCGGGGACGCCGGGGGCGGTGCTGGTGACCTCCGCGCTGCTGTCGTTCGCGCTGCTGGGGGCGTGGGGGGCGCTGTACGCCTACACGCCGGAACTGTTTCCCACACCGCTGCGCACGACCGGCATGGGCTTCGTGAGCGGCATGGCCCGGCTCGCCAGCGTGCTGTCGCCCAGCGTGGGCGCGCTGCTGCTGACCGGGCAGCTCGGCATAGCCCTGACCCTCTTTGCCGTCTGCTTCGCGGTGGCCGCCGCCTGCGCCTGGGGCATCGGCGTGGAGACGCGCGGGCAGAAACTGCCGGAAACCCTGATGACGGAGAATGGGGCGTGACCGTTTCTTCCCCCCCCACCCCGGCGGCCCTCCTCACCGACCTCTACCAGCTCACCATGATGCAGGGCTACCACGCCTACGGCCTGCACACCGAGGAGGCGGTCTTCGACCTGTACTTCCGCCGGGCACCCTTTCACGGCGGCTTCGCGGTGTGGGCGGGGCTGGAGCCGGTCCTGGACCTGCTCGAAAGCCTGCGCTTCACCGACGCCGACCTCGCCTACCTGGACTCGCTGGGCCTCTTTCAGCCCGACTTCCTCGAGGCGCTGCGGGGCTGGACGTTCAGCGGACGGGTCACGGCCTTCCGCGAGGGCAGCGTGGTTTTTGCCCACGAACCGCTGCTGACCGTCACCGCCCCGCTGTGGGAGGCGCAACTGGTCGAGACGGCGCTGCTCAATACCCTGAACTTCCAGACCCTGGTGGCGACGAAGGCCGCCCGCTGCGTCCTGGCGGCGGAGGCCAGCCCCTACGGGGGGCAGGTCGTCGAGTTCGGCGCCCGCCGCGCGCAGGGGCCGGACGGTGCGGTGAGTGCGGCGCGGGCGGCCTTCGTGGGCGGGGCCGTCGGCACCAGCAATGTGGAGGCGGGGCGGCGGTTCGGCCTGCCGCTGACCGGCACGCACGCGCACGCCTGGGTGGAGAGCTTCCCCGACGAACTCGCGGCCTTTCGCGCCTACGCCCGGCTGTACCCGGACAGCACCACGCTGCTGCTCGACACGGTGGACACGCTGGCGAGCGGCCTCCCCAACGCGCTGACCGTGGCGCGGGAGCTGCGCGCGGCGGGCCATGAACTGCGGGGCGTGCGGCTGGACAGCGGGGACCTCGCCTACCTGTCGGGCCGGATTCGGGCGGCCCTGGACGAGGCGGGTTTCGGCGACGTGAAGATCGTGGCGAGCAACGACCTGTCCGAATCGGTGATCGCCTCGGTGATCGGGGAGGGAGGGCGCATCGACGTGTACGGCGTCGGCACGCAGCTCGCCACGGCGGGCGGGGAGGGCGGCGGCGCACTCGGCGGCGTCTTCAAGCTCGCCCAGCTCGGCGGCGTCCCCAAGATGAAGCTGACCGGTGATCCGGCCAAGTCCAGCCTCCCCGGCGTGAAGCAGGTGTGGCGGGCCGTGAACGCGCAGGGCGAACTGGTGTTCGACGCGCTGACCCTGGGAGATGCCCCCCGCACCGGCGAGCGCGTCAGCGACCCCACCAACCCCCTGCGGGCCTCGCGTGTGCCCGGCGGCCTGACCTGGGAGCCGGCGCGGGACACGGTGATGACGGGCGGGCGGCGGACCACTGCGCCGGAAACGTTGCAGGCCGCCCAGGCGCGGGCGCGCGCCGAACTCGCCCGGCTCCCGGCGGGGACGCGCCGCGCCCTCAATCCCCATATCTACCGCGTGGGCCTGGGGGACGACGTGGCCGGATTGCGTGACCGGGTGGCCGCCACGCTGCGTCCCGCCGCCGAATGACCGCTGGCCGCGTGGCCGTGTTCGTGGGCCGGTTCGAGCCGCCTCACCAGGCGCATGTGGCGACGGTCCTGCACGCCCTGGACCACGCCCCGCGCGTGCTGGTGCTGCTGGGCAGCGCGAACCTGGCCCGCTCCGTCCGCAATCCCTTCAGCGCCCCGGAGCGGGCGGCGATGTTCGGGGCTGCCCTGCGCGGGGCCGGGGTGCGGCGGGGCCGGGTCGTCTTTCGCCCCCTGCCCGACCGCTTCGACGCGGACCTGTGGGCGGCGGACGTGCGGCGCGTGGCCGGAGAGGTGTTCGGGGAAGGCGCGCCCATTGCACTCGCCGGCTTCGAAAAGGACGCCAGCAGCGCCTACCTGCGCTGGTTTCCCGGCTGGGACCGCCTGCCCACGCCCGAGCGGCCGGGCCTGAACGCTACCGATCTGCGCGCGGCTTTCCTGACCGGGCGGTCCCTGCCGGACGGCGTCCCGGAAGCGGTCCGTGCCTTCCTGGCCCGCTTTGCCCGTACCCCCGCCTTCGCCCGCCTGGGGGCCGAGTGGGCAGCGGTGGAGGCGGCCCGCGCCCGGCTCCCGTCCGGCGCCCATCTGCACGAGGAACGCTGGCTGCACGTTCAGGGCGGACGGGTGTGGCTCCAGACGCGCCAGGAGGCCATCGGGCGCGGCCTGTGGGCCTTGCCGGGGCAGGTTCTCCCGCCCGGCGAGCGGCCCACTGCCCCTGCTGACGCGGTGTTCGACCACCCGGCCCGCGCCCTGGTCGCGCCGACCGCCGCACATGTGTGGCTCGGCCCGCCGCCCGCCGCCTTTCCCGCGCGGCCCGTCCCCCTGGCCCGCGCGCTGGCCCTGCCGCGCCGCTTTCACGAGGACCATCACGTGATCCTGACGTGGCTGCTGGGGGCACGGGCAGAGGGGCAGTGATCCGAACGCCGACTGTTCCGCATATAGCCCGTTGAAGCTGCCCGCCCTGGATGCGGGCTTTCACCGGAGGAACACCTATGAGCCACGACCACAACAGTCCCGACCAGATCGTGCCCGACCAGAACAAGCCCACCCAGCCGACGCTCGACCGCCGCGCTGCCCTGGGCACCCTCGGCAAGCTCGGTCTGGGCGCGGCCGCCTTTGGCCTCGCGGGGTCTTCCGCGCTGGCCGTTCCCGCCAGGGACATCGACGTGGACGTGCTGAACTTCGCGCTGAATCTGGAGTACCTGGAAGCGGCCTTCTATCTGGCCGCCGTGGGCCGCCTGAACGAGCTGCGCGCCATCGGCGGCGGGGCCGAGATTCGCGTGCCGCAGGGCCTGGACCTGATGCGCGGCATGCAGTTCAAGGACAGCAACGTGCAGGCTTACATGCGTGACATCGCGGAAGACGAGTTCCAGCACGTCAGGTTCCTGCACGCGGCGCTGGGCAAGGCCGCCGCCCCGCGTCCCGTCCTCGACCTCTCAGCGGCCTTCGACGCTGCCGGGCGGGCGGCCAGCGGCGGCAAGATCCGGGGCTTCAACCCCTACGCGAACGACCTGTTCTTCCTGCACGGGGCCTTTATTTTCGAGGACGTGGGCGTGACCGCCTACAACGGCGCGGCGACCCTGCTCACGAACCCCGCGTACCTCCAGGCGGCGGCGGGCATCCTCGCCACCGAGGCGTATCACGCGGGGGCCATCCGCACCCTGCTGTTCATGCGGCGGCAGGAGCTGGCGGCGGCGGGCCTGTATGTCGGGCAGGTCGTGGACGCGATCAGCGCCCTGCGCGGCAAGGTCGGCGGCGGCAAGGACGCGGGCCTCAGCAACGCCCACGGTGCCGTTATCGCCCCAACCGACCCGCACGGCGCGGCCTACCCGCGTACCACCCGCGAGGTACTGAATATCGTGTACCTCGCGCCGGGTGCCCACCAGGGCGGGTTCTATCCGAACGGGTTGAACGGCAGCATCAGGTAAGTCGCTGGCGGGTGATGATGGCATCATCACCCCGAGCGGAGCGAGAAGCCAAAAAGTGGCGGGTGGCGGAGGTGGAGCGCTTCCGGGTGTCGTTTCCCGGAAGGGCGGAACTGTAGCCGCCTGCCACTTAAGCCGTATTCCGTCCGATTCCTTGACTTCCGGAACAGCGCCGGAAGTCCATCCATCTCCCGGAACCCATCTTTTCTCCTTCTCGCGTCCGCTCGGATTGAATCACTCCGTCAACGATTCAATCGGAGTTTGTATAAGACGGACTCCGGTGGAAAGGTTTCCGGGTCAACCTGAAACTCCGAGCGGGCTTGCAGGGTCGCGAAGCAGAGCGGAACCCGTATAGAGCAGGCGCGCTTCAGGTGGGGCCGTCTCCGAGGTAGGGCGGCCCTTCCTGTTGTCCGCCGCTGGGGGAGAGGAGCGCCCGCACGCCCTGAACGGGGGTGAGGGTGCCCGCCAGCACCTCCGCGCGCAGTGCCCGCAGCCGTTCGGCGTCCACCCCGGCCTGAAAGGCCTGCCACGCCGCCTCGCGCAGCAGGTCGTCGAACCACACGGCGGTCTGCGCGCGGCGTTTGGCGGCCACGTCCACGGCCTGCCGGTACGCCTCCACACCCTCCCAGACCTGCGGGATGCCGGCCCCAGTCAGCGCAGAGGATCGCAGCGCGCGGGGCCGCCAGGGGGCGCCGTGCGGCGTCAGCAGCCGGAGGGCCGCCGTCAGTTCCGTCTGAGCGCGGGCGGCGGCTCTGGGATCGGTGTCGGCCTTGTTCACTACACACAGGTCGGCCAGCTCCATGATGCCGCGCTTGATGCCCTGAAGTTCGTCCCCGGCGTTGGGCAGGGTCAGCAGCACGAAGAGGTCGGTCATGGCGGCCACCTGCGTCTCGGACTGGCCGACGCCGACCGTTTCCACCAGAATCACGTCGTACCCCGCCGCCTCACAGAGGGTGATGGCCTCGCGGGTGCGCCGGGCCACCCCGCCGAGCGTGCCGCCGCTGGGGCTGGGGCGGATAAAGGCCCCCGCGTGGACGGTCAGCCGGGGCATCCGCGTCTTGTCGCCCATGATGCTGCCGCCGGTGCGCGCGCTGCTGGGGTCCACCGCCAGCACGGCGACTCGGTGCCCGGCGTCCGCGAGAAGCAGGCCCAGCGCCTCGATAAAGGTGCTTTTGCCCACGCCCGGCACGCCGGTCAACCCCACCCGGACGCTGCGCCCGGCGTGCGGCAGAACTTCGGCCAGCAGGGCTTGGGCCTGGACCTCGTGGTCGGGGCGGGTGCTTTCGGTCAGGGTGATGGCGCGGGCCAGGGCGCGGCGATTGCCCGTCAGCAGCGCGGCAGCGAGGGGAGGGGAAACGCTCAGCACGGCCCCTGCCCCGCTTGCGCCGATGCCTGCAACGCGCAGCGCAGCAGGCCGCGCCCGTCAGCCGGCTGGGGCGGAAGTTCGCCCTGTTCCTCGCCCACCCTCTGCACAAGCCTATGTCGGCCATGCACTGCGGCCCGCTTGCCGGTGAAGGCTCCCCGCGTCAGCCACGTCCCCAGCCGCGCCGGGAACGTGGCCGGGAGAAAGACGGCCAGCAGGGACGGCGGCACCAGACTCGACACCCCACGATTCTAGACACCCCCCGGCTGCTTCTGCCCCCGGCCCTGGAGTAGACTGCCTGTATTCCAACTGGTCAGACCACTTGAGGAGGGGTATGAACACTGCTGCGTCACCCACCGTCCCCAGCGATCTCCGGGCCATCTTCGAGGCGCAGCAGGCACACCGCCTGCGGATGGCGCAGACGGGCGCCGCCGAGCGCCAGGCCATCTTGCGCCGCCTGCGGGGGGCCATCCACCGGCACCGCGTCCGGCTGGCGGAGGCGCTCGCCGCCGACCTGGGCAAGAGCCGCGCCGAGGCCGAGATCACCGAACTGCATTCCGTGGTCGGGGAACTGAACCACGCCGTTGCGCACCTGCCCCGCTGGATGCGTCCCCGGCGGGTGGCGACGCCCGCCACGCTGCTCGGCTCGCGCAGCCGGGTGGTGCCCGAGGCGCGTGGGGTGACGCTGATTCTCAGCCCCTGGAACTATCCCGTGAACCTTTCCCTCGCGCCGCTGATCGCTAGCCTCGCCGCCGGAAACACCGTGATGCTCAAGCCCAGTGAGAAAGCCCCGGCCACTGCGCAGGCGCTGCGGACCATGCTGGCAGAGGTCTTCGAACCGCGCCTCGTCGCGGTGATCGGGGGCGGGGCGGACGTGGCGCAGGCGCTGACCGGCTTGCCCTTCGACCACATCTTCTTCACGGGCAGCGGCGAGATCGGACGCCGGGTGATGGAGGCCGCCGCGCGGAACCTCACGCCCGTCACGCTGGAACTGGGCGGCAAGAGTCCGGCGCTGGTCGGGCGCAGCGCCGACCTGGGGCTGGCCGCCGAACGCATCGGCTGGGGCAAGTTCCTGAATGCCGGCCAGACCTGCGTGGCCCCCGACTACGTGCTGGTGCCGGAGGGGCAGCATGACGAGTTCGTGGAGCGCCTGCGGGCGGTGGTGACGCGCCGCTACGGCCCGCACCCCGGCACCCTGACGGACTTCGGGCGCATGGTGGACGCCGCGAGCGTGGACCGCCTCCAGCGCCTGACCGACGCGAGCGTGCGGGCCGGGGCGCGCGTGGTGTTCGGCGGGCAGTTCGATGCCGGGCAGCGCTTCATCTCGCCCACGCTGGTCACGGGGGTCACGCCCGAGATGCCGCTGATGCGCGAAGAACTGTTCGGCCCGGTGCTGCCCATCCTGCCCTACCGCGACCTGCCGGACGCGCTGGCGCTGGTGCGGCGGCTGGACACGCCGCTGGCCCTTTATGTCTTTACCCGGGACCCCGCCCAGGCCGAGGAGGTGCGCCGCGAGACCCGCAGCGGCGCGCTGGTGGTCAACGGCACGGTGGTTCACCTCACCAACCCCAACCTCCCTTTCGGGGGCACCGGCCCCAGCGGGATGGGCAGCTATCACGGCGAATACGGCTTCCGCGCCTTCAGCCATGAGCGCGCCGTGTTGCAGGAGGCCGCCCTCAGCCCCACGCACCTGAGTTTCCCGCCCTACGGCCGGCCCGCCCCGCGCTTCACGGCCTGGCTGCTGCGGCAGATGGAACGCACCCTGCCCTCCGGCTGAGCTGTGCCGCCCGCCGACATTCTGGCCCCCGCCCCACGGTCCATGCGGCCGTCATCCGCCCAGGAGGTTTCCGCCGTGACCCCGCCCCGCCGCCCCGCCCTCCACGCCGAGGACATTCTGGTCAGCCGTCTGCTGGACGGCCACTACCCGCCCGGCAGCGCCCTCCCCGCCGAGCGCGAACTGGCCGCCGAGCTGGGCGTGACCCGGCCCACCCTGCGCGAGGCCCTCCAGCGGCTGTCGCGCGACGGCCTGCTGGAGATCCGGCAGGGCAAGCCCACCCTGGCCCGTGACCCGCGTGAGGGCGGCCTGAGCCTGCTCGCGCACCTGGTGGCACGCGGCGGGCTGGCAGACCTGATTCCCGACCTGCTGGACCTGCGGGCCGCGCTGCTGCCCCACTGGACGGCGGCCACCGTCGCCTGCCCGGACGCCGCCGCAGAACTGGCCGGGCTGCTGATCCGGCTTCCGCCCCAGGAGGAGCCTTCCCCCACCGACTGCGCCACCTTTGACTGGGCCACCTTCGACTGGGCCGTCCAGAGCGCGGTGGCCCGGCTCAGCGGCAACGCGCTGGCCCCGATGTTGCTGGGCAGTTTCCGGGGCGTGTTCGCGTCGGCGGGCGCGGTCTACTTCGCCGCGCCGGAGCGCCGCACCCGCTCGCGCCGCTATTACGGCGAACTGCGGGAAGCCGCGCTGCGGGGGGACGCCGCAGAAGCCGCCCGCCTGACCCAGGCGATCAGTGCCGACAGCCTGAGGCTCTGGCGCCAGGCCCAGGAGGAAGCTGCACGAGTTGGGGTGGCAACCGGTGGGGTGACAGCAGATGTTTGACCTGATCCAGAAGGCCATTCCCTTCTTCATCCTCTCGCTGGTGATCGAGTGGGCCGCCTACTTCTTCCTGCGCGAACAGGACGAGGCCACCGGGCGCGGCTCTCCCGGCTACGCTGCCGCCGATACCCTCACCAGCCTGGCGATGGGTCTCGGGAACGTGCTGGTGAACGTGGTGTGGAAAGGCACGGTCTTGACCCTCTACGCGGCGCTCTATACCCTCACGCCGCTGCGGATTCCCAGTGACGCGTGGTGGGCCTGGGTGCTGCTGTTCTTTCTGGACGACTTCGCCTACTACTGGTTCCACCGCGTCAGCCACGAGGTGCGGCTGTTCTGGGCGTCGCACGTCGTTCACCACTCCAGCCAGCACTACAACCTCTCCACGGCGCTGCGTCAGACCTGGGTGCCCATGACGGCGCTGCCCTTCTGGCTGCTGCTGCCCCTGCTGGGCTTCGAGCCGTGGATGGTGCTGCTGGCGCAGAGCTGGAACCTGCTGTATCAGTTCTTCGTGCATACCGAGAGGGTCGGCCGGCTGCACCCCTGGATCGAGGCCGCCCTCAACACGCCCAGTCACCACCGCGCGCACCACGGCAGCAACCCCCTGTATCTGGACCGCAACTACGCGGGCATCCTGATCGTCTGGGACCGCCTGCTGGGCACCTTCCAGCCCGAGACCGAGCGGGTCCGCTACGGGCTGGTCCACAACATCCAGACCCACAACCCCGTGACGGTCGCCTTTCACGAGTTCGCCGCCCTGTGGCGGGACGTGCGCTGTGCCCGGAGTTGGCGCGACCGCCTGGGCTACCTGTTCGGCCCGCCCGGCTGGAAGCCTGCACAGGCGGAGGAACGGGGCTGAGGGCGGGGTCAGGCCGGGCAGCGGCCCAGACGCAGCGCCGCCGTACTCAGGCCGCCCAGAAAGCGCAGATCGCTGCTCCACCCGGGACGGCGCATCCCGGACTCGTAAAGCAGCCGCCCGCGCGCGTCGTATTCGGCGGTGAGGTTGTACAGCGGGCCGGAGAAGCCCGAGGCGCTTCCGGTGGCGTACCGCAACCTTCCCGCCGCATCGTAGTAGCCGGTGAACTGAATGGCGTTGTCGGGGGTCTGCTGGTCAAAGCGGACCACGCGCGGTGTCCCCCCGGCATCGGTCAGGACACGGAGCCGCTGGTGCCCGGAGCGGTCGAGACAGGTCGCGGCCACGGGGGCGGGCCGCAGCTGGCCGCTGCGCTCCAGTAACCGTACCTGCGCCGTCTCCCGCGCCACCTGCACGCGGGCTTCCTGCAACTCGGTCGGCTGAGGCGGCGGCGTGGTCTGCGCGAAGGCGGGTGCGGCCGCCAGCAGGCCGAGGGCAAGCGGGGCAGCCAGCTTGAATGGGTTCATGCTCCCTTGTAACCTATTCGCGTGAGGGGGCCGGGGGAGACAGGCTCACCGTTCTTTCACGGGTGTCCTCAGGGTGTGAGGGGCGTCTCCTGCTGGCGTTCCCGCAGCAGCCCCAGCACTTCCCGCGCCGAATGCAGAATCGGCGTGCCCGGCCCGAAGATGCCCGCCACCCCCGCCGCCCGCAGCGCCGCATAGTCCTGCTGCGGAATCACGCCGCCCGCCACGACCAGAATGTCGCCCGCGCCCTCCTCGCGCAGCGCCCCGATCAGTTGCGGAATCAGCGTCCGGTGTCCGGCGGCCTGGCTGCTCACGCCGATGACGTGAACGTCATTTTCCACCGCCTGCCGCGCGGCCTCCTCCGGCGTCTGGAAGAGAGGGCCGACGTCCACGTCGAAGCCCAGGTCGGCAAAGCCTGTGGCGATCACCTTCGCGCCCCGGTCGTGCCCGTCCTGGCCCATCTTCACGACCAGGATGCGGGGGCGGCGGCCTTCGGCCTCGGCAAAGGCTTCAATCTCGTTCTGAAGGGCCGCGAAGCCCTCGTCGCCGTCATAACCCTGGGCGTAGACGCCCGATAAGGTGCGGACCTCTGCCCGGTGGCGGCCCCACACCCGCTCCAGCGCGTCGCTGACCTCGCCCACGGTGGCGCGGGCGCGCATGGCGTCCACGCTGAGGGCCAGCAGGTTGCCCTCGCCGGTGCGGGCGGCCTCCTCCAGCGCGGCGAGGGCACGGGCCACCGCTTCCGGTTCGCGCCCCGCCTTCACGCGGCCCAGGCGGGCAAGCTGCGACTCACGCACGGCCACGTTGTCGATGTCCAGCACCTCCACCGGTGTCTCCTCGGTGGTGCGGTACCGGTTCACGCCGACAATCACGTCCTCGCCGCGGTCGATGCGGGCCTGCTTGCGCGCGGCGGATTCCTCGATGCGCAGCTTGGGCACGCCGCTCTCGATGGCCTTCGCCATGCCGCCCAGTTCCTCCACCTCGCGCATCAGCTCGCGGGCCTTTTCGGCCAGGTCGAAGGTCAGGCGTTCCATCAGGTACGAGCCGCCCCAGGGGTCCACCACCTGCGGGATGCCCGTCTCCTCCTGAATCACGAGCTGGGTATTGCGCGCCACGCGGGCGCTGAAATCGGTAGGCAGGCCGATGGCCTCGTCGAAGGCGTTGGTGTGCAGGCTCTGCGTGCCGCCGAAGACCGCCGCCATCGCCTCAATCGTTGTGCGGATGATGTTGTTGTACGGGTCCTGCTCGGTCAGCGACCAGCCCGAAGTCTGACAGTGGGTGCGCAGGGCGCGGCTCATGGGGTTCTTCGGCCCGAACTGCGCCATGATTTCGTCCCACAGCAACCGGGCGGCCCGCAGCTTCGCCATCTCGGTATAGAAGTTCATCCCGATGGCGAAGAAGAAGCTCAGCCGGGGCGCGAACTCGTCCACACTCAGGCCCTTTGCCAGCGCCGCTCGCACATATTCCAGCCCGTCGGCCAGCGTGTAGGCCAGCTCCAGCGCCGCGTTCGCCCCCGCCTCCTGCAAGTGGTAGCCGCTGATGGAGATGGAGTTGAACTTCGGCATCTCCCGCGCGGTGAAGGCGATGATGTCCGCCACAATCCGCATGGACGGCTCTGGCGGATAGATGTAGGTGTTCCGCACCATGAACTCTTTGAGGATGTCGTTCTGGATGGTGCCGGAAAGCTGCGCGCGGGGCACCCCCTGCTCCTCGCCCGCCACGATGAAGGCGGCCAGCACGGGCAGCACCGCGCCGTTCATGGTCATGCTGACCGACATTTCATTCAGCGGAATCCCGTCGAAGAGAATCTTCATGTCCTCGACGCTGTCAATCGCCACCCCCGCCTTGCCCACGTCGCCCACCACGCGCGGGTGGTCGGAGTCGTAGCCCCGGTGCGTGGCGAGGTCGAAGGCCACACTCAGGCCCTTCTGTCCCGCCGCCAGATTCCGGCGGTAGAAGGCGTTCGATTCCTCAGCGGTCGAGAAGCCCGCGTACTGGCGAATGGTCCAGGGGCGGGCGGCGTACATGGTGGCGCGCGGGCCACGCGTGAAGGGCGGCAGGCCAGGTAGGGTGTCCGAGCCTGCGGGCAGGTCGGCGGACGTGTACAGGGCCTTGAGGGTGAGACCCTCGGGTGTCGTGTGGTTCAGCGTCTCGGGGTCCGCGCCGCGCAGGTCCTTTTGCGCCAGCGCCCGCCAGGCAGAAAGGTCGAGCCACGCGGAGAGGTCAGGTGGGGTCATGGCAGTTCCTCCGTCTGTGTGCATGATGCCACGTGGCGAACGAACGGACGTTAGGCGGAGCAGGTCCGGCCCGGCAGAAATGAGAATGTTAAACTGCCGCTCGTGATCTCCGACCCAGCCGCCCCCGCTGCCTCTCCGGCGAGGCGTGTGAAGCTTGCCCCCAGCCTCCTTTCCTGCGACTTCACGCAGATGGGAGAGGAACTGGGCCGCCTCGCCGACGCCGACTGTCCCGCTGACTGGGCGCACGTGGACGTGATGGACGGCCTCTTCGTGCCCAACATCTCCTTCGGGCTGCCCATCCTGGCCGCCGCCCGCCGCGCCAGCCCCCTCTTCATGGACGTTCACCTGATGATCGAGCGGCCCGAACGCTACCTGCGCGACTTTGCCGAGGCGGGCGCGGACGGCCTGACGGTGCATGTGGAGTCCACCCAGCATATCCACCGCGCGGTGGGCATGATCCGCGAACTGGGCAAACGGGCGGGCGTGACTCTCAACCCCGGCACGCCGCTGGAGGCCGTGCGACCCGTGCTGGGCGACGTGGACCTCGTGCTGGTGATGAGCGTGAACCCCGGCTTCGGCGGTCAGAAGTTCATTCCCCAGAGTGTGGAGCGTGTCCGCACCCTGCGCCACTGGCTGGACGAGCTGGGGAGTGAGGCCGAGCTGGAGGTGGACGGCGGTGTGACACCCGCCAATGCCCGCCTGCTGGCGGACGCGGGCGCGACGGTCCTGGTGGCGGGCAGCAGTGTCTTCGGGCCGGACGGTCCCCACGCCGGGCTGAGGCGTCTGCGGGAGGCGCTGGCTTGAGATTGCGCGTGGACCTGCTGCCGCACGGCAACTACCCCGACGTGGTGCTGGTCATCGACGTGCTGCGCGCCACCACCACCGCCGTCACGTATCTGGAACGCGGCGCAGAGGCCCTCCTGCTCACCGCCACGCCCGAAGTCGCGCTCTCGCTGCGTGGCGAGGCCCCGGAAGGCGGGCTGCTGCTGGGCGGGGAACGCGGCGGGCTGCCCATTCCCGGCTTCGACTTCGGCAACAGCCCCGTCGAGGCCGCCGCCCAGAACTTCACGGGCCGGGTGGTCGTGATGAACACCACCAACGGCACCGGGGCCGCCCACACCGCCGCGCAGACCGGCAAGCACGTCCTGCTCGCCGCGCTGACCAACGCCCACGCCGCCGCCCGCCGCGCCCGCGCCCTGGCGACCGAGGAAATCGCCATCGTCTGCGCCGGGACCGATCTGCATGTCGGCCTGGAGGACGTGTATGCGGCGGGCGTGCTGGCCGAGTACCTGCTGGCGATGGGCGAATTTTCCATCGACGACGGCACCCGCATCGCCCTCACCGTGCGCCGCAACGCGGGCAACCCCATCGAGGCCCTGGGTAGCAGCGGCCACGGCCAGCACCTCGTCGGCCTGGGCCTGGGCGATGACGTGCGCTACGCCGCGCAGGTGAGTACCAGCACGCTGGTGCCGGTTCTGGGCGAGGCACAGGAGATACCGGAGGCGCTGCGGTTTGTGGCGGGGTGAGACGGGCGCGTTGCCTGTCGCTTGGAGAGGTGGGGAGGTTGGGGCGGTCTATTCGCCCTTTTGAACCACGCAGAAGCGGTTGCCGTCCGGGTCGGCCAGCACCACGTAATCTGCGCCCGGCTCATACCGCCAGTCCACTTGCCCGGCGCCCAGGGCCAGCAGCCGCTCCACCTCTGCCGCCTGGTCCCCGGCGTACAGGTCGAGGTGATGCCGTTTTGCCTTCTGGGAGGTGACGAGCTTCAGCGCCAGTTGCACGCCGTGGCCCTCCCGCGGAACCAGCACCGCCCAGTCGTCGTCCGGCTCGTCGCGCAACTGATAGTTCAGCGCCTGCGTCCAGAACGTGATGGCCCGGGGAAGGTCCTGCACGCCCCAGACGATGGAACCGATGCCCAACATGGGAGCAGTATGGCCTTTCCCCCAGCTGCCGACCCGTTACCCTGTTCCCCATGACCGTCTCTGATCTGCACCTCCCCGCCGTGACCCCCACGGACTCGATCGACTGGCAGGCCATCCCCAGCCCGGCCTTTGTCCTCGACGAATCGCGACTCCGCCGCAACCTCAGCCTGATCCAGTCCGTACAGCGCGAGAGCGGCGCGCAGATTATCGTGGCCTTCAAGGGCTTTGCGATGTGGAGTGTGTTCCCGCTGCTGCGCGAGTACGGCATCACCGGGGCGACCGCCAGCAGCCTGAACGAGGCGCTTCTGGCGAAGGAGGAGATGCGGGGCGAGGTCCACGTCTACGCCCCCGCCTACAGCGAGGCGGAGTTTCCGCGCATCCTCGAACTGGCCGACCATTTGGTGTTCAATTCCTTCTCGCAGTGGGAACGCTTCAGGCCGCAGGTGGAGGCCGCCCGCGCCGCCGGCAAAGAACTGCACGTCGGCCTGCGCGTGAACCCCGAATATGCCGAGGTCGAGACGGACCTCTATAACCCCGCTGGCCCGTTCTCGCGCCTGGGCGTGACGCGCCGCGAGTTCCGCCCGGAGCTGCTGGACGGCATCGACGGCCTGCACTTCCACACCCTCTGCGAAAAGGACAGCGACACGCTGGAGCGCACGCTGGAAGTCGTCGAGCGCAACTTCGGGGAGTATTTGAGGCACATGAAGTGGGTCAACTTCGGCGGCGGCCACCTGATGACCCGCGAGGGCTACGACATCGCGCGGCTGATCCGGGTGGTGCGCCAGTTCCGCGAGAAGTGGGGCGTCCACGTGATTCTGGAACCCGGCAGCGCCTTCGGCTGGCAGACCGGCTGGCTGGTGAGCAGCGTGCTGGACGTGGTCCACAATGTCAAGGACATCGCCGTGCTCGACATCTCCGTCAGTGCCCACATGCCCGACGTGCTGGAGATGCCCTACCGCCCGCGCATCCTGGGCGCAGGCGACCCACCGGAGCAGGATCACCGGGAGGCGACCGACGCCCCCGCCGGGTTCCCCTACATCATCGGCGGCACGACCTGTCTCGCCGGGGACGTGGTGGGCGAGTACGTGTTCGACCACCCGCTGAATCTCGGGGACCGGGTGGTCTTCGACGACATGATTCACTACACGATGGTCAAGACGACTTTTTTCAACGGCGTGAAGCACCCCGATATCGGCATCCTGCACCTGGACGGCACGTATGAGCGCGTGAAGGCGTTCGGGTACGAGGAGTTCAAGGCGAAGCTGAGCTGAGGCCATGAGCCGTGAGCAACCCGGCGGCGGCAAAAGCTGAAGTGCCTGGGTGCCTGCTCATACGGATTCCGGATAATCCGTTACGGCCCCTCCGCTCCGCTGCGGTGCCTCCACTCCTATCCGTCACCGTTTTTCCTTCTCCCTCCGGTCGGGTTAACCAGTTCTTTCATCACTGATTAACCGGAATCCTTATCAGCGCGCGCAGCGCCACCCAGGCGAGCGCCCCAACCACTCCCGGCTGGGGCGCTCGCCTGCTGGTTTCCCGTCTGGATGAAAGAGGCGAAAGGGTTGCGCGTCAGGGGGGACTCACCGCCCGTTCGCGCGCCGATTCAGACCCGGCCCGTGCGGGACGCGGGAAGGTTCAGGCCGGAGGTGGGGCGGGGAAAAAGCCAGTCACCCCCGGCTCGGAAAGTCGGGTTACTTGCGGTACACCTTCACCGCGCCGTTCACGGTGCGCAGCGTCCCACCCTCGAAGTCGGCGGCCCAGGCCCCGTTGAGCAGGTACTGGTCACGGGTGGGGAAGCCCAGGAAAGAGCCGCTCCCGCCCAGGCCCTGGTAGGTCTTGAGAACCTGCCCGGTCAGCCAGAAGGTGCCGTATTTCTCGGTCCCGTACAGCGCCCCGTTCTGGAAGAAGCCGTACAGGCCGCTGGTGCCGAAACTGTTGCGCGGAATGACCTTCTCGTCCCCTGCCGCCCAGCCCAGACGGGAGGGGGGCCGGGTCGCGCCGTTCTCCGCCCTCGCCAGGGCCAAATAACGCTCCAGCAGGCGGCCATGCACGGCGTAGGCGCGGCTGCTGCCGTTGGCGTGCAGCAGCACGGCGTCACCGTAGGCCGCCACGCCCTTGAACTTCTGCCATGCGCCGTCGCTCCAGCCTGCCGCGTAGCCGCTGGCCTCGCCCAGCGACTCGCTGCCCTTCAGGCGGTCGTAGGCCTGCACCATCGCCTGATCGAAGCTGCCGTCCTGCCGCTCGCCCGGCTGAATCCGGGTGACGGGCTGCGCCGGGGCAGGCGGCGTGGGGGCCGGCTGGCTGGGCGTTTCGGTCACGGTCCCCGTCGCGCCGCCCCCAGTGCCGCCCGCGTTGCCCACCCGGAAGGTTGCCACGTCCGTCACCCAGCCGTCTTCCGGCAGTGGGCTGACCACGATGCTCAGGGCGCGGGCGAGGTTTTCCTGGCCCTTCACCTTCACCTGTGCAAAGCCCTCCCCCTGCACGAAGCGGGCGATGTCGTCGATGTTCAGCGGTTTGGTGCTGGCGAGCGCGAGCAGCTTGTCCTGGCCATTGGGGCCGCCGACCGTCAGGGTGTACTTCGCGCCGTCGGCGGGGAACACGCGGGTCACGCCCGCTTGCACGAAGTTGCTCTCCTCGTAGCTGTTGGGGAAGAACAGGTCGATCACGCCGTTCCCATTCACGTTGAACAGGTAGACGTAGGCGTCCTGGTTCGTCTTCAGGCCCACGCTGATGCTCTCGCCTTTGCGGTACACGGGGTTGCCGCGCCCGCTGGCGTCCTTGTTGACCCAGACCTGCACGTCCAGTTTCGTTTCGACCGGGTTCACGATGATGCTCTGGGCGGTGATCTTGGCCGGGCCGGCGCCGGCGACCGTGGCGGCGCTCAGGCCCAGCAGGGCCGTCATGCTCAGCATTCCCTTCAGGTTCGTCCGCATGGTGGTGCCTCCTTGTGATGCGGGACAAGGTAAGCCGCGAAGCTGACGGAGCACTGATAGCGGCCCTTTAGAAAAGCCTGTGGTCCACGAGCCTGAACGTCCCTTCAAGCTCCTGGCCTCCAGGTGGGCGGCGGGTGAGCCAGACCTGACCAGAGCGTGACGTTTCGGGGGTGGGCTGTCGGTGACGATGGGTGCCGCTTTACCCTGTCCCGTATGTCCCGCCTGCTGCTCGCCCTCGCCCTGACGGCCCTGCCCCTGGGTGCGCACGCTGCGCCCACCACGGCCGACCCCTGGCCGGCCAGCCCGGTGCTGGTGCGCCTCTTCATCCTGCCCTCGGGGCGTGCGGACGGCGCGGCCCTCACCCGTGCCCTGGCCCTGACCCCGTTCCAGGTCGCGGGCCTGCGCCGCCTGGCCCAGCGTGAGGCGGCTTACGGGGAAGCGGGCCGGCACGTGATCGGACGCCAGGAGGCCGCGAGCCTGAATGCCCGGATCGCCGCCATGCGGGTGGAAAAGGACCGCAAGGTGCGCGTGCTGCTCGGCGCGAAATACCCGGCTTTTCGTCACTGGGTCGGCGTGTGGTGGGCCAGGCAGGTGAAGGCGGCGCAGTAGGCCGGAAGCGGTGGGACGGTCGCAGAAAGGGCCGTGTCAGGCTCGCCCCGGTGCTGGGCAAGCTGGAGCTTTGGCTAAAGCCCCGACACCCCGCATCCCACGATCTACAGCCTCCTACAACCTCCCCGCCACCCACAGCGCCAGCGGCCCCAGCAGCAGGGCGGGCAGCATGCTCCCGACCCGGACCCGGCGGTCTTCCCAGCCCAGCCCCGCCAGCATCAGGTTCCAGGAGATGCCCGCGATAATCAGCCCGCCCATACCGGTGATCAGCAGAACGTAGGGATTGGTTTTCAGCACGCCGGGGTCGGCCCCGCCCAGCAGGCCCGCCGCGAAGGCCCCCGCCGCCAGGCTGATCCCGCCTTGCAGCACCAGTACCGTCAGCGCACTGAAGCCCACGCCGATGCCGTAGGCTCCCGCCAGCGCCAGCGCCGCGATGCCGTCCAGCGTGCTTTTCAGGACGTAGGTGGACGAGTCCCCGGTCAGGCCGTTTTGCAGCCCGCCCACCACCGTCATCGGGCCGATGCAGAACAGCAGGCTGGCCGCCACGAAGCCTTCCGTGAAGCGGCCCCCGCCCCGGAAGCGCCGCTTGAGCGTCTCGCCCAGACGCGCTAGGCCCTCCTCGATGCCCAGCGCCTCCCCGATCACTGCGCCCAGCGCCAGCGCCACCAGCGCCAGAATCACGCCGGGAATGTTGCCGCCCGCCACCCGGTTCAGGCTGCCGGCCATGTCCAGTGCGATGAACAGCGTGACCAGTGAGAGGGTTTGCAGCAGCGTGCGTTGCGTGCGCTCGGGCAGCCGTCCGCCGAGCGTGAGACCCAGCAGCGTCCCCAGCAAGACGGTCGTGACGTTGATCAGGGTGCCGGACAGTTGCGCGAGCAGGCTCATCGGTGCTCACCCTAGAGCATTTGTCAAAAAGAGACCTTCTTTTTGACCGAGCGGGCGGGCAGGCGTCCTCAAGGGCGTCCGTTCTGCACAAGACAGCGAGTGAAAGAGGGAGAGCGTTTGGGAGAATGGAACCGTTGGAGGCGCTTTCCCCAGGGCGGTGTAATTCGGACAAATGCTCTAGCGTCAAAAGGCGCCGCCCCCACGCGAGGTGAGGGCGGACCCGGAGGAAGTGGAACTGGCGGCGGTTACTCGCTGCGGTACCTGGGCGTGATGACCTGCTCGTGGTCCCCGAGGTGCAGGGCCTCGGCGGCGCTCTGCCCGGCCAGCAGGCTGTAGCTGTCGGCGGCGGCGTAGTTCACGGCGTAGCCCATGTCCTGAAGCGAGCCGACGCTCATGCGCGAGAGGGGGTTCACGACGCCGCTGTTGAGGTACCCGGTCATCAGCTCGGTCTTGAAGGTCGTCTCGCGCCAGTGGGCGCCCGCCGTGCCCTGGCCGCCCTGGTTCTCCACGGGCACGGTGGAGAGTGTGCCGCCGAACGCGCGGTACTCGCGCACGCCGTTGCTGCCGCGGTAGACCGGGTTGGTGGTGCCCACGCCGCTCACCAGACCGAACGTCGACCACAGCGACCCGATGCCCAGCGAGTGCCCCAGCTCGTGGACGGCGATGTCGGCCAGCTGGCTGCTGAACTGCGAGAGGTCGGCGGTGTCGAACACCAGCGTGGAATAGGTGGTCAGGCCGCTGGCACTGCGGATGCTGCACGGGCCGCTCTGGGCCAGGATGCCGCCGGGGCCGTCGATGTTGGTGTTGCCCGTGAACACCAGGATGTCGTCGATGGTCCCCGAGTAAGCCGCGTTGCTGCCGCAGGCTCCGGCGGGAATGTTGGCACTGGCGCTGGGCAGGCCCTGGGTGATTACGCGCTGCCAGCGGCTCGCGGCGGCGTTCATCGCGTTCACCACGCTGGTCGAGCTGCCTGCCGCGAACTTCAGGGTGATGTTGTAAGGCTCGGTGGCCTGCTCCTGAAGCCCGCTGGTCTTCACGTAGGGGTCCACGGGCAGCGAGGCGACATTCAGCGTCGGTGCGGCGCTGGTCTGATCCGCGGGCACGCTGGCATTCGTGGTCGTGGTGCCGTTGCTGCCGCAGGACGCGAGCAGGGCGGTGAGGGCGAGGGTGGCGGCGGTCAGGGTCAGTCGGGTCATGGGGCCTCCGGGGCGGTGCGGGAAACTGGGGTGGGCGGGAAAGGTCCGGGCAACCCGGCCCCCTCTCCTGCCGGACGCCCCGGAGGGCGTTGTGGGGAGGGTGGCGACCAGATTGGGAACGCCCGCAGGCTAGAGCCGCAGGTGTGATGGGCCGGAGGAGGACGGAAAAGAGCCGTTCTGCTCGGCTCTCTCCGAATCCCCGGCAGTGAGGAGGGCTGCCGCGCCCGCACCGCCTGCTCACAGCTCAGGCACCTTTGCCCCTTGCCCCTTTGTCTGGCCCCTTTGTCTTACCCGGTCGTCTGGCCGCCGCCCCGGGGGTCTAAGCGGACCTTTACTCTTGACCGCGCCCTGACGGTGGGCGTGGTACCCTGCCGTCAAGTTGACTGGCTTCTCTGCTCGTCCGGTGTCCCTCCCACTCCTGGGTGGTGGGGGTCCAGAGGCGCCGCTGGCCGGTCACCATTCAGAACGTCGTCGGGGCTGCCTTTCGGGTGGCCCCGCGTGCTTTTCGGAGGTTCCCTTGACGCTCACCGAACAGTTCCAGACGCTCCCCAAGCTCCTGAAGGTCCGCGAGGTCGCCGACTTCACCGGAACCCATGAACGCACCGTCCGCCGCTGGATTCGTGACGGCCGCCTCGGCGCGGTCGAACATCCCAGCGGCCTGCGTGTGCCCCGGCGCTCACTGTGGCGCTTCCTGGGTCTGGATTTCGGCCTGAGCGCCTGACCTTCCTGAAGGCGGTGAGCGGGCCGCCCGCTATGCTGGCAGGCATGCAGGCCGCTCCGGGCACCGTTCAGACCTTGCTCGTGCCCTGGCCCGCGCTGGATACCCGCCGTGAGGTGAAGGTCTGGTTGCCGCCTGACTACCAGAGAAGCGGGCGGCCCCTCCCGGTCGCGTACCTCCTCGACGGGCAGAACGTGTTCGGGCCTGGGATACCGCACGGCAGCTGGAAGGCCGACCTCGCGGGAGCAGCCCTCGCCGCGAAGGGGCTGGAACTGCTGCTGGTGGCCCTGCCGCACGGCAGCGAAGCGCGTATCCCGGAGTACACCGTGCGGCCCGATTCCCGTCATGGCGGAGGAAACGGGGCGACGACCCTGCGCGCCCTGGTGGAAGCCGTGAAGCCCTGGGTGGACGCCCGCTTCCGCACCCTGGCCGGGCAACGGCACACCGCCCTGATCGGCAGCAGCCTGGGCGGCCTGCTCGCCCTGGAGGCCGGTTTGCGCTTCCCCTCTACCTTCGGCTTCCTGGGCGTGCTGTCGCCCAGCGTGTGGTGGGCGGACCGCGCGGCGCTGCGGGACGCGGCCCGCGTGAATCCGCGCTGGGGGCAGACGTACCACCTGACCACCGGAGATGCCGAGGGGGACAGGCCCGCCGCCTCCGCCCGGCAGGTAGAGGAGACCCGTGCCCTGCACGCCGTCCTGACCGGACGGGGAGCGCAGGCCACCCTGAGCGTCACCCCCGGCGGGCATGACGAATGCACCTGGGCGGCGCAGTTGCCCGGCGTCCTGCGCGCTTTCGGGGCACTTCTGGCGGACCGGGCGTGAGTCTGGCTGCCGTGCAGGAGGCGCTGGACAGGCGGGACGACCCGGCGGCCCTCGCCGCCTTGCGTGCCCTGGCGCCTGCCGAACGGTCCCAGGGCGCGGCACTGGCCCTGCACCTCGGTCGGCCCACGCTGGCGGTCCGCTGGGCCGACGATCCCCTCACGCTCGCCGCCGCGCACCTGCGGCTGGGCCAGCCCGCCGAAGCCCTCGCCACGCTGGAAGGCCAGCCGGACACCGCCCGCCCCGCCCTGCTGCGTGCCCGCGTGACCTGGCAGGCCAGGCCGGCGCAGGCTCCCGACCTGGCCCGCCGCGCCCGGTCCCTCGCCCGCACGGAGGGGGACGCCGGGGCGCTCGTCGCCGCCGCGACCCTGCTCGGGGAAGTCCTGCTTTCCCCGGACCCGAGGGCTGCCCTCCGCGCCCTGGCCGAAGGTCTCAAGGTCGCCGAACTGACCGGGCAGGAGGCCGACGCCTATCTGCTGGCCGTTCTCGCCCACGCGCAGGCGGCGCTGGGCAGCCGCGAGAAAGCGGGGCGCACCGCGGCCAAGGCCCTGGCCCGCAGCCTCCCCCGCAGCCCAGCCTGTGTGGTGGCGCTACTGGCGCTGGGCCGCGAGGAGGAAGCGGCTGCACAGGCCGTGGCGGGAGAGCTGGGACGGATCTGGCTCGTTCCTTTCGCCCCGGATACTGAGCAGACCGGACGCTGAGCTGATCGGGCGCTGAGGCAGGCCGCTTCAGGTCAGTGCCCGGGGCGCCCGCTGCGTTTGGAACGGGAGATAAGGCGGCGGGTGAATGAACGGGTGGTCAGGAGAACCGGCGTGGGAAGCCCTTCCGCCAATGCCGACGCCATCGCCGCGTGTTCCCGCCCCGCCCTCGCCCGGTCCGGGCTGCGGGAGACGCGCAGGTGAAAGGCTCCAGGGGCGGCCAGGACCCGGAACGCGCCGCACCTACGTCCCAGACCTGCGCGCTGTCCCCGGGGGTCATGTCGACTGGCCGCGCCGGGAGAGGGTTAAAGGAAAGCCCTGCTGCCGCTGGCCCCCGTCCTGACAGAATGCCCGCAATGCTACGCGCGCTGCTGTGGATTCCCGGAGTGGTCCTGATTGTCGCGGCGCTGCTCGATGTACTCGCCAGCAGCCTGCAATCCGGCGAGGGCCGCCTCGCGTGGATGATTCACCGCCCGCTGTACGCCGCCGTCCGGTGGCTCGCGGGCGTGACGGGCCGCCGCACCCTGCTGGCCTGGTCGGGCAGTCTGCTGGTGGTCGGCACCTTTCTGTTCTGGGCACTCCTGACCTGGGTGGGCTGGGCGCTGGTGTTCTGGTCGGGGCAGGGGGAACTGGTGGGGTCCTCAACCGGCACACCCGCCGACCCCTGGGACGTGCTGTACTTCGTGGGCTATACCCTCGCCACGCTGGGCCTGGGGGACCTCAAACCGCTGGGCAACGGGTGGCGCCTGCTGACCGACGTGGCCGCGCTGAACGGCTTTTTCCTGTTCACGTTCGCCATCTCGTTTATCGTGCCCACCGCGCAGGCCCAGGCCGACCGGCGCATTGTGGCGCTGCGGCTGCACAGCTGGGGGGGCACCGCGCAGGGCCTGATTCTGACCGCCTGGCACGATCATCCGGAGGGCCTGGCCGGCTTGATCGGGGACGTGCGGGATGATCTGAATGCCCTGGATGCCCAGCACAAGAACACGCCCGCCCTGTTCCGCTTTCACGACCGCCACCCCCAGGAGTCCCTGGAACTGGCGCTGCCCGCCCTCGACGAGGCCCTGACCCTGATCGAGCACGCCCTGGACCTCCCGCCGCCCAGGGGGCTGAGGATCCTGCGGTCGTCCATCTCCAGCGTGCTGGACACCTACCGCCGGGTGTACGGCGGGCGCGCACCCGTCCCGCCTCCCTTCCCCGACCTCGCGCCGCTGCGGGCCGCCGGACTGCCGGTGCGCCCCGACACCGAGGTTCACGCGGCCCTCGCGGCCCTGGGGGATCGCCGCAGTCTGCTGCGGGCCATGACCGAGCGCGGCGGCTTCGACTGGCAGGCGGTGGAAACCTGAAGGGCGCGCCCGGATGCCGCGAGCTGAACGGTGAACCGCAGAGGAGGGCCGGCCCTCCCGGATCAGACGAAGGACTGCTCCTCAAGGCGGGCGAGGTCGGCGGGCCGCTCTGCCGGACGGTCCTCGCCCGCTGGCGGCGCGTCGAGGGCCAGACCTGCCGGGGCCGTGCCCAGGGGCAACGTGGCATTCGGCAGCGGCAGATCGTCCCCGGCGGGCAGGTGCCGGGCGCTGAGTTCGGTAAAGGACTGCATCAGGGCGCGGTACTGGCTGACAAATTGGGCGTACTCGCCCCGCACGGCGCTGAGGCGGGCCGTCAGATCGGCGTGCCGCTCACCGAAGGCGCGTTCCAGATAAACCGTGCGTTCGGCATGCGCGCGGTCGCGTTCCAGCGTGAGCTGGTGGTGGTCGCGTTCGAGGTCGGCGAAGCGGCCCCGGAAAGCCGCTTCCAGCTCCTGCATCCGCGCCTGATGCTGGGCCTCGGTCTCGGTGAGGCGGGCAGCGGCGTCGCGCTCCACGCCGTCGCGCTGGGTCTGGGCCTGCTCGATCATCAGCTCGCACTGGCGGGTCGCGTTCTCGCGCAGGTCGTGCCCGATGCGCTCAGCGGCGACCACCGCGCGGCGAATCTCGTCCTCGGCCTGGCGGCGCTCGTCGAGTTCACGCTCCAGTTCGGTCACGCGGGCGCGCAGGTCCTGCCGCTCGTGCAGCAGGGCTTCGAGCTGGTCGGCGACCTGCCCCAGAAAGGTGCGGACGCTGGCGCGGTCGTACCCGCCGGGGCGGCCGGGAAACTGCCGGTGGCCGATATCCAGGGGCGTGAGGGGCTGGTTGGTGGCGGACGGATGCAGTGGGGACTGGCTCATATAAAAAGACTCCTTCCGACGCGCACCAGGGTCGCGCCGCTCTCGATGGCGACCGGGTAGTCGCCGCTCATGCCCATGCTGAGTTCCGGGAGGCCCAGATCGTGGGCACGCCGGGCCGCGTCCCTGAACACCTGCCGGGCCGCTTCCGTTGCCGCCGCGGCGTCCCCGAGGTCGGGGGCCATCACCATCAGGCCCCGCACGTTCAGGCCGGTCTGCACCACCTCAGCGTAGACGCTGCGGAGGTCCTGCGGGTGAATGCCGTGTTTCTGGGCCTCGCCGTTGTGCAGTTGCAGCAGCACGTCCGGTGCGCGGCCCCACTTCGCGGCGGCGTCTGCCAGAGCCTGGGCCTGCCGCACGTCCTCCAGCGCGTGGATCAGGGTCACGGGGCGCATGTATTTGACCTTGTTCAGTTGCAGCGGCCCGATGTAGTGCCACTCCAGCCCGGGCGACTCGGGGCTGGTCCAGTCGGGGCCGGTCATCTGCGCCGCCTTGTCCCGCAGTTCCTGCGCGCGGCCCTCGCCCAGCGGAAAGCCGCCCGGCTGGAGGGCCGCATACCGCAGCACGTGGCCGCGAATGGCGTCCGGGTCCTGGCCCTTGGTCACGGCCACCAGGCGCACGCTGCCCGGCGCGCGGCCCGCCCGCTCCTCGGCCGCGCGGATGCCGGCCAGAACTTCCGGCAGACTCACGCGGCCTGTCCCCTTCTCGTGGTGCGGCCCGGCCCTTTCCGAAGGGACGTGCGTTCCCCCTTCATCCGGTCCTCTTTCCGTTGTGCTTCACGCCGGGCATTGTGGCCTGTCCGGGCGCGGCACTCAAGTCCAGGCGGGAAGCCCCCCGGCGGCGGCGAGAGGTGGATGCCTCGTCAACATTCCTTCACCCTTCTCAGCGGCGCAGCAGGAAAGGTGAGGTAAGGCACTTGCCAGGTGCCCCCGCCAGCTTGTTTTCGTGCGGGGGAGTTTCCGCGCCTGTGCAACACTAGGAGACGCATGCGACACCCTCATACGCTCGCCCTCACCCTCTTCCTCGCGGCCCCCGTCGCCCTGGCGCAGCAGGCCGGGACCGTGCAGGACGTGGTGGTCAACGGCACCAGCGATCTGCTCTCGAATTACGTCCGCACCGTCCTGAGCATTCAGCCCGGCGCGGCCCTCTCCAGCGTGAATCTGCGGCAGGTCGAGCAGGACGTGCTGGCGACCGGCTTTTTCAGGACCGCGACCGCCGAGCTGCGGACCGTCGGTGGCCGCGACACGCTGGTCATCACGGTGGCCCCCAACCCCACCATTGCGACGGTGGACGCGACCGGCCTGACCTTTTTGCCCGCCGACGCCTTCAAAAAGAGCATCGGCGAACTGCTGAACATCGCGCCCGGAGCCACCCTGAATACCCAGCGGCTCGATCAGGCCAAGGAAGCCCTGGCCCAGAACTACCGCTCCGAGGGCTTCCCCTTCACGCCCAGCATCAGCGCCACCACCAAGACGAACAAGGACGGCACCGTCGCCGTGAGCTTCGTGGTGGACGAGACGGCGCCCCTCAAGCGCGTCGAGGTCGAGGGCGTGTCGCTGCTGCCCGCGCAGACCGTCACCGATATCTTCAAGCCCCTCTACGACGCCAAGAAGTTCACGGTGCCCGCCTACTACAACGCGGTGCAGCAGCTTCAGCAGGCGTATGACGCTGCCGGATTCGTCCAGAGCGGCGTGAACGTGCAGGCCAGCACCCTGGAGGGCGGCGTGCTGAAGGTGCGCGTGGTCGAGGGCCGGGCCGCCAGCGTGAACTTCGACGGCGTGGACGCGGCGGGCGTGACCCTCCAGACCAAGGTGGGGCAGCCCCTCTCGCTGGAGCGGCTGCGGGCCGACGTGCGCGCCCTCTCCAACAAGACCGGGATGCCGGTGGGCTTCGCGCTCCAGGCCGATCCGCAGAATGCTGGTCAGGTCGCGGTGTACTTCGGGGCCGCCGACGTGGCGAGCGGGCCGGTCAAGCAGATCGTGTTCAAGGGCAACACGCAGGTGCCCACCGCGACCCTGGCCGCCGCCCTCAAGACCAAGGTGGGCGACGTGTATTCCCCGCAGCTCGCGCAGGAGGACTTCCTGGCCGTGCGCGACGCCTACCGCAAGGCCGGCTACGAGATCAGCACCCGCGACGCCCTGACCTTCAATGAGGGCACCCTCACCTTCAACATCCGCGAGGTGAAGCTCGCGGGCTACGAACTCCAGTGGCAGGGCAAGCACAACACCAAGGACCGTGTGGTGCTGCGCGAGCTGCCCGCCGCCGGGGGCCTCTTCAACCTCACCGACCTGCGTGCCGGGCTGGCCCGCGTGAGCCGCCTGGGCTACGTGCAGGTCGTGGGCGAGAATGTCCGCAGCGATCCGCAGAACCCCGAGAGCGTGACCTACGTCCTGACCGTGGCCGAGAGCAACCAGGGCATTCCGATCAGCCTGGGCCTCGCGTACGACAGCATGACGGGCTTTGCTGGGGACGCGGCGTACAGCAACCCCAACGCCTTTGGCCTGGGCCACAACTTCGCGATCAGTGCGGGCGCGCAGCAGAACGACGCCAAGCAGAACCTGGTGGGGAGCGTCTCCTACACGATTCCCTGGCTGGACCTGAACTTCCTGGACTTCCGCACCAACCCCACCAGCCTGGGCGTGCAGGTGGGCAGCCAGGTGGCGGGCAACCTGGCCCTGATGGACAAGAGCAGCGGGACCGCCGTGGACACGGGCCGCCAGTACACCGTCCGCACCAGCGGTTTCAGCGTGCGGGCCGGGCGCAACATCACCCGCAACCTGTCGGCCTCGCTGGGCACCGGCTTCAGCTACCGCACGTACTTCCTCGAACCGCTCAAGGGCGACGAGACCAGCACCACCACCGACGAGCAGGGGACGGCGCTGCTCACGCCCACCACCCGCACCACCAGCTTCAGCGGTAGCCTGAACTACGACAGCACCGACAATGCCGAATTCCCCAGCCGGGGCGTGCGCGCCAACACTGACGCCTCGTACAACTTCGGCGCCTCGGGCAGCAACCCGGTCAGCTGGACCGACGTGCAGGGCGGCGCGAGCACCTACCTGGGCCTGGGCCGCACGCTCGACAAGGGCCTGGGCGTCCAGACCCGCCAGCAGGCCTTCGCGGTGCGCGCCAACGCCGGGACCATCAACGGCAACGCGCCGACCGGCACCGGCTACAGCGTGGGCGGCGGCAGCTCCCCGGCGGCGGCCTACCAGATTCGCGGCCTGGACAACAACCAGCTGTTCGGCACCAACTACTTCACCGCCAGCGCCGAGTACCGCTACGACTTCAACCTCACCAACTCCTTTACCCAGGGCCTGTACGGTGTGGTCTTCGCGGACGCGGGAGACGCCTGGAACGACGGCGAGGCGCTCAGCCTGAAGTACGGCGTCGGCGCGGGTGTCCAGCTCAACCTGGGCCTGGGCGGCGCACGCCTTCCCAGCCTGCGCTTCGATTACGGCTACAGCCCCCAGAACGGCACCGGCAAGTTCTACTTCCGCATCGGGAACTTCTTCTAAAGCGCGCAGGAAGGGGAGAGGTGGGCCTTACGGGGCCTGCCTCTCTTTTTGGTTGTGGGGCAGGCTCACGGGATGAGCTGGACTCACGTTGTCCCATTTGGGACGGGGTGCATGACAACCGGGAGGGGGGGCGCAACACGGGAATACGCGAAAGCACCCGGAGTTGCGTTCCGGGTGCGGAAAGGAGGTGAATCCTTATGGCCCAACACCGTAAGGATAAACCCAAGCGCCCGCGAAAGCCAGTGAAGATAGGTGAGGTGGCCGTGCTGATTGCGGCCCTCGGCACCTTCCTCACCGGCCCGGCGGCGCTCCTGCACGCCCTGAACTAAGCCTCTCTCCCCCGGTTGCCCCCTTCTTTGCCCCGCTCCCCGCCCAGGCATGGGCGTTTTTTTGTGGTTCCCCGCGCTCACATCCCACAACCCGCTACCATGCCCCGGTGAACCGCGACCGACTCCCCACCCACAAGGACCGTGCATGGAAGGGCTGATGCTGGCGCGGGTGCTGCGCGACCTGACGCCGCACCTGCCCGCCCGCACGCTGGGCTGGGTCTTTCCCGACGAGACGACCGCCGCGCTGCTGCTCGACGGCGTGGGCAATCTGGTGCTGTCGTACCGCCCGCCGCAACCGGTGGTCTTCGTCTCGCGCGAGCGGCTGCGGGGCGACCCCCACAACCCCTTCCAGCGCTTTCTGGCAAACCGGGTGCGCGGCGACCTGCTGCGGGCCGAACAGCTCAAGCTCGACCGGGTGTTCGCGCTGCATTTCGCGGGCGAGACGGGCTTCGTGGACCAGCCCCCCACCCGGCTGCTGTTCGAGGTGACGGGCCGCAACGCAAATGTGCTGGTGCTGGAGGAGGGGGAGGGCTTCAGCGGGCGCATCGTGCTGGCCGCGCGCGAGATCACCGGCAGCCGCAACCGCTTCCGCACGGTGCGGACGGGCGGCACCTACACGCCCCCGCCCCCTTATCAGAAGCTCGACCCGCGCACGCTGACCGAGGAGGAGGCCCGCACTCTCGCCGCCCTCCCCATCGGCAAGTGGCGCGAGCGGCTGGACGGGGTGGGGCCGCTGCTGAGCGCCGAGCTGGCCCGCCGCGCGAACCTTGCCCCGGCTGAGGCTCCCGGCGACCGCTGGCCGGAGGTGCTGGCCGCGCTGCGTTCCCTGGTGACCGACCCCACCGTCAGCGAGGGCGTGATGCACGAGGGGGCACGCGAGGCCGCCCGCATCGAAAAGGCCGCGCAACTGCGCAAGGCGCTGCGTGAACCGCTCGACAAGCGCCTGACCCTGGTCACCAACCAGCTGGCCGACGTGACCCGCGCCGAGGCCGGGCTGGACGCCGCCGCCCAGGACCGCACCGAGGCCGACCTGCTGATGGCCTACGCACACACCGCCGAACCGGGCGCGGCCTCCGTCCTGCTCCCGGCTTTCGATGGCAGCGGCGAGGTGCCCATCGCCCTCGACCCGCAGCTCAGCGCCGTGCAGAACGCCGAGAAGCGCTATACCCGCGCCCGCCGCCGCGAGGACGTCTACGAGCGGCTGGCCGAACGTGAACCCGCCCTGCGTGCCGAACTGGCCGAGGCCCAGGCGCGTCTGGACCAGCTCGACGCCGCCAGCCTGGAAGACCTCGAAGCCCTGGCCGCCACCCTCCAGGCCGAGCGGCCCGAGAAAAGCCCCTACGGCATGCGCTTTACCACTCCCGGCGGCTTCGAGGTGCTGGTGGGCCGCAACAACAAGGAGAACGCGACCCTCACGCACCGGATCGGGCGCAGTCTGGACTACTGGTTTCACGCGCAGGGGTATCCCGGCAGTCACGTCCTGGTGCGGACGGGCGGGCGTGACCTGGCGCTGCCCGACATCCTGTACGCCGCGCGGCTGGCTGCCGCCCACAGCAAGGCGCGCGGCAGCAGCAACGTGCCGGTGGACTACACCCGCATCAAGTTCGTGTGGCGGCCCCGGGGTTCGCCCGCCGGACAGGTCCATTACACCGACCAGAAGACGGTATTCGTGGACGGCACGCTGCCGGAGGAGGAGCGTTGAGCGGCCAGGTCTGAAGCGGTGAGCTGAGAAAATCAGCACCCGAAAGCATCAGCGTCCGGCGTCAGCTGCGTGGACTACGGCTTATGGCCCACGGCTCATAGCCCCGGATCACCGGGAGTTTGCCGCGCCGAATAAAGCTTCCCATCACGTCCCCCCGGCTTCCCAGCGCGTACAATCCAGCCTCGTGGAACGCATCATGTTCAGGGCCAAGATTCACCGCGCGACCGTCACGCAGGCGGACCTCGACTACGTCGGGAGCGTCACCATCGACCAGGATCTGCTGGACGCGGCGGACATCCTGGTCAACGAGCGGGTGGACATCTGGAACATCACCAACGGGAACCGCCTCCATACCTATGCCCTCAGCGGTCCGCGCGGCAGCGGCGTGATCGGGATCAATGGGGCCGCCGCGCACCTGATGCGCCCCGGCGACATGGTCATCATCGCGGCGTTCGGCAACTTCACCGAGGAGGAAGCCCGGACCCTGGAGCCGCGTGTGGTACTGGTGGACGCGAAAAACCGGATTCTGGACCTCCAGCCCGCCTGAGCGCCGGAGGAGAAGGGAGGGCCAGGCTGTATGCCGGAGGCCCTCCTTCTTCTTGACCCGCCAGGGGCCAGACCTGGGAATGTCGAAAAATTCTCATTGCCGTTTTGGCATCTGCATGAGGATGAAGCCCGGTTGCTTTAGGAAGTCTTTATCTGGATGCTAGACTTCTGGCGTGATTCACCGCCGCCCCCTGTTCTTCCTGTCGTTGCTGCTGGGGCTGGCTGCCCTCGGGTATGCCGCCCTGACGCGGCAGCAAGGCCTGATGGCTGGGGCCGCGCTGTTGCTGACCGTCCTGGCCGGGTCACGGGGTGAGGCGTGGCGCTGGGCGGCACTGGTGGCCTATCCGGTCGCGTTCATCGCGTCCTTGGCGCTGCACCGGGCGGCCCCGGGCGCGGCCCCGACGCTGGCCGAGCTGCTGGGCGGGCTGCTGGTCCTGGCCACGCTGGGCGTGCTGACCGTGCGGGGGCAGGCCACCGCCGCAGAACTCGCCTGGACGCGCAAGACGATGCAGGCGCTCCAGACGGGCAGCGAGCGGCTGGCCCAGGCCCGCAACGGCGAGGCCATCGTGCGGGCGGGGGTGGATATCCTCGACCGGCTGGGGGTCGCGCCGAATGTGGCCTTTGTGGCCTACCGCCAGGGCACGCCCCAGATTCTCGGGGCGCGGGGGGCCTTCGAGCGGCACCTCGAACGGCCCATCCAGCCCAGCGACGACGACAGCCGCAGCGTGCAGGCCGACCACTGGGTGGCCGAGGAAGTGCTCGCGCTCCTGAAACGCGGCGAGCGGCTCCACCACCACGTCGCGCCCGTCTACGACCGCACCGAGCGTCACCTGGGCATGCTGATCCTGACCCGTCCCGGCAGTGCGTTCAGTGAGGAAGAGACGGCGGTCATCGCCGCCTTCGCGCGGTTGCTGGGCGCGCAACTGGGGCAGTGGCAGGCCATCTGCGACCTGCGTGACGCCAACGACCTCACCCTGCGCTCGCTGGGTGCGGCCCTGGAATGCCGTGACGACGACACCGGCGGCCACACCCTGCGCGTGGTCAGCACCAGCGTCCGGCTGGCGCGGCAACTGGGCTGGGACGAGGACCGGGTGCGGGCACTGCGGTGGGGCGCGTACCTGCATGACCTCGGCAAGCTGGCGATTCCCGACCGCGTCCTGCACAAGGACGGTCCCCTCGACCCCGACGAGCGCCGCATCATCCAGCGCCATACCGTCATCGGCTACGACATGCTCCAGGACCTGCACTTCCTGCCCGCCGAGACGCTCGACCTGGTGCGTTACCACCACGAGCGCTGGGACGGCGGTGGGTATCCGGCCGGTCTGCGCGGCCAGAGCATCCCCGAGTCCGCGCGGCTTTTTGCCATCGTGGACGTTTACGACGCCCTCACCAGCGTCCGGTCCTACAAGCCCGCCTGGTCGCACGAACATGCCCTGAAAGAGATCCGTTTGCAGGCCGGGCGGCAGTTCGATCCGCAATACGTGGACGCCTTCGTGCGGCTGATGACCGAGCACGACAACGTGCGGCTAGTGTCGTGACCGCCGGGTGACTGTCCCCGGTCCTGGCGAGCGCGTGGTGCTGGCCGACGACCTGATCTGCACGGCGGTGACGCCCCGTTCTCTGCGGGCTTTCTTGCCGGAAGCCTGCCCGCTGTGCGCGCCAGGGTGCTGCTGGCCTGGCCGGATATCCGCGAGGAGCGGCCTCAGCCCCCCAGGGCGTCCAGGTCGGCGCGGGTAGGGGCATAAGCGCCAGGGCGGGCACACGCGGCGGCAGCGGCCCGCAGGCCCAGACGCAGGTGCTCGGTCCACAGCGCCTGGGGGCGTTCGGTCGCGCCCACCAGCAGCCCGGCACACAGCGCGTCGCCCGCGCCGACCGTATCCGCGACCTGCACGGGGACGGCCGGCAGGTCCGCGCGGCCTGCGGGGTGGTACAGCGTCGCCCCCTGTGCGCCGCGCGTGATCACGATGGGGCAGCGGGCGTTCAGGCCGCGCAGGTGCCGCAGCGCGTCGGCCTCGGAGAGCGTGGGAAAGAAGAAGCGCAGGTCCTCGTCACTGAGTTTCAGCAGGTCGGCGTGGCGGGCCACCCTTCCGAACACCGCCGGGTAGTCGGGGTGGCGGTGCGTGCTGCGGGCATTGGGGTCGAAACTGATCTTGACGCCCGCCGCCCGCACCGTTTCGAGCATTCCCAGCAGCGTGTCCGCCAGCGGCCAGCGGCTCAGGCTGATGCCGCCCACGTGTAGCCAGCGGGCCGCCCCCGCCCAGCCTTCCGGGAGCCGGTCCGGGTCGAAGTGCAGGTCGGCGCTGTTCTCGCCCAGGAAGCGGTAGGCGGGCGGTGTCACGCGGTAGACCACCGCCAGCAGCGTCGGCTGGGGAAGTTGCTGGAGAAAGCGCAGGTCGAGGCCCGCCGCTTTACTCTCGCGGTGCAGGTCCTCCCCGAAATTGTCCTGGCCGACGGCCCCCGCAAAGGCGCTGGCCACCCCCAGCCGCGCGCAGGCCCGCGCGACGTTCCAGCCCGCCCCGCCCGGATGCGCGTGCCAGGTGTGGCCTCCGGCGGTCACGAGGTCGGTCAGCGCCTCTCCGGCACTCACGATCAGGGGCAGGGGTGAGGTCATGCCCGACAGCGTAAAGCTCCGCGTCCCGTCCCACAGCGGGTCCGGTTGTTCAACCTTTGAGTGACCTCGCCAGCCATGTTCCCGGCCCGCCTGCGCCACACTGCGGACGTGACCGACTCTGGCCCTTTCCGGCACCCCTTCCGGGCCTACACGCCCGCCGCGTACACCTTTCCGCTGCCGGAGGGCCACCGGTTTCCGGCCTACAAATACGCGGGCGTAGCGGAGCATCTGGCGGGCCTGCTGCCCGTGCTGGACACCCCGGCCCTGCGCTGGGCGGACGCCGCGCGCTTGCATGATCCCGCCTGGCTGCGGCGCTGGCGGCGCGGGGAGGTGACGGCCGCCGAGGAACGCGCCTTCGGGTTGCCCTGGAGCGCGGGCGTGGTCGAGCGTGCCCGGCGTGCGGCGGGCGGCAGCCTCGCGGCGCTGCACGACGCACTCGCACACGGCTGGGGCGCGAACCTGGCGGGTGGCACCCACCACGCCTTCCGCGACCGCGCCGAGGGCTTCTGCCTGGTGAACGACGCCGCGATCCTGACCCACCTCGCGCTGGAGGGGGGCCTGGCGCGGCGGGTGGCTATCCTCGATCTGGACGTGCATCAGGGCAACGGCACGGCGGCGCTGCTGGGCGCAGAGGCACGTGCCTTCACGCTCAGCATCCACGGCGAGCGCAACTACCCCTTTCGCAAGGAGGTCAGCAGTCTCGACCTGGGCCTGCCCGACGGGGTAACGGACGCCGAGTATCTGGCCGTGCTGCGTGGGCAGGCCCTTCCCGCGCTGGAGGCGTTCCGCCCGGACCTGCTGCTGTACCTTGCCGGGGTGGATGTGCTGGCCGGGGACCGCTTCGGCCGCTTCGCCCTCACGCTGGACGGAGTACGGGAGCGCAACCGCGCGGTGCTGACCTGGGCGCGCCGCGCGGGCGTCCCCGTCGTGACAATGCTGGCGGGCGGCTACAACCGCGACCCGGCGCTGACCGTCGCGGCCCACGCCAGCGTCGTGCAGGACGGCCTGGAAGTCTTCGCTTGAGCGGACCGGGCACGAACTTGGGAGGACCTTCACAAAGTGGGGGCTGAACGCTCGAACCTTGGACAAACTTTGTACAGTCTGGGCAGCTTTGCTCCCCCCTGTCTTTCCCCGTCTTCAGGAGTACGTCATGACTCTGCATATCTCCCCGCCCGCCACGACCGACCTCCTCTACCGCTCGCTGCGGCGGGGGGAAACCCTGTACTACGCGGGCGACCCCGCGCCCAGCCTCTACCGTCTGGACAGCGGCCTGCTGCGCGCCGTGCGCCTGACGCCCCAGGGCCGGACCCTGACGGTGCGGCATATCCGGCCCGGCGACGTTTTCGGTGAGGAAACCCTACACGGCCTGGTGCGCGGCCACCAGGTGAGCGCCCTGACCGACGCGACCCTGACGCCTCTGCATCCGCAGCACCTTGGGCAGGCCGAATTGTGGGAGATCACGCGCAGCCTCAGCACCCAGCTTCAGCGCATGATGACCGACGGCGTGCATATCCAGGACGGCGAGCTGCGCGAACGGATCGCCCGCTACCTGCTCAACCTCGCGGACAGCAGCCTGGGTGGGGCACACCGCGACGGCGTCCGCTATGTCCGCGCCACCCACGAACTGATTGCCGAGGGCACCGGCGCCACCCGCGAGAGCGTCAGCAAGCTGATTGGCGAGATGCGTGACGACGGCCTGCTCACCCCCGCCTACCGCTGCCTGACCCTGACCGACGAGGCGGGGTTGCGGGCGTTGAGCGGGTATCAGGCGTAAGGGATTCCCGGGAAAAGACCGCTCCTGCACCCACACCCCGTACCCCACAACCTAGAATGCCCCGCATGCGGATTCGCCTTGACCCCTGGCCTGTGGACACCTTCGACGGGCAACTGACCCTGAGTCCCTTCGCCGGGCTGGTCTTCAATGCCGAGATGGACCGCTGGGCGGCCCTGCCCACGCGCGGCGTGCCGGAGCGGGTGCGGCGTGTGCTGGTGGTGGACGGTAAGCCGCGCATGGAAGCCCGCCTGCTGCTCGACGACGAGGCCGGAACCCTGAGCGTGGCGGGTTTCGGGGCCTTCGTGGTGGGCGCCGTGGACCTCTGCCCGCACGGCACGCGCCGCGCCGAGTTGCAGGGCGTGGCGGCGCGGCGCGTGCTGGCCTACAGCGGCGATGCCCGGCTGGAGGCAGCCCGCCTCAGCCCCCGCAATCCGCACTCGGGCCGCCTGGAGTACGACCCGCATCCCTTCAGCGGCGCGCAGGTGGAAGGCGCGCGCAGCAAAATCCAGCGCCTGATGCTGGACGCCGAGCAGCAGATGAGCGCCGACCTCGCCTCGCCCCTGCCGCTGGACGAGACGGACCCCGACGCGCTGCCCGACACGCTGGTGCTGCAAGACGGCCCGGTGCGGATCGGTGAGGCGGGCCGCGCGGTGGTGGGCTACGTCAAGACGCTGCACACCGATTACCTCGGCGCGGACCGCATCGGTCTGCTGACCGAGCTGAAGCCGGGCGAGCGCACCCCGATCCTGCGCTTCACGCTGGGCGACCGGGGCGAGGGCGGCGAGGGCGGCCGCGAGCAGCGCTTTACCTGGTACGTGCGGCTGTGCGAGGCGCCCTTTTACCAGCACCCGCTGGCGGGCGTGATGCGCCTGGAAATGCACGCCCCGGAAGACAGCGAGTTCGTGCCGCGCGGCGTGCAGGACATCGCGGACCTTTCCGGCGCGCTGCTGTGCCGCCTCGCCAGCCAGCCGCACAAGGACCCGCGCGCGCCGCAGAACCTGATTCCCACCGCCGCGCTCGAACAGGCGATGGGCCGCGCGATGGGCAGCCCGGAACTGGTGACCCGGCGCATCCGCGCGCACCTCGCGCAGGAGTATGGCCGGGCGGTGGGCGCGTGACCGCATCTCCGCAGGGCGAGCGCCTCGGCATGGTGCTGGGCACCGAGGACGCCACGCCGGTCACCTTCTGGTTTGCCGTCAGCCCCGGCGCGAGCGTGCAGCTCGACGATCTGGTGGTGGTGCAGACCCGCAAACCCGACGGTGTGCCCGTGCGCTTTTACGGCATCGTGGATTCGGTCCGGACCCGGCACGAGGGCGTGACCTTCGACAGCGACGTGCAGGACGTGGTGGCGGGCCTGCTTCCCGCCAGCGTGAGCTACGCGGCGCGGGTGCTGGTGACGCGCGTGAACCCCGAGAACTTCATTCCGCCCCAGCCCGGCGACGAGGTGCGGCACGCCCGGGGCGACGACCTGCACATGGCCCTTAGTGCCGACAAGATGAAGGACGCGGCCTTTCCTGGCGGGCTGCTGGCCGACGGGCAGGTGCTGCCGCTGAACTACCGCTTCGTGAACGGCGAGAACGGCGGCCACATCAACATCAGCGGCATCTCGGGCGTGGCGACCAAGACCAGCTACGCGCTCTTCTTGCTGCACTCGATTTTCCGCAGCGGCGTGATGGGCACCCGGGCGCACGCGGGCCGCGCGCTGATCTTCAACGTGAAGGGCGAGGACCTGCTGTTTCTCGACCAGCCCAACCGCGAGGTGCAGGCCACCGAGGACGGCGTGCGGGCCGCCAAGAACCTGCCGCGCGGGCGCTACGACCTGCTGGGGCTGCCCATGACCCCCTTCCGCGACGTGCAGTTTCTCGCCCCGCCCCGGCCCGGCGGTCTGGGTGGCGGCGTCATCCTGCCCAACGTGGAGCAGCGCAGCAGCGGCGTGACGCCCTTCGTGTTCAGCCTGCGCGAGTTCTGCACCGGGCGGATGCTGCCCTACGCCTTCGCCGACCGCGACGCCTCGCTGAACCTGGGCTTCGTGATCGGCTCCATCGAGGACCGGCTCTCCCGCCTGGCCCAGGGGGACGACGCACCTTACCTCACCGTCGAGGACTGGAAACCCGACACCGACGTGATTCTCGACGAGAACGTGCGCTTCGGGGAGCTGGGTGAGGCCCGCATCGAGACCTTCGCGCAACTGGTGTCCTACCTCGAATACAAGCTGCTCGAGGAAAACGAGGGCGAGGGCGACCGCCGCTGGGTGGGCAAGCAGTCGCCCGCCACGCTGCAAGCCTTTATCCGCCGCCTGCGGGGCGTCCAGAAGCACCTCTCGCCGCTGATCCGGGGCGACCTGAGCGCCGAACAGACCCGCCTCTTCCGCCCCGACATTCTCCGCGAAGGCGTTCAGACCAGCGTAGTGGACATCCACAAGCTCGGCAGCCACGCCCAGATGTTCGTGGTGGGCGTGCTGCTGCGCGACCTCTTCGAGTACAAGGAGCGGATGGGGCGCAAGGACACTGTTTTCGTGGTGCTCGACGAGCTGAACAAGTACGCCCCGCGCGAGGGCGACAGCCCGATCAAGGACGTGTTGCTCGACATCGCCGAACGCGGGCGGTCCCTGGGCATCATCCTGATCGGCGCGCAGCAGACTGCCTCGGAGGTCGAGCGGCGCATCGTGTCCAACGCGGCCATCCGCGTGGTGGGTCGCCTGGACCTCGCGGAAGCCGAGCGGCCCGAATACCGCTTCCTGCCGCAGAGCTTCCGTGCCCGCGCGGGCATCCTCCAGCCCGGAACCATGCTGGTGAGTCAGCCAGACGTGCCCAACCCGGTGCTGGTCAATTACCCCTTTCCCGCCTGGGCCACCCGCTGGGACGAGGTGGCGGGGGAGGTCGGGCAGCAGGTGGAGGACGCCGGGAAGGACTGGCTGGGGCTGTAATACGGTTTCCGTCCAATCCGTTCTCAAATCGGGAAAGCGCCGCTTCGATAACTCCTTTCCCGGCAACCGTTTCTTTCCGGCTCGCTCCGCTCGGGTTGAACAGTGACAAAAACTGTTCAACCGGAATTCTTATAACGGGGGCTGTAGGCCCGGCTCCGCCCTCCCGTGTGAAGCTTTTCGGCAGGGGGGCGGCCCGTTTTCTTGTCCGGCGGCTGCCCAGAACAGGTCGAATGGGGGAGGAGGTGCCTCATGCCTGAGCAGGAAGAACCCACGAACGACACGCCGCAGCCCCCGGACAAGCAGCACCCGGACAACCAGAACCCGGACAACCAGAACCCGGACACGCAGACCCAGCATGGTCACTGGACGCCGGACGTGGCCGAGGCCGCCGACCGCGAGATGCGCGACCTGGCCGAAGAACCGCTGGACCTGCCCCCCGCGACCGAGGGGGTGGACAAGTCCCACCTGAGCGTGCCCCCCGAGCGGCACAACCGCAAACAGTAGCGCGGGCCGGCGGCGCGGATTACCCGTCTCCGCCCTTCCCCAGCCGCGTGCCGACCACCCGCACGATCTCACGCGCGCCCCGTTCGATCTGGGCCACCGTCAGCCCGCCGTAGCCGAGCAGCAGGGCATTCGGGGCCTGACCGCTGAAGGTGTAGCCCTCCAGCGTGGAAACGTGGACGCCCCGCCCCGCGAGGGTGGCCGCCACCTCCCCGGCCGGCAGGTGGGCCGGGAGGTGCAGGCAGGCGTGCAATCCCGCCTCGATGCCGCCCAGCACGGCGTCCGGGGCCAGGGGGGCGAGGGCGCGGGCCAGGGCCGCCTGCTGCTGTCCATGCCAGCGGCGGGCGCGGCGCACGTGCCGGTCGAGATGCCCTCCCAGCAGAAAATGGGTCAGGGCGGCCTGCGTGACCCGGTTCTGTCCGCCGTCCGCCAGCGCGCGGGCGCGGACCAGCGCCGGCACCAGCGCGGGCGGGGCCACCACGAAGCCCGTCCGCACGGCGGGCGTCAGCAGTTTGCTGAGGGTGCCCAGGTACAGCACCCGGCTGGCCGCCCCTTCCAGGCTCGCCAGCGGCGGCAGGGGCGGCGCGCCGTAACGGAATTCGCCGTCGTAATCGTCCTCCACGATCAGGGCGTCGTGCTGCTGCGCCCAGCGCAGGAGCGCGAGCCGCCGGGGCAGCGTCATGCGGACGCCCAGCGGGTACTGGTGGCTGGGCGTCACGACCACCAGCCGCGCCGGGGGCAGGTCGCCGGTGACCGGGCCGTCCCCGTCCACTGGCAGGGGCAAGACCTCCAGCCCGGCATCGAGCAGCACCTGCCGCGCGGCGCGGTAGCCGGGATTCTCGCTCAGCACGCGGCTGCTGGGCGGCAGCAGGCGGGCGATCAGGCCCAGGGCCATCAGGCTGCCCGAGGTCACCACCACCTGCCCCGCGTCCGTCCGCAGGCCCCGCGCCCGGCCCACGAAGGCGGCCAGCGCCGCGCGCAACTCCGGCTCGCCCGCCGGGTCGCCGTAGTCGCCGTCGGGCACCTGCCGCGCCGCTGCTGTCCAGGCGGCCCGCCAGGCCCGCAGGTCCAGCACGCGCGTTCCGGCGACACCGTGGCGAAAGTGGATGCCGGGAGCGGTCGCCGGCGCGTCCATCGGGGGCGGGCCGGGCAGGGACAGCCAGGCGGGCAGGTCGCCGGCCCCGCCGCGTTCGCCTCTGGCGGCCACTCCAGCCGCCACCCGGGTGCCGCTGCCGGGCCGCGCTTCCAGCGTGCCGTCGAGCAGGAGCGTCTCGAACGCCGCCGTGACCACGCCGCGCGTCACGCCCAGGGCCGCCGCCAGCGAGCGCGAACCGGGCAACACTGTCCCCGCCGGGAGGGTGCCCGCCAGGGCCGCTGCCCGGACCTGTGCGGCCAGTTGCATGTGGAGAGGCGCGGGGGCCGAGCGGTCCAGCGTCAGTGGAACGGGCAGCGCGTCAAGTGGACTGCTCATTCGTGCCCGTTCCGGCTCTGTCCTGGGGTCCAGCATGGCTCTAGCTTAGAAGCATGACGGCTGGAGTGTCACGGGGAGAGGCGCTGGGCGGCCCACCGTTTCTCCCTCATGGTGGGGCTGACCAGCAGCGGCCCCCACTTTGAAAAGGAATTTGAAAAGGAAAAGGAGCTGACATGACCGACTTTTACGATCCCCGCAGCCGTGACCCCGCGCTCAGCCGCCGCCCCCAGAATCGCAAAGGCGACGCCTGGATTCGCGCGCTGCTCGCCCGCGTCGGTGTAGGCCGGGTGGCGACCGTCTGGGCAGGCGAGGACGGCGAGGCCTTCCCCTTCATCACGCCGCTGGCCTTCGCGTACCGCCCGGAGACGCACGACCTCGTGTATCACACCAACGTCGTCGGGCGGCTGCGGGCCAACACGGCCCAGGGCCATCCCGCCACCTTCGAGGCGTCCGAGATCGGGGCGCTGCTGCCCAGCAACGATCCCCTCGAACTGTCGGTGCAGTACCGCAGCGTGGTCGCCTTCGGCACCGCCCGGCTGCTGACCGAGCCGGCGGAGGCGCGGGAGGCCCTGCGCGTCCTGTCCGAACGGCTGTTTCCGGGCCTCACCATCGGCCGACAGACGCGGCCCATCACGGCCGCCGACCTCGCGCGCACCAGTGTCTACTCGCTCGCCGTCGAACGTTGGAGCGGCAAGGAGAACTGGGCGGACGCCGCCGCGCAGACGCAGGACTGGCCCGCCCTGTCGCCGGAACAGCTGCGCCCCCGGCCCCTGGCGGAGACCCCGTGACCCGCCAGGACGTCTTCCAGATGGTGCTTCTGTCCGCCGTGTGGGGCGTCTCGTTCCTGCTGATCCGCCTGGGGGGGGAGGCGTTCCCGCCGCTGTGGGTGGCGCTGCTGCGCTCGGTGTTCGGGGTGCTGGTGCTGTGGCTGGCGCTGAAGCTGGGCCGGCACGCCCTGCCGCCGCTGCGGCTGTGGAAACCGCTGCTGCTGGTGGCGCTGCTGAACAACGTCGTGCCCTGGACGTTCTTCGCCTGGGGCGAGCAGACCGTCTCCAGCAACGTCGCGGCGGTCCTGAACGCGACCACGCCGCTGTTCAGCCTGCTGATCGGGCTGGGGCTGGGCGGCACGTCTGCGGGCACGCGGATGCTGCCGGGGGTCCTGCTGGGCTTCGGCGGGGTGGGGCTGACCGTGCTGGACGGCATGCACGGGGGGCACGCGACCCTGTTCGGCGTGCTGGTCATCGCGGCGGCCAGCCTGAGCTACGCCGCCGCGACAGCCGTCGCCAAGCGCACCCTGGGCGGCCTGAATCCCATCGGGCTGGCGACCACGCAGCTCGGCCTGTCCGTGCTGATGCTGCTTCCACCGACCCTGCTGGGCGCGCCCCCCGCGCGGGTCAATCTGGCCGCCTGGGCCGCCGTGCTGGTGCTGGGCGTGTTCGGCAGCGGCCTGGCGTACCTGCTGTACTACGGGCTGCTGGCGCGCATCTCGGCCACGCAGGTGCTGGCCGTCACCTACGTCCTGCCCGTCTGGGGCCTGTTCTGGGCGGCGGTGGCCGGGGAGCGTCCCACCTGGCTGTCGGGTGCCGGCGTGGCCGTGGTGCTGGCCGGCCTCCTGCTGATGAACGTCCCGGCCCGCCGTCCCCTGCCCGCCCGCGCGTGACGGACAGGCTGGACACCCCCACCCGTTTTCCTGCCCCGACCCCCTACACTGAACCCAGATTTCGAGGAGGCTTTTTCATGACCACAACCAACACCAACGCAAGCAAGTGGCTGGGTGCCGAGATGCGCTACGACTCCGGCGTCTACAACAAACACCAGGTCGTGATGGTCCGCGGCCAGGGCGCGACCGTCTGGGACGAGCAGGGCCGCGCCTATATCGACTGCGTGGCCGGGTACGGCGTGGCGAATATCGGCCACAGTCACCCCGACGTGGTCAAGGCCATCCAGGAACAGGCCGCACGCCTGATCGTGATGCCCCAGACCCTCCCCAACGACAAGCGCGCCGAGTTCCTGACCGAGCTGGTGGGGGTGCTGCCGCAGGGCCTGGACCGCGTCTTTCTGTGCAACAGCGGCACCGAGGCGATGGAGGCGGCCAAGAAGTTCGCCATCACCGCGACCGGACGCCAGCGGTTCGTGAGCATGCGGCGCGGCTTCTCGGGCCGCTCGCTGGGTGCCCTCGCCTTCACCTGGGAACCCAAGTACCGCGAGCCGTTCGGTGAAGCGGTGGACAACAAGAACGTGGACTTCGTGACCTACGGGAACATCGAGGAACTGCGCGCGGCCATCACCGACCAGACCGCCGCCGTGATCCTGGAACCCGTGCAGGGCGAGGGTGGCGTGCGGCCCGCCTCGCCCGAGTTCATCCAGGCGGCCCGCGAGCTGACCCGGGAAAAGGGCGCGCTCCTGATTCTCGACGAGATTCAGACCGGCTTCTGCCGCACCGGCAAGATGTTCGCCAGCGAGCACTTCGGCGTGGTGCCCGACGGCATGACGCTCGCCAAGGCGATGGCGGGCGGCATGCCCATCGGGGCCTTTGCCATGACGCAGGAGGTGGCCGACCGGATGCCCTCCGGCGGGCACGGCACCACCTTCGGCGGCAACCCGCTGGCGATGGCCGCCGGGGTCGCCGCCATCCGCGCCATGAAAAACGAGGGGATGGCCGAGCAGGCCCGCGAGAAGGGCGCGTACTTCATGGAGAAGCTGCGGGCCATCAACTCGCCCAAGATCCGCGAGGTTCGCGGCATGGGCCTGATGATCGGTGTGGAACTCAAGGAAAAGAGCGCCCCCTACATCTCGGCCCTGGAACACGAGGAAAGCGTGCTGACCCTGGCCGCCACGCCGCTGGTCGTGCGTTTCCTGCCGCCCGTCACCATCAGCCGGGAGCAGATCGATCAGGTCGTCGCCGCCTTCGAGCGCGTGCTGAACAGCGTCAACCCCCGTGAGGGACGCGCGGCGGAACTCGCGGCGCGGGAAGACAAGCAGACGGAGTAGGCGGGCGGAACGGGAGAGGCGGCGCGCGGTGGCAGGATTCGCGCGCCGCCTCTCCCGTGTTTAGAGCAGTGGGCAGGATGGAGGCACTGGGGGTGCTTTCCCCCAAGGGCCGTAATTCTGCCCACTGCTCCTGTTCAATTCACTCGCTTCGCTCGGTCAACGAATGCGGAAAAACACCGCATTCTTATGGCAAAGGCTTTAGCCCTCCGCCATTCGGCTGACGGTGCCTTCACCTGCCGGGTGTACCTTGACGCGGTATGTCTGCCGTCCCCGCCTCCGCATCTGAATCGATTCAAAGCCATCCGCCGTCGCGTGAGATCGCCGCCATCGCCGTCCCCGTCAGCCTGGAGATGGTGCTGCAACTCGTGCTGACCTTCGTGAACCAGGTGATCGTGGGCACGCTGGGGGCGGTGGCGGTCGCGGCGGTGGGTCTGTCGGGCAGCGTGAGTTTCATGTTCTTCGTGACGCTGGGGGCGCTGGGGTCGGGCACCTCCATCCTGGTGGCGCGGCGGGCGGGAGCTGGCGACCGCGCGGGCGTGAACGGCACGCTGACCGTTGCGCTGGCGGTCAGCGTGCTGCTGGCGGGCCTGGCGACCGTGCCGATCATCCTGGGGGCGGGGGGCCTGCTGCGCCTGGCGGGGGGTGCCCCCGACGTGACGACGGCCGCCGTGCCCTACATGCAGGTCAGCATGCTGTCGCTGGTGCCGGGCGTGGTGGGCTGGATTCTCAGCGGCGCGCTGCGGTCGCTGGGCCACGCGCGCACGCCGATGGTCGCCACGATGGTCACGGTGGTCGTCGAGAGCCTGGCGGCCCTGGGTCTGGTCTTCGGCGTCGGCCCGCTGCCCGAGCTGGGCGTGGTGGGGGCGGCCTGGGCGCTGGTGATCGCGCAGACGCTCAAGGCGCTGTTGCTCGCGGCGCTGGTGTACGGCCCGCGTCAGCTGGCGGCCTTCGCCCTGCCCAGGGCGGGGACGCGCCGGGCGGTGGCGCTGCCCCTGATCACCCTGTCGGCCCCGATCGGCTTTACCGAGTTCGTGTGGAGCCTGGGGGGCTTTATCTACGCCGCCGTGTTCGCGCGGGTGGGCACGCAGGCGCTGGCCGCCAGCCAGATCGTCGGGACGCTGGAGGGCATCTTTGTGGTGGGCAGCTTTGGCCTGATGAGCGCCGCCACCGTGCTGGTCGGGCGGGCGCTCGGCGCGGGCGACGGTCCCGGCGCGCGGGCGTGGCTGGGCCGCGTGAGCCGCGCGGGGCTGCTGACCGGCCTGGGCTTCGGCGTGTTGTTTGCCCTGAGTGCGCTGCTGCTGCCCCTGCTTTTTCCGGCGGTCGGGGCTGACGTGCGCTCTATTGCCCTGGGCGGCATCCTGATCAACGCCGCCGCGCAGGTGGTCAAGGTCCGCAACATGATCCTGGGCGGGGGGGCGCTGCCCAGCGTCGGGGACGGCAAGGGCGTCATCACGGGCGACGTGGTCGGCGCGTTCGTGGTGGGGCTGCCCCTCGCCATCTACCTGGGCCTGTACACCCCGCTGGGCGTATGGGGCGTGTTCCTGGCCCGCGTTCTCGACGAACTCGCCAAGATCAGCATTTTCGAGTGGCGGCGCCGCCGGGTGAACTGGGGGGCGCTGGCAGAGGCGCAGCGGGGCCAGGAGGCGGTGGCGGGGCACTGAGGAGGCCAGGGGTTGTGCGGGAGTCAGAGAAATAGAAAGATGCCGCTCCAGGTGAGAGCGGCTCTTTATCTCTGGATTACACGCCCTGGGGCATCACTTCACTGTTCCCATGCCGTTGACGGCGGTGGAACACTCCTGAAGACACGCTCTGTCCGGACGATGCCGCCTTTGGCATCAAAGGTTCGATCACTCCACTCCTGGACAAAAGACCAACCGGCAGGAAGATGCAGATCATACGTTACTGTTGATCCGTTCTCCTTGTTGATGACCTGACCCACGACATCTACATTATCGGAGGCATAAACGAGATGGTTTACACTGGCTATCTTGAAGAGGTCTATCGGTTTCGGTGCTTTAACCTCTTCGCCATTGATAAACGCTTCGCCGTGATCTCCATTTGTGACAGTATAAAAGGCTGGAGACTTTAACCATAGTGCTTCTGGGTTAGAAATGGTTATTTCGCAAACATCGTAAGTACACATATCTTTGTAGGGCACGGTCAAGGAAAGCGGCAAGGCATATTCATCCAGCATCTTTTTGTCATTGGAAAAGTTCAGGGTAAAGTTGCCATTGGCGTCGATTTTACCCGTCACCAGTTTGTCGCCTTCGTCTTCTCCCAAAATTCCTACAGTTTTGACACCCTTCTTCCAACCCTGAACCTTCCCAGAGTAGGTGGTCAGTCCTTTGCGCTCCTTGGCTGGTCCCTCCCAGCCACCCAGCGCTTGGGCGACCAGGGCTGAACTCAACGCGCAAGCAGCCACGCCAGCAACTTTCATCCTCACTCCACAAAACTAGCACTTGAGGTGCCCGCTCTGGTCAGCAAATGCGGTGCAGCGCCAGCGTCTTTCGAATCTCTTGCGCCCTCGGAAACACGTTCACACGGATGTGCTTTTCGCTTGGAAAGGCTTGGTCTAAACGCTCTAGCCTTCCAGCGTCTCCCGCAGCCGCCCCACGTTCAGCTCCCGCGCCGCCCCATCCAGCACCACCTCCCCGCCGCGCAGGGCCACCACCCGCTGCCCCAGGGCCAGGGCTTCTTCCAGGTTGTGCGTGACGAAGACCACCGTGACCTTCTGGGACCACCAGATGCCCAGCAGTTCGTCGGAGAGGGCCGTGCGGGTGCGGTCGTCCAGCGCGCTGAACGGCTCGTCGAGCAGGAGCAGCTGGGGTTGCACGGCCAGGGCGCGCGCGAGGCTGACGCGCTGGCGCTGGCCGCCCGACAGCTCATGCACGCGGCGCGGGCCGTAGCCGCCCAGGCCGACCAGCCGGAGCGTGTCCTCCACGCGGGCGTCGCGCCCGGCGCGGGGGAGGCGCTGGCGTTCCAGACCAAAGGCGACGTTGCCGGCGACCGTGCGCCAGGGAAACAGGGCGGCTTCCTGCTGCACCAGCGTCAGGCGCGGGTCGGGGCCGCGCACGGCCGTCTCACCCAGGCGAATCTCGCCCACCTGGGGCCGCAGAAAGCCCGCCAGCAGCGACAACAGCGTGCTTTTGCCGCTGCCCGAGGGGCCGACCACGCACAGGAACTCGCCCGCATTCACTTGCAGGCTGAGGGGACCGAGGCCCGCGTGGCCGCGCCCGTAGCGGTACGTCACGCCGTCCAGGGTCAGGCTGACGCCCTGCGGAGCCGTGGCAGCAGTCGTGGCCGGGTGGGTCATCGTGGCGGTCACTGTACACCTCTCATTGGGGTACCTCCAGGCCGTAGTCGCGGCGGACGCGGGCTTCCAGCGCCCGCAGCAGCGCGTCGAACAGGCCGCCGATGGTCCCGATAATCAGAATGGTGGCGATCACCAGCGCCATGTTCGCGGTGTTGCGCCCCACTTCCAGCTGCGACCCCAGGCTGGCGCTCGCGCTGACCAGCAGTTCGCCGCCGACCAGCGCGCGCCAGGCAAAGCTCCAGGCGGTGCGCAGTCCGGTCAGGATGCTGGGCACGGCGCTGGGCAGCAGCACCCCGGTCGTGAGGCTCAGGCCGCGTGCCCCCAGCGTCCGCCCCGCCACCCGCAGCGCCGGGGGCACGTTCATCAGCGCCCCCGACACCGCCAGCGCGACCGGGATGAAGCCTTCCAGAATCACCACGAACAGCACCGCGCGTTCGTTCAGGCCGAAAAACAGGATGGCAAAGGGCACGAAGGCGATGGAGGGCACGCTCTGAATCCCGGTGAGGTAGGCCCCGACCGTCTCGCGCAGGGGCCGCCACGCGCCCATCAGCAGGCCGACCACGCCGCCCAGCAGCACGGCGGCGGCGTAGCCCAGCAGCACCCGCCGCAGGCTGTTGCCGATGGCCGAGAGCAGTTTGCCGTCCTGCGGTCCACTGCCCCACAGGCCGTAACTGATCTCGGTCCAGACCGCCTTCGGGCTGGGGAACACGTAGGGCGGATAGAGCTTCAGCACGTCGGTGACCAGCCACCACAGGGCCAGCAGCAGCGCGAGGCCGGCCAGTTGCCAGGCCAGCGTTCGCCAGCGGGAGGAGCGGCGGCGGGTCGGGGCCGTATCCAGTGCGGGGGAAGTGGTGGTCATGGGGTCACTTCTTCAGGAAATTCGGATTGAGAAAGGTCTTGAGGTCCGGGACGCTGCGGGCATATCCGGCCTCGACGTTCAGCGCCGCGTACTCGTTCAGGGCGTTCAGGTCGAGGCTGGTCGTGAAGCGTGTGCGCGTCATCGCCCGTTGCAGCACCCGCAGGTCCAGTTTCTGCCCGGTCAGCTTCTCCAACTGGCGGTTCACGGCGGTCTGGGCGGCAGCGGGATTCCTGTTCAGAAAGGCGACCGCATCCGAGTGCGCCTTCAGAAAGGCCGTCACGAGTGCCGGATTGGCCTGCGCGAACTTCGCGTTCACGATCACGACGGTGGTCGGGTACTGTCCGCCGCGCCACACGGTCTTCTCGCTGCCGATCACGCGGTGCCCCTGTGCCTCCAGGGCCGCGCCCCAGGGTTCGGGCACCAGCGCGGCGTCCACCCGCCCGGCGGCGAAGGCGGCCAGGACATCGGCGGGCGGAACGGGCGTCACGTTCACGTTGCCGCCGTCCGCCTGGGCTTTCAGGCCCTGCTCCTTCAGCAGGTGCCGCAGGCTGATGTCCTGCGTGTTGCCCAGGCTGGGCACCGCGACCCGTTTCCCGGCCAGGTCCTTGTAGGTTTTGATCCCGCTGTCCCGCCGCGCGATCAGCCCCGCGCCCGCCTCGCTCGCCCCCGCGACGATCTGGAGGGGCATGCCGCGCGTGGCCGCGTTGATCGCCGGTCCCGGGCCGACGTAGGCGAGGTCGATCTGGCCCGCCGCGAAGGCTTCCATCAGGGTGGTGCCGGAAACGAACTCGCGGGCGTCCAGTTTCGCGCTGCCCAGCGCCTTCTGGAAGATGCCCCGTTCCAGCCCGACCAGCGCGGGCGCGTGCGTCAGGTTGGGAAAGTAACCGAGGCGGACGGTCGCAGGGTTCTGCGCCTGGGCGGAGGTGGCGAGCAGGGCGGCGGTCAGCAGACTGAGGATTCGGGTCATTCGTTCCTCCAGAGGGTTGAAGTCAGTGAACACGGTCCCGGTGAGGGCCGTGCGTGCCTGAGATGGAGGCGAAATTAACCCTGGGCGGCGTAGGCTTCGCGCAGCACCTCGGCCACCTCGGGGCGGGTGAACTCGGCGGGCAACGCTTCCCCGGCGCGCAGCTTCTCGCGGACCCGGGTGCCGCTCAGGACCAGGTGATGCTCGCGGCCGTGCGGGCAGGTGCGCGGGCTGACCAGTTGCCCGCACGCGCCGCAGTAGAAGGTGTGCTCGAACTTCAGAATCTTGATGCCCAGTTCTTCACCGCTGAAGTTCCCGAAGATCTCCTGCGCCTCGTAGGTGCCGTAGTAGCTGCCGACGCCCGCATGGTCACGGCCCACGATGAAGTGCGTCACGCCGTAGTTCCGCCGCGAGAGCGCGTGCAAGATCGCCTCACGCGGTCCGGCGTAGCGCATGGCGGCGGGGTACACACTCAGCAGCGTGCGGGCCTGCGGGTAATAGCTGTCCAGCAGCACCTCATACGCCTTCACGCGGGTGGCGGCGGGCACGTCGTCGCCCTTGGTCTGCCCGACCAGCGGGTGCAGCAGCAGGCCGTCCACCAGTTCCAGCGTGACCTTGTGCAGGTACTCGTGCGCGCGGTGAATCGGGTTGCGCGTCTGGAACGCCACGCTGGTGCGCCAGCCACGCGCCTCGATCACCTCGCGCACCTCCAGAGGCGTGCGGTGGTGGCGCGGGAAGTTGCCGCGCGGCACCTCGAACAGCGTGACCGGCCCGGCCAGATTCACGTCACCCTGGGCGTAGAGCGCCGCCACGCCGGGGTGGGCGGGGTCCTCGGTGCGGTACACCTCGCGCGCTTCCAGGCTCTTGCGGGCGCTGTAGCGTTCCTGCACGTCCAGCGTCCCGACCACCTCGCCGCCGCGCGTCAGCACGACGCGGCCCGTGTACAGTCCGGCCTCCTCCCGCGCCACCGGCAGGGTAATCGGGATGCTCCAGGGCGTGCCGTCCGCCAGCCGCAGGCGTTCGATCACACTCAGGTAATCGGCCTCGCCCAGAAAGCCGGTCAGTGGTGAATACGCGCCGGTTGCCAGCATTTCCAGGTCGGCGGAGGAGCGGTCACTCAGCTCCAGCCGGGGCAGGCCCTTCAGTTCGGCGGGGTCGAAGTCGTGGCCGGGTCGCCCCACGCGGTTCACGAGGGTGCCGCCCAGGGGCGTGGGAAGAAGAAGGGGGGAGGAGGTGGGCAGGGTCGTCATGAGCAGCCTCGCAGAAAAAGAAGTGGATGAAGTTGGTCAACTTTTGGGGAAAGAGAAAGGTCAGGGAAAGCAGGCGCGGTCTTACAGCTTGTTGTCCCCGGCCCACAGCCCGCACTCGGTCTTGCCCTGGCCCGCCCAGCGGCCCGCGCGGGCGTCCTCGCCGGGCCGGACGGCGCGGGTGCAGGTCCAGCAGCCGACGCTCAGGAAACCGTCGAAATACAGCGGATTGACGGGGAGGTCGTGTTCGGCGGCGTAGGCTTCCAACCGCTCGCGGGTCCAGTGGGCCAGGGGGTTGATCTTCACGCGCTCTCCGCCGGCCTCCACAAAGGGAATGTCGGCACGGGTGGTGGCCTGATCGCGGCTGCGGGCGTTCAGCAGGGCGGACGGGGCCTTTTCGCGCAGGTAGGTCTGGAGGGGCGCGACCTTGCGGACGGCGCAGCAGGCGTCCGGGTCGCTGGCGTACAGGTCGGGCGGCGTCTGCCCGTCTTCCGGATGTGCCCCGCCCTGAAGGGTCACGAAGGTCATCCCGGGGTATCTGGCGGCGAGGCGGTCGCGGGTCGCCAGCGTCTCGGGAAAGTGGTAGCCGGTGTCCACGAACACCACCTCACCCCGGTAGCCCGCCCGCGCCGCGAGGTCGAGCAGCACCACGCCGTTCAGGTTAAAGGCGCTCGGCATCCGCAGGTCGGGGTGCTGCTCAAGCGCCCAGCGGATCACGTCGAGGGGATCGGTGTCGGGGGGAAAGGCGGGGCTTCTGCGCTGTTCTGCTGGCTGGTGCGGTGTCCCCGGCGTTGTCCGTGGGGCTACAGCCCGGCTGGGGGCCGGAGATGGGGCCTCCAGCGCGGTCATGCCCCATACCCTAGGTGCGCGAGCAGCGCCGTCAGGCCCTCGTCCACGCTGATGCGGTCCGTTCTCAGGTGCAGGTCCGGATTCCGGGGAGCCTCGTAGGGGTCCGAGACGCCCGTGAAGTGTGCAATCTCGCCCGCCAGCGCCCTCAGGTACAGCCCCTTCACGTCGCGCTCAGTCACGACCGAGAGCGGAGCGTCCACGTAGACCTCGGTGGGGTTGGGGAGGGCGGACAGCACCTCGCGGCGGGTGGCCTCATAGGGGCTGATCGCACTGACGAGGACCGTCACGCCGTGCCGGGCGAGCAGGCCCGCCACAAAGGCGATGCGGCGCACGTTGGTGTCGCGGTCTTCCCTGGAAAATCCCAGCCCCTTGCTGAGGTTCTCGCGCACGGCGTCGCCGTCGAGCAGTTCGGTCGCCACGCTGCGTGCCGTCAGTTCGGCGTGCAGGGCACTCGCCAGGGTGCTTTTGCCCGCGCCGGACAGCCCGGTGAACCACACCACGCGGCCCGTGCCGACCTCAGGACGGTTCAGCGTGGCGGTCATGCCGTCACGACCTCCCGGACCGGGGCCAGCAGCGCGTCGGGCGTGAAGCGCTCGTGCCCCACCCGGTCGGCGTACTCCACGAAGCTCTCGCCGGGAAGCTTACCGCTGCGGAAGTCCGAGAGGACGGCTTCTGTGTACTCGTTCAGGCGGACGGCGGGCACGAACCCCTTGAGCTTGGTGCCGGTGCGCTGGGCCTCCCCGATGCTCCCGGCCAGGTGGACGTTGTACACCTCTTCCTCGCCGCCCGTCTCCTTGTTGGCCCGCAGCGCCCCCATGAAGCCCAGGTCCGCCACCTGGTAGCGCGTGCAGGCGTTCGAGCAACCCGTCAGGTTGATGGTGAAGGGCACGTCCAGATCGCTGAACTTCGCCTCGATGTGGTCCACCAGATTCGCGGTGCGGGCCTTGGTTTCGGTCAGGGCCAGGCGGCAGAACTGCGTGCCGGTGCAGGCGATGGTGGTGCCGCGCAGCGTGGTCCGGGGGGCGAGGTCGAGCGCGGCGAGTTCGGCGCTCAGCGCGGCCACGTCCTCGGTCTTCACGTGCGGGATCATCATGTTCTGGAAGGCGGTGGTCCGCAGCACGCCCTGGCCGTAGCGGTCGGCCAGGTCCGCGAGCTTCCGCGCCTTGAAGGGGTCGATGCGGCCCACCGTCGTCGCCACGACCACATAATTCAGGCCGTCTTTCTGGGGCTGCACGCCCAGCACGTCGTTGCCGCCGAAGCGGGCGACCGGGGCGGGGGGACCGTCGCGCAGCGGGCGGCCCAGGTATTCGGTTTCCACGATCTCCCGGAACTTCTCCGGGCCGATGTCCTTGATCAGGAACTTCAGGCGGCTCTTCTTGCGGCTGACGCGGTAGCCGTGGTCGCGGTAGGCGGCGGCGATCGCGCGGCCCACCTCCACCACTTCCTCCGGCCGGACGAACACGCCCAGCCGCCGGGCGAGGTGGGCCACCGCGCCCAGGCCGCCGCCCACCCACACGTCGAAACCGACTTCACCCCCGACCTCGTGCGCCAGAAAGCCGATGTCGTTGATCAGGTGAATGCCTTCGAGTTCGGGCGTGCCGGTCAGGCTGATCTTGAACTTGCGCGGCAGGTCCTGAAAGTCGGGGTTGCCGCTGAGGGTGCCTTCCATCGCGGCGGCGATGGGGCGCACGTCGATCACCTCGCGGGCGTCCAGCCCGGCCAGCGGCGAGGCGATCACGGCGCGCACCGTGTCCCCGCAGGCCCCCTTGGTGTGCAGGCCCACCGGTTCCAGCCGCTCGAAAATCTCGGGCACGTTCTCGATCCGCAGCCAGTGGAACTGGAAGGCCTGGCGGTCGGTCACGTCCAGAAAGCCGCGCCCATAGTCCTCCGAGATGCCCGCCACCACGCGCAGTGTCTCGGAGCTGAATTCGGCGGTGGGTACCTTCACGCGCATCATCAGGTAGCCGTCTTCCTGGGGCCGCTGCGGATACACGCCCGCCCACTTCAGCAGGTCGGTGTGGTCGGGATTCACAAAGCCCTGGGCGGCATACTGCGGGATCAGGTCGAAAATCCGGAAGGGGGGCACTTCTTTTTTCAGGGCTTCGAGGTCGCTCATGGGGTCGCTCCGTGACGGTGTGGGAAGGCGGGAGGCAGCCGGGCCGGAAAGGTCAGCGACATCGCCGCGACATTCGGGACTGGAACAGCCGGGCAGGGGCGAGAGCGGGCCGGAAGATCATTGACAAAAAAGGTAATCTTTTATGACTGACAAAACAAGTCAACTGCTGCGGGTTGTCTTGATGACCTGCCTGAACCTGCTGGTGTGGGCACCGAAGCCGGCCACACGGGTGGGGAGAGCCTCAGGACCCGCGCGCTCCCCCTGCCCGGACGCCTCACGCATTCGGCTTCAGCAGATGCCCCAGACAGTGCCCGTAGCTGACGCCCTGGCGCGCATCGGTCACCAGGTCCTCCACGCTGAATTCCTGCAACACGGCCAGCATCGCGTCCCGCATCCGGGTGTAGACGGTGGCGCGGACGTGGCAGCGGTCTTCTTCCACGCACGGCTCGTGCCAGTTGAGGCTGATGCACGAGAGGGGCGCGACCGGGCCGTCGATGGCGCGCACCACCTCGCACAGCGAGATCAGCCGGGGCTTGCGGGCCAGCGCGTACCCGCCGCCGATGCCCTTCTTGCTCTTCACGATGCCTTTGGCCGTCAGCGCGGCCAGAATCCGGACCAGATAGGGGCGGTGGACGCCGGTCGCCTCGCTGACCTCCTCGCTGGACACCCAGCGCGTCAGCTCCTGCGTGCCCAGAAAGCCCAGGGCCTGAAAGGCGTAGACGTCGGTGGCGGACAGGCGCATGCGAGGAGGCTACCAGCTTCCGGCGACCGGCGACCAGCCGGGGGGGAGCCTGGCGGGCGGCTGGCCGCTTACCCGCCGAAGCGCCCGCGCAGGTAGTCCAGCGCCACCGGGTCGAAGTGTCCGCCCGGCACCCAGCGTTCCTCCAGATTCTCGGTGCCGTACAAGGCCCAGGCCGCCGCCTCGGTGTCGGCGTCCCAGGGACCGGCGGGAAGAGAGGTCGCATAGTCCTCGTAGATCAAGAGGGCGCGCAGCCATTCCAGTTCCTCCACGGTCAGTTCGCGCGTGGTCCGGGGCCGCCCGAACAGCAGGTCGTGGAGGCCCAGCAGCCGCTCCAGCTCGGTGCAGGGGCCAGGGTGGTCGTCGGCCCGCAGGTTCACCCAGTCGTCCGTGAGGCCGCCGTATCCGCGTCCCGGCCCCACGCACAGTAGGGCTGCGGATTGCCGCCCGCGTTTGTCCCCGCCCGCCGCGTCCCCGGCCTGGAGCGCCCGCAGCAGCCGGTGGGGGAGGGGCCGGCCCTCTGCCGCGTCCCACGCCTCCAGCATCGCCGCCACCACCTCCGGCCCGGTCAGGATGTTGCCCTGAACCGCCACGTTTTCCCGCGCCGCGCCCCCCGCCCACGCATGGCACGCCCCGCCGCTGAAAGTCACGCTGCGCCCGTCCGCCCCCACGAGGCCGAATTGCCGCTGCTGGATGTCGGTATCGGTCGCCTGGAACTGCGCGGCCACCTCCTGCGGGGAACAGCCTTCGGAAAGAAGCCGCAGCCCGTCCGGCCCGAAGTTCGGATTCACGTAACTTTGTGTGGCGACCGCCCCCACGCCCGCCCGTGCGAACGGGACCAGCGCGCCCACCGCCAGAAACTTGCTCGCCACCGCCACGCCCAGGTCGCCGGTCAGCGGGTCGCGGCCCACGATGGAAAAGGTCATGGGAAAAGGTAGCAGCTCTGCCCGGTTGATTCTTGCGAACCCGCGCCATCTGGGCTTACCCTCCCCCGGATGCCCCCTGCGCCGCTCCTGCAAGCCTGCCTGAACGGCAACCGTCCGGCGGGCAGCCACCCGGCCCTGCCCGTCTCGCCGGATGAACTGGCACGGGAGGCGCGGCGGAGCGTGGCGGCAGGTGCCGGGGCGCTGCACCTGCATCCCCGGGATCACCGGGGCCGCGAAACGCTGGACGCGGCGGCGGTCGCGGCGGCGCTGAATGCCGTGCGTGCGGCCTGTCCCGGTGTTCCCGTCGGCCTCTCCAGCGGCTTCTGGATTCTGCCGGACGTCGCGGGTCAACTGGCCGCCGCCCGTGCCTGGACGGTGCGCCCCGACTTCGTGTCGGTGAACTGGCACGAATCCCACGCCGTTCCCCTGGCGGGAACGTTGCTGGAACTGGGCATTGGCGTGGAGGCGGGAATCTGGACGGTGGAGGCGGCGCGCGCCTTCCTGCGCTGGCCCCGGCGAGACGAGGCGCTGCGTGTGCTGGTGGAACTTCCGGACCGGGAAGACACGCTGCCGGACGCGGCCCGCATTCTGACCCTGCTGGACGGGACCAGGGTCAGGCCGCCCCGCCTGCTGCACGGGGAGGGCCGCAGCGCGTGGCCCCTGCTGCATGAGGCGGCCCGCCTGGGCCTGTCCACCCGCACCGGCCTGGAGGACACCCTCGCCCGGCCGGACGGCACGCCCGCTCTGGATAACGCCGACCTCGTGCGGGCGGCGCGGGCCGTGTTAGCCTCGCCCGGATGACGTTCGCCGCTGCCGTGACCGACCGCACCCGCCGCCTCCAGACCCGGCTGTGCGTGGGCCTTGATCCCCGCGTCAGCCCCTACCGCGACGCGGCGCACCTGCGCGCGCACACGCTGGACGTGCTGGAGGCCACCGCCCCTTTTGCCGCCTGCGTCAAGCCGCAACTCGCCTTTTTCGAGGCGCTGGGCCTGCCCGGTTTCGCGCTGCTGGAGGAAGTCTGCGCCGCTGCCCGCACGCTGGGCCTCCCCGTGATTCTGGACGGCAAGCGCGGCGATATCGGCTCCACCGCCGAAGCCTACGCGCGCGGCTGGCTGACGGGACCCCACGCCGGGGACGCGCTGACGGTCAATCCCTTTCTGGGTTTCGGGACCCTCGTGCCCTTCGTGGAAGCGGCGCGGGCGAACGGCGGCGGCCTCTTCGTCCTGGTCAAGACGAGCAATCCCGACCAGGGTGATCTCCAGGGCCAGGGCGTCAGCGAACGCGTGGCGGTGGAGGTCGCCCGCCTGAATGCGGAGGAAGAGGGCGAGTACGCCAGCGTCGGCGCAGTGGTCGGGGCCACACATGCGCAGGACCTCGCCACCTTCCGCGCGCTGATGCCGCGTGCGCTGCTGCTGCTGCCCGGCCTGGGGACGCAGGGGGCGGCGGCGGCGGACCTCGCCCCGGCCTTCCAGCCGGGTGGAACGGGTGCCCTCGCCAGCGCCAGCCGCGCCGTGCAGTACGCGGACGGGCTGGACGTGGCGGCGAGCCGGGCGGCGGCGCGGCGGCTCAGGGACGAACTGAACGCGGTGATGCCCTAACCTGCCCCCATGAAACTCGCTGAGGCCCTGATCGAGCGCGCCGACCTGCAAAAGCGGGCCGCGCAACTGGAAGCGCGCATTCTGGCGAATATGCAGGTGCAGGAAGGCGACCTTCCCGCCGAGGACCCCCTGCTGCTGCTGAACGAGTTTTTGACCGTCACGGCGGCGCTGGAAACCCTGCTGCCCCGCATCCACCGCGCCAACCTGACGACGGTGCTGGAGGGCGGCCTCACGCTGACCGAGGCCCTGACCCGCCGCGACCTGCTCGACCTGCGCCTGCGTGTTCTGCGCGGCATGGCGGAGGCCGCCACCCTGAAACAGACCCGCTACAGCAACAGCGAGGTGAAGATGGTGGCGGTGGTCCCCGCCCGCGACCTCCAGAAACAGGTGGACGCGCTGGCCCGTGACCGCCGCGAACTGGAAGCCCGCATCCAGCAGACCAACTGGTTGACCGACCTGCCGTAACTGGCGCAGAGTAGGCGTGGGGCGCGGGTGGCGGGCGGCAACCAACCCCGCGGCAGGGTCAAGCCGCAACCGCAGGGTGACGCGGGGCTGCGTCCGGGTTCGACTCCCGTTTCACAGGTCACGCCCAGCACGGTTCACTTTTCACCTCGCACACGTCACACCTCACGACCACGGTTGCGACGTTCCCCGCGCCCCCGAGGACGCCACTTCCCCCGCTGGAGGTGGCGTTCTTACTCTTCTCCCTCCCCGTGCGCTTCCCGCAATTTGCGCCACCGCTCGGCCACCCGCGCCTCCCAGCCCTCGCCGGTCGGTTCGTAGAGGTCAAGCTGCACGCCTTCGGGGAGGTAGTTTTGCCCGAAGCTGCCTTCCGGGTCGTCGAAGTAGTAGGCGTAGCCTTTGCCGTAGCCCTGCGAGCGCATCAGGGCGGTGGGCGCATTGCGGAGGTGAACCGGGACGGGCAAGGTTTCGCCTTCCCGCACGGCGTTGAGCGCGTTTTTCCAGGCCACGTAGACACTGTTGCTCTTGGGAGCCAACGCCAGGTATACGACCGCCTGCGCGAGCGCGAGGTCGCCTTCCGGGCTGCCCAGGAACTCGGCGGTATCGCGCGCGGCCACGCACAGCCGCAGCGCCTGCGGGTCGGCCAGGCCGATGTCCTCGGCGGCCATGCGGACGATGCGGCGGGCGACGTACAGGATATCCGCGCCCCCCTCAATCATGCGGGCCAGCCAGTAGAGCGAGGCGTCCACATGTGAGGCGCGCACGCTCTTGTGTAGCGCCGAGATCAGGTTGTAGAAGTCCTCGCCGTTCTTGTCCATCGCGGGAAGGTGCTTGCCGAACGCCTCCGTGACCGCTTCCGGCGTCACCGGGTTGGCGAGGGTGGCCGCCACCTCCAACGTTCCCAGCGCCCGCCGCGCGTCCCCCTCCGAGAGCCGGGCGAGCAGGTCCAGCGCCTCCCCGGCAGCCGTGACCCCCGGCAGCCCGCGCGGGTCCGAGAGCGCCCGGTCCAGCAGGCCGCGCACCTCCTCCTGCGTCAGCGCCTCCAGCACCAGCGTCCGCGCCCGCGAGCGCAGGGCCGGATTCACCTCGAAACTGGGATTCTCGGTGGTCGCGCCGATCAGGGTCAGCAGGCCGGATTCGACGTGGGGCAACAGCGCGTCCTGCTGGGCCTTGTTGAAGCGGTGAATCTCGTCCAGAAAGAGGATGGTGCGCTGGCCCCTGGCCTTCAGGCGTTCGGCTTCCGTCACCGCCTCGCGCACGTCCTTCACGCCCGCCGACACCGCCGAGAGCGCGATGAAGTGCGCGCCGACCTCCGCCGCCAGCAGCCGCGCCAGCGTGGTCTTGCCCACGCCCGGCGGCCCCCACAGGATCAGCGACCCCAGCCGCCCCGACGCCAGCACCCGCGTCAGCGGTTTGCCCGGCCCCAGCAGGTGAGACTGGCCCACCACCTCGGCCACGGTGCGCGGGCGCAGGCGTTCGGGAAGGGGAGCGGGGGGATCGAAGAGGGTCACGGGAGGGAGGATAGCGGGGGAGGAGCCTGTGGCATGTGGCCTGTGGCTTGTCGATGAGCCAACGCTCTGGGCTTCTCCTCTTTCTCCTCTGCGTTTCTCCTCTGCGCGCTGCCAGTCTGTGCGCTGCCAGCGACAGGCTGCACGCCCTATCCTGCCCCCATGATCTCTGCCCCCGACCCCGCTGAACGTTATGTCCGCCTTGCCCACGCCATCGATGCCCACTCCGAGGGCTTTATAGACGGCTACGGCGGTCCCCGAGCGTGGGCCGACCGGACGCGGCGCGACCCCGCCGAACTCCGCGCCGAGGTGGGCGCGCTGCTGGACGAGGTGGCCGGGGTGGAGGACGCCGCGCGCCGGACCTTCCTGACCGTGCAGGTGCGGGCGATGCAGACCATGACCCGCCTGCTGTCGGGCGAGACGCTGCCCTACGCGGAGGAGGTGCGCGGCCTGTACGACATCGACCCCGTGCGGACGGATACGGTGGAGCTGGAGACGGCGCTGGCGGCGCTTAACGCAGTGCTGCCCGGCTCCGGCCCCCTCACCGAGCGCGAGGAGGCGTTGCGGGCACGGGTGGTCGTTCCTAGAGAAGACATCCTGCGGGTGGCGCAGCCGATTCTGGCCGTGCTGCGCGAACGGACGCGCCAACGCTTCGGCCTGCCGGACGGCGAGGACTTCTCCATCGGGCTGGTGCAGGACAAACCCTGGGGCGGGTACAACTGGCCGCTGGGGAATCTGAAAAGCCGGATCGACCTCAACACCGACCTCCCCGTGCTGCTGCCGGGTCTGCCCGACCTGCTGGCCCACGAGGGTTACCCCGGCCACCACACCGAACACGCGACCAAGGAGGCGCGGCTGGTGCGGGGGCGCGGCTGGCAGGAACACAGCATTCAGCTGATCAATGCGCCCGAGTGCGTGGTCAGTGAGGGCGTCGCCGTGAACGCCCGCGCCGCCCTGATGGACCGCGAGGAGCTGGAAGCGTGGCTCACGGGCGAACTGGCGGGCCTGGCCGGGCTGGACCCGGACGACCTGCGGGCGTACCTGGCCGCCAGCCGCGCCCGCGAACACCTGAAGAACGTCAGCGGCACGGCGGCGCTGATGCTGCACGAAGGCGGCGCGCCGGAGGCCGAGGTGCTGGCCTTTTTGCAGCGCTACGGCGTGATGGGCGAGGAGCGCGCCCGCCAGAGCCTGCGCTTCATCTCGCAGCCCAACTTCCGCGCGTACATCTTCACCTACAGTGTGGGCGGCGATCTGGTGGAGCGGTGGATGGGGCAAGGCGCCCAGAACTTCGCGCACCTGCTGCAAGAGCCCGTCACGCCCGGCCAGCTCCGCGAGGCGGCAGCCCCGGCCTGAACCCCGCACAATAGCCGCATGGACTTTCAGACCCAGGTGGAACACGAGGGCTTTCCCGCCGGAGCGCAGGTCACCACCTACGAGGAACCCGCCGGCCGCGTCTTCCGCGTGACGCGGGGAGCAGGTGCCCTGGAAATCCTGCTGACCGGGGACGCCGTCAAGATCTACGGCGAGGGACCGACCCGCGCGCTGGTCCTGCAACGCCTGCGCGAGGCCGCCGAGGCCGGGTTGCCGCCGCTGGAAGCCGGGGGAGGGTGCGTGCGGCAGGTGTTTCTGGGGGACTGATACGAATTCCGGTTGAACAGTGACAAAAACTGTTCAACCCGAGCGGAGCGAGCCGGAAAGAGACGGTTGCCGGGAAAGGCGTTATCGAAGCGGCGCTTTCTCGCTTCGATAACGGATTGGACGGAAACCGTCTGAGCGTCGGAGGCGGGGGTTTTACCCGTGCTGCCCGAACAGGTCCTGGAGTGCCGTCCGTGCCGCCCAGAACCCGCTCATCCCGTGAATGCCGCCGCCCGGGGGTGTGGCGCTGCTGCACAGGTACACGCCGCGCACGGGTGTCCGGTACGGGGTGGCGGTGGGCACGGGCCGCGCGAGCAGGCCCCACAGGTCGCCCCGCCCGCCGTTCACGTCGCCGCCCTGAAAGACCGGGCTGAAGGCCTGAAGCTGCCGCGCGTCCGTCGTGGTGCGGGCCAGCACCCGGTCGCGGAAGCCAGGGGCGGCCCGCTCAATCTGTCGCTCAATGGCCTCGGCGTAGGTGTCCGGTGTGCCGGGCGGCACGTGCGCGTAGGCCCAGAGGGTGTGGTGTCCTGCCGGCGCGCGGCTGGGGTCGAACAGCGTGGGCTGGGCGGCCAGCACATAAGGCCGCTCCGGGGCCACGCCCCGCGCCACGCTCGCTTCTGCCCGGGTGATAGCTTCCAGCCCGCCCCCGAGATGCACGGTTCCGGCCCGCCTCAGCGCGGGGTCGCGCCAGGGCACCGGGCCGCTGAGGGCGTAGTCGAGTTTCAGCAGGCCGGGGCCGTAACGGTAGCGGCGCAGCCAGGCGCGGTAGGCGGGTGTGGCCCGGCGGCCCAGGATGTCCAGCAGCACGGCGGGGCTGGAATCCACCAACACCGCGCGGGCCGGGGGGAGGTCACGGGCCGAGCGCACCTCTGCCCCCGTCTCCAGCTCCCCACCCAGAAACCGCAGGTAGGCCGCCAGCGCGTCCGCGAGTGCCTGTGCCCCGCCGCGCGGAAAGGGCCAGCTGGCCGCGTGGGCGAGCGTGCCCAGCATCAGCGCCGCCGCACCCGAGCCGAGTGCCGTGAGGGGCAGATTCGCGTGCGCGGCCAGCCCCGCCCAGGCGGCCCGCGCTTCCGCCGTTCTCAGAAGCCGCGCCGTGAGGGTGGCGGGAGGCAGGCCGCGCACCCCGAACCGCGCCAGCGTCAGCGGGTGCCGGGGCAGGCGGGGCAGCGGCCTGAGTACGTCGTCCAGCAGGCCGCGCCAGTCGGCCACCAGCGGCCCGAAGAGGGCCAGCCATCCTTCGGCATCCACCCCGAAGCTCCGCGCCGTTGCCGTTAGGTCGCGTTCCACGACTACGCCCGTTCCGTCCTCCAGCACGTGGCCGAAGGGAGCGTCCGGCTGCACCCATTCCAGCCCAAAAGCGTGCAGCGGCCATTCCCGGAAGGCGGGCGAGGCAAAGCCCAGCGGATGAACCGCGCTTCCCATATCGTGAACGAAGCCGGGCAGCGTGAGTGCCGCGCTGCTCAGCCCCCCGCCGACCCGTGAGTGCCGTTCCAGCACCCGCACCCGCAGGCCCGCCCGCGCGAGGGTCACGGCGGCGGCGAGGCCATTAGGGCCAGCTCCGACGATCACGGCGTCCAGGGAAGGGGAAGGCATGGGGGGAGCATACCTGGCCCTGCCTTCTTTTCCGCCTGCTTTGCCCTGCCCGTGGCCGCCCGCTGCCTCCTTCCGGCGCTACACTCCCCCTGATGGAGCTTGGCGCGACCCTCAACGACCGCTACGTGCTGCGCTCCCTGCTGGGCGAGGGCGGCAGCGCCCAGGTCTACCGCGCCTATGACCCCCGCCTCGACCGCGAGGTGGCCGTGAAGGTTCTGCATCCCCACCTGCCCGACGGCGACCGCGCCCGCTTTCTGCGGGAGGTGCGGACGCTGGCCCGCCTGACGCATCCCGGGGTGGTCCCGGTGCTCGACCTGGGCGAGACGCAGGAGGCGGGCGGGGCGGTGCGCGCCTTTTTCACCATGCCGCTGCTGACGGGCGGCCCGGTCACGGCGCTCGGCCCGCTGGAGGACGCGCCGGGGCCGCTGGCCCAGTTCCTGACGGCGGCGGCTTTTGCGTCCCGCGCCCTGGGGTACGTCCACGCGCAGGGCATCGTCCACCGCGACCTGACGCCCGGAAATGTCCTGCTCGACGGGGCCAGGTTGCCGCGCATCATGGATTTCGGGCTGGTGGCGCTGAGTGAGCATTCGCGCCACCTCACCCGCAGCGGCGTGACGCTGGGGACGCCCGCCTACATGGCCCCCGAGCAGGCGCGCGGCGTGGGCGTGGGGCCGCGCAGCGACCTCTATGCGCTGGGGGCGGTGCTGTACCGGGTGGCCTGCGGCTCGCCGCCCTTCGTGGGCGACAGCGACCAGAGCGTGCTGTTCCAGCATGTGTACGAGGAGCCTGCCGACCCGCGCGACCTGAACCCGGCCGTCCCCGACGCCGTGGCGCGGGTGCTGCTGGCCCTGCTCGCCAAGAAGCCGGAGGACCGCCCGGAAAACGGCGAGGCCGCCGCGCACCTGTGGGCGCTCGCCCGGCGGGACGTGTGGGCCGAACACGTGCGCGGCCAGTACCGGGGGGGCCGCGCACGCACCGGCGAACACCCCGACGGTCCCGCCCGCGTGGAGGGGTTGCGCGAGGTCTGGAGCGTCCCCCTCCCCGGCGAAGTGACGTGGCCTGCCGCCGTGGTGGGGGAAGGCGACCTGCTGGCGGTCGGCACACGCGGCGGACAACTGGTGCTGATGCACGCTTCGGGGCGGCCCTACGCGACCTACGCGGCCCGCGACGAGGTGACGGCCCCGGCGACCTTTCTGGACGGCCACATCCTGTACGGCGCGTGGGACGGCACCCTGCGGCGGGTGCGGTTGCAAGACGGGCAGGAGGGCTGGCAGCACCAGGCCCGCGCCGAGTTCACAGGTGCCCCGACCCTCTGGGGGGGCCGGGTGCTGGCCGCCAGCCGTGACGGCCACCTGCACGCGCTGAATGCCCAGACCGGCGAACTCGCCTGGGCCTACCGCGCGGGCGGCCCGGTCGCCGCCAGCCCTCTGGTGTGGGCGGGCGCGGCCCTGCTGTGCGACGAGAATGGCTGGCTGCACGCCCTCGACGCCCGCAGCGGCACGCCCCTCTGGAAAGTGGAGGTCGGCACCGTCCACGCCACCCCCACCCTGATGCCGACCGCGCCCGGCCAGGCCACCCTGATCGTGCCCACCTGGCCCGGCGAGGTCCATGCCCTGAGCCTGACGGCCGCCTCGGGCCGCGCTCAACTCGCTGCCCCCGATCCGACCCTCTGGACCTACGACGTGGAAGACGAGATCTGGGCCGCTCCCGCCGTCAGCCAGGGGCTGGTGATCGTGGCCGGCTGGGGCGGCACGGTGCGCGCCCTGCACCTCGCGGACGGCGAGGACGCCTGGACGCGCACCCTGGAGGGGCGCGTGACCGCCAGCCCCGTCGTCAGCGCGGGGCTGGTCTTCCTCGCCTCGGAGGCGGGCGAACTCGTCGCGCTGGACGTGCAGAGCGGGGCCGTGCGCTGGAGCGGCCGCGAGCGCGACGGCGTGCAGGCGACGCCGCTGGCCGCCGCTGGGACCCTCTACGTCGCTTTTATGAACGGCACGTTGCGGGCGTACCGCTGAGGAACCTGCGGCCGCCCGCCGTTCTTCTCATCCGGGGCTGAGGGTTGGGGGCGTCCGGCGGGCGTAGACTCCGAGCAGGACGCGCCCGCTCTCGCCCGCGCCCGTCAGGTTACGGAGGTAAGAACATGCCCAATATCGGACCCGGTGAACTCCTTGTCATCCTGCTGATCGCGCTGCTGGTGTTCGGCCCCAAGAAGCTTCCCGAACTCGGCAAGAGCCTGGGCGCAGGCATCCGCGAGTTCCGCAAGGGCACCCAGGGCCTCAAGGAGGAGCTGGAAGGCAGCTTCCGCGAGGCCCCTGCCCAGACCGCCGCGCCTGCCCCCGCCCAGACGATCACCGCCCAGGCCGTCGTGCCGCCCGTCGCCCCCGCGCAGGCCGTCACCCCAGTGGCTCCCCAGGCCGTGATCCCCCAGACCGTGACGCCGGCCCCGGCGACCCCGGTCAGTGACGACGTGCCGCGTTCCTGAAGCGGGTTTCTCCCGTTGCAGAGTGTCCGCCGGCTTCGCTGTGGCCCCTGTCTCCCTGTGCGGGGACGGGGGCTTGCCTCTACACCGTCCGCTCGGCTGTCCCTCACGTGCGGCCTCTAGGCTGCCCGAATGATGCGCCGCGTTGCCCTGTTGCCTGTGCTGCTGCTCGCTCCCTGCGCGGGGGCGCAGATTCTGGTGCCGCTCGATTCCCGACCGGCGACGCGGGTGCTGCCCGCCCTGATCGCGGGGCTGGAGGGCGGCCCGGTCCACGTGCCCGCCGCCGACCTGCTGGGCAACGCGGAGCGTGGGGCTGACGTGGCGGCGCTGACGGCCTGGCTGAACGCGCAGCCGACCGACCAGCCCCTGATCGCCGCACTGGACACCTTCGCGTACGGCGGCCTGGTGCAGTCGCGGACCAGCCCGCTGACGGTGCCCGAGGCCCTGGCCCGCCTCCAGCCGTTGCGGGACTGGCAGGCGCGGACGCGGCAGCCGGTCTACGCCTTCATCACCCTGCCGCGTGAGCCGGACGCCACCGACCGCGCGCGAAATCTGGTGGTGGTGCGGGAGATGCTGGGGTGGGCGCGCGACGGCGTGTTCAGGGAACTGCACGTGACCTGGGACGACGCCCTGCCCGGCAGCCCGGCCCCGGCGGAGGGCGCGGCGCTGGCCAAGGAAGCTCCTGCCAACGTGCGCGTCTACCCCGGGGCCGACGAGGTGCTGAGCATGCTGGCGGCCCGTGCCCTCGCCCCCGCCGAGCGGACGGTGCGGGTGGTGTACAGCGACCCGGCGAAGGCGCAGGCCGTGATCAGGTACGAGGGCATCCCCCTGACCCAGAGCGCGGCGAACCACGCGCAGGCCAGCGGCTTCCGGGTGGTGGAATCGGGACCGGCCGACCTGACCCTCTTCGTGTACAACGGCGGGGACGCGCGTCAGGCGGCGGTCCGCATCAGCGGCCTGCTGCGCCGGGGGCCGGTCGCCGTCGCGGACGTGGCGCAGGTCAACCTGGGCAACACCCGCCTGTGGACCGACCTCGCCACGCTGCGGCAGCACGCCAACCTGCGCGCGCTGGCCGCCTGGGGCACCCCGGGCAACAACCTCGGCACGGCGCTGGCGCACGCCCGCCTGTCGCTGGAAGGGGCCGACCCCGTGCGCCAGGACGCCCTGCTGGCCCGCGAATACGCCAACGACGTGATCTACAGCGCGGAGGTGCGGGCGGCGCTCCGCAAGGCCATCCCCGAAGACCAGCTCAATACCCCCGCCGGACAGGCCAGGCTGCTCGACCTCGCCCGCGCCTATTTTCCCCTGCGCGTCGGCCTGACCTACCGCCTGGAGGACGCGGCGCTGCCCTGGGGCCGGAGTTTCGAGTGGGACTTCGATCTGGAAGGGCACTGAGGGGGACACACTGATAGGGGCAGGGCCGGTCTGAGCCTAGGACGGCGCTCATAAGGGTTGCCGGGTGAGGGTATAGCCACACCGTTGAAACCAGCCC